>NZ_CP045372.1:717500-1435000 GCF_009363555.1 Sulfitobacter sp. THAF37
GCCGCCAAGAGCGGGATCAGCGCGGCGGGATCGAAAACGCTCATCCCCGGTTGCAGGATGATCAGCACGCCGACAAAGCCCACGGCGATCGCCGCCCAGCGCCGCCAGCCCACGCTTTCGCCCAGAATCGGCCCCGACAGGGCGGCCACCAGAAGCGGATAACAGGTAAAGACGGCATGGCTCTCTACCAGCCCAAGGATGGTGAAGGCCAAGACCATCACACAGATCTCTGACGCGAGCAGGATGCCGCGAACCGCCTGCACCACCGGCTGCGTGGTCTGTGCCGCGGTGCGAATGCCACCCGCGCGCCGCGCTGCCACCGCCATTACGAAGGCCGCGAAGAACCAGTAGCGGATCATCACGACCATCAACACGTTGTATTCCGACGCCAGATGACGCGACAGACCGTCCTGCACCGCAAAAATGAACGTCGTGGCGATCATCAGGCCAATGCCAAGCGGTGTGTTGTTGCCCTGGCTCATGCGACCAGTCGCGCCCGTGTCATATGCCGTTTGCGCCCGTGCCCCGGAACCCGCGCCACATCGAAGCCTGCCGCGGCCAGCCCCCGGCGCACGCCACCCGCCGCGGTGTAGGTCGCCGCCGTGCCCCCCGTTGCCGTATGCGCGGCGACCGCCGCCATCAGGTCTGGCGACCAGAGTTCGGGATTCTTGGCCGGGGCGAAGCCGTCGAGAAACCAGGCGTCAGCCCGACCCGGCCAGACCGGCAGGGTATCGCGGGCATCGCCGGTGATGACGTTCAGCCGCAGGCCCGGCAGGCTGATCGCGCCCCCCGCCCCGGTCCAGGCTGCCGCAAGCGCGTCACGCCGCCCCCCGAAGTCGGGAAAGGCGCGGTGCGCCCGGGCCATGTCGGCGCGGGAAAGGGGAAAGGCTTCGAAGCTGGTGAAGTGCAACGTGCCATCGGGGCACGCGGTGGCAAAGGCGTCCCAGGCGATCAGCAGGTTCAGGCCGGTGCCGAACCCCAGCTCTGCGATGGCGAATCCGTCGCGGAACCGCGCAGGCAGATCATTGCCTGCCATGAACACATGCCGCGTTTCCGCCACTCCGTCGTTCAGGCTGAAGAACGGGTCGTCGAAACGGGTCGAAACGGGCACGTCGCCGTCGCGCCATGTGATCGGGTCGGACTGCTGCTGCATGGGGTTGCCCGCTGTGGAGAGTTACGCCAGATGTGCGATAACAGGCGGGAAATGGCAATGCACGATATCACCATCCGCGGCGCGGGAATCTTCGGTCTTTCGATCGCCTGGGCTTGCGTGAAGCGCGGTGCGCGGGTTCAGGTCATCGACCCCCACGGCCCTGCAGCGGGGAGCAGCGGCGGCGTCGTCGGGGCGCTTGCCCCCCATGTGCCGGAGAACTGGAACCCCAAGAAGGCCTTTCAGCTGGAGAGCCTGCTGATGGCAGAGGCGTTCTGGCGCGACGTCGATCGCGCCGGGGGTGGCAACAGCGGCTATGCCCGAACCGGCCGCCTGCAACCGATTGCGGACGACCGACAGCATGCGCTCGCGCAGGACCGGGCCCGGACGGCCCGAGAGCTTTGGCAGGACCATGCGCGATGGGAGGTCGTGTCGGCTACTGGGGCTGCGTGGGAACCCGCCAGCCCCTCGGGCCATCTGATCCGCGACACGCTCAGTGCCCTGGTGCATCCCCGCAGGGGGTGTGCCTCGCTGGTCATGGCGCTGGCCGCGCGGGGCGTGCACGTCCAGGCCGAGGCGCGCGACGAAGGCCGCTCTCTCTGGGCGACGGGCGCCCGGGGGCTGGAAGAACTGAGCGCCACGCATCACCGGCTGGTGGGCACGGGGGTCAAGGGGCAGGCCGCGCTGCTGCGCTACGACGCCGCCGGTGCGCCACAGCTGTTCGCAGGGGGGGTGCACGTCATCCCGCATGGGGACGGCACCGTCGCCGTCGGCTCAACCTCCGAACGTGAATACGACAGCCCCGACCGCCCTGACGCGCTGCTGGATGAGGTGATCGCCCGCGCGCGTGCTGCGGTGCCTGCGCTCGCAACAGCGCCTGTGATCACGCGCTGGGCCGGTCTGCGCCCCCGCAGCCGCAGCCGCGCGCCGATGCTGGGGCCTTGGCCGGACAAGGCGGGACACTTCATCGCCAACGGCGGTTTCAAGATCGGCTTTGGCATGGCCCCAAAGGTCGCCGAAGTGATGGCGGACCTGATGCTGGAAGGTATCGACAGGATTCCAGAGGGATTCGGGGTGGCGGACAACCTGTGATCTTTGACCTGCGGCCGCCGGATAAAGGCCGTGCCAGGGATCAAGCCCCCCGCTGCGGGGTGTCCGTTCCGGCCCGGCGTGGACGGGTCAGATCATCGCCCGCAACGCCTTCATCAGCTCGGTCAGCTCCTTGACATAAATCTCGCCCTGCAGCTGGCCGGTTTCGTCGAACTGCTTGCGGCTGCCGGCCAGGTGGATCTCCGGCCCCTGCAGGATGCGCGGGCGGAACGGCACCATGAAACCGCGCAGGATCATCTGCGCCCGCTCCCCACCCGCGCGGCCCGCCGTGGCGGACATCACGGCGACCGGCTTGCCCTGCCACGGCTTGAATTCTGCCCGGCTGATCCAGTCGAGCGCGTTCTTGATCACGCCGGAGGGCCCCTTGTTGTACTCGGGGGTCGAGAGGATCACCGCATCCGCCGCGTCGATCTGGCGGGCGACCTTGATCACCATCTCGGGCACGCCATGCTCGGCCTCCTCGTCCGCGTCGTAGAGCGGAAAACGGATGTCCGCTTCTTCATAATCCGCCTCGCCGAACAGTCGAGCTGCCTCGCGCAGGAGGCGGGTATTGGTGGCATCGGCCCGGAGTGACCCCGAAATGCCCAGAAGTCTTAATTTGTTCATCGACTGCCTTCCTTTTCCTGCGCGGCGTTTTCCTTAACTTCGGTCGCGTTCCCGAAAATGCAAGGAGCCCCCGCTGCTTGCGGAGGCTCCGAGCATTTTTGCGTCGATAGGTCGCGCCCCGGAGGGCGACGCAATCAGCGTGCGTTGGGCAGGATGACGATTTCCACCCGGCGGTTCTGCTGTTTGCCCTGCGGGGTCAGGTTACTGGCCACCGGCTGGCTTTCGCCGCGACCGAAGGTCTGGACCCGACTTGCCGGCACGCCGTTGGCGTAAAGAACCTGGGCCACCGCATTCGCACGACCTTCGGACAGGGTCTGGTTATACGCCGCATCGCCGTCGCTGTCGGTGTGGCCGATGATCTGCAAAGTGGAGTTTGCATAGACCTGCACGTTTTGGGCCAGCGCCCGGAGATCACCCTGAATGCTGGGCTGAACAGCGGTGCTGTCGGTGGCAAAGGTGATGTCCTGAGGCAGGGTCACGATGAGCCTGTCACCGGTGTTGGTGATCACGACGCGGCTGTCCATCTGGCGGCGCAGCTCGGCCTCCTGCTTGTCCAGCGAGTAGCCGATACCGGCACCAGCCGCGCCGCCCAGGATTGCCCCGGCAAGCGCGCGGTCGCCGCGATTGCCATCATCGGCGGTCAGCGCGCCAAGCACCGCCCCCGAGGCGGCCCCGATCAATGCGCCGTTCTTGGTTTTCTGGTTCGGGTCGTTCGGGCCTGCGCCGAACTGGCCTGGATCCGTGCACGCGCCGAGGGTCAAAGCACCCGCGGCCAGCGCGGCGAGGGAAAGTTTGGAAGAAATCATATCTACTGCCTTTGAGTCTGGGGCCGCGTTCGGGCGCGGCATCTTGATGCAGAGCATATATAGTGCGCACGAGGCCCGCGTTCAGGGCTTATTTCTGATCGGCATCATCCCGCCGATACATGGCTCTCACGCTTCCGCCCGTGCGGCTTCGAATGCCAGCATGGCCCGCTTCACGGGCAGCCCCCAGTGATACCCGCCCAGGCCCCCGGACTTGCGCAATGCCCGGTGGCAGGGGATCAACCAGCTGACCGGATTGCGCCCTACCGCCGTCCCGACAGCGCGAACCGCACGGGGATGCCCCACGGCCTGCGCGATGTCGGTATAGGTCGTGACCTGCCCCGACGGGATGGACAACAGCGCCTCCCAGACCTTGATCTGGAACGGCGCACCAATCAGATAGAGCGGTGCCTTGTCCATCGCGGCCTCTTGCGCACCGAAAGCCGCCAGCACCCAGGGCCGCAGGAATGCGGCATCCTCGACAAAATCGGCCAGCGGCCACCGGCCAACCAGGTCCGCCATCGCCGCATCCTCACCGACTTCGGCAGACAGGGCGAGCCCGCAGATGCCCTTGTCGGTGCCCATCACCAGCGCGGCTCCGAAAGGGCTGTCGAACCAGCCCCAACGGATCGTCAAACCCACCCCGCGGCGGGCGAAATCGCCGGGGCTCATCGCCTCCCACCGCAGGAACATATCGTGCAGACGCCCCGTCCCCGACAGGCCCACATGATGTGCGGCATCTAGGGTGGTGGCATGGTCGCGCAGCATCCGCTTTGCCTGACCCAGCATCAGGTATTGCTGGTATCTCTTGGGCGACACGCCGACCCACCGCGAGAAGATGCGCTGAAAATGTGCGGGCGACATGCCCATATGCGCGGCCAGTGCCTCCAGCGTCAGGGGATCTCGCGAGGCGTCGATCAGGTCGATCGCACGGCGCATGACGCCGAAATGGTAGCCGTCTTCGGCGGAAAGGGATTCTTGATGTGTCATGCTGGCAATCTAATCAGCCCCCGGCGGGCAGGCGACCCGAAACATGCGCCTTTTGCCGCCATGGCTTGCCCCCGGCCCCCTTTCTGCGTCATATGCCGGACATGGCCGAACAGCTCGATTATCATACGATCCGCGAGATTTTCCTGCGCTTTCAGGCAGCAGATCCTGAACCCGAGGGGGAACTGGAGCATACCAACGCCTATACCCTGCTGGTCGCCGTCGCGCTGAGCGCGCAGGCCACCGATGCGGGCGTGAACAAGGCCACCCGCAGCCTTTTCAAGGCGGTGGACACGCCCACAAAAATGGTCGACCTGGGGCTTGATGGGCTGGTCGACCACATCAAGACCATCGGCCTTTTTCGGCAGAAGGCCAAGAATGTCATGAAAATGAGCCAGATTCTCGTCGACGACTACGGTGGCGAAGTGCCGAACTCACGCGCGGCCCTTCAGGGGTTGCCCGGTGTGGGGCGCAAGACGGCGAATGTGGTGTTGAACATGTGGTGGAAACAGCCCGCCCAGGCTGTGGACACTCATATCTTCCGCGTCGGCAACCGGACAGGCATCGCACCGGGTAAAACCGTGGATGTCGTGGAACGGGCCATCGAGGACCATATCCCGGCCGACTTCCAGCTTCACGCCCATCACTGGATGATCCTGCACGGGCGCTACCACTGCAAGGCGCGCAAACCCCTGTGCAAGACCTGCATCATCCGCGATCTCTGCCCTTTTGAGGAAAAGACAATATGAAGACCTATGACCTGGTCGGCATCGGCAACGCCGTTGTGGACGTGATTACCCAATGCGACGACAGCTTTCTGGATCACATGGGGATCGAGAAGGGCATCATGCAGCTGGTGGAACGCGACCGCGGCGAAACCCTGTATGCGGCGATGACGGACCGCGTACAGACGCCCGGCGGATCGGTTGCCAATACCATTGCAGGCGCCGGGGCGCTTGGGATGCAGACCGCCTTTATCGGGCGCGTGCGGGACGATGCACTGGGCCGGTTCTACGCCAGCGCGATGTCAGACCACGGGATCGATTTCGTCAATCCACCGGTCACGGTGGGCGATGTACCGACCTCGCGCAGCATGATCTTTGTGACGGAGGATGGGGAGCGGTCGATGAACACCTACCTCGGCATCTCCACCGGCCTGGGCTCGGGCGATGTGCCGGGCGAGGTGGCGGGCAACGCCAAGATGATGTTCCTCGAAGGGTATCTGTTCGATCAGGATCCGGGAAAGACAGCGTTCCGCGAAGCGGCCCGCGCGACCAAGGCCGGCGGCGGCATGGCCGGCATCGCCATCTCCGACCCGTTCTGCGTCGAACGCCATCGCGCCGATTTCCTGGCTCTGATCGAACATGATCTGGACTATGTGATCGGGAACGAAGCCGAGCTGAAGGCCCTGTTCGAGACCGACGACCTGGAAGACGCCATCGCGCGGACCGCCGCGATCTGTCCGATCGTCGTCTGTACACGGTCGGGCGACGGCGTAACGCTGGTCCGCGGGGGCGAGCGGGTGGACGTACCGGTCAAGAGGGTGACACCGGTCGATGCCACCGGTGCGGGCGACCAGTTTGCTGCAGGGTTTCTGTTTGGGCTCGCCAAAGGTGCAGATCTGGAGACCTGCGGCCGCATGGGCAACCTCTGCGCGGGCGAGGTGATCAGCCATATCGGACCGCGCCCGCAGGCCGACATGCTGTCGCGGTTCCGCGCGGAAGGGTTGCTCTGACCCATGCTCGAAGACGGTCTGCACGACATACCGCCCGGCAAGGTCGCCACGGTGGTCACGCATCTGGAAATGCGAAGCCCACCTGACCCAAGGGCCGTCGATCTGCCCGCCGGAGTTACGTTTGAACGGTTCACACCGGACGTAGCCCGGTACCGCGCGTTGTTCGACCGCGTCGGGCGCGACTGGCTGTGGTTCGAGCGCCGCGTGATGCCCGAGGCCAAGTTACAAGCGATTCTGGAGAACCCTCGCGTGACCTTTCATACCCTGCGCAAGGATGGCGAAGACGCGGCTCTTTTGGAACTCGACTTCCGCGAGGACGATGCCTGCGAACTGGCGTACTTCGGGCTGGCACCCAGCCTGATCGGCAGCGGAGCCGGACGCTATCTGATGAACCGTGCGACCGAACTGGCCTGGAGCGCGCCGATCAGCCGGTTTCACGTACATACCTGTACGCTGGACAGCCCGCAGGCGCTGGGGTTTTACATCCGCAGCGGCTTTGTACCCTGGAAACAGCAGATCGAAATCGCCCCCGATCCGCGCCTGACAGGATACTTGCCCGTGGACGCTGCCCGACACGTGCCGATTTTCGGCTCCAGGTAGGTTTATTTCCGTTCGTCGCGGCACGGCGGCCAATGTCGAATGCGGAACTGATATCCCGGTCTGTGGTCCATTCCAGTCGCTCAACACATCTGCCAGCTCTACCAAAGAAGACATGTCATATTTGACATGTCTTCTTTTGCATTCGGGGGGAGCCGCATCGGCCAAGGGCCGCCGCCGGAGCTGCGGGTGGCTTCAGGACCTTGCACCGCAACCGGTGGCCCGGTTTCCCCCCTTGTCGCACCTCCCCTACGACAAAGGCCGCCCCGTGGGGCGGCCTTTGCTTTACTGTGATCAGGCGCGCCCGTGCGGGCGCATGCCGATCAGTCGGTGATCTTCGACACCACACCCGCGCCGACGGTACGGCCACCTTCACGGATGGCAAAGCGCAGGCCCTGCTCCATCGCGATCGGCGCGATCAGTTCAACGCCAAAGGACACGTTGTCGCCCGGCATCACCATCTCGGTGCCTTCGTTCAGCTGAACCGTACCGGTCACGTCCGTCGTCCGGAAGTAGAACTGCGGACGGTAGTTCGCGAAGAACGGCGTGTGACGGCCACCCTCTTCCTTGGTCAGGATATAGGCTTCGGCTTCGAACTTGGTGTGCGGAGTCACGGAACCGGGCTTGCACAGCACCTGGCCGCGCTCAACGCCGTCACGCTCAACGCCGCGCAGCAGCGCGCCGATGTTGTCGCCCGCTTCACCACGGTCCAGCAGCTTGCGGAACATTTCCACACCCGTGCAGGTCGTCTTCTTGGTGTCGCGGATGCCCACGATCTCGATCTCGTCGCCCACGTTGATCACGCCGCGCTCCACACGACCGGTCACAACCGTACCACGACCGGAGATCGAGAACACGTCCTCCACCGGCATCAGGAACGGCTGGTCCACCGCACGCTCGGGCGTGGGGATGTACTCGTCAACCGCCGCCATCAGCTTCTTGATCGACTCTTCGCCGATCTCGGGGTTGTCGCCGTTCATCGCCGCCAGCGCCGAGCCGGGGATGACGGGGATGTCGTCGCCGGGATAGTCGTAGGACGACAGCAGCTCGCGGATCTCCATCTCGACAAGCTCCAGCAGCTCCTCGTCGTCCACCTGGTCAACCTTGTTCATGTAGACGACCATCGCGGGGATGCCCACCTGGCGGCCCAGCAGGATGTGCTCGCGCGTCTGCGGCATCGGGCCGTCGGCCGCGTTCACCACCAGGATCGCGCCGTCCATCTGCGCCGCACCGGTGATCATGTTCTTGACGTAGTCCGCGTGACCGGGGCAGTCGACGTGCGCGTAGTGACGGTTCTCGGTCTCGTACTCCACGTGCGCGGTCGAAATCGTGATCCCGCGCGCCTTCTCTTCCGGTGCACCGTCGATCTGGTCATACGCACGGAAGTCACCGAAGTACTTCGTGATCGCCGCCGTCAGCGTCGTCTTGCCGTGGTCAACGTGACCAATCGTACCGATGTTGACGTGCGGCTTGTTACGTTCAAACTTTGCCTTTGCCATGGTGTGGCTCCTTCATTTTCATTCAAAACGGTGCGTGGGCAGCACGCACCCTACGGGTTGGTGTAGGGTGCGTGGTCATCCACGCACCGCTGTATCAAGCGAATTTAGCCTGGATTTCGTCCGAGATGTTCTGCGGCACGGCTTCGTAATGTGCGAACTGCATGGTGAAGTTCGCACGCCCCGAAGACATCGACCGCAGGGTGTTGATGTAACCGAACATGTTCGCCAGCGGCACGAAACAGTCGATCGCGATGGCGTTGCCACGTGTGTCCTGACCCTGGACCTGACCGCGACGCGACGTGAGGTCGCCGATGATGCCGCCGGTGTATTCCTCGGGCGTCACCACTTCGACCTTCATGATCGGTTCCAGAAGTTTCGCACCGGCCTTCTTCATGCCTTCACGCATCGCCATACGCGCAGCGATTTCGAAGGCCAGAACGCTGGAGTCCACGTCGTGGAATTTACCGTCGATCAGCGCCACCTTGAAGTCGATCACAGGGAAGCCCGCCAGCGGACCGGAGTCCAGAACCGACTTGATACCCTTCTCCACGCCCGGAATATATTCCTTGGGCACGGCACCACCGACGATACGGCTTTCAAAGGAATAGCCCTCGCCCGGTTCGGTCGGCATCAGGATCATCTTCACCTCGGCAAACTGACCGGACCCACCCGACTGCTTCTTGTGGGTATAGGTGATCTCGGCTTCGCGCGAAATCGTTTCGCGGTAGGCCACCTGCGGTGCACCAATGTTGGCTTCGACCTTGAACTCACGCTTCAGCCGGTCGACGAGAATGTCGAGGTGAAGTTCGCCCATGCCCTTCATGATGGTCTGACCGGACTCAAGGTCGGTCTCGACGCGGAAGGACGGGTCCTCGGCGGCCAGACGGGCCAGACCCTGGGACATCTTCTCCTGGTCGTTCTTGGTCTTCGGCTCGACCGCGATCTCGATCACCGGATCGGGGAAGGTCATGGTCTCCAGAACCACCTGCTCTTTCGGGTCGCACAGCGTGTCGCCCGTGGTGGTGTCCTTCAGACCGGCCAGCGCGATGATGTCGCCGGCAAATGCCTCTTCGATCTCTTCACGGTTGTTGGAGTGCATCATCATCATACGGCCGATGCGCTCTTTCTTGCCCTTGGTCGAGTTCTGAATGGTGTCGCCCTTCTTCAGCACGCCCGAATAGATGCGTGTGAAGGTAAGCGAGCCCACGAAGGGGTCGTTCATGATCTTGAACGCCAGACCCGAGAACGGCATGGAATCGTCCGCGCGGCGCGGGATGTTCCGGGTTTCCGTTTCGTCGTCCGGCGCAAAGCCCATGTAGTCGACCACGTCGAGCGGGCTCGGCAGATAGTCCACAACGGCGTTCAGCAGCGGCTGCACACCCTTGTTCTTGAACGCGGAACCGCCCAGGACCGGAACGAAGGTCAGCGACAGGGTGCCCTTGCGGATCAGCTTCCGCAGGGTCGGCACGTCGGGCTCGTTGCCTTCCAGGTATTCCATCATCGCGTCGTCGTCCATTTCGACGGCGTTCTCGATCAGCTTGGCGCGCCAGTCGTCGGCCAGCTGCTTGAGGCTGTCGCGGATCGGCTGACGGGTCCAGGACGCACCCAGGTCTTCACCTTTCCAGGTCCACTCTTCCATGGTCACAAGGTCGATGATGCCTTCCAGCTCGTTCTCGGCACCGATCGGCATGGCGATCGGGACGGCTTTCGCGCCGGTGCGGTTTTCGATCATCTCGACGCAGTTGAAGAAGTCCGCGCCGATCTTGTCCATCTTGTTGACGAAGACGATGCGCGGCACCTTGTAGCGGTCGGCCTGGCGCCAGACGGTTTCCGTCTGGGGTTCGACACCCGCGTTGGCGTCCAGCACGCAGATGGCGCCGTCAAGCACCGCCAGCGAACGCTCGACCTCGATGGTGAAGTCCACGTGGCCGGGGGTGTCGATAATGTTCATCCGGAACTTGGTGTCGTCGGTACCCTCTTTGGTCGGGTCTTCCTGCCACTGCCAGAATGTGGTGGTCGCAGCGGAGGTGATGGTGATGCCGCGTTCCTGCTCCTGCTCCATCCAGTCCATGGTGGCCGCACCATCGTGAACTTCGCCGATGTTATGGCTTTTGCCGGTGTAGAACAGGATGCGCTCGGAACAAGTGGTCTTACCGGCGTCGATGTGCGCCATGATGCCGAAATTGCGGTAGCGTTGAAGCGGATAGTCGCGTGCCATTGGGAGGTGTCCTCAGAGGTCTTGCGTTAAAGAGAGCCTGGGGCCCGGCGGATCCGGGCCCTGTCTTTGAGTGTCTTACCAGCGGTAGTGGCTGAACGCCTTGTTGGCATCGGCCATCTTGTGAGTGTCTTCGCGCTTTTTCACCGCGGTGCCGCGGGACTGGACGGCGTCCAGCAGTTCGCCGGCAAGACGCTCTTCCATGGTGTTTTCGTTGCGGGCGCGGCTGGCCTTGATCAGCCAGCGGATCGCCAGCGCCTCGCGGCGCTCGGGGCGCACTTCGACCGGGACCTGGTAGGTGGCACCGCCGACGCGGCGCGAACGCACCTCAACGGAAGGTTTGATGTTGTCCAGAGCTTCGTGGAACACCTCGATCGGGGCGCGCTTGATCTTGTCCTCAACGCGGGTCATCGCGTTGTAGACGATGCGCTCGGCGACGGATTTCTTGCCGTCGATCATCAGGTTGTTCATGAATTTGGTCAGGACCAGATCACCGTACTTGGCGTCTGGCAGAACTTCGCGTTTTTCAGCGGCGTGACGGCGTGACATATCTTTGTCTTCCTCTTGGCGGGTGATGCGTAGCGCGGTGCGCGGAAAAAGCGCACCCTACGGGATGGCGGTAGGGTGCGCTTTCATGCGCACCGTGGAAACATTACTTCGGACGCTTTGCACCGTACTTGGAACGGCGCTGCTTGCGGTCCTTGACGCCTTGGGTGTCGAGAACACCACGCAGAATATGGTAACGCACACCGGGAAGGTCTTTCACACGGCCGCCGCGGATCAGAACGACGGAGTGTTCCTGAAGGTTGTGGCTTTCACCGGGAATGTAGCTGATGACCTCGAAGCCGTTCGTCAGGCGCACCTTGGCAACCTTACGCATGGCCGAGTTCGGCTTTTTCGGTGTGGTCGTGTACACGCGGGTACAGACGCCACGCTTTTGCGGGCATTCCTGCAGGTGCATGGACTTGGAGTATTTACGCTTCGGCTGCCGCGGCTTGCGGATCAGCTGTTGGATCGTTGGCATTCCGGATTATCCCCGTTCTGTCTCACATCAGGTGCACGAGGAACACCCCATGCGGTTTCAAATTCAACGCTTTACCTTTGGCAAAGCAAAAACACCGCAACGTTCCCGTACCGAGGCAAACGAGGCGGTGGGGCTACAGAGGACCGGATCAACAGTAGATCGGGTCTTGACCACGTAGGTTATGAATTCGGGCCTGCGGGGGATGCCCCGCGTCCCGGATAGCGCGCGTATATGGCGTCAAGAGCAGGGTGTCAACAGCCCCGGCGCATCCCCTGCGGCATATGCCCGCTTGCCATTGCGGTTTCCCCTCCGTCATATTCGGGGCCAGTCGGGCGACCAGAAGGACAAGACCGGAATGCAGGCCATCGGACTATGCCGCTTTTCTTATCCCGCCTTGGGGGGCTTCCAGGTCGAACATGAGGACATCGAGGAACGGATCGCCTATCTTTACGCCGACGCCCGGCTCGAAGAACGGTTTCAACTGCTCGAAACCGTCGCCCTGCCCTGCCTGCGCGCGCAGACGGACCCCGATTTCAGCCTGATCATCGTGATCGGCGACCAGTTCCCCCAACGCCACGAAAAACGGCTGGAGCGGCTGATAGAGGGTTTGCCACAGGCCCTGATCCACAAGGAACCGCCGCGCAACCAGCGTGAGGTGATGAAGGAGATCCTGAACGAGGCGCGGATCAACCCAAAGGAACCCTGCCTGCAGTTCCGCTATGACGACGACGATGCCGTGTCGGTCGATTTCATCGCAAAGCTGCGCCGCGCGGTAGCGGACACCCAACCCCTCCTCGGTGACAACCGCACGTTTGCCTATGACTGGAACCGCGGCTTCGTGGCCGAGTTTGGCGCGGACGGGATCGCGGCGGTGGACATGTTCCGGCAATTCTACGTCGCCTCGCTGGGCATGTACATCAAGGGCAATTGCAGCCAGACCATCATGAATTTCGCCCACGAAAAGATCCCGCGCTTCATGCCCGCGGTCAGCTTCTCGGACCCTGCGATGTGGGTGCGCAGCCACAACGGCTTCAACGATTCGCGACAAAAGAAGGTCAGACCGGTCCCCGTCGCCCCGCTCACAGCAGAGCAGGAACAGCTGTTCCGCGACAGGTTCGCGATCGACGCGGACCATGTCAGGCGGGTATTCTCAGCCGCCTGACAGCTTCCGTTCGCGGTAGAATGTGAAAACCCCGGTCGCAACGACAATGGCCGCGCCCAGCAAGGTCATCCAGCCGGGCCATTCCCCGAAAACGGACCAGCCCAGGATCAATGCCCAGACGAGCCCGGTGTAGCGAAACGGTGCCGTGAAAGAGACATCGCCGACCCGCATGACCCAGATCGACAGGAAGTAGCCCGCCATAACGAATACGGCCGACCCGATGATCAGCAACCAGACATGCGGCGCGATGGGCACCCACGGCCCGGTCAGCGACACGAGGCCAAATGCCGTCATCACCGACGCCGCCGTGCTCAGCGCGACGGTCATTGACGGGACGGTTGGGGACAGCTGGCGGGTGATCAAGTCGCGGGCGGTGACGCCCAGCATGGCCATCAAAGCATAGACCGACCAGATGTCGAAGCCCGCGGCGCCCGGTTTGACAATCAGCAGCACACCAAAAAATCCGATAAAGATCGCCACGAACCGCCGCCAGCCCACTGCCTCCCGCAGGAACAGGGCAGAGGCCAGCGTAACCGCCAGCGGCACGACCTGCATCACCGCGTTGAGGTTCGCCAACGGCACGTGAAACAGCGCCGTCAGAAAGAAGTACGAGATGGCCACCTCGCTCACCGCGCGTGCGCCGATCAGCAGCCAGTCACGGCGCGCGATGTCGAAATGCATCGTGCCGATCCGGCCCTTCGTCGCCAGCATCAGGGTGCAGGTGATGAGCGAACGCATGAAAATCAGTTGCGCCAGAGGGACCGCGCCGGCGGTCAGTTTCAGCAGTGTGTCATTCAGGGTGAAGGCAGCCATCGAAGCCGTCATCAACAGGGCGCCCAGCAAGGTCGGTGACATCAGAGTCCTCCCAGCATGTCACGGGTCAGCCCCTTGATCTGCAACTTGTTCCTCGTCGCCATGACCTGCCCTTTTCAGAAGGTCAGGGCAAGTCAAAGACATGAAAAAGCCCCCGAAACTCATAGGATTCGGGGGCTTTCCGTTTACTTGGCTGCGGGCAATATCAATCGCGGCTTTCGTCGTCCACGATCACAGTGTCGAAAACGTCACCGCCAACGACATCGCCCTGCGCTTCCGGAGCAGCAAGCCGTGCGGCCTGTTCCGCCTCATCGCGGCGCGCCTCGATGACCACGTTGTCACGGTCCTGTGCAACCTTGCGAATCTGCATGGTCGCACCGCCCGTGCCTGCCGGGATCAACCGGCCCACGATCACGTTCTCCTTCAGACCGACCAGCTTGTCTTTCTTGCCCTGGACCGAAGCCTCGGTCAGGACGCGGGTGGTCTCCTGGAAGGACGCGGCCGAGATGAACGACCGGGTTTGCAGCGACGCCTTCGTGATGCCCAGCAGGATGGGCTCGCCCTTGGCCGGGCGCCCGCCCTTGCTGATCGCCTTCTCGTTGGCCAGATCGAACTCCTGCTTGTCGACGTGTTCGCCCTTGAGCAGCGTGGTTTCGCCAGAATCCTGGACTTCCCACTTCTGCAGCATCTGACGCACGATCACCTCGATGTGCTTGTCGTTGATCTTCACGCCCTGCAGGCGATAGACGTCCTGCACCTCGTCGATCATGTAGTCGGCCAGAGCCTCGACACCCATGATGGCAAGGATGTCATGGGGGGCGGGGTTGCCGTCCATGATGTAGTCACCCTTTTGCACAAAGTCGCCTTCGGCAACGGGGATGTGCTTGCCCTTGGGCACCATGTACTCGACCTTCACATCCGGATCGTCGGCGGATTCGATCGCGATACGGCGCTTGTTCTTGTAGTCCTTGCCGTACCGGACGTAGCCGTCGATTTCCGCGATGATGGCGTGATCCTTCGGGCGGCGTGCCTCGAAGAGTTCGGCCACGCGCGGCAGACCGCCGGTGATGTCCTTGGTCTTGGCACCTTCACGCGGAATACGCGCGATGACGTCGCCGGCCTTTACCTCGTTGCCGTCCTCCACCGACAGAACGGCATCGACGGACATCGGATAGGTCACCGGGTTGCCCGCATCTGTACGGACCGGTTCGCCATCGCCATCGACCAGGATCACTTCCGGCTTCAGCTCGTTCCCTTTCGGCGCCGCGCGCCAGTCGATCACGATCTTCTGCGTCATGCCGGTTGCGTCGTCGGTCTCGTCCTTGACGGCAATGCCGCTGACAAGGTCCACGAACTTGGCCGTGCCCGACTTCTCCGCGATGATCGGCAGAGTGTAGGGATCCCATTCGATCAGCTTGGCGCCGCGCTCGACCTTTTGACCGTCCTTGACGAAAAGCGTGGTGCCATACCCGATCTTGTGGCTGGCGCGCTCGACGTCATCGTCGCCGACGATCCGCAGTTTCATGTTCCGGCCCATCACGATCACGTCGCCATTGGCGTTCTCGATCGTCTGTGCGCCTTCGAACACGACCTTGCCCTCTTGCGATGCTTCGAGGAAGGACTGCTGACCACCCTGGGCAACGCCGCCGATGTGGAAGGTCCGCATCGTCAGCTGTGTACCGGGTTCGCCGATGGATTGCGCGGCGATGATACCGACCGCTTCACCCTGGTTGACCAGCGTACCGCGTGCGAGGTCACGGCCATAGCACATGGCGCAGACGCCCTCTTCGGCCTCGCAGGTCAGGGGCGAACGGATGCGGGCGGATTGAACCGCCGCTTCGTCCACTAGATCCGCCATGCGTTCGTCGACCACCGCACCCGCGGGCACCAGCACCTCGTCGGTACCTGGCTTGAGGATGTCGTCCGCAGCGACACGACCAAGCAGACGTTCCGCCAGCGAGGACACGACCTCACCGTCGTTGACCGCCGCTTCGGCAGTGATCGCGGCTTCGGTTCCGCAGTCGTGCATGCGCACGATGCAGTCCTGCGCCACGTCCACCAGACGGCGGGTCAGATAGCCCGAGTTCGCAGTTTTCAGAGCCGTATCCGACAGACCCTTCCGCGCACCGTGAGTCGAGTTGAAGTATTCAAGAACGGTCAGACCTTCCTTGAAGTTCGAGATGATCGGCGTCTCGATGATGTCGCCGTTCGGTTTGGCCATCAGGCCGCGCATACCGCCCAGCTGCTTCATCTGCGTGACCGAGCCACGTGCGCCGGAGTGGGCCATCATGTAGACCGAGTTCGGTTCCATCACCGCACCGCTGTCATCCAGCCGCTCGGCAGAGATCGAGCCCATCATGGCCTCAGTCACCTTGTCGTTACACTTCGACCAGGCGTCGACAACCTTGTTGTACTTTTCACCCTGTGTGATCAGGCCGTCCATGTACTGCTGTTCGAAATCCTTGACCTGCTCGCGGGTCTCGTCAACGAGGCCCCACTTGCTGTCGGGGATCAGCATGTCGTCCTTGCCGAACGAAATGCCCGCCTTGAACGCTTCGCGGAAGCCCATGGTCATGATCTGGTCACAGAAGATGACCGATTCCTTCTGACCGCAGTAACGGTAGACGGTGTCGATGACCTGCTGCA
This sequence comes from Sulfitobacter sp. THAF37, assembly GCF_009363555.1. Taxonomy (NCBI): domain Bacteria; kingdom Pseudomonadati; phylum Pseudomonadota; class Alphaproteobacteria; order Rhodobacterales; family Roseobacteraceae; genus Sulfitobacter; species Sulfitobacter sp. THAF37. Next base: position 733,848 of record NZ_CP045372.1, read on the forward strand.
CTTCCTTCTTGCGCAGCAGACGGTTGACCAGATCGAAAGGTGCCTTGGCGTTCAGCGGCAGCAACGCGCCCAGACGGACACGACCGGGGGTCGTGTCAAAGCGCATCATGACCTCGTTGCCCTCGTTGTCGATCTGCTTGATCCGGGCCTTGATCTTCGTGTGCAGGTGGACCTCGCCCGCGTCGAGCGCATGCTGCACCTCGTCCACGGTGCCAAAGATCTTGCCTTCGCCCTTCATGCCCGCGCGTTCCAGCGTGGTATAGTAGAGACCGAGGATCATATCCTGCGACGGCACGATGATCGGCGCGCCGTTGGCGGGCGACAGCACGTTGTTCGTGGACATCATCAGAACGCGCGCTTCCAGCTGGGCTTCCAGCGAAAGCGGCACGTGAACTGCCATCTGGTCGCCGTCGAAGTCGGCGTTGAAGGCCGAACAGACCAGCGGGTGCAGCTGAATAGCCTTGCCTTCGATCAGCACGGGCTCGAACGCCTGAATGCCAAGACGGTGCAGCGTGGGCGCCCGGTTCAGCATGACGGGGTGTTCGCGGATGACTTCATCCAGGATGTCCCAGACCTCGGGACGTTCCTTTTCCACCAGCTTCTTCGCCTGCTTCACGGTGGAGGACAGTCCTTTGGCCTCCAGACGCGAGTAGATGAACGGTTTGAACAGCTCCAGCGCCATCTTCTTGGGCAGACCGCATTGGTGCAGCTTCAGCTCGGGGCCGGTCACGATGACCGAACGACCGGAGAAGTCGACGCGCTTACCCAGAAGGTTCTGACGGAAACGGCCCTGTTTGCCTTTCAGCATGTCGCTGAGCGATTTCAGCGGGCGCTTGTTGGCACCCGTGATCACGCGACCACGGCGGCCGTTGTCAAACAGCGCATCGACGGATTCCTGCAGCATCCGCTTTTCGTTGCGCACGATGATGTCTGGCGCGCGCAGCTCGATCAGGCGCTTGAGACGGTTGTTGCGGTTGATGACGCGGCGATACAGATCGTTGAGATCCGAGGTCGCGAAGCGACCGCCGTCCAGCGGCACCAGCGGGCGCAGTTCCGGCGGGATCACCGGAATGACGGTCATCACCATCCACTCGGGGCGGTTGCCCGATTCAAGGAAGCTTTCCACGACCTTCAGACGCTTGATGATCTTCTTCGGCTTCAGCTCGCCCGTGGCTTCCTTCAGCTCTTCACGCAGCTGATCGGCCTCGGCTTCGAGGTCGATCGCTGCCAGCATCTCACGGATGGCTTCGGCGCCGATATTCGCGGTAAACGCGTCCATGCCGTAGGCATCCTGCGCGTCCATATACTCTTCCTCGGTCATCATCTGACCGTAGGTGAGGTCCGTCAGGCCCGGTTCGATCACCACGTAGTTCTCGAAGTAGAGAACCCGCTCAAGATCGCGCAGGGTCATGTCCAGCATCAGGCCGATGCGGGACGGCAGCGATTTCAGGAACCAGATATGCGCGACGGGCGAGGCCAGTTCGATGTGGCCCATGCGCTCGCGGCGGACCTTCTGCAGCGTCACTTCAACGCCGCATTTCTCGCAGACGACGCCGCGGTATTTCATGCGCTTGTATTTGCCGCACAGGCATTCGTAATCCTTGATCGGGCCAAAGATACGCGCGCAGAACAGGCCGTCACGCTCTGGCTTGAACGTGCGGTAGTTGATGGTTTCGGGCTTCTTGATCTCACCGAAAGACCACGACAGGATACGCTCGGGCGATGCCAGAGAGACCTTGATCTCATCGAACACCTTGGGCGGTGTCAGCGGGTTGAACGGGTTGTTTGTCAGTTCCTGGTTCATTCTATTTCCTCATGTGTCAGAGGGTGCGGGGGAGGGTTGGGCGGAAGGTGCGCTGTCAATGCACACCCTTCGTAGGGTGTGCACGTGTTGCGCACCGTTCTTTCGCGCCTACTCGTCCTCCTCCGCATCCAGGAGTTCCATGTTGAGACCCAGACCACGGACCTCTTTGACCAGAACGTTGAACGATTCCGGGATACCGGCTTCGAAATTGTCCTCGCCCTTGACGATGCTCTCATAGACCTTGGTGCGGCCCGCGACGTCGTCCGACTTGACAGTGAGCATTTCCTGCAGGGTGTATGCAGCGCCGTACGCTTCCAGCGCCCAGACCTCCATCTCCCCGAAACGCTGACCACCGAACTGCGCCTTACCACCGAGCGGCTGCTGAGTGACGAGCGAGTACGGCCCGGTCGAACGCGCGTGGATCTTGTCGTCCACCAGGTGGTGCAGCTTGAGCAGATACTTGACGCCCACGGTGACGGGGCGCGCGAACTGCTCGCCGGTGCGACCGTCGAACAGGATCGACTGCCCGGAAGAGTTGAACCCGGCACGCACCAGGGCGTCGTTCACATCCGCTTCCTTGGCCCCGTCGAAGACCGGCGTCGCGATCGGCACACCGCGCGTCACGTTGCCCGCCGCTTCGATCAGCGTGTCCTCGTCCATGCTTTCGATACCTTCCGCATAGACGTTCTCGCCGTAGGCGTGGCTCATCGCCTCGCGCACCGGGGTCAGATCGCCCGACCGGCGGTATTCCTGCAGCGCCTCGTCGACATTGATCCCCAGGCCGCGCGCGGCCCAGCCCATGTGCGTCTCAAGGATCTGACCGACGTTCATACGCGACGGCACACCCAGCGGGTTGAGACAGAAGTCGACCGGGGTACCATCCGCGAGGAACGGCATGTCCTCCATCGGCACCACTTTCGAAATCACACCCTTGTTCCCGTGACGGCCGGCCATCTTGTCGCCCGGCTGCAGCTTGCGCTTCACCGCGACAAAGACCTTGACCATCTTCATCACGCCTGGGGGCAGATCGTCGCCGCGACGCACTTTCTCGACCTTGTCCTCGAACCGCGCATTCAGAGCCCGCTTCTGGATCTCGTACTGCTCGTTCAGGGCCTCCACGATCTTGGCGTCGTCCTCGTCCTCAAGGGCAAGCTGCCACCATTGGCCGCGGGTCAGCTGGTCGTCCAGCAGCTCCTCGGTGATCTGGCTGTTCGCTCTTACGCCCTTCGGACCTTTGACCGCGACCTTGCCCAGGATCATCTCGCGCAGACGCGCATAGATGTTGCGGTCAAGGATCGCCAGCTCGTCATCCCGGTCACGGGCCAGACGCTCGACTTCCTCGCGTTCGATCTGCAGGGCGCGTTCGTCCTTCTCAACGCCGTGGCGGTTGAAGACGCGCACCTCGACGACAGTGCCGAAGTCGCCCGGCTTGACCCGAAGCGAGGTATCGCGGACGTCAGACGCTTTCTCGCCAAAGATGGCGCGCAGCAGCTTCTCTTCCGGCGTCATCGGGCTTTCGCCCTTGGGGGTGATCTTGCCCACCAGAATATCGCCCGGCTCCACGTCGGCACCGATATAGACGATACCCGCCTCGTCGAGGTTGCGCAGAGCTTCCTCGCCGACGTTGGGAATGTCGCGGGTGATCTCTTCCGGCCCCAGCTTCGTATCACGCGCGGCGACCTCGAATTCCTCGATGTGAATCGAGGTAAAGACGTCGTCACGGGAAATCCGCTCGGAAATCAGGATCGAGTCCTCGTAGTTGTAGCCGTTCCACGGCATGAAGGCGACGACTACGTTCTTGCCCAGCGCCAGTTCACCCATATCGGTGGACGGGCCATCCGCGATCACCTGCCCCTTGGTCACAGTCTCGCCCACCTTCACCAGCGGACGCTGGTTGATGCAGGTGTTCTGGTTGGACCGCTGGAACTTGCGCATGCGGTAGATGTCCACCCCGGCGTCGCCCAGCTCCAGGTCCTCGGTGGCCCGGATCACGATGCGGCTTGCATCGACCTGGTCAATGATGCCGGCACGCCGGGCCATGTAGGCAGCACCGGAGTCCCGCGCGACAACCTCTTCGATGCCGGTGCCGACAAGCGGTGCCTCGGCCTGCAGCAGCGGCACGGCCTGACGTTGCATGTTCGACCCCATCAGGGCGCGGTTGGCGTCGTCATTCTCCAGGAACGGAATGAGCGAGGCAGCCACAGAGACCAGCTGTTTCGGGCTGACGTCGATCAGATCGACGCTCTCCGTCGGGGCCAGCGTATAATCACCGGACTGACGGGTATTGACCATCTCGTTGGTGAATTTGCCGTTTTCATCGAGCGACGCGTTGGCCTGGGCCACGGTGTGGCGCATCTCTTCGGTCGCGGACATGTAGTGGACCTCGTCGGTCACTGCACTGTCCTTCACCACCCGGTAGGGTGTCTCGATAAAGCCGTACTTGTTCACGCGTGCGAAGGTGGCCAGCGAGTTGATCAGACCGATGTTCGGACCTTCCGGCGTTTCAATCGGGCACATCCGACCGTAGTGGGTCGGGTGAACGTCGCGCACCTCGAAGCCCGCGCGCTCGCGCGTCAGGCCGCCCGGCCCAAGCGCCGAAAGGCGGCGTTTGTGGGTGACTTCCGACAGCGGGTTGGTCTGGTCCATGAACTGCGACAACTGCGAAGACCCGAAGAATTCCCGCACGGAGGCGGCGGCAGGTTTCGCGTTGATCAGGTCCTGCGGCATGACGGTGTCGATTTCGACCGAAGACATGCGCTCCTTGATCGCACGCTCCATGCGCAGCAGGCCGACGCGGTACTGGTTTTCCATCAGCTCGCCGACAGACCGCACCCGGCGGTTGCCGAGGTGGTCGATATCGTCGATGTCGCCGCGCCCATCACGCAGGTCCACGAGCGCCTTGATGCAGGCGACGATGTCTTCGCGGCGCAGGGTGCGCACGGTGTCTTCGGCATCCAGGTCCAGACGCATGTTCATCTTGACCCGGCCCACGGCCGAAAGGTCGTAGCGTTCAGAGTCGAAGAACAGCGTGTCGAACAGCGCCGAAGCGGCTTCCACGGTGGGCGGCTCGCCCGGGCGCATGACGCGGTAGATATCCATGAGCGCCGTGTCGCGGTTCATGTTCTTGTCCTGCGCCATGGTATTGCGCATGTACGGACCGACGTTGATGTTGTCGATGTCCAGCAGCGGAATCTCGGTGACGCCTGCGTCAATCAGCTCTTTTGCAGTCCCGCCGATCAGCGTGCCGTCCTTGTCATATTCCAGCGTCAACTCATCCCCGGCTTCCACGTAGATCGCGCCGGTTTCTTCGTTGATGATGTCGCGGGCGACGAACTTGCCATTGATGTGGTCGAACGGCAGCAGCAGCTCCTTGACCGTGCCCTCGTCGATCAGCTTTTTCACTGCCCGCGGGGTAACTTTCTTGCCGGATTCGAACAGAACTTCGCCGGAAGCCGCGTCAACGACGTCATACGTCGGGCGGGTACCGCGCACACGCTCGGGGAAGAACGGCGCGACCCAGCCTTTGTTCTTCTGCAGGGTGTAGGTGATTGTATCGTAATAGGCATTCATGATGCCTTCCTGGTCGAGCCCCAGGGCATACAGCAGGGTTGTCACCGGCAGCTTGCGGCGGCGGTCGATACGGGCAAAAACAATGTCCTTGGCGTCGAATTCGAAATCCAGCCAGGAGCCGCGGTAGGGAATGATCCGGCAGGCGAACAGAAGCTTGCCCGAAGAATGCGTCTTGCCCTTGTCATGGTCAAAGAACACGCCCGGCGAGCGGTGCATCTGCGAAACGATCACACGTTCGGTGCCGTTCACGATGAACGTCCCGTTCGGCGTCATCAAGGGCATGTCGCCCATGAAGACGTCTTGTTCCTTGATGTCCTTGACCGATTTCGCACCGGTATCCTCGTCCACATCGAATACGATCAGGCGCAGCGTCACCTTCAGCGGCGCCGAATAGGTCATGTCGCGCTGCTGGCATTCATCGACGTCGTACTTGGGCTTTTCCAGCTCGTATTTGACATATTCCAGAACCGAGGTTTCGTTGAAGTCCTTGATCGGAAAGACCGATTGGAAAACACCCATGATCCCCTCACCATCGGTGGGGTTTTCGGCGTCGCCGGAATTCAGGAAAAGGTCATAAGAAGATTTCTGAACCTCAATAAGGTTCGGCATTTCCAGCACTTCGCGGATTTTGCCATAATATTTACGCAGACGTTTCTGGCCAAGGAAGGATTGTGCCATGTGTCGTGTCACCTTTCGATTCTCTCACCAAGCGCGTCCTCACCGGGGCCGTGAGGCGCTGCTTTAAGAGCGGAGTGTTCCGGTCAATGCTGGGATGCGTCCCACCGCATCCCTTCCGACCTATGTACCTCTCCAGAAGGACGCTTTCGTGAAAGCACCCTTCAAGACAGGTTTGGCTGGACAGGACAAATGCCCCGTCCAGCCAATGTTCCTACGGGACATACCGAAGTCTGAAAAACTCCAGCCCGATCCTGTCGCAAGGACCGGTACCCGTGGCGACCTATCAGGCCAGCTCGACTTCCGCGCCTGCGGCTTCCAGCTTGCCCTTGATGTCTTCTGCTTCTGCTTTGTCGACACCTTCTTTGATCTTGCCGCCGGCTTCGACCAGGTCCTTGGCTTCTTTCAGGCCCAGACCGGTGATGCCGCGCACTTCCTTGATCACGTTGATCTTGGATGCGCCCGCGTTCTTCAGAACGACGTCAAATTCGGTTTTCTCTTCTTCAGCAGCGCCACCACCGTCGGCGGGGCCGGCCATCATCACTGCGCCGCCTGCTGCGGGCTCGATGCCGTACTCGTCCTTCAGGATGGTTTTCAGTTCTTGTGCTTCCAGCAGGGTCAGACCAACGATCTCTTCTGCCAGTTTCTTCAGATCAGCCATGTTCAGCTCTTTCCGTTAACGATATGTGTGTTCCAACGTGTTGTTTCAACCAGCACGCCGATAAGACGAATTGCTTACGCAGCCTTGTCCTCGATGGTGGACAGGATGGATGCGATATTGCTTGCAGGTGCGCCAATGGCCCCGGCGATGTTCGATGCAGGTGCGCCCAGCATGCCCGCGATGGTGGAGATAAGCTCCTCCCGCGAAGGCATCTTGGACACGGATTCCACACCGGCCACGTCGAGTGCGTTCTCACCCATTGCGCCGCCAAGGATCACGAACTTTTGGTTCTCCTTGGCGAATTCCTGAGCAACCTTGGCCGCAGCCACGGGATCCTCGGAATAGGTCAGAACGGTCATGCCCGTCAGAAGGTCCGCGATGCTTGCGCAGGGCTTTCCTTCAAGGGCGATCTTGGCGAGCCTGTTCTTGGCAACACGCACGGCCCCGCCAGCGTTACGAGCACGCGCGCGAAGGTCCTGCATTTCAGCAACTGTCAGACCGGTGTAGTGGGCGACCACGACAACGCCAGAGCTTTCAAAGATCTGGCCGAGCTCGTCGACCAACTGTTCTTTTTGTGCTCTATCCACAGTTTCACTCCAGTAAGGGAGGGTTGCCCCTCCGGCTCAGTTTTGCCGGGACTGTTGGGCCCCGACTTTCGGGTCCTTACGGGGGCCGGACGGGTTGCCGCGGAGGCCCAGACGGGCTGTCCGAAGAAAATCTGCCGTTTCCCGTCTCAGGCAGGAATTATGTTGAAGAAAACCCCAACACCCACCGTCTCGGACGAAAAGCACAAAAGCGCGACGAATCGCGCTTTGTACCTGAGGGGGTGGATAAACGCTTGACGAGGTATTTCCAACCCCCAAACAACAGCCAATTCGGACTTTGGTAACAGAGCGCCGCGGTCGGGGGCCACCCCCTTCCTACAGATCACCCCGCGTGGCCCTAGGGCCGTTCAGGTTCGAGACCGGAGATGCCCGCAAACATGACGATAATTGCGGACCCTGTCCACACCAGGGCCGAACGCCACCAAACTGCCACGGCTCCTTGCAATCACGTTTCGCGATGCAAAAAGGGCGGTGACATCGCCACCGCCCCTTTTCAACCGTTTCTGACCTGAAAATCAGGCCTGATCTGTCATCGCGTCGTCGACGGCGACCGAAATACCCGGACCCATTGTAGAGCTCAGGTTGATCTTCTTCATATAGGTGCCCTTGGCGCCTGCCGGCTTGGCCTTGGCCACCGCGCCCACGAAAGCCCGGATGTTCTCGGCCAGCTTGACTTCGTCGAAGCTCAGCTTGCCGATGCCGGCATGCACGACGCCACCTTTCTCGGCCTTGAACTGAACCTGGCCACCCTTGGCGGCCTCGACGGCCTCCTTGACGTCCATGGTCACTGTGCCGACCTTGGGGTTCGGCATCAGGTTGCGCGGACCCAGGACCTTGCCCAGACGGCCGACGATCGGCATCATGTCAGGTGTCGCGATGCAACGATCGAACTCGATCTTGCCGGACTGCACGGTTTCCATCAGGTCTTCGGCACCGACGATGTCCGCCCCGGCGGCCTGTGCCTCTTCGGCCTTGGGGCCGCGGGCGAAGACGGCGACGCGCATGGTCTTGCCGGTGCCGTTGGGCAGGCCAACAACGCCGCGCACCATCTGGTCCGCATGGCGCGGGTCGACGCCGAGGTTCATCGCGATCTCCATGGTCTCGTCGAACTTGACCTTGGAGTTGCTCTTGATCAGCGCGACGGCCTCTTCGACGGTCACATCATCCTTGCCGGCGAATGCTTCGCGGGCGGCGGCAGTACGTTTTGCAAGCTTTGCCATCTTACTTCACCTCGATGCCCATGGACTTCGCCGAGCCCAGAATGATCTTCATTGCCGCTTCGACGTCGTTCGCGCTGAGGTCTGCGGCCTTGGCTTCCGCGATCTCGCGAAGCTGCTTGGTCGTGACGGTGCCGACGGTCTCACGGCTGGGCGTCTTGGCGCCGGAGTTCACCTTGGCAGCTTTCTTCAGGTAGTAGGACGCCGGGGGCGTCTTGATGTCCATGGTAAAGGACTTGTCCTGATAGTAGCTGATCACGGTCGGGCACGGCGCGCCGGGCTCCATGTCCGCTGTCTTGGCGTTGAACGCCTTGCAGAATTCCATGATGTTGATGCCGCGCTGACCCAGTGCAGGGCCCACGGGCGGGGACGGGTTGGCTTGCCCCGCCTTGACTTGCAACTTCATCGTACCGACGAGTTTCTTGGCCATTGGCCTTCTCCTTTGTTGTCGGCGGGTTCATGACCCACCCTTCCGGACCGCGACGCGTCACGGCCCACTTGCGAGCGTGGTATGGATCGTGACGCGCGCGCCGCTTTCCTCCCACAGACGAACGGCCCTTTCAGACCGTAGGCGAGGCATGGCCCCGCCTTGCACACTCAGGCCTGTTTGTTGACCTGTGTGAATTCCAGTTCGACCGGGGTTTCCCGGCCAAAGATCGACACCGACACCTTGAGACGCTGGTTCTCGTCGTCCACCTCTTCGATCATGCCGTCGAAATCCTCGAACGGGCCATCGGCCACCTTGACCTTTTCGCCCACCTCGAAGTGGATAAGGGTCCGCGGCGCTTCCTCGCCCTCCTGGACGCGCCCCAGGATCGCCTGAACCTCGGCATCGCGCATCGGCATCGGGCGCCCCTGCGGCCCCAGAAACCCGGTTACCCGGTTGATCGAATTGATCAGGTGGTATCCCTTGTCGGACATTTCCATGTGAACAAGAACGTAACCGGGCATAAAGCGGCGCTCTGCCGTCACCTTCTTGCCCCGGCGCACTTCGATCACCTCTTCGGTGGGGACCAGCACCTCGTCGATCTGATCCTCCAGGCCCTGCTCTTCGGCAGAGGTGCGAATCTGTTCGGCGATCTTCTTCTCGAAGTTCGACAGCACACTGACCGAATACCACCGTTTTGCCATCTGAACGCTCGTCCCTGTCTTGCGCGGCGCGTGCCGCCTTGTGCGTAAATCTCTTGCGCCGCTCCGGACGCGCCTGACGAATCCTGAACAAAAAATCGGCGCGCAACTCGAATCGCCGCGCGCCCGTTTCAGGTCAGACCTGCGCAATAACGCGCAAGCGAAGGTCTTTCAAGGGAGGATTGCGAAATTCGCGACGCGCAGCAGGCGACCGCGGGCCTAGCTGAACATCCCCAGGATGCCCTGCAGCCCACCCCGGATCAGGATGTCGACGACAGCGAAAAACACGGCTGTCAGCGCCGCGAGGATGAACACCATCACCGTGGTCAACAGCACTTCGCGGCGGGTGGGCCATACAACCTTGGCCACCTCGGCACGCACCTGCTGAATGAACTGGAGGGGGTTGGTGGTGGCCATCTGAACGATCCTAACGCTTGTCTGCCCGAAGCATCTAAAGGGTGCGCGAGCCGGATTCAAGGCGTAACCCGCGCCCGCCCCGGCGAAGGATCAGGCTTCGTGCTCGCGCATTTCGGACAGGCGCCTGTTAACGGCGGCGTCGTGCCTTTTGTCGGCTTCGGCCAGATCCCCGAAATCCGGCAGGTAGAGACCATCGACCGAGCCTTCCGGGAACCGGTCCAGTATGGCGTCCCACTTCATTGCAAAGTCATCCAGCCTACGGTGCATCTCAACCGCGCGGGAGGGGTTTCGACGGGCGTACCACCGCGCGAGCCCCATGGCCCGGCGCCAGAATCCGTCGTATCCAAGGATCAGAAAGACACCGACCATGACGAACAGGCCCAGCAACGCGATGCCAAGCACCAGCCACGGCCGGAACACCAGCAACAGCACGGCGGTGCCGATCACGATGTGGCGCCCTGTCGGACGATAGCCTGTTACCGCCGCCTTGAACCTGGCTAGCGTTTCGTTTTCGCCTCGTGTCCGATCGCCTTTCCGACCGGCCCTCGCGGGCGCGGCGGAAGCCGGCTGCGCCTCGGGCCGGGCGATGACCTGCTGCTCAAGAATCGCGCGTTTGCTCGTCCCCTGCGCCGCAGGTTGCGGCTGGGACTGCGTCTGTCGTTCCGAAACCGGCGCCTCCGCCTGCTCCGCCGCGCGCGCTTCGCCCGCCAGCAGGTCGCGGATCGCGGCCAGTGATCCCGGATCCAGCTCCGCCTGCACGGGTTCGGCCTGCGCCGACCGGTCCTCGGATGAAATATCTGTTGATCGCTCGCTTGCAGTCGTCATTGTCGCATCTCTCAGCCAGTTATGGCGTCGCTAACGCTTCAATCAGACTCTACGTTGGCACGAATACGGCGAAAAAGTGGCGGATCACAGAGGGCAGTCACAATTCCCACAGCCGCTTCAGCCTGTCGCCGCCCCCATTCAATCTGTCAGGTCTGCCTGCGGAAACCAGCGTCTTGCGATATCTCTCGGGGATGGCGGGTTGACCAGCAGCGGCGCGACGGAAAGCTCATTGACCGCATTGATGCCCGGGAAGAAATCAGCGGCCTTGCCGCTGCCCAGCGGATGATGGCCCTGTGTCAGGTAAACCGCGAGGCCGTGGGTCGCCAATACGATGTAGCCTGCGATGCGAATCGCATCACCTTCGACGATCTGCCCGGCCCGTTGGCAATCCTTGATGCATGTCACCAGGGTCGACAGCGCCTGTTCGTTGTGAAGGGTTCGGCTGCTCTGTTCGGGGTCCTCGTCCTCACGGGCCGTGAACATTAATGAAAAGAACCCCTTATTCTCCAGCGCGAACCGCAGATACGCCGACCCCAGGACATTGAGCCGCTCAAGCGGATCGTCCGAGGATCCTTCCAGTTCCTCCTCCTGGCAGGCGGCGAGGATTCGAAACCCCTCGGCGGTCAACGCATCAAGAAGCGCGGCCTTGTCGGAAAAATGGCGGTAAGCCGAGGCGTGGGTCACGCCAACGGCGCTGGCGAGTTCGCGCATGGAGAAGACAGGGCCGCCCCTCTCGGCGATCAGTTTCAGCGCCTCGGCCAGCAGTGCGTTCCGCAAGTCATTGTGATGATAAGCTTTTTTTCGGCTTCCCTTGCTAGCCGTGCTCGTCGTGCCGTGCTGTTCGATGTTTCTGCTCCCTGACATGTAGAAGGCTCCTTTGATGCCATGCAAACCGGCAATTCGACAAGGTTTCCACCATCGAAAACCGAGCACCAGCCATTTTCATTTGACGGATTACACCTTGCCAACCTAATGTGTCCATCGGTTACATTGGATGTGACCACTGGTTACACAACACAACAACAGGAGGCGAAACAATAATGAAATTCACAATGAGACACGCCGCAATGACACGCCGGCAAGCTTTGAAGGTCGGCGCAGGTGCCGCGGCCGGCAGTCTATTTGCACCAGCAATCACCCGCGCTGCCGGATCGACGATCAAGATCGGCTACGTCGGTGCCCTGTCAGGAATCCGCGCCGCTTTCGGAGAAACCGAGAGCTGGACCATCGAGAAAATGAAGGCGCATCTGGCCAACGGCCTGGATGTCGGCGGCAAGACCTATCAGGTCGAACTTGTGATCCGGGACAATCAGTCGGATCCGAACCGGTCAACGTCGATCGCAAGTGAACTGGCGCTGCGCGAAAGATGCAATCTGGTCCTGGCCCAGGACGGTGACGGCGCGATCTCCATTGGTGAGTTGGCCGATACACGGCGTGTTCCGACCATTTCGACGATGGTGCCTTGGCAGGGCTGGTTCTTCCCGCGCGGCGGCAATCCGGAAACCGGCTTCCCCTACACGTTCCATTTCTTCGCCGGGTCCGACACCATTCTGCAGACTTTCGTGGCGCTTATGGGTCAGGTCGAAACGAACAAGAAGGTCGGCACCCTGTTCCTGAACAACGAACCCGGCCAGGCCTTCATGGACCCCCAGCTCGGTCTTCCTCCTCTTCTCGAACAGGCCGGCTATTCCGAAACCGCAGGCGGCGGTTTTCCAATCACCGCGAACGATTTCTCGAACACAGTATCCGCTTTCGCCGCCGCCAACCCGGACATCCTGACCGGTTTCATGTATCCCAACCACTTCATCCCGTTCTGGAACCAGATCGGGCAGGCGGGCCTCAGCCCCAAGGTCTGCGCCATGGCAGCGGCTTTCCTGTTTCCTTCCGGTCTTGAGGCGCTGGGCGACTCCGGCGACGGCATGGCCACCGAAGTCTGGTGGTCGCCCCGGTTCCCCTACGGTTCGACGATCACCGGCCAAAGCGCCGAGGCGTTGGCCGCCGCCGGGGAAAAGGAATCCGGCCGCCAGTGGACCCAGCCGCTGGGCTATGGTCATGCGCTGTGGGAGGTCGGTCTGGCGGCGTTGCAACGCTCCGGTGATCCGACTGATCCTGACATGGTGCGCGACGCGATCGCGTCCCTGAACATGGAGACGGTGATCGGCCCGGTGAACTTTGCCGGAAGCCCGATCAAGAGCGTCGCCGTCACCGGACTTGCCGGGGGCCAATGGCGCAAGGGCACAGGGAAACACCCCTACGAGCTGAAAATCGTGGACAATACGGCCCTGCCCGCCGTGCCGATCGAAGCGGAGATGGTTCCGCTCGGCGGCGCCTGATGACGGCCCGTCCCATGGCCTTGATGGCGACCGAAGATGTGTCGCGGCAGTTCGGATCAGTTTGTGCGGTCGATCAGATCAGCATTGAATTGAACGCGGACGAAAGCGTCGGCCTTATAGGCCCGAATGGGGCGGGCAAGACAACGCTCCTGTCTCTGCTCAGCGGGGCGCTCAAGCCATCGTCGGGCAGGATTACGATGGATGGCAACGACGTCACGGCCCTACCGGTTCATGCCCGCGTCGCAGCGGGCATCGCCAAGGCCGCGCAGATCCCTCAGACCTTCGACCGACTGACGGTACGCGAAAATGTATTGCTGCCGGCATATTTCGGCGCGGGGCTGTCGCAGCCTGATGCCGGGGTGTGGATCGACGAAGTCCTGGAAATGACCGGCCTGATCGACCGGGCCGACAAGGTGCCCGCGTCTCTGGGGCTTCTCGACCGCAAACGGCTGGAGCTGGCAAAGGCGGTGGCCAGCAAGCCGCGGGTCTTGCTGCTGGATGAAATCGCCGCTGGCCTTACCGAACCCGAAATCGCCCTGATGAAGGAGGTGGTGAGACGGCTGCAACCGGGTCGGGCCATTGTATGGGTCGAGCACATTCCATTCGCCTTGCAGGATATCTGCGCGCGACTGGTCGTCATGGACAAGGGCGCCAGGCTGCTCGATGGGCCCTTCGACGAGGTCTGGGCGTCGGATGCCCTTCAAAGCACGTATATGGGGATGTAAAATGGCGATGGCTCTCGAAATCTCGGACCTCAGCGCCAGGTATGGCCAGTTCCGCGCACTGGACGGCGTTTCGATGTCGGTTGGCCAGGGCGAGACGCTCGCACTGGTCGGCGCCAACGGAGCGGGCAAATCCACTTTCCTGCGGATCCTTTGCGGGCTTATGCCCAGCTGGGAAGGCCACATGACGATCAATGGCCAACAGATCGCGCCGGGCGACCTGATGAAGGCGTCGCACCTGGGGCTGGCCCTGGTGCCCGAAGGGCGCATGCTGTTCGGCAGCCTGACTGTTCGGGAAAATCTGCTGATCGGACAAACGGACCGCGACGGCCCGTGGACCATCGCCGCTATTGAACGCCTGTTCCCGGTCCTCAGGGAAAAACGCGGTTCACGACCGTCGGAACTGTCCGGAGGCCAGCAGCAGATGGTGGCGATCGGTCGGGCGCTGGCCGCCAACCCGAAGATTCTCCTGTTCGACGAGATTTCGCTCGGGCTGTCTCCGGCTGTGGTGCGCGAAGTCTACACCGCACTTTCGACAATTAAAAAAGAGGGAGTAACGCTCGTGATCGTCGATCAGGACATTTCCCGCGTCTGCGAAGTCGCCAATTCGGTCACCTGTTTCTTCAAAGGGTCGGTCACTTTCACCGGCCCCGCCAAGGGAATGACCGCCGGCGCGCTCCACGAGGCCTATTTCGGAGGCCGGACATGACAACGGCACAATTCGCATCGCTCTTGTTCCAGGGGCTCACGCTGGGCGGGCTTTATGCCATGATCGGGGCCGGACTTGCGCTGAACTACGGCATCCTGAAGGTGCTGCAACTCGCCCATGGGGAATACATCACCTACGGTGCCTTTGCAGCCGTCGGTGCCATTGTGGTATTCCCGGACCTGCCCTTCCACGTGATACTTCTGATTGCCTTTCTTGCCTGTGCCCTGCTGGGTGCGGCGGCGCAGTGGCTGATCGTGGAACGCGCGATGGCCCACCGTAACGAGGTTGTGGCCATGCTCGTGACATTCGGGCTGGCGGTGGTGCTGCGCGACTCGCTGGTCGAAACCGTGGGCGCAGATTTGCGCGGCCTGTCGGTGGGTCAACTGGGGCAGGCGAATTTCACCATCGCCGGACTGACCTTCGGAGTCCTGCCGCTGATCTCCCTGCTGATCGCGATAGCGTCGTTTGGGTTGCTGACCCTGCTCATCTTCAAGACGCACCTGGGCAGGCAGATACGCGCGGTTTCCGATCTGCCCGATATCGCGGAACTGGTGGGCGCCCCGGTTCAGCGCATTCATGTCATCGTCGCGGCGCTCTCTGCCGGACTGGCAGCCATCGCTGGGGTGTTGCTGGCGATGCGGGCGAGCGTTTCGCCCTACTCGGGCCTCGACAACCTGCTGATCGCGTTTGAAGTCGTGGTTCTCGGCGGTCTGGGATCCATCCGCGGCGTGCTCTGGGCAGGCTTCCTGCTGGGCATGACCCAGGTGGTCAGTACGTGGTTCGACGGCAATGCCGGGCTTTTCTACGTCCATCTCGTGTTCTTCATCGTGCTGGTCTTCCGCGCCATGACCGGGAGGCTTTCCTGATGCGTCGTTATGAAATCGCCGTACTGGTTGCCGGGGCCGTGATTGCCGGTCTTGCCGGAGTATTCATCGACTCCGGTCTCCAGTTCCTGCTGTGCGAGGTCTTCGTCCTGTTTATCATGGCGCAGATGTGGAACCTGCTGGCCGGATATGCCGGACAGGTCTCCTTTGGCCAACAGATGTTTGTGGGTCTGGGCGGCTATGGCCTCTGTGTGATCGCGAACAACTCCGGGCTTCCCGTCTGGGCAACCGTCGCGATCGTCCCCGTGCTCGTTGGCATCCTCGCGATCCCTCTCGGCATGGTCGTGTTCCACCTGAAACATGCCTATTTCGCCATCGGGATGTGGGTCGCCGCCGAAGTCGTCTTCCAGTTCGTTGTCAAAACCCCGGCACTCGGCGGGTCCGGTGGCCTTGTCCTGCGCCCGGGCGGCGAGATGATGCAGGGCTTCCCCGAACAGACAGTGCTGCCTGTCGTGCTCTTCCTTTCCGTGGCGCTGATCGTCGGCCTGCGCGTGTTCCTGCGCAGCAGACTTGGGCTGGCCACACTGGCGGTGCGCGACAACGAAGCGGCGGCGGAGGCGGCCGGCGTCAATATCTGGCGACTGCACCTGATCCTGTTCACCCTGACGGCGGCAGGCACCGCTTTGGCCGCTGCGCTCTACTATACGACCACGCTGTTCGTGACTCCGCTGGACGCCTTCCAGGCCAAATGGGTGATCATGATGATGTTCATTGTGGTCATTGGCGGACTGGGCACGCTGACCGGACCCGTGGTTGGCGTGGTCCTGTTCATCGGCATCCGCGAGGTCATGACCGCAGCCGGGTATTCCGGCAGTCAGAACTGGATCGTGATGGGGCTGCTCGCCATCGGCGTGCTCCTGTTCCTTCCGCAGGGCTTGTGGCCCGCATTCTCCAATTCCATCCGATCACTCAAAGACAAGGCATCTTCATGACCGCATACCAAGACAAGAAGCCACATCTGTGGACCGCAGGAGAGGCTGTCGCCGCCCTGAGATCGCGGAAGATCGGCGCAGTCGAACTGCTGGACATCTACCTGGACCGCCAGACAAGGCTCGACGGCGACATCAACTCGGTCGTCGAAACCCGCGCTGACGCCGCACGCAAGGCGGCCAAAGCGGTGGATGCGGGCAGCGCCGCACCCGGCCCGCTGGCCGGCCTGCCGATGACCATCAAGGAAACCTTCGAGATCGAAGGCTTCCATGCGACGGCGGGCATCCCCGAGCTGAAGGATCATCTGTCGACCGAGGACGCGGATGCGGTTGCGCGGCTGCGGGCAGCCGGTGCCGTCATATGGGGCAAAACCAACGTGCCGCTCGCGGCGTCGGATCACCAAAGCTACAACCCGATTTATGGCGTCAGCCGCAATCCCTGGGATACCGGCAGGACCGTCGGCGGATCGTCGGGCGGGTCCGCCGCCGCGCTCGCGGCAGGGTTCACCGCGCTGGAACTTGGCAGCGACATCGGCGGCTCGATCCGGATACCCGCGCACTTCTGCGGCGTCTGGGGCCATAAACCCACCTACGGCACCGTGTCGGGCATCGGTCACGTCCCACCCCCTGGGGCGCGGTCGCAATCGCCGCTGTCGGTCTACGGCCCGATGGGGCGCTGCGCCGCGGACCTGCAGCTTGGGATGGATCTGCTTGCCGGTGGCGCAGCGGAAAACGCATGGGTCCTGAACCTGCCGAAGGCGCGACACGATAGGCTCTCGGATTATCGGGTCGCGGTCTGGACCGGGGGCAGTCCGGTCGATCCGGCCTACGCCGAAGCGATCGGCGAATTCGCGGATGCCCTCGCCGCGCAGGGCGTTCGGATCACCCGTTTCGATACGCCACCGGCCCCGCTGGTCGGCAATGAGGCGTTCTACATCGACACCCTGTTTGCCGTCATCGGTTCGGCCCTGCCGGCAGAAGAGCTTGAGGCTTATGCCGCGGCAGCGACCGGCCATCCGCCGGACAGCCTGCCAGCGCGGGTGGCGCGGGCCACGAGATCAAGCCTCGCGGGCTATGCCGCTCTGGTGGAACGCCAGGAGGCGCTGCGACAGGCCTGGCGCGACTGGTTCCGGGACTACGATATTCTGTTGTGCCCGGTCAGCATGACGGTCGCCTTTCCGCACCAGACCGAAGACGGGCATGGCCCGGTTCCCCAGATGGCGCGCGTTCTGGATGTCGGGGGGGAAATGCGGCCCTATCTGGAAAACCTCTATTGGCCCGGCGTGGCCACACAGGGGCTGCTGCCGGCGACCGTCCGCCCCCTGCCCTCGCAGGTGCGCGGCATGCCGGCCGGTGTCCAGTCTATTGGCGTCGAATTCGGAGATCGAACAACGCTTCGCTTCACTGAACTTTGCGACGAAGTCTTCGGCGGCTTCGTGCCGCCGCCCGGCTTCGATTGAGACGGCAAAGAGCACCCTTGCCCCCGATCTTCCTTCTGCGCCGTCCGTTATCAGCATCTGAAACGGACTGCGCAGCACCAGACCCTTTGCGACGACAAGCGCCAGGGCAAGAAACCTTACGAGAACGATATTTTCTGGATGGCAGGGGCTGAGGGCCTCGAACCCACGACCCTCGGTTTTGGAGACTTGTGAGGAAACTTTTTCATATTAATTTCAATATGTTACGTGGATCCAAAATTTCGCTGTCCCCGTTTGTCCCCGCTGGTCGCGGGACAGATTTACGGGGACTGTCCCCGTCCAAATTCCGCAATTTCAACCAACCCGTGTACCGGGCTGATTTTTTTATTCAATGTTTTCAGTGATTTGTGTGGCAGGGGCTGAGGGACTCGAACCCACGACCCTCGGTTTTGGAGACCGATGCTCTACCAACTGAGCTAAACCCCTATGCCGAACCTCCGACTAGTCGCAATTGCCGCCGCGATCAAGGGGCATCGCGCCGATTGCAGGGAATTTCACCCGATGTGTGCGGAACTCTTCATCGGGGCCGAAGCGTTGGTTCTTCGAAAAGAAAACTTAACAAGCACGCAAGGAACCTGCCATGACCCTCAAGAACCTGCACGACGTTTACCACGATCAGCTTCAAGACCTGTACAGTGCCTGCAAGCAATCGCTTGACGCGACAACAGAATTGGGTCGCGCCGCGACGGACAAGAAGGTCAGCGAAGCCCTCATCGCAGGCACCAACGGCATCAGCGCAGGCATGGATCAGCTGAAGTCCATTTGCGCCGAACACGACATCGACCCCGAAGGCGAACACTGCAAAGGCATGGCCGGTCTGGTGACAGAGGCTCGCGCGCACGCGCTCAAGGCCGATTTCGACAACGACGCCACCCGCGATGCGGTGATCATCACCCAATACCAGCGCATGGTCCACTACGCGCTTGCAGGCTATGGCTCGGTTGTTGCCTTTGCCAACCGTCTGAACCTCGACGAAGAAGGCGCGATCCTGCAGAAGCTTCTGGACGAAACTTATGACGGCGACCGCCGCATGACAGACATTGGCATGAACGGCGGCGTCAACGAAGCGGCGGCCTGAGCGTTGCCTCTGGGCCGTGGCGTGGGGCTAACCTCGTGCCACGGCCGACAAACCCGCGACATCCGCGCCGACGATCAGCTGTTCGTTGGCGAGGATTCTGTCGATCGGCCAGTCCCACCAGGCAATTTGTTCCAAAGCATCAATTTCTGCCGGGCCGAACCTCATCCGTACCAGGCGAGACGGATTGCCTGCGATCACGCTGTAGGGCGATATACGGCCTGAGACCACAGCGCCCGCGCCGACGATCACCCCATCACCCAGCTGCGCACCAGGCATTATGCGGGCACCCTGACCGATCCACACATCATTGCCGACGATCGTATCAGGCCCCGGCCCGGGCATCGACGGACGCCCCTCCACCGGGCCGCCGCCAAAAACGGCAAAGGGGAAACTGGAAATACCATCGTAGCGATGGTTCGCGGAGGCAGTGATAAAGACAACCCCGTCGGCGATCTGGCAAAATTTCCCGATCACCAACCGTTCGGGGCTGAAGTCGTAAAGATAGGGCGCCAAATGCGCTGCCCAATCCTCGGGCGGGTTGTGTGCGCTGGCATAGGAATAGTCGCCGACACTGATCCGCGGATGAGACAGGGCCGCGCGCAGGAAGACGGTACCCGCATGTGTGCTGCCGTCGGGAAGGGGCACGGGATGCAAGGTATTGGCTGTGGGAAAGGGTCTTGGGGCGGGCATAACAACTCCTTAAATCTGGGAAAATTTGGTCAGATCAAAGTTGTTGTCACGGCACCCTCCAGCGGTTTCGCCGCACGATAGCAGACTGCGCCGCGCCGTTGAAGACATCTAGCCGCAAATAAATGGCTTTCACCGCTTTGAAGCCGCCTTTGCCCCGAAATCCGCGTCTAAGGAAGACATGTCATTTTCGACATGTCTTCTATGCCCTGCTGAACGAGACGAAACAATGATGCAGCGATTACGATCCACCCGTCCGACTGCGCTGATCTACTCTGCCTTGCACGGCCCGCCGACAAAACACTGCCGGACCTGCTTCAACTGCGCCGGTTTTGCCGGTGTGAAAACATGCCCCCCGCAGGGGTTCACCCCCAGCGCATAGCGGCCTTCGTCCCGACGCACGAAGGCCAGAACATCCGCACCATTCGCCATAGACCCACACCAGGGACCGAAACAGGCGACTTCCAGCATGATGTCCTGATCGAACGGAACCTGAAAGCCCGACTTGTTCAGCGACAAGCCGTTCAGGGTGGCAGGCACTTTCGTCATTTTTGGCGGATTGGACTGCAACGAACCGTCGCTCGGCAGTTTGCGCGTGTCCAGCGTCAGGCGCCCGTGCACGACGACGTATTCTTCCTTGGCATCGTTCACCTCGTGATAGCTGCGCTCCACCGACGGGGCGATGCACGATAGCGCCAGCGCGGGCAGAGGGGCGAACATGGCCAGCATAAGGGCTGCGAAACGCATCACAAATACTCCTCGAACTCGGAAACGACGGCGCTGTAGACCGCCTGTTTGAAGGGAACGATGTTCGGGACCAATTGGTCCACCGGCATCCAACGCCAGCGCGAAAACTCGGGGTGCTCCGTCTCGATGTTCACCTGATCGTCCGTGCCCCGATAACGCATCAGGAACCATTTCTGTTCCTGCCCGCGAAACCGGCCCTTCCAGATTTTGGGCACCAGATCGTGCGGCAGATCGTAGGGCACCCAAGTCCGGGTCTCTGCCATCACGGTGACAAGGTCACGGGACACCCCGGTTTCCTCTTCCAGCTCCCGCAGGGCGGCCTCGCGCGGTTCCTCGTCCTTTTCAATGCCGCCCTGGGGCATTTGCCAAGCCTCCTGATCGCGGTCCCTTCGCTGCCCGACAAAGGCGTCGCCGTCAGCGTTGACCAGCATGACCCCCACGCAGGGACGGTAGGGCAATCTGGCGATATCTTCGGGTGTCATGTCAGAGGTTTCTCCATTTCGGCACGGCGCAGAGCCTCGCCTGCCCGGGCCACGGTTTCGTGACGGATAACATGGAAGCCCACCGCCAGAAAAGCAGGTTGCGCCATCAGGCTCGCATGTGTCCAAAGACGCCGCTGGCCCTGTGCCGCCGCTTCGACAGAACCATATAGCGCGCGAAACACGCCCCTGCCCTGTGCTGCCGGGGCGACGAAGGCAAGGTTGATATAGTCCTCGCCTTCAAGGCTGATGAAACCGGCCGGTGCGTGCGCCTCCAGCGCCACCCACACCCGCTGCGCCTCAAGCCGCTCGGTCCAGTCCGGCCCCGAGTTTGGTGCGGGCAGCCACGCGCGACGTTCCGCCTCGGAATACAAGCTTGGCCCGCGATGGATCGCGTCGAACATCAATTGCCCCAGCGCCGCGTCGTCCGTGCCGTTCTCTTGGCGTGCACGCACCTGCATCCTTGCCTCCCTCGCCGCGATGATTACCAATGGTCAGGATGACGCCGCGTCCGCCGTGACACAAGCCGCAGGATCGGATGTTCTCGTGTTCGAACGCAGCCAGCCAGAAAGGTCTTCCATGTCCAGCTATCCTCACCTGCTTGCCCCGCTCGACCTGGGATTCACCACACTGAAGAACCGTGTGCTGATGGGGTCGATGCACACCGGACTGGAAGAGACCGGCGACTGGAACCGGGTGGCGGAGTTCTATGCCACCCGCGCAAGGGGCGAGGTCGGCCTGATGGTAACTGGCGGTATCGGCCCGAACCCGGAAGGGGCCGTTGCCCACGGCGCCGCGCTGATGGTCAGCGACAAGGACGTCGCGAACCATACCATCGTGACAGATCGGGTGCATGAGGCAGGCGGCAAGATCGCGCTGCAGATCCTGCATGCGGGCCGCTATGCCTTTTCACCCGACTGCGTCGCCCCCTCTGCAATCAAGTCGCCGATTTCCATGTTCCAGCCCAAGGAACTGGACGAGGAAGGGATCGAAAAGCAGATCAGCGACATCGCCGCCTGCGCGGCCCGGGCCCGAGAAGCCGGGTATGACGGGGTCGAGATCATGGGGTCGGAGGGATACTTCCTGAACCAGTTTCTTGTCACCCATACCAACAAGCGGACCGACCGGTGGGGCGGCTCCTACGAAAACCGCATGCGCCTGCCGATCGAAGTGGTCAGGCGCGTGCGCGAGGCTGTCGGGCCGGACTTCATCCTGATCTATCGCCTTTCGATGATCGACCTCGTGCCGAACGGCTCGACCTACGACGAGGTCGTGCAACTGGCGCAGGAGATTGAAAAGGCGGGGGCCACGATTATCAACACCGGCATCGGCTGGCACGAGGCGCGGATACCCACCATCGCGACATCGGTGCCGCGGGCCGCATTCGCCTGGGTCACACGCAAGCTGATGGGCAAGGTCGGAATCCCTGTGATCACCTCCAACCGGATCAACACCCCCGAAGTGGCGGAACAGGCACTGGCGGAGGGTTGCGCCGACATGGTCAGCCTGGCACGCCCCATGCTTGCCGATGCGGATTTCGTCAAGAAAGCCATGCAGGAACAGTCGAACCGGATCGCGCCCTGCATCGCCTGCAACCAGGCCTGCCTTGACCACACCTTCGGCGGCAAGATTTCCACTTGCCTCGTCAATCCGCGCGCCTGCTACGAGACCGAGCTGACGATCGAGGCTGCCGAAACGCCCAGATCCATCGCGGTTGTCGGCGCCGGCCCCGCCGGGCTGTCCGCGGCGATCACCGCTGCAGAGCGGGGCCACGATGTCACTGTCTTCGACCGCGCGAAGGAGATTGGCGGCCAGCTGAACCTGGCCAAGCAGGTCGCCGGAAAGGAAGAGTTCTGGGGCTTTGTCGATTGGTATCGCACGATGCTCAAGGTGCATGACATCACCGTCAGGTTGGAAACCGAGGTGTCGGCGGACGATCTGGACGGGTTCGACGACGTGATCATCGCCACGGGCGTCGTGCCGCGCGACCCCCAGATCCCGGGACAGAACCGCGACAACGTGATCAGCTATATCGACGCGCTGAATGGCACGGCAAAGGTGGGCCGGCGTGTCGCGGTCGTCGGCGCGGGCGGCATCGGTTTCGACGTGTCCGAACATCTGGTCCACGACGGCGACAGCACCACGCTGAATCTGCCGGAATGGATGCGCGAATGGGGTGTCGCCGACCCCGAGGAACATCGCGCCGGGTTGGCCCCCGAAGGCCCGCAACCCCACGCCCCGGCCCGCGAGGTGACCATGCTGCAACGCAAGACCAGCAAACCGGGCAAAGGTCTGGGCAAGACCACCGGCTGGATCCACCGCGCCTCCCTCACCATGAAGGAGGTCAAGATGATCGCGGGCGTGAACTACGAGAAGATCGACGACGACGGGCTGCACATCACGTTCGGCGAAGCGCGCGAGAACCCGACGCTGATCGAGGCGGATACCATCGTGCTGTGCGCCGGGCAGCTGTCAGACCGGTCGCTGGCCGACGCGCTGGAAGCGAAGGGCAAGACCTGCCACGTCATCGGCGGGGCGGATGTCGCCGCCGAACTGGACGCAAAACGCGCAATCAATCAGGGCACGCGTCTGGCTGCCGCCCTCTGACCGGGGGGCGCAGGGACAGAGAACAGCTTGCGGCGGCTGGCCCCGGCGTGCAGACTCCGCGTCGAGTAACGAGGGGCCAACCATGCCGATTTGCGTATTCGATGTTGCCGAGGATGGCACGACAACCGTCCCGGAGGACGCCAACCTGACCGGAGGCGCGGCGTACCGCTGGTGGCATTTCGACCTGGCCGACCCGATGCTGATCCCCTGGGCAGAGCAACACCTGCACCCGATCCCCGGTGGCGCGCTGATCCAGCCGAAAACCCGGCCCCGCTGCGACCGGTTCGAGGGTGGGCTGATCCTGAACCTGCGCGGCATCAACCTCAACACCGGAGAGGACGCGGACGAGATGATCTCCGTCCGGATCTACGCCGACGAGGACGTGCTGGTGACAGTGCGCCGCAACAAGGTCTTTGCCATCGACGCCATCCGCCGCGGCGCCGAGGCGGGCAGTGCGCCGCTCAGCACGGCCGAGTTCCTCGAACAGCTGATCACCGGGCTGACCGACCGGGTGGACCAGCATGTGGCGACCATCGACGAGCGGACGGACCACTACGAAATCGCGCTGGAGGACAAGGACACCCCGATGCCGCGGGATCTGCCGGACAACCGTCGCGCCGTCATCCGCCTGCGCCGCTACCTCGAACCGCAGCGGGCAGCGCTCAGCAAACTGTCCACGCTGGACCTGCCGATGATCCCCGAAACGATCAGCCTGTCGCTCCGCGAACTGGCCAACCGCGCGGCAATCGACGTCGAGGAGCTGGACGAGCTGCAAGGTCGCCTGATCTCGGTTCAGGAAGAACACGACGCCAACATCGCCCAGCGCCAAGCGCGACACGGTTACGTCCTGTCGCTGGCCGCTGCCATTTTTCTGCCTCTTGGCTTTATCACCGGGCTGTTCGGCGTCAATGTGGGTGGGATGCCCGGTGTGGACCGGCCCGATGCTTTCGCCATACTGTGCCTGTCCATGTTGGGCCTGAGCGTGCTGATGGTGATCCTGTTGAAACTGGTGCGCTGGCTGTGACCCGGTCACGAAACGGATTGTTCCGCCGTTTCCCTGCCTTCAACGATTCCAGCAAAGACCTTGCAACTGTCCAATACCTGCCGCGATCTCGCCTAATTTGACGATCATACCCGGTCCTCGAAGCACAAAGTTGACGAGGAACCCCTTTATGGACCGCCTGACAGAAATGGAAGCATTCGCCACCGTGGTGGATCAGGGGGGCTTTACCGATGCCGCCAAGAAGATGGGCATCTCCAAGTCCGCGGTTTCCAAGCATGTATCGTCGCTGGAAGCGCGGCTGGGCGCGCGCCTGTTGAACCGCACCACGCGCCGCGTTTCGCCCACGGAAATCGGTCTCGCCTATTATGACCGCGCACGCCGCGTTCTGAACGACGCGGGCGAAGCCGACGCACTTGTCACCTCGATGCAGTCCGCGCCTTCGGGCCTTCTGCGCATCTCGGTCGCCACCGATTTTGGGGTGAATCATCTGTCGCCGGCGCTGTCCGAATTCCTCAAGGATTTTCCGGACATCACCGTTAACATGGTGCTGAACAACCGCTACGTGGAGCTGATCTCTGAAGGCTTCGACATGGCCGTCCGCATCGGGGAACTGGAAGACAGCACCCTGCGGGCCCGCAAGCTGACCGAGACCACCAAGCGTATGATCGCGAGCCCGAAGTATTTCGAAACCTACGGACGCCCCGAAAAGATCGACGATCTGAATAACCACAAACTGCTGCACTATTCCAACCAGTCCAGCGGCAATGTCTGGAAACTCACTGCGCCCTCTGGCGAAAAGCGCCAGGTGCGCACTGCGGGCTGGTTGTCGGTCAACGACGGACAAAGCCTGCTGAACGCCGCGATCTCGGGCCTCGGCATCGCCTACCTGCCCAGCTTCCTCTACTCCGATGCGATGGGAAAAGGGCTGATCGAAGATGCGATCCCCGATCTGCCGCTTGAGACCCAGGGCATCTACGCTGTCTATCCGCCAGGTCGCTTTACCCAGCCAAAGGTTCGCGCCTTCATCGACTTTCTGGTGCATGCCTTTGCCGACAAGGGCCCCAGCGAATGGTGAGCTGACACAGGATTACTTACACCAACCTCCCTCGGTGAACTCCCCCGGCACTCTCAAGGTGTCGGGGTTTTTTCTGCGTTCAACTCACTCTCCCAGCACGACCACCTCGACGCGTCGGTTCTCCTCGCGCCCCTCTTCCTCAAGGTTGCTGGCGATCGGGGAAAGATACCCCATGCCTTCGGCCTCCATCCGGGCACCGTCGATGCCGAACCGGTCGATCATGCGTTGCCGCACCGACTGCGCCCTGCGGCGGCTCAGCGCGATGTTGCCATCCAGCGCGCCGACCGTGTCGGTGTGGCCGACCAGTGCGATGCGCAGGTTAGGCCGCGCATCCAACACGTCTGCAAGCCTGCGCAGGGACGCATATCTGCCCTCCTCCAGGTCCGACGCGCCGGTCTGGAACTCAAGGTCGCGCAGCACCGCGTGACCCTCGCGGATCAGCCGGTTGCCCAGGTCGTCCTGCACCTGCGCAGTCGGGGAAACCGGCACCGGCGCTTCTGTCACCACATCGTTCTCGGTCACTTCACCCGCACGTATCACCTGGATGAATGCTGAATTCGCCGCCGTGCTTGCGAGTATCGTCAACACTTCCTGCGGCGCGTCCACCGAGGGCCGCACGGCGGTAATGAAGTGATAAGCGCGGATGTTCACGTACATGTTCGGGCCCGGCAGCGTCTCTGTCGCGAACCGGAAATCGAAGCCGCCACAGGTCTCGGCGGCGCAATCCAGCAGGATCTCGAATCCCGCATCCAACAGCTGACGGCGGAGCGGTCGGATAAGTTGCAGCGGTGTCAGGCCCTGCTGGCTAAGTTGCCATGCGGCGCGGCGCACCTGGCCCTCCACCTCCAGCGTCACGACCTGCCCGTTTCGGAAGATACCCGCAGGCGCGGAGTATCTGTCAGGCCCGGTGTTGCGCTCTGCCGTCAACCGCGCGCCTGCGGGCAGAGAAAGCTCCACCGCGGCCACCGGCCCGGCCAGAACACATCCCAAGAGCAGCGCCCGCAGGATCATCTGGCCTGTGCGTGATATTCGACATTGGGCCGCATGTCGGTGCCACTGGCAACCCGGTTGGTCATGTTGAAAAAGGCTGCGACACTTACTATGTCGAAAATATCGCGGTCCGAGAAACCATGGGCACGCAGCGCCTCGCGGTCGGATTCCACGACGGCAGCACTTTCGCGGGTCAGTTTCACCGCGAAATCCAGCATCGCCATCTGGCGTGCGTCGATCCTGGCCACCTTGTAGTTCATCACCAGCGCCTCGCCCAGTTGCGGATCGCCTGACAGCTGCCGCACTGCGGCCCCATGCGCCACGAGGCAGTAGTAACACTTGTTGACCGACGACACGGCGACCGCGATCATCTCGCGCTCCAGCTTGCTCAGGGCGCTGTCCCCCAGCATCAGGTCGTTGTACATCGCCGTGAAGGCGTTGAGCTTGTCGATGTCAAAGGCATAGGCCCGCAGGACGTTGGGAACCATGCCCAGCTTCTCCATGCAGACGTCGAAATATTTCTGCGTCTGCGCGGGCAGCGGATCAACCATCGGCAGGTCAAGGGCGGTTGGGGAATCGTCGGCCACGAAAGTCTCCTTTACCTCGGGGATTGACGATAATGGTAGCGCCCGCATTCGGTGAAGCCTATAGCCTGGTAGAGCGCATTCGCGCCCGCGTTCTGTTCGACGCAGAGCACTGCAAGCAGCGCCGCCCCCCGTGCCTGCGCCCAGAACGCGGCGCGCCGCATCATCCACCCTGCCACGCCCTGCCGCCGCTGATGCGGCAGCACCTCTACCGCGTGAACCATGCAGATCCCGTCATGGACCGCGGCAAAGGCGACGCCCCCGGGTTTTTCCTTCCAGCGCGAAAGGATCGCCGTCTTCACCTCTGCCCGCTCCATGACCGCAATCCGGGCGGTGCCGACGCCACCCTGCGCCCAGATCTCGCGCATGATGGCCAGCGGTTCCCAGATTTCAAACGCGGTGACGCGCGGGATCGGCAGGTCAGTCAGCCGATCTGTCGGAATCGTGTACATGATCACGGGATCGACGATGCCATACCCCCGCGCGTCCAACAGCCGGTCAAGCGCCTCGTCTCCCTCGCGGACCATGAACAGCGGCGTCTGGTCCAGCGCGCGCATGGCGATTTCCGCCTCGTCGATATCCGCGCTTTCGACCGGGCCGCGGGCAGTGGCCGCCGACACGCGCTTGCCGCCGCCGCGCCCCTCGCGCAGCGTCCAGTTTCCGTGCTCGAACCGCCGCGCGGCAGGCCAGGTCCGGTCGCAGATCTCATAAAGCCGTGCCGCCGCCACCGTCATACAAAGGCTGCCTTCAACTCGGCCAGTGCCGCGTCCACCGCGGCTGCGTCACTGCCCCGGATCACGACATGCGCGCCGTATCTTCCGTCTTTCTGAAAGGGATAGGACCCCATCGACAGCATCGGATAAGCCTTGGCAAGCGTGCCCAGCGGCGCGGCAATGTCACCTTCGCCCCGATCAATGCGCAGCGTCTTGCTGATCAGCGGGGCACCCCCGGTCAATCCTGGCAAAACGGAACCGACCATCGCATGGAATACGCTGGGCACCCCGGCCATGACGTATACATTTTCGACCCGGAAACCCGGCGCGGCGGACACCGGGTTTTCGATCAGCTCCGCGCCGTCGGGAATGCGCGCCATCCTCAGGCGCGCGGCGTTCAGCTCTGTCCCCGATCTGGCATAATGCGCGGTAAGGATCGCGCGGGCATCGTCGCGGACGTCAATCCGGCGGTCAAAGGCCGCCGCGATGCTGTCGGCGGTGATGTCGTCATGTGTCGGGCCAATACCGCCGCTCGTGAAGACGTGATCATGACGGCCCGACAATTCCCGCACCGCCCCGACGATCGCGTCCTGATCGTCGCTGATCACGCGAACCTCCATAAGGTCGATCCCCGCCTCCGCCAGTTTGCCCGCGAGATGGTGCATGTTGCTGTCCCGGGTACGGCCTGACAGGATCTCGTCTCCGATGACGATCATGGCGGCGGTTGGGTTTGGCATCGGGTTCTCCTTGAGACGTTCCGAGGTTCGGTATAGGCCGCACCCCATGCGCTTTCAAACCCAACTTGTGCCCGCCCGGCTGATCCGCCGCTACAAGAGGTTCCTCGCCGATTGCCAGCTGGAAGACGGGCGCGAGGTGACGGCACATTGCGCCAACCCCGGGTCGATGATGGGTCTGGCCGAGCCCGGCACCCGGATCTGGCTGGAACCCAACGATGACCCGAAGAAGAAGCTGAAATTCGGCTGGCGCCTCGTGGATCACGAGAACGGCCACTTCACCGGGGTCGATACCGGGCTGCCGAACCGGTTGATCAGATCGGCGCTTGAAGCCGGGGAAATCGCGGGGCTGGCAGGCTATGACAGAGTTCAGGCTGAGGTGAGATACGCCGAAAAATCGCGCGTCGATTTCCTGCTGTCGGGGCCGCGCAGACCGGATTGCTATGTCGAGGTGAAATCCGTCACCCTAAGCCGCACGCCAGGATTGGCCGAATTTCCCGACAGCGTGACGGCGCGCGGAGCGCGGCACCTGAACGATCTGGCGCAGATGGCGCAGGCCGGTCACCGCGCGGTCCTGCTCTACCTCGTGCAACGGACCGATTGCACATCTGTTACAATGGCGCGCGACATTGACCCTGCCTATGCTGCGGCGCATGCGGCGGCAACTGAAGGCGGGGTGGAAACGCTGTGCCTCGGCACCCATATTACGCCGGACTGCGTCACTTTGGCCGCCCCTCTGGCATTGCAACGCCGCGCACGCTAAACATCTGCCTGAACGGAATGGAAAATTCATGGAGAAGCCGGTGAACGAACAGCACCGTGGCCGCGTCACAAAGGACGGCATCCGCATATACGATCCGTCGGATTTCGCCGGAATGCATGCTGCCGGGCGACTGGCGGCGACGATCCTGGATGAAATCGCGGAGCATGTCGTTGTCGGCCAGACCACGGGCGAGATCGACCGCCTGATCGAGGAGAAGGTCAAGGCAGCGGGTGCGAAATCAGCAACCATCGGGTACAAGGGCTATCAGCACGCCTCCTGCATCAGCGTGAACCACGTGGTCTGCCACGGCATCCCCGGCGACAAGAAGCTCAAGGATGGCGACATCCTGAACATCGACGTCACCGTGATCGTCGATGGATGGTTCGGGGATACGTCGCGGATGTATGTCGCGGGCAAACTGCCACGCAAGGCCGAGCGCCTGATCAACGTGACACACGACAGCCTGATGCGGGGCATCGAGGCCGTGAAGCCGGGGAACACGTTTGGTGACATCGGCCATACGATACAGTCCTTCGTGGAAGCGCAGCGCATGTCCGTCGTCACCGATTTCTGCGGTCATGGCCTGGGCCGTGTGTTTCACGCCCCGCCGAACGTGCTGCACTACGGTCGGCCCGGCACCGGTGCTGTCCTGGAACCTGGCATGTTCTTCACCATCGAGCCGATGGTGAACCTCGGTCGGGCAGAGACGAAAACGCTGTCGGATGATTGGACGGCCGTGACGCGAGACAAGTCATTATCGGCGCAATTCGAACATTCCGTCGGCGTGACGGAGGATGGGGTCGAAATCTTTACCCTGTCCCCGTCGAACTTGTTTCATCCGACCTACGGCGGCTAACCTTCCGGGTCGTCTTTGTGTTCTGCCAGCCGCTTCATCATCAGACTTAACAAGGTCTCCCCCGCGACAGGTGTGATCGCATCCGTGATGATGACCGCGGGGCCGACAGGTTTGCGGCCCGGCGCGGTCCGGTCGTCGGCGCTCGCGTGCGGTATTGGCAAGGCCCAGTGTGGCACCGTCAAATCTGTCATGTGAAGGGAAATAGCACGACGGCCGGGCCTTTACAGCCTTTGAACGTCAGACGGCCATCTGGGCGACATCGGTTAGCGGCCTCGGACAACCCTGCAAGATCCGCAGCCCGACCGAACTTCACTCCCTTCAAAATGAAGACATGTCATAAATGACATGTCTTCTTTGGTAGGACAGGATATCAACCGGCGCTCTCATCGGGGGGCGACATTGCATATTCGCCAATTCGAACCCGCACTCGGCAACTTTCGTTTCAATTAGGTAAGAAATATTGCCATAGATTTCTTTTCGTGATTACCTCCCCCAAAAAGGGAGGATATCACCATGGACTGGCATCAGATTTTCGCCACACGCATGGACCGCATGAAGGCCAGTGAAATCCGCGAGTTGCTCAAGCTGCTGGACCAGCCCGACATCATCTCCTTTGCAGGCGGCATCCCCGACCCGGAATTGTTCCCGACCGAAGCGTTCCAATCGGCATTGGCCGATGCCCTGTCACCGGCCAATGCCAGTGCCGCGCTGCAGTATTCCGTTTCCGAAGGCTATGCCCCCCTGCGGGACTGGATCGCGACCCAGATGGCAGAGCTGGGCGCGCCTTGCACCCGCGAGAACGTTCTGATCACCTCGGGCTCCCAGCAGGCGCTGGATTACCTTGGCAAGCTGATGCTATCGCCGGGCGACACGGCACTGATCGGCTGGCCCACCTACCTTGGCGCGCTGGGCGCGTTCAATGCCTATGAACCGACCTACGACCGACTGATCCCACGGGGCAACCGCAGTGCCGAAGACTATGCCGCTGCGGCCAGCGCGAATGGAGGCCGGGTCAAGTTCGCCTATGCGTCCGTGGACTTCGCCAATCCCACCGGCGAAACGCTGGACCATGCTGCGCGCGAGAGCATCCTGACCCTCGCCGACGATCTGGACATCGCGGTGATCGAGGATGCAGCCTACCAGGTGTTGCGCTACGACGGGGAGCCGGTTCCGCCGATGCTGGCGCTCGAAATCGCGCGGAAAGGCGATATCGAACAGTGCCGGACGCTGTACTGCGGCAGCTTTTCCAAGTCGCTGGCGCCGGGGCTGAGAGTGGGCTGGATCTGCGGCGCGTCCAACGTGATCAGCCAACTGGTCCTGATGAAACAGGCCGCCGACCTGCATTCATCGACCATCAACCAGATGGCGATCAACACCGTGGCGCGTGGCGTGTTCGCGGACCATACCGCCAAGCTGCGCCGCACCTATGCCGCGCGCCGGGATGCAATGCTGTCGGCACTGGAAACGCACATGCCAGAAGGCGTGACCTGGACAAAGCCGGAGGGCGGCATGTTCGTCTGGGTCACTTTGCCCAAGAACATCAACGGCACCGACCTGCTGCACGTCTCGCTGGAAAGCCAGCGGGTCGCTTTCGTGCCGGGACAGGCCTTCTTTGCGGACCGCTCCGGGGCCAATACACTGCGCCTCAGCTTCTCTCTGGCGGACGACGCAGCAATCTCGGAGGGCATCAAGCGTCTGGCGGCGGCAATCCGCGCCGCAGCCTGAAATCAACCGGTAAACAGCAACAGCGTCACGTGTGTGTCGCCGAACCGCCGGTTGTCCAGCAGGGCGAAACCCTCAGGCGGCTGCATGGGGGCGCTTTCTTCCCAGACGACAGTGGCATCTGGCCTCAGCCATCCCTGCGTGCCAGCCGCTTTCAACGCGCTTTGCCCCAGGTTCTGGCCATAGGGCGGGTCAAGAAAGACAAGATCGAAAGGCGCATTCGGCCACGCCCCCAGCCGGGTCGCATCGTTGCGCATCAGCATCGCTTCGGTTTCCACCCGCAGCTTGCGGATGTTCTCGGTGATCAGCCGCTGGCCCGCGCGCCCGTTCTCTATCAGACAGACCTCGCGCGCACCGCGTGACAGCGCCTCCAGCCCCAGCGCCCCGGTTCCGGCAAAAAGGTCGAGCACCCGCGCCCCTTCGATCACGTCGCGGTGGGTCAGCATGGAAAACAGGCTTTCACGCACCCGGTCGGACGTAGGACGCAGATGCGCAGCCGCATCACCCTTGCCCAAGGCCGCAAGCGCCGTGCCTCGAAATCTCCCGGCGATGATCCTCACGCCTTCAGCAGCGCCTTCAGATCCGTCGTCGGGTCTGCGATGACCTCCGGATCAGGCGATTTGCCCGCCTCTATCAGGCGTTTGCCCACCATATAGCCGCGCGGATCGTTCATCGCGTCCACGGCCACCAGTTCATCTCCCCGATAATACCAGAACCCGATCGAATCCGCATCGACCCGCCGGGTCACGACCCGGTCGTAGCCGGTGTTCAGCCCCGCGATCTGCAGCTTGACGTCATATTGATCGGACCAGAACCAGGGCTTCGCGATATAATCCTTTTCCGCGCCCATGATATTCGCGGCCACCGCTTCGGCCTGTTCGATGGCGTTCGGAACGGACTCCAGACGGATACGCTCACCCCGGTAAGGAAAAGATGCGCAATCGCCTGCCGCCCAAACATGCGGAACCGACGTCCGGCCCTGCGCGTCGACCCGGATGCCGTTCTCTATCTCGATGCCGGCGGCCTCTGCCAACGCGACGCCGGGGCGGATGCCGACACCTACAATGACAAAATCCGCCGGGATTTCGGTCCCGTCGGTCAGGCGCGCGCCAATCACCGCGCCCGCCTCGCCCATGAGATGATCCAGCCCCACGCCCTCGCGAATGTCCACGCCGTGGCGGTGATGCAATTCGCGGAAGAAATCGGAGGTTTCTGGCGCCGCCACCCGCTTCAGAATGCGGTCGGCCATCTCCACCAGTACAACCTTCAGGCCCAACTTGGCCGCGACGGAGGCCGCTTCCAGCCCGATGTAGCCGCCGCCGACGATCAACACCTTTGCATCCTGAGCGAAGCGCGGCGCCATCGTGTCGACATCCGAAAGGTCCCGCACCACGAAAACACCGTCAAGGTTGCCTCCAATGGCCTCGGGCAGGCGGTTCGGTGTCGAGCCGGTGGTCAGCACCAGTTCGTCATACGCCAGGGTTTCCCCCGAAACCGTCAGTGTCTGCGCGTTGGTATCAATGCTCTCGACCTCCGAATGCATGCGCAGCGTGATGTTGTTGTCGGCGTAGAACGCCTCCGGTCGCAGGTAGAGGCGCTCCAGCGTCATGTCACCCATAAGATAGGCCTTGCTCAGCGGCGGACGCTGGTAGGGCGGTACGGGTTCGGCGCCAATCAGGGTGACATCGCCCTCGAAGCCACTGTTGCGCAGCTTGGCCACGCAGGATGACCCGGCCTGGCCGGCCCCGATGACAACCACATGCTTCATCTATCCACTCTCCGATTTTCCGCTCGCACCGATGGGCGAAACCTATATGGTCGCATTGATCCAACACAATACCATGAAAGGCCCAGCGGATGACAATCTCAACAGGTGATACCCTGCCCGACGCGACCCTCGTTCAGATGGGGTCGGACGGCCCTCAGCCGGTGCAAATGGCCGACAAGGTGAAGGGCCGCAAGGTGGTGGTCTTTGCCGTCCCGGGAGCGTTCACGCCAACATGCCACTCTGCCCATGTTCCCAGTTTTGTACGCACCAAGGACCAGTTCGACGCCAAAGGCGTGGACGAGATCATCTGCGTGTCCTGCAACGACCCCTTTGTAATGAAGGCCTGGGGAGAGGCGACAGGCGCGACGGAGGCGGGGATCACCATGCTTGCCGATGCGTCTTCCGAGTTCACCAAAGCCATCGGCATGGACTTTGACGCACCGCCCGCCGGGCTTGTGGCCCGGTCCAAGCGATATGCCATGCTGATCGAAGACGGCAAGGTTACTCTCTTCCAACCAGAGGAAAACCCCGGCGTCTGCGAAGTCTCCGCCGGCGAGAGCCTACTGGCCAGCATGTAACGAAAACCGCGGGCGGGCGCGTTCTTGATCGCGCCCGCCCCGTTCCGAATTCGCCCGCTCAGCCCGCCTGAACGAGTGTGCGTGTCGGGAACGGAATATCGACGCCCCCGGCGTCCAGGGCTTCCTTGACCTGACGGGTCATGTCGGCCTTGAAGGCGAAGTAATCTGCGGCGCTGCACCACACTCGCACCAGAAAATCGACGGAACTGTCGTTCAGGTTTGTGACCTGAATAAAGGGTTCCGGTTCTTCCATGGCGCGGGAGTCTGCCATGATCGTGTCTCTGATAATCGTCTCCGCGTCTTTGAGGTTCGCGCCGTAGCCAACACCGAATGTCCATTCCGCGCGGCGGGTCGGATTGACCGAATAGTTGTCGATGACATTGCCCCAAACCTCGGAGTTGGGAACGATTACGTGCACGTTGGTCAAGTCCGCGAGTTCGGTGAAGTTCAGGTTGATCTGCTTGACCGTCCCCATCTTGCCTGCCACCTCGACGAAATCGCCAATTTTGATGGGCCGGAACAGGATCAGCATCACCCCTGCGGCCACGTTCGACAACGTCCCTTGCAGCGCAAGGCCGATTGCCAGACCGGCGGCACCGATAACCGCCACGACCGATGTCGTCTGTACGCCGAAGGTGTTGAGCACGAAGAGAATCGTGAAACCCAGCACGACATAGCGCACGATGGAGGCAAGGAATTCGAACAGCATGTCGTCCAGATGACGACTGCTCTTGCCCAGTTTCTGAACCCTGCTTTGCAACCAGCTGGAGATGATCCAACCCAACAAAAGGATCACGACAGCCCCAAGGATGGAGCCTGCCGTGCTGGCGAGGAATTCCAGTGTCAATACGTCCGAAATGCTTCTGCCATTCCAGATTTCGGTGTTCAGAAAATTGGTCAGTTCCTGTTCCATCAGTCTTTCTCTGTTCCGTACAAGCCGTCCATCTTGCGGGCCAATTTTGCGTCCAGTGTCGTCAGCCCGTCAGCATCGTGCGTGGTCAGGGTGACATTTACCGTCTTGTACACATTGTCCCATTCTGGATGGTGATCCCATTTTTCGGCCCAGATGGCCACCCGTGTCATCCAACCGAAAGCCTCGACAAAATTGTCGAATTCGAACGTCTTGTGCATGGCGTCCTGATCTTCGGCCAGTTCCCAGCCGCTTTCCAACAACGGCTGCAGGACGGTGCGGCGGGTCTCGTCACTCAATTTCTCGGTCATTCCTGTTCCTCCATATGAACGTGTTTGAAAGGGCCGTAGTCCGTGAGGATCTCAATCTCCTGGTCTACGGCATCCCGCTCTGCTTGCAGGTATTCGGCAACGGCGCTGGCGAAACCCCGATCCCGCATCCAGTGCAGGGACCAGGTGGGCGTCGGCAAATACCCGCGCGCCAGCTTGTGTTCGCCCTGTGCACCGGCCTCGACCGTTTTCAGCCCACGCGCGATGGCAATGTCGATGGCCTGATAGTAACACAGTTCGAAATGCAGGCAGGGGTGATGTTCGATACAGCCCCAGTAACGGCCATAAAGCGCGTCGCGCCCGATAAAGTTCAGCGCCCCCGCGACCCACCTTCCGTCCCGTTCAGCCAACACCAGCGCAATGTCATCGCGCAACGTCTCCTGTGCGATGTCAAAAAAGCGACGGGTGAGATAGGGCGTACCCCATTTACGCGCGCCAGTGTCCTGATAGAACTGCCAGAAGGCATCCCAGTGCTCCGGCAACAACTCATCGCCGGAGAAGGTCCTGATCGTTCCGCCGAATCCCTGGGCCTGCGCCCGTTCCTTGCGCAGGTTCTTGCGCTTGCGCGAGTTGAGGTTGGCGAGAAAATCGTCGAAGTCGTTATAGCCCTGGTTGCGCCAGTGGAATTGCTGGGTCATGCGTACCATCAATCCCAGGTCTTCTGCCTGGGCCGCCTCTTCGGCCGTGCAGAAAGTGACATGCAGCGATGACAAGCTGTTGTTCTGTGTCAACTGGACCGCGCCCTGCGCCAGCGCCGCCAGCCCGGTCTGCTCGAACCCCGTCCGCGTCAGAAAGCGACGCCCGGTCGCAGGCGTATGCGGCACGGCGATCTGAAGCTTGGGATAGTACCGGCCCCCTGCCCGTTCATAGGCATGCGCCCAGCTGTGGTCGAAGATGTATTCTCCCTGCGAATGGGATTTCGCGTACAGCGGCGCCACCCCGATCACCTGCCCCTCTACCGAGGCCGTGATGTACTGTGGCTGCCAGCCGGTGCCGGGACCCACGCTCCCGCTTTGTTCGAGCGCGGAAAGAAAGCGATACGTCGTGAAGGGATCGTTGGGCGCACCGCCATCCGCAGTTTCGGGACAGGCACAGGCATCCCAATCGGCCTGCCCGACCTCGGACAGGTGGGGAACCACCCTGATTTCAATCTCTTGTGCGCTCATGCCATTTTCCTGCCTCTCCCTTATCTGGTTCGGCCTCGCGCCGGATCAAGCGGGAATGGCAGGCATGTACCCTTCGAAGGTGATGTTGTCCGCGACCTTGCGCGCCTGCATCTCCTGTCCGACGTCCCGGATCGTCCAACAGCAGATGAACGCCCCCCCTGCCTTGATCTCCGCCACGCGGGGGCGTGCCAGATCGTCCAGCTCGTGACTGATAAAGGCGGCATCGACCCGGTCAAAGTCCGGTACCTCGCGCAGTGCGTCGCAGGTGGCGCGCGGCAAGGGCCAGTCTTCATAGCGATAGGCGCTGGTCACAATCCC
Organism: Sulfitobacter sp. THAF37; assembly: GCF_009363555.1. NCBI lineage: Bacteria > Pseudomonadati > Pseudomonadota > Alphaproteobacteria > Rhodobacterales > Roseobacteraceae > Sulfitobacter > Sulfitobacter sp. THAF37. Next base: position 770,912 of record NZ_CP045372.1, read on the forward strand.
GCGCGGCACCTCGGGAAGCAGGTCGGCCATCCGGGCGACCGAATGCGGGTTGAAGGACATCACCGCCACCGGCCCCTCATACCCTTCGAGCGCCGACGCCACCGCCGCTTCCAGGGGGCCGATGTCAGGGCCCATGCCGCCGTCCTGATCCTTGAGCTCGATCAGCAGGGGCACCCGCCCCGCAACCAGATCGAGCACGTCGGCAAGCGGGGGGATCCCTTCTTGCCCGCCCTTCAGCCGGGTGCCCGCCAAATCCTCGGCACTGCGAAGCCGCACAGGGCCGGTGCCGTTTGTCAAACGCTCCAGCGCGTAATCGTGAAAGACCATCGCGGCATTGTCCGCGGTCAGTTGCACGTCCAATTCGATCCCGTAGCCCGCGTCGATCGCCGCACGGAAGGCGGCGCGGCTGTTCTCGGGTCGATCGGCATTCACATCGTGCAGCCCTCTATGGGCCAGCGGGATCGTGTGAAAGGCGCGCGGCAAGCTCATTTTATTTCGAAGATGCCTTCGATCTCGACCGCCACGCCCACAGGCAGCGACGGCGCCGAGACCGCGGAACGTGCATGGCGACCGGCATCGCCCAACGCCTCGACCAGAAAATCGGATGCGCCGTTGATCACCTTGGGCTGATCGGTGAAATCCTGTGTGGAGTTGACGAAACCCGTCAACTTGACCACCCGGTCCAGCCGTTCGATATCGCCGCCGCAGGCCGCCTTGACCTGCGCCAGCAGGTTGATCGCACAGGATCTTGCCGCTTCTGCCCCCTGTGCCACGTCCATGTCGGCACCCAGTTTGCCGGTGATCAACCCATCGGGGCCGTTGGAAATCTGGCCCGAGACGTAAAGTGTGCTGCCGACCTGCACATAGGGGACGTAGTTGGCTGCTGGTGCGGGCGCATCCGGCAATGTGACGCCAAGCTCGGCCAAACGATCTGCAATACCCATGAACTGGTCCTTCCCTTCAATGCTGCTTGCGCAAAAGTTAACGCCGCGGCGCGGAGTCCGAAAGCCCCCGGATCAACTTTCCCGGAACGCGCGTGCGAAATAGTCGGCGACCGGTTTCACGAGATACGCCATGGGAGACCGGTCGCCGGTACGGATGAATGCCTCCACCGGCATACCGGGCAGCAGGATCGACCCCTCGGGCAGCTTTTCCATCTCTCCGGGGTTCAACGCGATCTCGGCCCGGAAATAGGACTGACCGCTTGCCTCGTCTTCAATCGAGTCGGCAGATATCTGCAGGACCTGGCCCACCAGTTCCGGTGTCGTGCGCTGGTCCAGCGCCGAAAGGCGCAGGTTCACCTGCTGGCCGACCGCGATCTGGTCGATATGGATCGGCAGCACCCGCGCCGCAATCACCAGCGGTCGGTCTTGCGGCACGAGAAACATCAAAGGTTCCGCCGGCCGCACCACGGACCGGGGTGTCTGCACCTGCAAGCCATAGACGATGCCCGAAACCGGTGCGCGCACCGACAGACGATCTATTTCGTTCAGCAAGGCGCGGCGTTGCTGCACAAGCTCCAGCTCGCGGTAGCGCAAATCCCGCAGGCGGGTGATCGCCTCTTCGCGTCCGGCGGTTCCCAGCTTCAGGATCTCGATCTCGATCTCCGTGGTGCGTTCTTCCAACTGGGCGCGGCTGGCTGCCAGTTCACCAATCTGCCCGGTCAGCCGGGCCTTTTCGCGCTGCAGGTTCAGAACCGTGGTGGCCTGTGCCAGCCCCCGGTCCAGCAAGGATTGCTGGTTGGCCAATTCCTGCTCGATCAGCTGCAACTGTTCTTCAAGCGCGGTTTCCTGTGCCGCAACTCCCCTGATCTGTGCACCGATCTGGTCGCGCCGCTTGCCCAGTTGCTCGGTCTCCCGCGCGACAGAGGCACGGCGGGCCATGAACAGGTTCTGCTGACCCTCCATCAATTCGGCGATTTCAGGGTCGCGGCTGCTGGCCTCTGACAATTCATCATCGAAGGTAATCTGCTCGACTTCGTCACGCTCGGCCTCAAAACGGCCCCGCCGGGCCATCAACTCGTAGAGTTGCCCTTCGACGATGGCCAATTGCGAGCCGATCTGCTGTCCGTCCAGTTGCAGCAGCAGATCGCCAGCGACCACATTGTCGCCCTCGTCCACACGGATCTCGGCCACCGTGCCACCGTTCTCGTGCTGAACGATCTGACGGTTACGGTCGACCTCGATCCGACCGGAGGCGACGACCGCACCCGAAATTTGCGAGACCATCGCCCAGGTGCCGAAGCCGCCAACCAGCACCAGAAGGCCGATGAAGCCAAAGATCACCGGCGCGGTGGCGGACCAACGGTTGGGGGAAGGACCGCTCATGTGACACCTCCCGCATCGGCAGGCGCCGACTGGATTGCACGCGCGTTCTTGACCATTCCTGCCAGCACCTCGTCCTTGGGCCCAAAGGCCATGCGCATGCCACCGTCCAGAACCAGCAGGGTGTCGCATTCCTGGATCGCGGCGGGGCGATGCGCCATGATCAGGACCGACCGGCCATCTGCCTTCATTGACCGGATCGCGTGGTTCAACGCCTGCGACCCGACATTGTCGAGGTTCGAATTCGGCTCGTCCAGCACCAGGATCACCGGCTCGTCGTAAAGCGCACGGGCCAGACCGATGCGCTGCATCTGTCCGCCCGAAAGCCGGACCTGACCCGCGCGGACCACCGTGTCATAGCCCTTTGGCAATTCCAGGATCATCTCGTGCGCCGCCGCTTTCTTGGCCGCGTCGACGACTTTGGCATCGTCCGGCTGCGGCGAAAGCCGTGCAATGTTTTCAGCAATGGTGCCGTCGAAAAGCTGCACGCGCTGGGGAAGATATCCGATATGCTGGCCCAGAACCTCGGTCCCGTAATGCTCCAGCGCCGCGCCGTCCAGCCGGACGTAGCCCCCCGCCGGGGGCCAGACGCCAGTGAGGGTACGCGCCAGCGTCGTCTTGCCCGCGCCCGATGGGCCGATGACCCCGACCGCCTGCCCCGGCTCCACGTTGAAGTTGATCGACTTGAGAGAGGCCTGCCGTTCGCCCGGTGGCACCACCGTCAGGTTCTTCGCGACCAGCTTGGCCGCCGGTTTCGGCAGGGCCGTGCGCGGCGGCTCTGGCGCAACGGCGCCCAGCAACGTCGCGAGATTTTGCCAGCCTTCGCGCCCGCGCTGCACGATGGGCCACTGGTTCAGCGCCATTTCCACCGGCGCCAGCGCGCGACCCAACAGGATGGACCCTGCAATCATCGCACCTGCGGTCATTTCCCCTTGGAGGACCAGATACGCACCCAGACCCAGCATCGCCGATTGCAGGAACAGGCGCAGGGTCTTGGTCATGGAAGTGAACGTGCCGCCGACATCGGTCGCCCTGATCTGGCTTTCCAGCGCCTCACCCCGCGCTTTCTGCCAGCGGTCGAAAGCGGCATCACGCATGCCCATGGCCTGCACCATCTCGGCCTCTGTCCGGATCTGGTCCGCGATGGATCCGGCCGCTTGGCCCGCCTGCCCCGCCTTGGACTGAGAGTTACGGGACAGCAGCTGGTTGGCAAAGGTGATGGCGATCAGCACAGCCGCGCCACCGACCGCCATCCAGCCCAGCAAAGGATGAAAGAGAAAAATCGCAGCAAAGAAAATCGGTGTCCACGGCATATCGAAAAAAGCCATCAACACCGGCGACGTCAGCAACCGCTGCACAGCCTCGAGGTCGGACAGGTTTCCGCTGGTACGGGTGTCCGGCGCGATGGCGGATTTGCGCACAACCGCGTCGAATACACGGCGATCCAGCGCATCCTGGAACCGCGCGCCTACGCGCGCCATGATGCGACCGCGGGTATAGTCTAGCACCCCCATTATCCCATAGAGAAAGACCACCAAAATCGACAGCGCGATCAGGGTTTCCTCGGACCCCGAACCCAGCACCCGGTCATAGACCTGCAACATGTAAAGCGGACCCGTCAGCATCAGCAGATTGGCGAACAGACTGAACAGCGCGACCGTCCAGAACAGGCTGCGGCTGCGTTTGCGCACGGCGCGCAGTTCGGCAAAGCCGCGTCGGGTTACTTCATCACGCATCTGCGCCTTCCTGCCCAAGGAACGTCAAAACAGCTCCGCCAATTCTCAAAGGCGATGCCCGTCAATGGCATAACCAGTTTAACAGCGAATTTCCATTCCAAGATTGAACGGGGCGCGGCAACTGTGGCGCGGTCACATCCAACGCAGGGCGCCGCTGACACGCACGGATGCACCGGGTTTTCCCGTGACCTCCACCGTCAGCGCCAATGACATCCCCATGTCCACACCCTGCCGGATTTCGAAACGCCCCCCTGCCGCAAGCCGTCGCAGCGCAAATCAACCAGTACCCGGCAGGGCATTGCGCAGCACCGTCCCGAGATGGGAGAAACATCTGTGCAAGAATAGTGGCCGGTTATCCGCAATAGGAAAAATCAGCTTTTGCGTGGCCACCATCATGAAATGAGAAGAATCACCTTTCCGTCGGTCGGGGCGCAGATGCCCCACTGCCGGACCCGGTGCTGCCGCCACCGAAGATGTCCTGCAGAACCTGGTCGATGATGTTCCCGCTGCCTTGGTTGCCACCGGTTTCGTCCACCGGGATCGGATCCGAAGCCAGCACCGGGTCCTGCTCCCCAAGGCCGCTGGGAGCGACGGGAGGCGCCATCGGCAAGCCCTTCAGTTCAGTCCCCTCGTGGGCGCGGCTCATGGCCTCGCGCCAGATGTCGGTGGGCAGACCGCCGCCCGTCACGCCCTTGAGCGGGGTGTTATCGTCATACCCCATCCAGACACCGGCGACGTAGTCCGCCGAGAAGCCGATGAACCAGGCGTCCTTGGCGGCCGAGGTCGTACCGGTCTTGCCCGCCAGTTCACGCCCGCCGAACTGCGCCCGTTGCCCGGTGCCTTCGGATATGACCTTTTCCATCATGTAGACCAGCTGCCGCGCCGCATCTTCCTGGATCACCCGTTCGCCGATCCCCCCGCCGGTGCCCATCAGCGGCTCATTATCGCCCATCAATCGCAGGTCCACGAGGCCGTAGGGCGTGACCGAAGAGCCGCCGTTGAGAATGCCCGCGTATGCCCCTGTCATCTCGGTCAGGGTGCTTTCCGACGCGCCAAGCGCCAGCGCAGGCCCAGCGGCAAGGTCGTTCTTGATGCCGAATTGCGCGGCGACCCGGCTCACCAAATCCCGACCGACGCTTTCGGAGATCTTGACCGCAGGAATATTCAGCGAGTCCTTGAGCGCATTGGTCAGTGTGACCGGCCCGAGAAAGCGATTGGTGTAATTCTTGGGACACCATTCGCCCGAGCCGGGAATGTTCATGCACAAAGGTTCATCGACCACGATGTCGTTGGGAGAATACCCAAGATCGAGCGCGGCGGCATAGACGAACGGCTTGAACGCCGACCCGGTCTGGCGCAGCGCCTGGGTCGCGCGGTTGAAGGCACCGCGCACCTTGGTCTTGCGCCCGCCCACCATCGCGCGCACCGCCCCGTCCGCCGACATGATGACGATCGCCGCCTGCGCCTCTGACCCTTCGCGCACCTTGTTTTCGAAGACGTATTTCAGCCCCTCCTCGGCGGCCCTCTGAATACGCTGATCCAAGGTCGTTCGGATAATCACGTCTTCGGTCGTGTTCCGGGTAAAGAATTCCGGTCCGGTGGACATCACCCAGTCCGCAAAGTAGCCGCCCGCACGCGCCTCCGCCGCATCGGACAACACCGCCGGGTTGGCCTGTGCCGTCTCGGCCTCCGCCGCCGTCAGATAGCCCTGCTCCCGCATGAGCCGGATAACGGTCGCCGCACGGTTCTGCGCGCGATCCAGATCATTCGTGGGTGAAAGGACAGAAGGCGACGTCAAAAGCCCGGCCAGCATTGCGGCCTCCGACGGGTTCACCTCGGACGCGGATTTGCCAAAGAATCGCTGCGCCGCCGCTTCCGCGCCATAGGCACCGCCGCCCATGTAGGCGCGGTTCAGGTAAATCGACAGGATATCATCCTTGGAATACTTGACCTCCATCGCCATGGCATAAAGCGCCTCCTTAGCCTTGCGCTGAAGGTTGCCGGCCCGGCAGCCCGCCTCGTATTCCTGCTCCGTCTGGCCGGAAGATGGATCATAGGGTTCGCCCAGACAGATCAGTTTGGCGGTCTGCTGAGTGATCGTCGAGCCGCCGTGCCCCGAGAGCGGGCCGCGCCCCTCGCTGAGGTTGATGCGCACGGCAGAGGCGATGCCGCGCGGGCTGACGCCCAGATGGCGGTAGAAACGCTTGTCCTCGGTCGCGATCACCGCATTCTTGAGGTGTCTCGACACACTCTCGGCGGTCACGACGCCGCCAAACTGGTCGCCGCGCCAGGCAAAGACGTCGCCATTGCGGTCCAGCAGCGTGACCGACCCACGCGCACGTCCGTCCAGCAGCGCCTGAAGCGGGGGCAGCGTGGTGTAGAAATAGCCCACCGCCAATGCGAGGCACAGAACAACGACAGCGGTGACGCGCCAGGTGATCTTCCAGATCAGCCGCACGAACCAGGATGCCAGCGCCGACAGCAACCCAAGAGGACCACCGCGACGCGGCTTTCTTGCCCGCGTGGCCTTGCGGCGCACCGGCGCGGCCTTTGCCGCGGGTTTCTTTGCGGTTTTCTTACCCGTGGGCTTACCCTTTGACTGATACCGACGGTCCGCCACCAACGGGCGTTTTCGTTTGGATGAATCGCTCATGAGTCTGGCCTGCTCGCCTGTCTTTTTTCCATCTTACGCTGCAAATGCGAGATTGTTTAGCGCAGCAAAGCGCAATGCCCATCATTATTTTGATTATTTTTTATGCAATTTGCCATTTATGCCTACATATTATGCAAATGAGGGCGAAAATCCGCCCAAACCCTTCGGTCAAACCTTCCACCCACAGCTCGATAGCCTGTTTTCTGCAGTGGCATCACGCAGGTCGATCCTGCCAACCGGAAGAGGGATTCAGAAGGTGAAACTCATTATCGCAACAATCAAGCCATTCAAGCTCGAGGAAGTGCGCGAAGCACTGACCGAAGCGGGTGTGCGCGGGCTGATGGTAACTGAAATCAAGGGATTTGGCGCGCAGTCGGGCCACACGGAAATCTACCGCGGTGCGGAATACGTCGTGAACTTCGTCCCGAAGGTCAAACTGGAGCTCGTCGTCGCCGACAGCGTGGCCGATCAGATGGTCGAGGTAATTTCGAAAACCGCCAAAACCGGCAAGATCGGCGACGGCAAGATCTTTGTGCTCGATGTCGAACAATCGGTGCGCGTGCGGACCGGCGAAACCGGCGAAGACGCCATCTGACCCTCCCATAGAACTGAGGAAAACTCGAAATGAACAAACTCAAGTATATTCCGTTGGCCACCGCGATCGCGCTGGTGCCCACGCTGGGGGCGGCGCAGGATGCTGAATTCGCCTCGCTCTCGCAGACGACCTTCATCTTCAACACGCTGCTGTTCCTGATCGGCGGCTTCCTGGTGTTCTGGATGGCCGCAGGCTTTGCCATGCTCGAAGCTGGATTGGTCCGCTCCAAGAACGTGACCACCCAGCTGACCAAGAACATGGGCCTCTTCGGGATAGCGGCGATCATGTACTGGCTGATCGGCTACAACGTGATGTACCCCGGCGACGGCAACTGGATGATGGACGGCGTGCTGGGCACGATCGCGCCCAAGGACATCAAGACAGAAGTTGACGCCGGCGGCTATTCCAACGCCTCGGACTTCTTCTTCCAGCTGATGTTCTGCGCCACGACCGCCTCCATCGTGTCGGGCACCCTGGCCGAGCGGATCAAGCTGTGGCCCTTCCTGATCTTCGTCGTGGTGCTGACCGGCCTGATCTACCCGATCGAGGCATCCTGGCAGTGGGGCGGCGGCTTCCTGTCCGCGATGGGCTTCTCCGACTTCGCCGGTTCCACGCTGGTACACGCCGCAGGTGGCTTTGCCGCCCTGGCCGGTGCCCTGCTGCTTGGGCCGCGGATCGGCAAATACGCCAAAGACGGCCGCGTCGTCCCGATGCCGGGCTCCAACCTGCCGCTTGCCACGCTGGGTACGTTCATCCTCTGGATGGGTTGGTTCGGCTTCAACGGCGCCTCCCAGCTGGCCATGGGCACACTGGAAGACGTGGACGCGGTCGCGCAGATCTTTGCCAACACCAACATGGCCGCCGCATCCGGTGCCGTGGCGGCACTGATCCTGACGCAGGTGCTGTACCGCAAGGTCGACCTGACGATGGTGCTGAACGGCGCGCTGGCCGGGCTGGTGTCGATCACCGCAGGTCCGCTTGACCCGACCCTGCTTGGCGCACTGTGGATCGGTGCCGTTGGCGGTGTCATCGTGGTCTTTGCCGTGCCCTTCCTGGACAAGCTCAAGATCGACGACGTGGTCGGTGCGATCCCGGTCCACCTGATCGCGGGCTTCTGGGGCACATTGGTTGTACCAGTCTACACCGACGGCACATCCTTCGTGACCCAGATCATCGGCTTTGTTGCCATCGGTATCTTCGTCTTCGTGGCCAGTATCATCGTCTTCGGCATTCTCAAGGCCGTGATGGGCATCCGCGTCAGCGAAGAAGCCGAAATTCAGGGGCTCGACACTTCTGAACTGGGCATGGAAGCCTACCCTGAATTCTCCAAGGGCTGACCCTCCCTCAGTCCTGAAAGAACCAACCCGGCCTTTCGAGGCCGGGTTTTTTCATGCCCCCAGATCAACGGCAGGGTAGCGACCGGCCAAAAATGGCTGATCCGCGACACGCCGCACAGGACACCGGGAACCGGCGGATCACAGAAGCGGTTATCAGGATACTGGAACAGGAACCGCGATCGGCGCGCTACTCTTCCGGGCCCGATCAGGAGAACACGATCATGGGTGAAATCGCAGACAAGGCAAAAGGCGCCGCCAACAAAGCCGCCGGCGCGGCGAAATCGGCCGCAGGCCAGGCCACCGGTAACGAAAAGCTCCGCAGCGAAGGCGAAGCCCAAAAGGTGAAGGGCGACGCGCAAAAGGCCAAGGGCGAAATCAAGGGCGCTTTGGGCAACAAGATCTGATCAGTCTGAAAATCCATATCTGCACCAAAGTGCACCAAAGAAAGACCCCGCGCCGACCCTATCGACGCGGGGGTTTTGCATTGGTGGTCGCCAGGCTTGCTCAGATGCCGACGTCGATGATGGCCCGCGCAAGGATCGGCACAGTCTGCTGGTTCAGCCCGGCAATATTCATGCGGCTGTCACCTACCATATAGATGCCGTGTTTCTCGCGCAGCTCCTCGACCTTTTCGGGCGTGGTCCCCAGGCGCGAGAACATGCCGCGGTGCTGACCGAGGAAACCGAACCGGTCCGATCCCGAAAGGCGTTGCAGTTCCGCGGCAAGCTGGGTGCGGATGCCCAGCATGGTGTTTCGCACGTCCTCCAGTTCCTGCATCCAGTCTGACCGTAGGTCAGCGTCGTTCAGTATCGTCGTGACGACCCGCGCCCCGTGGTCCGGGGGAAAGCTGTAATTCTGGCGGTTGAGGAAGGCCAGCGTGTCCTGGTTGAGCTTGCGCGCAGAGCTATCCGCAGCGATCACCATCAACAGACCGGTACGTTCCCGGTAGATGCCGAAGTTCTTGGAACAGCTTGCCGCGATCAGGCATTCGGGCACCGCTGCCGCGACCTTGCGCGTCGCAGCGGCGTCGTCCGCCAAACCGTCACCGAACCCCTGATAGGCGATGTCGATCATCGGCGTAGCACCGGTTTGCTGCAATACCTTGATAACAGCATCCCATTCGCTGGTGTTCAGGTTGGCCCCCGTCGGGTTGTGACAACAACCATGCAGCAGGACCACATCACCGGCCCTGGCCTGTTTGAGGTCCTCGACCATACCGTCAAAGTCCACCCCGCCGGTATCGCTGTCGAAATACCGGTAGTTTACCACTTCGATACCCAGATATTTGAGAATCGACAGATGGTTGGGCCATGTCGGGTCCGACACGAACACCCGCGCGTCGGGCCGTGCCATCTGGATCATTTCGAACGCCTGCCGCACGGCACCCGTGCCGCCGGGCGTCGCCGCGGCTGCCACCGTGTCACGCGGCACGGCCCCATCCAGGACCAGTCCGATCATCGCATCGGAAAAAGCCGGGTCCCCGACCAGCCCGGTATAGACCTTGGTGTCCTGTGCCTCCCAGATCCGGTGTTCCGCCGCTTTGACGGCGCGCATCACGGGGGTAAGCCCCGTGGGATCCTTGTAGACGCCTACGCCGAGGTCGATCTTGTCCTCGCGCGGATCGTCCCGGTACATCTGCATCAGGGTCAGGATCTTGTCAGCAGGCTGGTTTTTCAGTGTTTCGAACATTTCATGCGTCTCCGGTAGCGATTGGAACCGTGGGGAACATGCCCCATTCGGCCCAGGATCCGTCATAGAGCGACCAGTTGCTCTGGCCGATCCGCTCAAGCGCAAGCGCGAGGATCGCGGCGGTCACGCCCGACCCGCAGGTCGTGATTACGGGCTTGGCCGTATCGACACCCGCCGCCTCGAAGACCGCGCGCAGCGCGTCGGGGTCCTTCATTGTGTTGTTGTCGTTCAGCAAGGTCTGGTAATGCACGTTGCGCGACCCGGGGATATGCCCCGCGCGCAGCCCCTCGCGCGGCTCGGGCGCATCGCCCCGGAACCGGGCTGGCGGGCGCGCATCGACGATCTGCGGGTCGCCCAACTTCGACGCCTGCGCCACCTGCGTCACGTCGCGCACCAGATGGTTCTGCAGGCGGACCGTCATGTGACGGTCGCGCGGGATCGGCGGCATATCCTCGGTCGGATGCCCCTCATCGACCCACTTGGGCAGGCCCCCATCCAGCACCGCGACGTTCTCTTGACCCATCAGGCGGAACAGCCACCAGACACGCGCCGCCGACATCAGGCCCGCGCCGTCATAGACCACCACCTGATGCCCGTCCCCCACGCCCATCGCGCGCATCCGCGACATGAATTTCTCGACCGGGGGGGCCATGTGCGGCAAGTCGGATCGCGCGTCGGAAATATCCTCGATGTCGAAGAACCGCGCGCCCGGAATATGCGCCGCGTCGTATTCTGCCTTGGGGTCGCGGCCCGCATCCGGCAGATACCAGGACGCGTCCAGCAATCGCATGTCCGGGTCTTTGAGATGCTTCGCCAGCCAGGCGGTGGACACCAGCGTCTTGGGATCATCGGCCATGAACGGTCCTTCCAGAAAATGCTACGTTGTCTGCCTAGCCAAGCGGATGCCAACTGGCAAGGGGAGGGCCGCCCCCGCCTCACTCTACAGGAGGCGCGGCGGATGGAAACGGCTCGGTCATCAGCAACATGGGGCTGTCCGCCATGCCACGCCACCAGGCACAGAGCGCAGGATATTCCGCCAGCGCCTCTGCCCCTGCCTGAACTCGTGTGAAATAGTCGATCATCGGCGCGAGATGCAGATCCGCGAGGCTGCGGCTCTCACCGCCCAGCACAAGCCCCTCCGCCGAGATGGCATCAAGCAATTCAAGCCCCGGCCGACCCGCTTCCAGACCGACGGCCACCTGTCGCGGGTCATGCGCTTCCTGCATGAGCGGGCCGTAAAAGCCGTGAGAAAAGACCTGCCGCACCAGGGGCCAATACAGGCTGGAGTCCGCCACGCCCATCACCTGCTCCATGCGGGCAAGCGTCCGGGGATCTTCGGGAAGCAGATGGCCGCATCCGGTGATCCGCGCCAGGTAGCGCAGGATTGCCGCCGTCTCGGTCAGGGTAAAGTTACCGTGGCGCAAAACGGGGACCTTTCCCAGCGGCGTGAACCGATCCAGCGCGGCGTCGCCCGCAAACGGATCGACTTCGAGATAGCGCGCTTTGGTCCCGGTTTCGATCAGCGCGATGCGCACGATACGGGTGTAGACAGAGTAGCGGAAACCGATCAGCTCGAACGGTTCAGCCATGATCTTTCAGCAGACGCGCCTTCTGGCGGGACCAGTCGCGTTTGGCTGCCGTCTCGCGCTTGTCATGGTTCTTCTTGCCCTTGGCGATGCCGATCTTGATCTTCGCCATACCGCGGTGGTTGAAGTACATCACAAGCGGCACCAGCGTCATGCCCTTGCGCTGGGTGGCGTTCCACAGGTCGGACATTTCCTTGCGCGAAACCAGAAGCTTGCGCCGCCGCCGTTCGTCATGCTGAAACGTCTTGGCCTGCGCATAGGGCGCCACGTAGGAATTCACCAGCCACAGTTCGCCGTCCTCGACAGCCGCATAACTTTCGGCGATGTTGGCGCCCCCTTGGCGCAGTGATTTGACCTCCGATCCTTCCAGCACGATGCCGCACTCGAGGTCTTCCTCAATTGCATAATCGAACCGGGCCCGGCGGTTTTCAGCGATCACCTTGTAGTTGGGATCGGACTTGGAGGATGTTTTGACCTGTGTCATGCCCAGCGATGTAAGGCGCGCGCGCGCCGTGCGCAACAGTACCGATGCGCCAGACCAGATTGTACACCAGAATTCGACCGAATTTCCATAATTTCGCCCGAATCCTGTGTCACAAATGTGGCAGATACAGCAGCATCAGATGAAGGGGGATGTCATGCGTGCACTTCTGGTCACTCTTGGAATGGTCTATGTGTTGTCTTTCGGGTCGACAGCCGTTGCGGCGGAGCGGATGAACGTCCTGGTTATGGGCGACAGTTTCATGACGTCGAACGGCTCGGCCCGCCAATCCGTCCCACATGTGTTGTCGTCCCTATTGAAAACCCGCGTCAAAAGCAAAGCGGTGACCGGTGCACGCCACCTCTACCGATTGCCGATCACCGGGGCGCTGGGGATGAACATTTCCAAACAATACCGGCCCGGCAAATGGGATGTTGTCGTGATGAATGGCGGCGGAAACGATTTGTGGATGGGCTGTGGCTGCGGCAAATGCACCCGCAAGATGGCGCGGCTGATTTCGCCGGACGGGAAACGCGGGGCCATCCCCTCAGTCGTGGCACGTGCCCGCGCCGATGGCGCGCGGGTGATCTATGTGGGTTATCTGCGCAGCCCCGGCCGCGGCTCGCCAATAGAAGGGTGCAAACCGCTTGGCGACGCGCTTGAGGCACGCATTGCCAAACTGGCGGCGCGTGATCCGGGCATGACTTTCGTGACGCTTGCGGACATGGTGCCCTTTGGGGACAGGAGTTTTCATGCGGCCGATATGATCCACCCCTCGCCCAAGGGTAGTGCAGCTGCGGCACGGCGCGTGGCGGAGGCAATCAAGAAGGCTCAGAAAAGCAGTTTCTGAAGAACTGTCTCACCTGACGCTGCCCGGCAGGACTTCGTTCGAGCGGCCAGATCAAGAGGTGCTGGCCTGGCTCAACAGTCCCGCTCAATCCCCGAGCTTGGCATGCACCTCGGCCAGATCAATCTCTCCGACGGGCATCTTGTTCCCCGGATTGTCAAAGTCGTATTTGAACAGCTCGAAATCACGTTTGTAGATTTCCCGCATCAGATGCATGGACAAATCGTCAAAGTAATCCTCGACCGGATGCGCCCGCTTGGGTCCGTGCCCTTCGCTCTCATTGAACCGCGGGATATCGGCCAATTTGACCGTATGCGTGGTCTTAATCGAGTCGAGCACATCTTGCATGCCGTCGTTGAAATGCTCGGTCCAGAAAATCTTGTCATAGGTGCCACCGTTGACAATGAACGTACTTACGTGCCCCGACATGGCCGACCAGTGAATGTCCGGGTCCATCGGCCGACGCCAGCGGATGGTATCGCGCGCGAACAGCAAGAACCGGCGGAAACTGGCGATCTGGTCGAACTCCTGCTTGCCGTCGTCGCCGCCGACCTCGATCCCGTACTTCTGGATCAGCAACGGCACAAGGTTGCCGCGGTAGCGTTTGCCGTTGCGCTGGATGCCGCAGATCTTGTCAAAGAACGACGACAGGATGCGCGTGTAAGGGTTGCGCACGCAGGTGAAGGCGTAGGATTTATGCCCCTTCACGTTCTCTGTGATGGGCAATTGCGACGCATCTAGCGCCCATTTGTGCAGACCCGACTGCGCGTCATGGATGTCGCCGTCAAAGAATTCGCCATGGTCGGAGTAGAACATGATCTGTCCGATCGTTGAACAGGCGCACTTGGGCACGACGCGATAGACCACGCTCTCGCTCTCCGTCATCCATGTTCCGGGGAACCCCATATCCGCCTGCCTCTCACTCATTCCGTCATGACTGTTTTCAGCAACAGTTCTGAGTTGCCGCAAAAAAGCAAATAAATGCGGTTTATTCAATGTTGCTTCATCATTATCTAGGTAAACAAAACAAGGTAAAGGGGCAGTTCGTTTCCGCCGTGGCCAAAATCGCCTACATACTGCTGTGTCACAAGGATCCGCTTGCCATCATCCGGCAGGCCGAGCGACTGACAGCGGTGGGCGACTACATGTCCATCCACTTTGACGCACGGGCCAAGCCGGCGCACTACCAGCAGATCCGCGAGGCTTTGGAGGATAACCCCAACGTCACCTTTGCCAAAAAGCGTGTGAAATGCGGCTGGGGCGAATGGTCCCTTGTGCAAGCCACACTCAGCGCGCTGACCGCCGCGGTCGAGACCTTTCCCCGTGCCACCCATTTCTACATGCTGTCGGGCGACTGCATGGCGATCAAGTCAGGGGAATACACCCACCGTTTCCTCGATGATAACGAAGCCGATTTCATCGAAAGCTTCGACTACTTCCAGAGCGACTGGATCAAGACAGGCTGGCGGGAAGAAAGGCTGATCTATCGCCACTGGTTCAACGAACGCACCCAGAAGAAACGTTTCTACTGGATGTTTGAGGTACAGAAACGGCTGGGGTTAACCCGGAACATTCCCGCTGATTTGCAAGTCATGATTGGCAGCCAGTGGTGGTGCCTGCGTCGGCGTACCGTGGAATGGCTGCTGGATTTCGTGAAGAAACGCCGCGATGTCGTCCGTTTCTTTCGCACGACCTGGATCCCGGATGAGACGTTCTTTCAGACCCTGGTCCGGCACCTGGTGCCCGAAGAAGAGATCCGCTGCCGGACCCTGACATTCCTGATGTTCACGGACTACGGGATGCCGGTAAACTTCTACAACGACCACTACGAACTGCTGCTCAGCCAGGATTATCTGTTTGCCCGCAAGATCAGCCCAGAGGCGAAGGATTTGAAGCGACGGCTCGGGCTGCTTTATGCGGCGGAAGGGGTCCAGTTCCAGATCAGCAACGAGGGCCGGAGCCTTTTCAAATTCCTGTCGGGCCGCGGCCGGATCGGCCGCCGCTTTGCCACGCGATTCTGGGAAACCGAAAGCACATTGGGCCGCGAGCGCGAGCTGCTGATCGTCGTCTGCAAGAAATGGCATGTCGCCAAGCGCGTGCTGGACCGCATCAGGCAAGTCACCAATGTACCGGCCATCGAATACCTCTTTAACGAGGAGGACACCCCGCTGCCCAACCTGGGCGGCATCCAGAACACGTTGGAGAAACGGCATCGCCATCGGCGCGCGTTGATGCGGATGCTGTTCGACTATTTCGAGACGGACCGCCTGATCGTCTGCATGGATCCGGGCAACATCGAGCTGCTGAACGACTTTGCCTCGGACAGGTCCATCACGCGCATTCTGGAGATCGAATGCCAGTTCTCGGACGATTATCTGATCGGTCACGCCATGCGGGTCGGCCTTGCAGGGGAACAGACCTCGCAGGATACGCTTGAACGGCTTCTACCGACTATCCGCAACAATATGGTCCACGAAAGCGATCACATCCGCGATGCGCAGTTCGAAAACCACCTCCGGATGCGCGAAACCGCCGAGCCCGAGATCAACGCCGAGACCCTTCAGAAATTCCTGAACATCTCGGACTCCAAGGCGCGCGAGATAGCCGGGACCGAACATCTGTTCGCCGATTGAGCGCGCAACGCTCTTCCGCCGGGTCTATTTGCTGCCGCGCCTGTTGGCGAACCACCTCGACACACCCTGCCGCCTTTCAGCCAGATCATCCTCGATCGCCTCAAGGGTGGGGTCGAGCCGCGCGCGGCGGAACCGTCGCCAGCGCACCCATATGGCATAGACGATGGCAAAGAAGAGCGTCAGAATGATGATGTTGGTCCATGGGATGCCCTTGGAGGCGTCCGGCCCTTCCACAGGTCGCAGCGAGATCGCGTTCGGGAACACCGTCAGGAATTCATTGCGCCATCCGTAATGCTTCAGCGCGAACCAGCGCGATGACGCGTCCGTGGATCTGCCGTCCGCCGCCTCTGCCTGCAGGTTTGACGTGTCGAACTTGAAATAAGGCGGCCAACCCCATCCGGTATCTTCGTTGCGATACACCATCACGTCACCCTTGGCCCGCCGTGTCTGGATGAAAAACACATCCCGGTTCGTCAGCGTCCCGTCCGTGCCAACATCGGCCTGCGCCCAGAACAGCGAATTTTCACCCGGATCGACACGCTTTTCATAGGTATCCGTGATCCTGACGATGTCGACCTGCGGCAGCGTGTAGTGAAAGAAGGCCGCAACCAGCACCCAGACGGTGATCCAGAATACCCACTTGATAATCGCCATGTTGGCCCCTCTCAGGAAAAATTCGTCAGATAGATGACTACGCCGACCACGACGACAGGTACGATGTAGACGCCCAAAATCAGCTTGCGCCGGATGGACCCGTCATAGCGTTCAAGTCCGCGCTGCACAAACGTGTCGCGGTCGACCAGTTGCTTGCCCTCGTACCACTTCTTGCGCAGCTTCGACCGCCGCACGCTGCGCGAATAGAACGACAGGCAGACGTAGACGACCGTCAGAACGACAAAACCGACCACCACTAGACGCATCAGTGCAAACATCTACCTCTCCCTCACCGCGCCCCAGGGGCCGACACGGGCCATCATGTCGGACACCGGGTCTGGCTTGCGGGGGGCGGGCTCCTCCATCGGGGCGTCGTGCCCGAACAGCGCCGCCCGCGCGCCCGCCTTGTCCACCTGATACTCGGCCACAAGGAAATCGGCAACATAGGCCTTCTTCGCCTCCGGCCAGCGCGCATAGGTCTGGTAGAACAGTTCCTTGTGGCAGATGAACATCTGCCGCGCGTCCTTGGGGGCCAGTTCGGCCAGCAGCATGTTCACCAGTTCCGCATCCTTGGTATCGCTGGCGCGGAGGGTATAGAAATAAGCCGGATGATCCGAGGTGATGCGCGGCCAGTTGCCGCCATTCTCGGCCCAGTTCACCAGCGCGCCCAGCGCGTGAAACTCTTCGGGCAGCTTGCCCGCATGCTCCCGCGCCAGACGCCGCATATCGGCACGCGTGGCCCCGGTCAGGTCGCCGCCTTCATCCGCCACAGCGTCGATCAGGATGAAATCCATCTTCTGCCGCAGGATCGCGGCCGAATTGATGCCCCGCGCCTCGACAATCGTTTCGGTCAGGTCGTTGTATTCAAAGAACTTGGCAAGCTGGTTCCGGTCGTCGGCGTCAAAGACATATTTGATCGGCAACTCGCCCAGATGATCCTTGCCAGAGGGGGCCACAACCGCCGGATGATCCAGATCCTGAAACAGGTAGAGCCCGCCGAAATGCGCCGTCCAGAAATTCCGCTGGTCAAAGGACATCTGCCGCAGCCTGACCGGGTTGCGCACCACATCCCCGGTCTTGCCCGCCAGCTCGATCATCTGCGCGATCAGCACATCGTCGTACCAGCCGTCTTTCTCGGTCTTGAACCGCTCGACCATCTGCCCCAGCTTTTCCGCGTCACGCACCGTGCCTGCCGTTGTATCCGCCTCCACCTTCACCCGCCTGAGGTCGAACAGCCGCTTCGGCTCTGACACGTCGAAGACGGAGTTCACCAACTCCCCCGCCACCGCGTCGCGGGCGGTCAGCGCGAACAACTGCGCCTCATTCTCGGCGATGAACTGCTGCAGGATACCCCGCGAGGTCGAGAATTTCATGTTGAGCAATGGCGCCGTGCGCTGCTCCATGCTCAGCAGGATAAACTGCCGGTTCACGCCAGCGTGGTTGAGGTAAAGGTGGTCGCCCAGCTCGTCGCCGACCTCGGGCGAATAGCCGGAGATGTCGACGTGGAAGTCGGTAAGTTGGGTGCGCTTGCCCGTCAGATGCTCCAGCGCACGGTTGTAACGGTCCACCAGCGCGGGGGAGTC
This sequence comes from Sulfitobacter sp. THAF37, assembly GCF_009363555.1. Taxonomy (NCBI): domain Bacteria; kingdom Pseudomonadati; phylum Pseudomonadota; class Alphaproteobacteria; order Rhodobacterales; family Roseobacteraceae; genus Sulfitobacter; species Sulfitobacter sp. THAF37. Next base: position 789,030 of record NZ_CP045372.1, read on the forward strand.
CACGTGGAAGAGGTTGCCGAACATGAGGCCGCGTTTGATCAGGCGGTTCATGCTATTCCCGCCTCGTCGGTTGGCATCCATGCGCGCTGATTTCCCGTCCGGCGACACGCTGGGCCGCGCACCAATTCGTGCGCGTTCCGGCTCGTGTCTTGAAAAATGCGACTGAATGGTCAGCGAATTGCCCTAACACACGACCTTCCCCACCGTATATGGCCCATCCCCGTCATGCCGGATCAGCTCCGGTTTCAGCGGGCACCCGGCCACGTTCCGGATCCCGATCACGTTCCGCGCGAAATAGGCGTTGTCCAGCCGTGCCCGGTCACGCTTGGACGCGCCCTGTGCGCGGTAAGTCCCTGCATCGGCGCGGGACTGTTCGACCGCCACGCCAAAGCCCTTCACGTCGGTCGTGGCGATCCGGCGATAATCGCCGGTCTCGGCGCATGCGGCAATCGTGATCAGCGCCGTGAGGGCTGCGATTTGCTTCAGCCAACGCGTCATGTCCGCCCCCCCAAATACCGCTTCTTCGCCTCTTCCATCCGCCCCATCTCGCGCACGGCATTCTCGATCGCCACCTCGTCCGACTTGTCGGCATAGCGGAACTCTGAATCCGCGTAGCGGTTGATCTCCTGCACCACCATCTCCACCGTGATCGGCTGGCGCATGTCCTCGATCATCGCCTTCTTCTCGTCATAGCCCTTGAACAGGAACAGGTCGGGGTTCTCCATCCACTCATCGGGCAGTTCAAAGTCCATCGCCCGCACCTTCACCGCGTCGGTGATGTTCTTGATCGCGCGCCCCGTAAACCGCGCGTCCGCTTCCTGGATGCCCTTCAGGTAGGTGCCCAGCTTGTTGATCGTATCCAGCTCCCCGATCTCTCCGCGCACGGCGTCGTAGACGCGCAGCAACCCCGCCTCATGGGGCCTGGAATGGGCGTCAAACGAGGCCGCGACCGCCTTCTTGATCGCCTGCGCCTCGAACACGTTGTGATCGCCCAGCGGGATGTCGTGGTTCTTGCCCATCAGCAGATACAGGATATCGACGTAATCTTCTCGCGTCTGCGGCCCGTCCACCAGAAACCGCGCCCCGGCGCGCTGGCGCAGCGCATCGTCCACGTTCTCGGGGTAATTCGAGAACATGCCGAAGGTGCAATTGCCGCGCACCACCGTATTGGCCCCCGCAAAGCTCTCCATCAGGACCGCCGTGATCTCCAGCTGGCCCGCGCTCGACTGCCGGTCGCCGCGCTTGCCCGCCAGTTGGTCGATATCGTCAATGGTGCCAAAGCCGATCACGCCGGGGTCGATGATAGTGTTGATAAACGCCTTGGCATTCTGCCCCGATTTGCCCTGATAACTGTCGATGTTGTCGGTGCTCAGGTTCTGATAGCGGAACGGATAGTCGGCGTTGCCGCAATATTCGCTGATCAGCCCCGCCATCATCTGGATCAGCGTGGTCTTGCCCGTGCCCGGCGCGCCGTCACCCATGAAGGTAAAGATGAAGCCGCCCAGTTCAGCGAAAGGGTTCAGCCGACGGTCGAAATCATAGGCCATCAGCATCTTGGCCAGTTTCATCGCCTGATATTTGGCGATGTGGTTGCCCACGACCTCGTTCGGCTTCTTGAAGGTCATGGTCAGCTTGGTGGACTTTGCCCTGGACGCAGGGCTGAACCCGGCCACGGTGAAATCATCCGCTTCGACCCGCCAGGACGCGCCCCTGAATGCCTCTAGGCGCGGGGCGGTCTGGGCGCGCAGCGCGACTTTTTCCATCAACGCCTCGGCAAAGGCGCTGACCGTGGCCACCAGCCGCGCATCGTCCTGCGCATGTGCCGCAATGTCCTGATCCAGCTCCCACAGCGCGCCATGCAGCGCGGTCTGGCCGTTGTCGGTCAGCACCTCGTCCACATCGCCGACTTCCACAGTCGTCTCTGACAAATGCGACGACAGCAGATAGGCGGTGGCATTGCCAAAGACATACAGCGTCACCAGCGCCTCCGCCGCCAGCAGTTCGGAAAATTCGGACTTGCGCGCGGCAGGCAGCGATCCTTCAAGGTTGGCGCGTTTCAGATCGCCCAGCCCGGATTGCTCTGCCACGTTCTCTGCCACCGCCAGCGCAATGGCTGTGGCGCGGCGCAGGGCATGCATGACGGTCGCCTGCAAAGGTGTGATCAGCGTATCGCCCTCATCCGCCCCCTCGATCCGCGCCAGCAGCTGCACCGCACCGCTGGGGGTGGTCCGCCGCGTGGCCAGACCCGGCGTGGTGCTGCGGAACCGACGCCGCGTACCGATGCCGGGAGAGCGTTCCGGCTGGGCAGATTCATCCGTGGGCTTTCCAATGCGCGGCGCGTGATCGAACCCTTCCAGCAGGGCTTGTGCCACGCTTACGTGCTTTGCAATATCCTCTTCCCGAAGCTCCATCGCATCAGATGCCTGGCTCATATCACAACCCTATTTTCATTGTTCAATAAATACACTCTTTTGGCGCAGCTTCGCTAATATCGAAGAACCCGTCCTTTCGCGCTGACCACATATTTCCGCACCGACGCGAATCCGGGCGGCCGTTTCTCCTCAAGCACCTGATAGGGCCGCTGAGGCAGGATAATGCTCCGCTCCGTCCGTGTCGCGCCCAGGTCCGGCCCCTGCACGCCAAACGGGTCGAGCGCAAAGACCTCCCGCTCGACGGTTGAGAACCAGCCGGATTTCTCTTCGATCACCCGGTCGCTCACCAGTTCTTCCTCAGTCCAGACCAGTGCCCAATCCTGGCCCGCAGGCGCGTTCGCCTCCGCCAGGACCTCACGCAGGGGGCCTGCCTGCCGGGTATAGGCATGGCTGTACATCGGCCCCAGGTGGAACCGGCGCAGCCGCTTGGGGTGCAGGTCGTCGAAATCCTGGTCAAAGCCGCGCGCGATGGTCAGCAGCTTCAACCCGCCCAGCGCCTGTGCGCTCAGGTGCGCCTGCACCTCGGGCCAGCGCCGTTCGTCCTTGGGCAGACCGATTCGCCCGGAATCCTCCAGCTCCATCAGGTAGATGATCGGCAGGTTTACCTCTGAATCGTAGGTTGACCAGTGCACGCGGAACCGCCTGCGCCCCTCGCCTACATTGCCCATCCAGGCCGCCTGCGGGTCATTGTTCACCCAGAAAAGGTCGCCACGCGCGAGTTCGGCGTAATAGAGCCGTTGCGACAGGGCGAATTGCAGCTTGGTGGGAATTTTCCGGTCGCCAAGGATGGTCTGCACCATTTCGTCCTTCAGCCGCGCCTCGGACGGCATGTTCTGCAAGCGTGTCGCGGCCTGCTGCGCGTCGTTGGCCATGGTCATGATCTCTGCCGCCACCGGAAAGCCGCTGTCGCGGTTGTCCATGGTGAGCGAGCCAAAGAAACGGCCTGTTTCACGCCCGACCAGCAGGTATTTGTAGCTGAGCGCCCGGAATGTATGGGTCAGCTTGGCCGCATAGCGTGTGAGTATCTCGATTTCATCTCGGTCCAGCGCCCCTTCGGCTTGCATCACGCCCGCCACATGCAACATGTGCTGCATGATGCCTTCGAACTTGGCAAAGTAGCGGCGCGACGCGAAGGTGTCGGTGATACCGACATGATCTTGCGAAAGCGACAGATCAGCCATCAAAAAAGCGTCTCTTCAGAATGACCCAGTTCAACTCCCGGCTCCACGTCCTGATGACAATGAACACAGAGATCAACAGCCCCAGCACATAGAAATTGGCCCCAATGCTGATACCGAAGACAACCATCAGAAGAGGGGGAAGGCCAATCAGAGAAATGGCAATCAGCAAGTCGCGCTTGCCTCGGTCGGAAAGCAAGTTTCCCGAATGCCTGTTCCTGTATTCCTTTTCAGCCGCCATACTGATTGCTGTCGTGCTTTTCGATGATCTTGGCAAAGCGCCGGGCGAAACGCTCATCCGCCTTGGCTTTGGCCTCCAGCACCTCGCGGGCGAAGACCATGTGGTCCTCGTGTTTCTCCATCATCTCGGCCATGCGTGCATTGGTGGCCGCCCCGATGCCCGCCATGGCGGATTGCGCCTCCTGATCCGTCTTCACACCGATCTCGTTGATGCGGTGCGCCACATCCTGCTGCTGCGCGGTTTTCAGCGATTTGGTCAGCGCGTCATAGAGCACCACGCGCTGCTTGGTGTCGGTCTGCAGCTTGTTGATCAGCACCATCTGCGTCGCCGCCTGGTTCTGCAATGAATCGATCCAGGTCTTGCCCTTCTCGATATAGCGTTCCAGCGTCTGGGACTTGGCCAGCTTGACCTGCTCCTCCTGCACCAGCGCGTTGTACTTTGCATTCGCCTCGGCCAGCTCGGTTTCCAGCTTGGTGCGTTTCGCCGCGTCCGCCTCTGACGCGATGGCGTTCTCCAGCTTGATGATCTCCGGGTCCATGCCGCCGATGTCGGCACGGATGGTTTCCAGCTCGCCCACCGTCAGCTCGCGTTCATTCAGCGTCTCGCCCAGGTTGCTCTCGACCTTGACCTTCTGCTCTTCCAGCATCGCCAACTGGCCTTCCAGCAACTGGACAATCACGTCGGATTTGCTGATCAGATCCTGCAATTTGTCGTCGATGGAGGCAGCGCGGACGCGTTCCTGACGCATGCTTTCAGCCTTGGCGCGGGAAAAGATGCCGATAAAAGTCTCCATCCCCGTCTTGCTGCGCATCTCGTCAAAGTCGCGGCTGAACCCGGCGGTCACGTCATCCAGGCCCATGATCAGTTCGGCGATATTCGCGTTCATCACATCGGTATGCGCGTGGACGTCTTCCAAAGACGCGTTCTCGATGTCGATCATCGCATCGTCACCAGCCTTCAGCTTGGCCCGAGCCGTCTCGATCCGGCTGGTCAGCTCTGCGATCTTCGACTGCGCCTGAGCGACCTGCGCCTGGGATTCCTTGACCTGTGCGTCCAAGTTGGCCATCGAAAGCTCCATTTCTCAATAAGTTAAGAACGATATAGAAAATGTTACGGGGATTTACATCCCCTGCCGCGATAATTCGCCCCGAGTTTGGCAAATGCCCAAGCCCTTGGGAAGAGCGGATTGCGCCAGCAGAGCGTTTCGGGACATACGTGGATCACTTGTTCGCTGCCTCTCCCTTCGGTCGAGCGCGAAAAGTGATGTGGGATGTTTCAAGTCTATCCCGAACGCTTTAATCCAGCGGCCAGCGCAGGGTGACGACGTGACCTTTTTCTTCGCTGGAAGCGTCTATTTCGCCCCCCAACTGCTGGGCGGCGGCCTGCATGATCCGCGTGCCCAGACCGGTGCCGACGATTGTCTGCACACCTCCGGTGGCGGCGGGGCCACCGTCATCGGCGCAGGTCAGGACGTAATGCTCCCCCTCAACCTTGCCCACAATTTCGAAAGCCCCTTTTTCGCGCCCGTCAAAGGCGTATTTGGCGGCATTTGCGATGGCTTCATTCACGACCATACCAACCGAAGACGCGGCACGGGATTCCAGTTTGCAGGCTTCCACCTCGTGCCGCACGATCACGCCCTGCGGCATCTGGCCCGACGCGGTTTGCACCACGCGATCCAGAAAGGTCGCCAGATTGACCATGGCGCCCGCATCGGACAGGTAAAGCGCCTCGTGCAGGTTGCTAACCATCGCCAGCCGCCCCTGAACCGCCTCCAGCGCATCCCGCGCCTCTTCGGTCTTGACGGAACGCGCCTGTATCCGGATCAGCGCCTCCAGCGACTGGAGAGAGTTCTTGACCCTGTGGTCCACTTCGCGACGCAGCATCTCGGCAGCACCCAGCGCATCCCGCAGCTCCAGGTGGCGCATCACCTGCTTGGCCAGTATTTCCAGCGTCGTGCGCTGCACTTCATTCAAGGCGCGTGGCTTTCGGTCCAGCACGCAGAGCGTCCCCAGCGCCACGCCGTTCTCGTTCTTCAGTAATGCACCAGCATAAAACCTGATGTTTTCATCACCGATCACCAGCGGATTGCCCTTAGTGCGGTCATCCTTGGTGGTGTCCTGTACCTCAAGAAAGTCATCGGACTGGATCGCATGGGCGCAAATGCTCATCCGGATAGGAGTCTCGGTCACGTCCAGACCCTCGACTGCCTTGAACCACTGGCGATCTTTCTCGACCAGCGACACCAGGGCAATCGGTGTTTCGCATATCGTCCGGGCCAGTTTGACGATATCGTCAAACCCATCTTCCGGGGCCGTATCAAGGATGTTGTATCCGCGCAGCAGGGCGAGGCGGATTTCCTCATCGTCGATCAGCTTGTCTGACATTCAGGCTCTTTCGTTACCGCGCCCTATCGCAAGGATCTGGCCCGTATTTCAATCCAGCAACGGTATTGTGGAAGGGGCCGGTCGGGTCAAGTCCGATCCGTTCATGACCTCCAGGCAAGCAGAATTCCCCGCTTTGCCTGATCACGGGCCTGATGGTTTGCCTGACGGAAACTGGTGGCTCACCCGCCCAGAAGCGCCCGCACCATGTCGCTCTCCGGATCGGCCAGTGCGTCGATGACATCGAAGTGGTGCTTGCCCTCGACCACGGACTGCCGTGCCCCCCAGGCACGGGCCAGCTGCTCGGACTGCTCCAGAAAGGCGGGACGTTCATCCGCACCGACCCAGACGGTCACGTTGACCCCGTGCGGCGGGCTCATGTTGACCGGGCTTTCGGCCTGCGCCTCCGATGTGTCGATACGCAGGATATCGTTCATCGAAGTCTGCATCAACGGTGCCAGGTTCGCCAGGGCCGAGATCGGAACAACGTTCTCTATACGGTCGCGCACCTCCACGGACAGCACCAGCGGGTCCATCATCCGGCACACCAGATGGCCGCCTGCCGAATGCCCCGCCAACGAGATCGGTCCGAAGGTTCGCCCGGATATTTCTGTCACCGCCGCGGCGATCTGGCCGGTGATATCGCTGATCCGCACATCCGGGCACAGGTCATAGGATGGCATCGCCACCGCCCAGCCGCGCGCCAGCGGCCCAGCGGCCAGGTGCGACCAGTAGCTGCGGTCCAACGCCTTCCAATACCCGCCGTGAACAAAGATGACGGTACCGCGCGACACGCCTTCGGGCTGGAAAAAATCGAATGCCTGCCGATCCGATGGTCCGTAGGACACATCGGTTTGCGCCCGTGCGCCCAGCTCACTGCGGAACGCCGCGGCTGCCCGTTTCCATGTCGGGGGAAAGTCCTCGGCGCCCTCAATGTGGCCGGAATTGTCGTAGGCATCGTCAAACTGCGTCATACTTCGTCCTTTGGATAGCGGCCCCGAAACAAACGGGAACTGGACAATCATAGCCAATGTTGCTTTGGGTGCCACAGACAAAAGCGGAGACGAGATACATGACTGACTCAAAGACCGATCTGAAATCCATGCTCAAGGACCCGGCCCTGCTTGAAACCCGTGCATATATCGGCGGCAAGTGGGTCGACGGCGACGACGGTACCTTCGACGTGACGAACCCCGCCCGCGGCGACGTGATCGCGCAGATCGCGAACCTCAGCCGCGCCCAGATCGCCGGTGCCATCGCACAGGCCGAAAAGGCGCAAAAGGAATGGGCCGCCTGGACCGGCAAGGAACGTGCCGCCGTGTTGCGCAAGTGGTTCGATCTGATGATGGAGAACCAGGACGATCTGGGCACCATCCTGACCGCCGAACAGGGCAAGCCGCTGGCCGAAGCCAAGGGCGAAATCGCCTACGGCGCCTCGTTCATCGAGTTCTTCGGGGAAGAGGCCAAGCGTGTCTACGGCGAAACCATCCCGGGCCACCAGCGCGACAAACGGATCACCGTGATCAAACAACCCATCGGCGTCGCCGCCTCGATCACGCCGTGGAACTTCCCCAACGCGATGATCACCCGCAAGGCTGCGCCGGCACTGGCCGCCGGCTGCGCTTTCGTCGCGCGACCTGCCACGGAAACACCGCTCAGCGCCATCGCCATGGGCGTGCTGGCCGAACGCGCCGGCATCCCCGCCGGCGTCTTCAACGTGGTGCCGACCAGCTCCTCTTCCGAAGCCGGCAAGGAATTCTGCGAAAACCCGGCAGTGCGGAAGCTGACCTTCACCGGCTCCACGGAAGTCGGCCGCATCCTGCTGCGCCAGGCAGCGGACCAGGTCATGAAATGCTCCATGGAACTGGGCGGTAACGCCCCCTTCATCGTCTTCGACGACGCCGACCTCGACGCCGCGGTCGAAGGTGCAATCATGTGCAAGTTCCGCAACAACGGCCAGACCTGCGTCTGCGCCAACCGCATCTATGTGCAATCCGGCGTCTACGACGCCTTTGCGGAGAAGCTGAAAGACCGCGTCAGCAAAATGAAAGTCGGCGATGGATTTGGCGACGGCGTGGATCTTGGCCCGCTGATCAACGGCGACGCCAGCGAAAAGGTCAAGGAACACGTGGAGGACGCGGTTTCCAAAGGGGCCGAGATCATCCTCGGTTCGAAGGAAGAGAAGCTGGAAGGAAACTTCCTCGCCCCCACCATCATCACCGGCGTCACCCAGGACATGAAAGTGTCCAAGGAAGAAACCTTCGGTCCCCTCGCGCCGCTGTTCCGGTTCGACGATGTGGATGACGTGATCGAAATGGCAAACGACACCATCTTCGGCCTCGCGTCCTACTTCTACGCCAAGGACCTCAGCCGGGTCTACAAGGTCGCCGAAGCACTGGAATACGGCATCGTCGGCGTGAACACTGGCATCATCTCGACCGAGCTCGCGCCCTTCGGCGGCGTCAAGCAGTCCGGCCTTGGCCGTGAGGGCAGCCATCACGGCATCGAGGACTACCTGGAGATGAAATACATCTGCATGTCCGTCTGACGCACCGCCCGCCAAGGGCACAGCAAATCCCCTCTCCCCCGCGGGGGAGAGGGTTAGGTCGTGTTGACATTCATTGTCGACCACCCGCGCGAGACGGATTTTGCCGCTGGCGCCCTGATGTGAGCGCAGCAATGTGATCATTTGAAGTGAACATCCGGGATGGCAGAGGCAAAATCCGCCGCGCCCCGAAGGGGTTTCGCCAAAATTGCCCATTTCCGCGTTAAGAGAGCTTGAAATAGCTGGCTATTCCTGCGCTCTCTTGCCTGGAACTGAGCAATTTTGGGCTGAAACGGGTGGCCGAAAATGAATGTCAACACGACCTAGGGTGAGGGGGCACCCCCCGCCCCGGCCAGCACCACCGCAGGGTCGATGCTTGCCATCTGGGCCTCGAACCTTTCCCACGAGATTTACGCCCGGTTGCCCGCATGACCATGGTAATGCGACCGGCCCGATGCATTGGGCAGCCCGGCCCAGATCTTCGCCAGGTTGTTCATGAAGGCCACCCGCGTCAGGCTGCCGTCGCGAAACCGGTGCAACCCCGCTTCGGCCAGAAGCACATCCGCCAGTCTGTCCTGCAGCTGCGGACCAAAGCGCGCCTGCGGGCCAACGCCAAGCTTTTTGGCGACACGCCGCAGCGTAACCGGAATGAACTGGTACCGCCCGATCGCATGAGGCTGGCCCGGCGTTTGCTCAATCCATTCATAGATCTCCGCCAAGGTCATCTGTGTCGGTGGTTTGGGCGGTTTTACCCGTGCCCCGTGCTGCACCGCATCGTACCCGTCGCGCCGCGACTCCGCCTCCTGAATCAGGCCCCGGATGATGGCAAGGTCCGATCCCCCCGCAACGGCAGATGGCGCCGCGGCAAAAGCCGGCGCCTGCGGGACCCGGTCCGCGAAAAGACCCCGTTCCGCCCGCCCCACGAACAGGCTGGCGGCCCGCACTGCCGCCCCGTCCGAGGCGCGCGCGGCGCTCAGACCGGGCCGCGTGTCGCCCCAGACGCCCGCTGCAAACAACGATCCGCCCTCGGCACTCGCATTTGCGGCAAACATCAGGTTGCCAAACGCGGCAATGAAAAGGACGACAGCAAGGTGCATCGGGTCTCCGGCAGGTTGGATGGCGGCAACCTCGCAGCTTCAACCTAAAATTTCGTGACCGCCCTTACCGGGCCAGCAATCCCCCGCCGACATGCCGCGATCTGGGCAAGTGCGTGCCGACGCCTTGGCGATACGGGAACGGCACCCCCATGTCTGGGTTGGCGCCACAACCGGCAGGCACACCGCCTTCCGGAAACCGCCAAACGACTGAAAGGAACGACAATGACCTTCTCGAAAACCACGCGTACCCTCGTAGGCTCAACCGCTCTCGCCGCTGCATTCGCGATGCCACTGATGGCGCAGGAAGCGCCGGATGCCTCGCAGTCACCCGAAACGCCGATGACACAGACCGCACCCGAGGCCACGGCCGAAGCGCCAGTCGGCGATGCAACCGCCTCGATGGAAGCGGTCGAGAACGGCAGCGCCGTTGCTGTGACCTCGGATGACGCGGTGATCGGAAAGATCGAGACGATGACACCGATGGACGATGGCACCCACCGGTATGAGATCGCCTTGGAAGACACCTATCAGGTCGAGGGCGGGCGCGTTGCGATCAAGAGCCCTGAGCAATTGAACGCCGATGGTGAACTGGAACTTGAAGTTACCGAACAGGAATTCGCCGCTGCGGTCCAGCAACAGCTGGGTGGCGGCACAGGAATGGGCACCGAGACGCAGACAAACTGACCTCCCCCGGTTTGTACCCAAGACTGCCTCGGCTGTCCGGGGCCGGTTCCGCCGCGACGGAACCGGCCCCCTTTTATTGAAGAACCCAACAACATCGACACCACAACGAAAAAGCCCGGAGCATCACTGCTCCGGGCACGGTCTGCATGGGGTCAGTTTCAGACCTCCCGCCGCGAACCCGGCAGGCCGGTTTGAACTGTCCGCCTCAGTTGACGGATTTCGCGTCGACCACGTCTTTGTCCAGCGCCCGGGTGTCCGAGGCGATCTGGATCTGGCGCGGCTTCAGGGCTTCGGGCACCTGGCGCTCCAGCTCGATGTGCAGCATGCCGTTCGCATGCGCCGCACCCGTCACATGGACGTGATCGGCAAGGTGAAAGCGGCGCTCGAACGCGCGGGTCGCGATACCGCGATGCAGGTAGGTCTTGCTGTCATCTTCATCGGCCTTGCGCGCGGACACGATCAGGGCCTTTTCCCGAACTTCGACGCTCAGGTCTTCGTCGGAAAAGCCTGCGACCGCGATCGAAATGCGATAGCTGTCGTCGTCCAGTTTCTCGATGTTGTACGGGGGATAGCTGGGGGTGGCCCCATCATTGCTCAGGACCCGGTCCATCATGTTGGCGATCTGGTCAAAACCGACGCTGGACCGGTAGAGCGGTGCAAAATCATAGGTACGCATAAGTCATCCTCATATCAGAGCGATTAACGTGGCAGGCCTTCCACCATCGGACAGGCCCAGGTTTGCTGCCAAGACCCTGCATAGGCGTCTCGGTGCGACTAAGATGGGGAGGGCGAAATTCGATTTCAAGACCCGGGAAAACGGATCAGGGACGGACGAATTTCGCACCGGTACCGGAACTACGCTGACCTGCCATCAGGCTCTTGCTGCCACCGCTGCTGGAGGACATCGCGCGCTGTCCGGCGACCAGCTCGGCCTGAAGCAGGGCAAGCGGTGTCGACAGTGCCGTGCCGAGAGAAACGACTTCCGTGCCCACCTCCGCCTTGGCGGAGACGACAGAGACCACATGTGCCTCACCGTTTTCCAGCGAGAATATCGGTGCGCCGCTGGACCCGAAATCGACGGAACAGGAGGTGACAAGAACACCTTCCTGCTGGGCGATCACCTTGCAGACCTCCTGCAGGGACGGTGCTTCGGACCGGTCCCTGGCATAGCTGACCACGCCGACCGAATCGCCGGGCCGCGGCCGGGCCGCGGTGCCGAAAGGCTTGATCGTGGTGTTGTTGATGGGGCGCTGCAGTTCAAGCAACGCCAGGTCGTTGCGCACCCGGTCCGAAGAAACGACACCGTCATAGACGTAATCGGGATGCACCACCGCGCGACGCACGTCCCGGTAAGCCCCGGCGCGGCCATTCCGCCACCCGGCGAGGAAACGCACCTTGCTGTGATCAATCCGCTCTTTGGTATCGCGGTCGAACAGACAATGGGCGGCGGTCAGCACCAGTCGGGGTGCAATCAGCGTACCGGTGCAAAACCCCCCACCGTCGATGTCCAGCCGTCCCACAGCCTCCCAGGCGGCAGCGTCATCGCCTGTATCAAGGCGCTTGAGACGGGCATCCTGAGCAAAAGCCGCAGAGGTGGTGACGAGCACCATCAAAGTCATTGCCATCCAGCGCCGCACGTACATCTCCAAGACTTGATAAGCCCTGCCTCACTATCGACAACTTGCGGCAAAAATGGGGCAGATCGGTTAACGCAGGCGCGGAATTTCCGCCTCGTCAGGCAGGTTTTCCCGCAGCGCCGGCGGCTTCGGTCCGCCGAAGGCCCAATCCAGCAATTCCACTGTGTGGACCACCGGCACCGACGCGGCAGAGCCGATCTGCATCATGCAACCGATGTTGCCTGCCGCGATCACATCGGGCGCCCTGGCCTCCAGCGTCCGCACCTTGCGCGCTTTCAGTTGCGTCGCGATTTCCGGCTGCATCAGGTTATAGGTCCCCGCCGATCCGCAGCACAAATGCGAATCCGCAGGTTCGACCACGGTGAACCCCGCGGACGTCAGCAGATCTTTGGGGAAACTCTTGATCTGTTGGCCATGCTGCAGCGAACAGGCAGCGTGATAGGCGACCGTCAGCCCCTTCGATGGATGTGGCGCATCCTCTTTCCGGCGGTCCGTCCCGGCAATCCTGTCCTTCGCTTCCCTTTTGTCGGCTGCTTCATCCACGGAGTTTGTCAGCTGCATGAGCACCTCCGAGACGTCGACCGCGATATCCGACACACGTTTCGCATCGGCTGCCAGCGAATCATTGCGGAGCATGTGAGCGTAGTCCTTGACCGTGGTGCCACAGCCGGAGGTATTGATGACGATGGCATCCAGCCCGGCGCCATCCATCTCGGCGGTCCAGGCACGGATGTTGGCGGCGGCGGCACGGTGACTTTCGTCGACCTTGCCCATGTGGTGTGTCAGCGCGCCGCAACACCCCGCACCGCGCGCCACGACAACCTCGCAGCCCAGCCGTGTGAGCAGCCGGATGGTGGCATCGTTTATGTCCGTATTTAGCGCCTTCTGTGCACACCCCGTCATCAGCGCGACCCGCATCCGTCGTGGGCTTTCGGCGGGAAAGCTCTGCGGATCGTCGTTTCGGCTGACCGGTGGGATGACTTTGGGCGCCATCTCCAGCATCGCCCGCAACCGTGCATCCGGCATCAGCCGGGCGAAGGGACGTCCGATCTTTGCCCCCAGCAAAGCCACTCGGAACCGCATCGGGTGGGGCAGTATCCGCGCAAGGACCCAGCGCAGCGCCCGATCCCCCAGAGGCCGCTTGTAATGCGTTTCGATGTAGCTGCGGGCATGGTCGACCAGATGCATGTAGTGCACCCCGGAGGGGCAGGTCGTCATGCAGGCCAGACAGGACAGACAGCGATCAATATGCTTGACCGTCTTTTCATCCGGCACCCGCTCATTCTCCAGCATGTCCTTGATCAGGTAGATGCGCCCCCTCGGGCTGTCCAACTCGTCGCCCAGCACCTGATAGGTCGGGCAGGTGGCGGTGCAGAAGCCGCAGTGCACGCAGGACCGCAGAATATCGTTGCTGCAGGCGATCTCCGGGTCTTCCAACTGGGCGGCGGTAAAGGTGGTCTGCATGGCTGCTCCGTTCTTGTCCTTGCTGCGGGTTCAGCCCGCCAGCATCTGCGCCGTGCCAAGGCCGAACCATGGCACCGTGGTGCCCCCGGCACCCAAGACCGCCGACCAGCGGCGCATGTGCGGACCTGTATCAACGCGCCGAACCGCCTGCGCCCCCAGGGCCAGGACCCCGATCCAAGCGAACCACAGTCCCAATACACAGGCCAGCGCCATCATGCTGTCGCGGTCCAACATCTCGGCAAAGCCGAACCGCAACCCCAAGCTGAACATGGCGGAGACACAGGCAAAGACCGCCACCGACCGCATCGCGCCGCGGGAGGGCGCGGGTTGGGTCAGGGCACGGAAGACCAAGGGGCCTCCGACGAAGAATACCATGAACATGCTGATCAGAGGCGTCATGCCGTCTCCTTTTCGCCACGGCTGAAAATGTTCCTCGGATCGAACCGGGCGCGCAGCCCCGAGGTCAGGCGCGCCACCCCGGGCGGTTCGGGGTGGAACCGGCCCAACCGCGACTTGGTCGCGGCATCCGCGCGGATCAGGGTCGCATGGCCATCGAAAGCACCCAGCCGGGCGCGCAGATCGCACCCCGGTTCGCTCCGCAGCCAGATCAGCCCGCCGGACCAATCGAAATAATGCGCCTCGGCCCCGCTGCGCTCGGCAAGGCCCGGCCCGTCCGAGGGCTTGCACGAGACTTTCCACACATCGCCCTGGGCCTCGTGAAAGGGTTCGACATCACGCAGGCCTGCCCAAATGCGCGCGGACGCCGATCCCTCCGACACGCGGGTATCGGCGTGCCCCAGAAGGTCGCGCAGCCGCGCCATGCGGTAGCTGACCGAATCCTCGAATCCCTCGAGCCGCAGGCAGGTTTCACCGGCGGCGGGATCGTGGGCCGCGCCCGTCACCTCGTAGGGGCTGCCCATCGCACGACAAAGCGCCGCAACCGCGCTGGCGTCGTCCAGACCGCCCAGGATTAATGTCGCCTCGGTCTCGGGGCGGGGCAGGACCTTGAGCGATACTTCGGTGAGAACGCCCAAAGTGCCGAAAGACCCCGCCATCAGTTTTACCAAGTCGTACCCTGTGACGTTCTTCATCACCCGCCCGCCGTTCCTGATCAACGCGCCGCGGCCATCGACAAAGCGGACGCCCAGCAGGAAATCCCGCGCCGCGCCCACGGCCAGCCGCCGCGGTCCGCCGACATTTGCGGCAAAGATACCGCCGATTGTCGGTTCGCCGCCGGTTCCAAGGAGGCCCCTGTGATCCATCGGCTCGAAAGCCAGTCGCTGGTTCGCTTCCGCCAGCGCCGCTTCGATCTGCGCCACCGGCGTGCCCGCCTTCACAACCAGCGTCAGCGCGCCCGGCTCGTAGAGCGAAATGCCGGACAACCCCGCAACGCTAAGCGGCTCGCCCGCCCCGGCAAATCCGCGCGTGTCGCCGCCGCGAATGGAAAGCGGCCCCCCCGCCCCGATGACGGCTGCGCTCAGCTCTGCTTCGGTAGTGATCTTCATCTGCGTCTTGATCCTGAATTGTAGCGGAAGTTGGTGCAGCGGTGGCCCCGGCGGGACGGCGCCCGTCGCGAATGCCTTACGCCGCCGCCGACCTTGCCGTCCTGTGCCCCTCGGACGCGCCCAGCGGAAAAACCTTGGCAGGGTTCAGCAGCCACGCCGGGTCAAAGACATCCTTCACCGCCATCTGCGCCTCCAGATCGTCGGGCGCGTACTGCACATGCATCAGGTCGCGCTTTTCAATGCCCACGCCGTGTTCGCCTGTCAGGCATCCGCCCACCTCCACGCACAATTTGAGGATTTCCGCGCCGAAAGCCTCGCACAGTTCCAGATCGCCGGGCTTGTTCGCGTCAAACAGGATCAGCGGATGCATGTTGCCGTCACCCGCGTGAAAGACGTTGCCAACCTCCAGACCGTATTCCGTGCTCATCTCCCTGATCCGGCGCAACACCATCGGCAGCGCGGAAACGGGGATCGTGCCGTCCAGGCACATGTAGTCGTTGATCTGCCCCATCGCCCCGAAGGCCGACTTGCGGCCCAGCCAAATCTTGGCCGACTCCTCGGCCGACTTGCTTTCCCGCAGTTCGACAGGATTGTGCCGACGGGCAATCCCGGCGATCAGCGACAACTGGTGGTCGATCTCGGCGTCCGAACCCTCCACCTCGACAATCAGCAGCGCCTCGCACATCGGGTAGCCCGCCTTGGCAAAGGCCTCGGTCGCCTCGATGCAGGGACGGTCCATGAATTCGATGGCGACCGGCAGCACACCCGCCTTGATGATGTCGGACACACAGGCCCCGGCGACCTCGTTGTCGTCGAACCCCATCAGCACCGGGCGCGCGCCCTCGGGCTTGGGCAGGATGCGCAGGGTGGCTTCGGTCACGACGCCAAGCTGGCCCTCGGAGCCGCAGATCAGCCCCAGCAGGTCCAGCCCACCCGCGTCCAGATGGCCGCCGCCGATCTCGACCACTTCGCCATCCATCATGACCATGGTTACGCCCAGCAGGTTGTTCGTGGTCACGCCGTACTTCAGGCAGTGCGCCCCGCCGGAGTTCATAGCGATATTCCCGGCAATGGCGCAGGCCAGCTGGCTGGAGGGATCCGGCGCGTAGAAGAACCCGTCCGCCTCTACCGCGCCAGTCACGCTGAGGTTGGTCCGGCCCGTCTGAACCCGGATCAGGCGATTGACATAGTCGGTCTCGATCACCTCGTTCATCCTTGCCACGCCGAGGATGACGCAATCCGCCGTCGGCAGGGCACCACCCGCCAGCGACGTGCCCGATCCGCGCGGGACAACCGGAACGCCCGCCGCGTGGCAAATGCGCAGGACGTCCGACACCTCCGCCGTGGTGGCGGGCAGGACCGCTGCCATCGGCGGACATTTGTAGGCGGTCAGCGCGTCACATTCGTATGCGCGCGTCTCGTTCAGGTCGTCGATCACGGCATCCGAGGGCAGCACCTCACGCAAGCGGGCGACAAGCTGCGCCTTGCGGGCCAAGACCGAAGCATCGGGCGTGGGCATATCCATCGCATCCCTCCTTTGGTAAAGTAATATGACCAATTTAGCCCTATTGCAACTCTAAACCACTGGTTATGAAGATCGCATGAATTGGTTTGACCGCCTCGCCCTGTTTGACCCGCTGGACTACGCGGCGGTGGTCACCATCCTGCTGCTCTGGCTTCTGCTGGGCTGGCGCATCGAAAATCCGGCGGCATCGCGGCCTTCGGTTTCCGTCCTGATGGCGGACTACCGGCGCGAATGGATGCGCCAGATGGTCCAGCGCGATCCCCGCATCTTTGACGCGCAAACGATCGGAACGCTCCGGCAAGGATCCTCTTTTCTGGCGTCGACCTGCGTTATCGCCATTGGTGGCACGCTGGCACTGATCGGCAACGCCGAGCGTCTTGCCAGCGTCGCCCAGGATCTGACAATGGAACATCAGCCGGTCTTTATCTGGGAAATCAAACTGTTGCTGGTGGTCTTCTTCCTCGCCAATGCCTTTCTCAAATTCATCTGGTCGAACAGGCTCTTTGGGTATTGTTCGGTGCTGATGGCGGCGGTGCCGAACGACGCGAACGACCCCCATGCGGCAGTGATGGCCAGCAAAGCGGCCGAAATCAACATCTTCGCGGCCCGCAGCTTCAACCGTGGGTTACGGTCGGTCTACTTCAGTCTGGCCAGCGTCGCCTGGCTCGGCGGTGCGCTGCCGCTGATCTGTGGTGCAATTGTGACACTACTGGTGATCTGGCGGCGCGAATTCGCATCCCGTTCTCGGGGGATACTCTTGGAAAAATAGCCGTGGTAAGTATATACACTCCAGTCTTTCCAAGGTGAGTCGCATGCTCAAGCGTTCCATTCTTGCCGTAACTCTCGCGACGACCCCCGCGTTTGCCGACCCGCCGGTCGTCCAGAACGTCAACATGAAAAAAGCTGGTGACAGCTGGAATTTCGATGTCACCATCCGACACAAGGACACCGGTTGGGACGATTACGCCGACGGCTGGCGCATTCTGGACGCAGAGGGCAAGGAACTGGGGCTTCGCAATCTGGCCCATCCTCACGTGAACGAACAGCCCTTCACCCGGTCGCTGTCTGGCGTGAAAATACCCGAGGACGTGACCGAGATCGGCATCCAGGCGCGCGACAACGTCAACGGCTGGTCGCCCGTGGTCAAACGGATCAAGCTGCGCTGATAGTACGCAGGCGGCTCGATCATTCGCGATGATAAGGGCTGCCCGAAAGGATCGAAGCCGCGCGGTACAGTTGCTCTGACAGCATCACCCGGACCAGCATATGCGGCCAGACCATCTTGCCAAAAGACATGGCATGCCGCGCCTTGCCCTGCAGATCGGGATCAATGCCGTCGGCGCCCCCGATGACAAAGGCGAGATCGCCCGCCCCGTCATCGCGCCAGCCGGCCAGGCGTTTGGCAAACTTGGGTGAGGTTTCGACGGCGCCGCGTTCATCCAACACACAGACGACCGCGCCATTCGGCAGAGCTTTTTCCAGCAGGGCTGCCTCTGCCGCCATGCCGCCGCCCTTGCGGGCGTCGACCTCGACCACCTGCACCGGGCCGAGGCCGAGCGCACGGCCCGTCCGGTCAAAGCGGGTCAGGTAGTCGTCCACCAGATCCTTTTCGGGACCGTTGCGCAGGCGCCCGACGGCACAGATATGCACACGCATGGGCCTGCGACCTGATCAGTTCTGGGTCGCGGCCTCACCGCTCGCCAGCCACATCTTTTCAAGCTGATAGAATTCGCGAACCTCGGGTCGGAACACGTGCACGATCACGTCGCCGGTGTCGATCAGCACCCAATCCCCGATATCCTTGCCTTCCATCTTCGGCGTATGGCCGAATTCGTCCTTGATCCGCTGGACCAGCTTCTCGGCAATCGACGACACCTGCCGCGTGGATCGCCCCGAGCAGATCACCATGTGATCGCCGATTGCCGTCTTCCCGCGCAGATCAATCTGCACGATGTCTTCGGCTTTGTCATCGTCGAGGGAGTTGAGAACGGTGGCCAGCACAGCATCGCTGGTGGCCGTATCAGCAGCCGCCGTCATGACGGGTGCCTCAGGTTTCGCAGCCAAGGCTGCGTTGGCTTGGGTTGACAGGACATTGCCCTCCTTTTCGGTGCACCGTATTCCCCGGTGCCGGGTGTCTCCAAGTTAGCAATCCAACGACTACAATTCAATGACAACGGGTTTCCCCCGGCGCTTACCAGCCTTCTTCAGTGATTATGCTGCTTTCTTTCGCACCCAGATCCTTCAACGCGTCGCGGACATCGTCGACAAATTCCTGCGGACCGCACAGATAGAACGTCTGATCAAAGTCTGTGACACGTTCCTTCAGCAAGCTTTTGTCGATCTTGCCGTGGTGCATTCCATCAACCTTTTCGTCCGATAGAACGAATTCCGCCCGAAGCCCTTTCATCGCCTCCCATTCACCGCGCATGATAATGTCGGCCTCGGTCTTGTTGGCGAAGAACAACGCACAGCCGTCCATCGTGCCCTCGCGATCATGTTTGCGCAGAATCGGAATGAAGGGCGTGATCCCGGCGCCCGCGGCGATAAACGTGCCGGGGCCGTGATCCGTGATCGCGCCGAACGGACCGTCGAGCGTCAGCTCGGCCCCGGGTTTGAGCTGGGCAAGCTGTTCGGTCACGCCGTCATGGTCGGGATAGGATTTGATCACGAATTCGATATCGGCGTCCTCGGGCTGCGAGACGAAGGTGAAAGGCCGCCCTTCTTCGCGCCACCCGTCCCGGTCTATGGCAAGCTCCGCCGCCTGACCCGGCTTGAACGACAGACCTTCGGGTCGCGAAAAGACATAGTGGTGGGTGTCATGTGTGACGGGTTTCAAATCCTTCAGGATGATGCGGTCGGCCATGTGAATTTCTCCTCTGAAATTTCCAACCCCCGCCGCACCTCATGGTTCCGCACCGCCTGCGCCTTCGATGCAAAATGAGGCCGAAACCCGCCACCCGCCGACGCAGCCAGGTCGCCCTGATGCCGCTGCCAATCCTGGTCAATCCTCCGCCGTCTTTTTCGCGTGACGTGAAAGCGCGAGCTTGCTGTCCTCCAGCATCAGCACCTCACGCTGCGGGAACGGAATGGAAATATCGTTCTCCTTGAACGCATCCCAAAGCGCCAGATAGACGTTGCCGCGAATGTTGGTCAGACCGCCGGTAGGGTCCCTGATCCAGAAGCGCAGGATGTAATCGACGGAACTGTCGCCAAACCCCACGATATGACAGACCGGCGCCTTGAAACTCAGCACCCGGTCCACGTTCGAAGCCGCCTCGATCGCCAGCTTGCGCACCTTGTGCGGATCATCCGAATAGGCCGTGCCAAAGTAGATGTCGAGCCGCACGAAATCGTTGGAGTGCGACCAGTTGACGACCTGCCCGGTGATCAGGTCTTCGTTCGGGATCAGGTATTCCTTACCGTCCCTTGTGACCACCGACGCATAGCGCGCACCCAGTGTCTGGATCCAGCCGAAGGTCTCGCCCAGCGAGATCACGTCGCCGGGCTTGATCGACTTGTCGATCAGGATGATCACACCGGAAACGAGGTTCGACACGACTTTCTGCAGACCGAAACCAAGACCGACACCGATGGCACCCGACAGGACAGCCAGACCGGTCAGGTCGATGCCGACGGCCTTTACCCCCATGAAGAAGGCAAAGCCGTAAAGGGCGAGCTGGATACCCTTGACCGCCAGCACCTGCATGGAGGGGCTGATTTCCTCGTTCTTGCGAATGGTGCTTGCCGTTGCCTGGCTGACCAGCCGCGCCACGGTCAGCAGAATCCCGATCACGACCAGTGCCGTGATCAGCGTCAGGACAGACAGGCGGAAATCGCCGATCTCGATGGCCAGCCTGTCAAGAAACGCGGCCACGTCGTCGGAAACGTTCAGGAAATAGAGCGTCGCGTAGATCCACAGCGACCAGGTCACGATCCGGCGCAATGGCCGGTTGCGCACGAGCTGGGCCGCGAAGGCGATGCCGACCCAGACGATCGCCAGTGTCGCAGCCAGGCCGACGAGGTAGGATCGTGACGGCCAGGTAATGTTCTGCATCACTTCATAGACGACATAAGCCATCAACGAGAACCAGATCAGGCCCATGCGCCGACGCACCTGCACCACCATGCGCAGCTGCCATTTGGCCCATCCCTGGCGGGACCGGACCCAGTTGCGGATCGCCTTGTCGCTGATGCGGTGCAACGCCCATGCCACCAGCGCCAGAGCGATGACAATCAAGACCTGGTTCTGTCGCCAGCCGGGCTGAACCACGCCCGACAGAAACCCCTCCGCGTTTACCCAGATTCCCTCAAGCGAGCTGAGAAAGTCTGCAAAGGGGTCTGTGGTTGGATCCATGTGATGCCTCGCTGTCGAACAGTTCGATGCTGGCATATTCCCCCATGCCCCGCAACGATCAGACGCCGCGGGCAGTCCGTCGTTGTCGACTTCGCGATTCTCGGCACGCAGCAGGCGTCCCTCGGTCGGCGCGCACCGCCCCGGCCCGATGGCGCGCATTACGTGGCACCTTGCGGGAATCTACGCAGTGCCTTATCCCCGTGCACATGACACAGGTCTTTGATCAAACCGACCGCACACGCCTGCGCGAACGCTTTTTCGGCGCGACGCACACCGTGCTTGCCCGACTATAAGGCCGCGCGATACGCGCCCCCACGCCGATCCACTTGTTTCACACCAAAATCACGGGAGAGGACACATGTCCCCCAAGACGCTCTATGACAAAATATGGGATGCCCATGTCGCCCACGAAGCCGACGACGGCACCTGCCTTCTCTACATCGACCGCCACCTTGTTCACGAGGTAACTTCGCCCCAGGCGTTCGAAGGCCTGCGGATGACCGACCGCAAGGTCCGCGCACCGGAAAAGACCATTGCCGTTCCCGACCACAACGTACCCACCACGGGCGATCGGGACGCACAGATCGAAAACGAGGAATCGCGCATTCAGGTCGAGGCGCTGGATCGCAACGCCCGGGAATTCGGGCTGAATTATTATCCCGTGAACGATATCCGCCAGGGGATCGTCCACATCATCGGCCCGGAACAGGGCTGGACCCTGCCCGGCATGACCGTTGTCTGCGGTGACAGCCACACCGCCACGCACGGGGCCTTTGGTGCGCTGGCCCACGGCATCGGCACGTCGGAGGTCGAGCATGTACTTGCCACCCAGACGCTGATCCAAAAGAAATCCAAGAACATGAAGGTCGAGATCACCGGCAAGCTGGCACCGGGCGTCACGGCCAAGGACATCACCCTCAGTGTGATCGGTGCGACCGGAACCGCAGGCGGCACCGGCTATGTGATCGAATACTGCGGCGAGGCGATCAGGGATCTGTCCATGGAAGGTCGGATGACCGTCTGCAACATGGCGATCGAGGGCGGCGCCCGCGCCGGGCTGATCGCGCCCGACGAGAAGACCTTTGAATACTGCAAGGGCCGCCCCCACGCACCGAAAGGCGCCCAGTGGGAAGCCGCAATGGAGTGGTGGAAGACGCTCTATTCCGACGATGACGCCCATTGGGACAAGGTCATCACGCTGAAGGGCGAAGACATTGCGCCGGTCGTCACCTGGGGCACCTCGCCCGAGGACGTGCTGCCCATCACCGCCAACATCCCCGCGCCCGAGGACTTTACCGGCGGTAAGGTCGGCGCGGCAAAACGCGCGCTCGACTACATGGGTTTGACATCGGGCAAGCCGCTGTCGGAAGTCGAAATCGACACGGTCTTCATCGGCTCCTGCACCAACGGACGGATCGAGGATCTGCGCGCCGCGGCTGAGATCCTGAAAGGCAAGAAGATCAAGGAAGGCATGCGCGCCATGATCGTGCCCGGTTCCGGACTTGTCCGCGCCCAGGCCGAAGAAGAAGGCCTTGCCGATATCTTCAAGGAGGCGGGTTTCGAATGGCGGCTCGCGGGCTGTTCCATGTGCCTGGCGATGAACCCTGACCAGCTGTCACCGGGCGAACGCTGCGCGGCCACTTCGAACCGCAACTTCGAAGGCCGCCAGGGGCGGGGCGGGCGCACACACCTGATGAGCCCCGCGATGGCCGCCGCGGCTGCGATCACCGGCAAGCTGACAGATGTCAGAACGATGATGTGATCCGGGGGCCGACCGCGCACCGGTCGGCAGCATCCCGCGTCCGAACATAGGAGTCGTCATGAAAACCTGGCTTACACTTGTACTTTTGGGCGTGCTGCTGGTCATTGGCGGTATCCTCGCCATCGCGAACCCGCTCGCCGCTTCGATCGCAGTCACCACACTGGTCGGCGTCTTCTTCCTGCTGGGAGGGGTTCTGCAACTGTGGCTGCTGTTCAAGAACGGCACTGGCTTTGACGGTGCACTGAACTGGGTCATCGCCCTGATCACACTTGTCGTTGGCGTCTGGCTGCTGGCCAATCCGCTGGAGGGCACCGTGTCACTTGCGATCGTGGTCGGCGTCGGCTTTGTGATTTCCGGCATTGCCCGCATCATCTGGGCCAGCCGCGCGGGCCGGGGCACATCTGCTTTCGTCCCGCTGCTGCTGTCCGGCGCCGCCTCCCTGCTGGTCGGAGTTGTGATCTTTTCCGATTTCCAGTCGCTGGCCACGCAGGTGCTTGGTCTGCTGCTGGGAATCCAGCTTGTGATGGACGGCGTCGGCTCTGCCGCCATCGGCCTGATGCTCCGCAATCGCCAGTCGTGACCGGCCCTTTTTCTTTGGCATCGCCATCGGGCGGTGCGTTTCCCCAATCAGCCACCCCATCCCGGTGGTCCACATTAGGAGTTCATCCACATGGACAAGTTTGACACCCTCACCGGCATCGCCGCACCGATGCCCATGATCAACATCGACACCGACATGATCATCCCCAAGCAGTTCCTGAAGACGATCAAACGCTCGGGCCTCGGCGTGAATCTCTTTGATGAAATGCGCTATGACGACAATGGCAACGAGATACCCGACTTTGTCCTTAACAAGCCGCAATACCGCGAGGCGGAAATTCTGGTTGCCGGTGACAACTTCGGCTGCGGCTCCAGCCGCGAACACGCCCCCTGGGCGATCAAGGACTTCGGTATCCGCTGCGTCATCGCGCCGTCCTTCGCCGATATCTTCTACAACAACTGTTTCAAGAACGGGATTCTGCCGATTTCATTGCCGCAGGAAACGGTCGACGTGCTGATGAAAGACGCGGAAAAGGGCGCCAACGCGCGCATGACCATCGACCTTGAGGCACAGACGGTGACCACCTCCGATGGCGAAATCATCTCCTTTGAGATCGACTCGTTCCGAAAGCACTGTCTTATGAATGGTCTCGATGACATCGGCCTTACATTGGAGAAAGCCGCGTCAATCGACAGCTTTGAAAAAGCGGCTTCGCAGAGCCGCCCCTGGGTCTAGGCGCCGCAAGATCCTTGAAATGCTCTTCGAACTCCTTGTGGGCGCGCCGGACGCACCCACAAGATGTGCTCTCCGCCATTATTCTGCCGAAAAATAGATGCAAGAACGCACCACCCTTTCCCTCAAAAAGCCCAAAGGAATAAGTTCTCATTACCTACAGCCTTGAGGAATGAGACGAAAGAAGGCACAATTTGGGCGAGAATGAGGCAGGTCCCCAAACCCCGGGGGCAGCAAGTTGGGACAAGTACGCGGCAATGTACCGCGGCTGGCCAGTTTGGAAGGGAAAAGTCGTGATCGGACGGATGACAGGCGCCGCGGCGCGTGGCCTCTTTGTGGCCCTGCTGGCATTGCTGCCGGCCCTCGTCCTTCCGGACGTGGCAGCAGACTCCACGCAGATTTCCGTCCTTATGGCTCTCCTGGCCGCTTTCCTGACCTTCGTCGAATACAACTCCAATTTTCCCAGCATCGTGGAATTTCGCGACGCGCCGCCCTTCAATCGGCTTCGCTTTGTCGCTCTCTTCGCGACAGTCCTTTTGCTAAGCTTGATCCTTCGGGGCACCGCCGAACCGACGCTGCTGACCGGTGCTCTGACCTCTGTCGGCACCATCATCGGTAATGCGGTCGATTTTCCGTATTCGCCCGTGCGGCTGGTCGTGCTGATGCTGCCCGAAACGGCCAGCCCCCAGCTTGTCGCATCCGTCCGAACGTCGGCCGGTCTGGCGTATCTGATTTCATTGGTGGCGATGACCGCATTCCTGATCCTTGTGCGGTTGATGAACTGGCCTGCGCGGCAAGGCATCTTCAACGTCTGGATCAACCTGCCCCTGTTCGACCCCACCGTGGGCGGCGACGTCATTTACCGCCTGCAACGCGATGCGCGGGTGAATATCGCGCTGGGGTTCCTTCTGCCGTTCATCATCCCCGCACTGGTCAAGGCGGCAGCCGACCTGATAGACCCGATCACATTGCAAAACCCGCAAACCCTGATCTGGACACTCAGCGCATGGGCCTTTCTGCCAGCAAGCATGATCATGCGCGGTCTCGCGATGGGCAAGGTCGCCGACATGATCCAGGACAAGCGCCGCCGCGCCTACGCGGATGCCGAAACGCCGTTTCAGCCTGCCTGATATCGCTGCTTCTGGTTCTTTTGGGCGTGACCGGTGCCGCGCGGGCAGAGACCGTCAGGATCGCCACCTATAACACCGAACTCTCCCGAGACGGGCCTGGCCTGCTCCTGCGCGACATCGCGGGCGGCAAAGACCCGCAGGTGCTGGCCGTTCTCGACGTCCTGCTCTCGGTGCGAGCCGACATCGTTTACCTTCAAGGTATCGACTACGATCTGGAAGGACGTGCCCTGGCGGCACTGGCCGAGGCGCTGACCGAGCAAGGCCTCTCCTATCCGCACCGCTTTGCCGCGCCGCCGAATGCGGGACGGATGACGATGGAGGACCTGGATGGCGACGGCAAGACGGGCGGACCCGGCGATGCACAGGGTTACGGTCGCTTCTTCGGCCAGGGCGCCCCGGCGATCCTGTCCCGCTACCCTGTCGGACAAGATGACGTGCAGGATTTCACCGATCTTCTGTGGCGGGATCTGCCGGGCGCGATGATGCCCGGCACGCCGGATGATCCTTTTCCAAGCGCCGAAGCACATGCCATCCAGCGCCTGTCCACCCACGGCCATTGGGTGGTACCGATCATGCATCCCGATGTCGGCACCATCCACCTGATGACCTATCACGCCAGCCCGCCGGTCTTTGACGGGCCGGAGGACCGCAACGGCCGGCGTAACCACGATGAAACACTGTTCTGGCTCCACTACCTCGACGGGCATTTCGGCCGGCCGCCCGCGGAAAAATTTACATTGATCGGTGACGCGAACCTCGATCCCGTCCTGGGCGATGGCCGCGGGATCGCGATGCAGCGGCTCTTGGCAGACCCTCGCCTGCAAGATCCCCAACCCGATCTGGCGACCGTGAACTGGCCACAGACCGGCCCCATGAGGGTGGACTATGTCTTGCCCTCATCCGACTGGACCGTCCGGGACGCCGGAATGACCGCCCCCGCCCCCGCGGCAAGCCGTCATCGGCTCGTCTGGGTCGACCTGGCACGGTGAAAAGCGAGACGCCGAGCAGGCCAACTTGACCCGCCGCGCCGGTCGGGCTACGCCGCCTCAGACAGGTTATTTCAGGAGCATCCCATGGCAAACCCCACCTTGTTAATCCTTGCCGGTGACGGCATCGGACCGGAAGTCATGGAGCAGGTCAGCCGCGTCATCGACTGGTACGGCGCCAAGCGCGACCTGGTCTTTGACGTCGAGCACGACCTGGTCGGCGGCGCGGCATATGACAAGCACGGAACGCCGCTGCACGACGACACGATGGCCAAGGCCCTGGCGGCCGATGCCGTTCTTCTGGGCGCCGTGGGCGGCCCGAAATACGACGAACTGGACTTCAGCCTGAAGCCCGAGCGCGGCCTGCTGCGCCTGCGCAAGGAAATGGATCTCTATTCGAACCTGCGCCCGGCCCAGTGTTTCGACGCCTTGGCAGATTTCTCTTCCCTGAAAAAGGACGTGGTCGCCGGGCTCGACATCATGATCGTTCGTGAACTGACCTCTGGAGTATACTTCGGCGAGCCGCGCGGCATCATTGAGGAAGGCAACGAACGCGTTGGCATCAATACCCAGCGGTACACCGAATCCGAGATTGATCGTGTGGCCCGGTCCGCTTTCGAACTGGCCCGCCGTCGCGGCAACAAGGTCTGCTCGATGGAAAAGGCAAACGTGATGGAATCCGGCGTGCTGTGGCGCGAGGTCGTTCAGCGTGTGCGGGACGCGGATTATCCGGATGTCGAACTGAGCCACATGTACGCCGACAACGGCGCGATGCAGCTGGTGCGCGCACCCAAGCAGTTCGATGTGATTGTCACCGACAATCTCTTTGGCGACATCCTGTCCGATTGCGCCGCGATGCTGACCGGCAGCCTTGGCATGCTGCCCTCTGCCAGTCTCGGCGCGCCGAATGCAGACGGACGGCCAAAGGCGCTGTATGAACCCGTGCATGGCTCCGCCCCCGACATCGCGGGCCAGGGCAAGGCGAACCCGATTGCCTGCATCCTGAGCTTCGCCATGGCGCTGCGCTATTCCTTCGATCAGGGAGAGGAGGCGGCCCGCCTGGAAAAAGCGGTTGAGAAGGTCCTGGCGGACGGTGCCCGCACCGCCGATCTTATGGGACCCGAAGGCGGCACACCGATCTCGACCAAGGACATGGGCGATGCGATTCTGGCCGCGCTCGACGCCAGCCTCTGACCCCGCCGGGTAGACATCTTGAACAGAGCTTGTGCAGAGTGAACAAATACCCTGCACAAGCCCAGAAAACGGTCCCCCAACCCTTTACGCTGCAGTGCAGCGGGCCTAGCTCGGCTTTATGACAGATGCACCTATGACAGATCAGGACATGAACCGGGCCAGCCGCACCACGCTCCAGGGCGTGCTAACCGGGCTTCTGGCCTTTGCGGTCTATGCCACACATGACGCTGCAATCAAATCGCTCGGCGGGACGTATTCGCCGTTTCAGATCGTCTTTTTCGTCGTCCTGCTGAGCTTTCCCATCGTCACCCTGATGCTGGTCCGCGATACCAAGGCCGAAAACCTGCGCCCGCGCGATCCGTTCTGGGCCGCCGTGCGTACTGCGGCAGTCGTGATCGGCGGCTTCTGCGCCTTTTACGCGTTCACCGTCCTTCCCCTGGCAGAGACCTACGCGATCCTCTTTGCCGCGCCTTTGATCATCACGGTGCTGTCCGTTCCGCTGCTGGGCGAGGTTGTGCGCCTGCATCGCTGGATGGCGGTGCTGGTCGGTCTCGCCGGGGTGATCGTGGTCCTGCGCCCCGGTTCCGCCGACCTGGGTCTGGGGCATCTTGCCGCGCTCGGCGCCGCCTTCGGCAGTGCCCTCGCGGGGGTTGTGATGCGCAAGATCGGCGGTTCCGAGCGGCGCGAGGTCCTGTTGCTCTACCCGCTGCTGGCGAATTTTGCCGTGATGCTGTGCATTCTCCCCTTTGTCTATGTCCCCATGCCCCTCGCAGACCTCGGCATGGTCCTGCTGATCGCCTTTCTTGCCATCGTCGCGATGAGCCTGATGATCCGCGCCTATACTCTGGCCGACGCGGCCATCGTCGCGCCAATGCAATACAGCCAGATCATCTGGGCCACGCTCTTTGGCTGGCTGTTCTTCGGCGAAACCTCGGACACTCTGACCTTCGTCGGCGCTGGCATCATCATTGCAAGCGGAGCCTACATCGTCCTGCGCGAAGCGGGTGGCGATACATCGAAACACCGCCCGGTGCTGAACACCCTCAGCCGCAGACCCGAAATGGGCGCCATGCCACGCATCAGCCTTCTTGTCCGCAAGTCTGCATTGCGTGCAAGAGAACAATTGCCAAGGAAGCGACAACAAGCTATGTCGCGGCCATCGGTCGGGCTGTAGCGCAGCCTGGTAGCGCACCTGCTTCGGGAGCAGGGGGTCGGAGGTTCGAATCCTCTCAGCCCGACCAATGACAAAAGCGGCCATCTGACCAGCCTTGTCCCTTCCCCGGAATGTTGTCTGACACGGAACATGCTGCTGATCAGCCCTCTGGTGGGTCGTCGTCAGGTCAGAGAATCACCCGCGCGCCCACCTGCGGGAACGACCTGTTTCCGTCTGATGTCCCGGCAGCTGCGCCGAAAGGAATTGTGGCATTGTTCCCGGCTGCGGCCCAGTGCCCCCTCGCGTTTCCCATTGAGGCCGGGATGTGGAGAGTTTGGCGGATTTTCTGAAAACCGACCCTTCCCGTTGCCAGCGATTGCGGCAGAATATTGACCATACAATGGCCGCAATCTGGAGCGGCGCTGATCAAATGGGGGCACATTTGAGAGGTAGACGACAATGGGACCGCAGCCAAAGCCGGCCATCCTGACCGCAGCCACACCCCGCCTACGGCGTTTCGCCAGGCGCGAAGAGGGTGCCATCACGATTTTCGCCTGCTTCATGGTCATAATCATGCTCATGGTCGGCGGCATCTCCGTGGACATGATGCGCCACGAGATGGACCGCAGCCGTCTGCAGGCCGCGGCAGACCGCGCCGTGCTGGCCGCCGCCGCGCTGAACCAGCGGCTGGCCCCCGAAGACGTGGTCAGCGACTACCTTACCAAATCGGGGATCCGCGACTACGTCTCTGACGTCGAGGTCAGCGAGGGGCTGAGCTTTCGCACCGTCACTGTCGGAGCCTCCACCACCATGGCGACACAGTTCATGGATTATCTTGGCGTCGAAACGCTGAACGTACCGGCACGTGCCACCGCCGAAGACCGCGTGCCCAACGTCGAAATCTCTTTGGTGCTCGATATCTCCGGGTCGATGCGGTTCTCCAATCGCATGAACGACCTGCGCCCGGCGGCGGCAGAGTTTCTCGACATCGTGCTGGACGATGCCAACCGGCAGAAGACTTCGGTCACGCTGGTCCCCTACGCGGGCCAGACCAACCCGGGACCCTTCATGTTTGACCGCCTGAACGGCGCGCGTTATCCCGCGACACCGCTTGACGAGGCGGACGGCGGCATTCCCGAGGACCTGAGCCACGGCCAACTGCCCGCCGATGCCGAGGGCGGCAGCGGGTCCGATCCGAACATCCGCTACGTTTATCCCAACGTTTCCTCCTGCCTCGACATCGGCACCGACGGTTTCGGGTCGGCGGCATTGCCGTCCGGGATTCTCTATCCGCAGACGCCGCATTTCATGAACTGGACCATTGCGGGCAACGTGATGGATTGGGGGTGGTGCCCACAGGACCAGACTGCCATTCAGTACCTCAGCAACGATCGCACCGGCCTGAAGGCCCTGATCGATACGATGCGCATGCACGACGGCACCGGAACGCATTACGCGATGAAATGGGCGGTTTCGATGCTGGATCCGTCCTCGCAGGACGAAGTCGTCGCGCTGGCCAACGCGGGGCTGGCCCCGGCGGAATTCGTTGGCCGCCCCGCCTCCTACGACGATCCGACAACGCAGAAATACATCATCCTGATGACAGATGGCCAGATTACCGAGCAGGTGCGCCCGATCGACATGATGGATCCGGAGAACCCGGTGCGCGAATTGCAGCGGGGTCGACAGGTCGAGACCGAAATCATCAGCTCGGCCGGTACCAACGTCGGCAGCTTCTTTCAGCAATGCGACCTCGCCAAAAGCAGGAGCCCCCGCCCCATCGTGATCTACACCATCGCCTTCGAAGCGCCCGGCGTTCCGGAACAACAAATGCGCGACTGCGCCTCGTCGCCTTCGCATTTCTTCAGCGCGGACGGCGACAACATCGCGGATGTGTTTGAGGCGATCGCCTATCAGATCAGACAGCTTCGCCTGACCCAATGAAGGGGCGGTGGAACATGCGGGACGGATGCGTGGCGATTGTTCTGGAAATCTGGCGATCCCGGCAGGATTCGAACCTGCAACCTGCCCCTTAGGAGGGGGCTGCTCTATCCAGTTGAGCCACGGGACCGCAAGACCAAATGGCCGTACCACGCGGTGTAGCCCGCCCCATCTCGGTTGCCAAGACCAAAGGCTTGTGGCCACCGGCGGAGGTTCCTTCATCCATTACACAAATTCTTGAAACTACTTCCAATCGCTCCACGTATCTCCTCGGACGTCCATCAATTATTGCGTCATTTATTTGTTCAACGGGAGAAAATGGTAATGAAGTTCAGGATATCGTCCGGTTTACGGATCAGCTCAACTGCGGCCCTTCTGATTTCCGCGGCCGGCGTCGTGTCGGCCGATGGCGACGCGCCCTGCAACCCTGGGGCCGGCGCGTCCTCGACAGAATGCGGCGCGGGCTCCGACGCCTCCGGTGACAATTCGGTCGCCGTTGGCGCGGCAAGTACCAGCGCGGGCGCCACTAACGGGATCGCGATTGGCAACACTGCCAGTGCCGACGGCGGAGATGCCATCGCCATCGGTGGCAACCGTGACGGTGCCGCTGGTCAGGCCACCCGTGCCACCGGCCCATCGACCACCGCCATCGGCGGACAGTCCATTGCGGAAGGACCTGGCGCCTCGGCCATTGGGTGGCGCGCTGAAGCCACGGCAGAACGGGCGCAGGCCCTCGGCCACCTCGCAACCGCGCAGGGTGTTCGCAGCCTTGCCGTCGGCGAAAACGCTGACGCGCAATCCGACAACGCCACTGCCATCGGCAACGAATCCATCGCAAACGGCGTCGACGCACTGGCGGTCGGGGACTCCGCAATGGCAACCGGGCCTTCCACAACGTCGATCGGCGGGGAAAGCGTGACAAACGGCCCCGGCTCTACCGCGATCGGCTGGCAATCCGCCGCCACGGCAGAACGGGCGCAGGCCTTCGGCCACCTCGCCACCGCGCAGGGTGTTCGCAGCCTTGCCGTCGGCGAAAACGCTGACGCGCAATCCGACAACGCCACTGCCATCGGCAATGAATCCATCGCAAACGGCGTCGATGCACTGGCGGTCGGGGACTCCGCAATGGCAACCGGGCCTTCCACAACGTCGATCGGCGGGGAAAGCGTGACAAACGGCCCCGGCTCTACCGCGATCGGCTGGCAATCCGCCGCCACGGCAGAACGGGCGCAGGCCTTCGGCCACCTCGCCACCGCGCAGGGTGTTCGCAGCCTTGCCGTCGGCGAAAACGCTGACGCGCAATCCGACAACGCCACTGCCATCGGCAACGAATCCATCGCAAACGGCGTCGATGCACTGGCGGTCGGGGACTCCGCAATGGCAACCGGGCCTTCCACAACGTCGATCGGCGGGGAAAGCGTGACAAACGGCCCCGGCTCTACCGCGATCGGCTGGCAATCCGCCGCCACGGCAGAACGGGCGCAGGCCTTCGGCCACCTCGCCACCGCGCAGGGTGTTCGCAGCCTTGCCGTCGGCGAAAACGCTGACGCGCAATCCGACAACGCCACTGCCATCGGCAACGAATCCATCGCAAACGGCGTCGACGCACTGGCGGTCGGGGACTCCGCAATGGCAACCGGGCCTTCCACAACGTCGATCGGCGGGGAAAGCGTGACAAACGGCCCCGGCTCTACCGCGATCGGCTGGCAATCCGCCGCCACGGCAGAACGGGCGCAGGCCTTCGGCCACCTCGCCACCGCGCAGGGCGTCCGCAGCCTTGCCGTCGGCGAAAACGCTGACGCGCAATCCGACAACGCCACTGCCATCGGCAACGAATCCATCGCAAACGGCGTCGACGCACTGGCGGTCGGGGACTCCGCAATGGCAACCGGGCCTTCCACAACGTCGGTCGGCGGGGAAAGCGTGACAAACGGCCCCGGCTCTACCGCGATCGGCTGGCAATCCGCCGCCACAGCAGAACGGGCGCAGGCCTTCGGCCACCTCGCCACCGCGCAGGGTGTTCGCAGCCTTGCCGTCGGCGAAAACGCTGACGCGCAATCCGACAACGCCACTGCCATCGGCAACGAATCCATCGCAAACGGCGTCGACGCACTGGCAGTCGGGGACTCCGCGATGGCGACCGGGCCTTCCACAACGTCGATCGGCGGGGAGAGCGTGACAAACGGCCCCGGCGCGACGGCAGTTGGCTGGCAATCCATGGCGACAGCGGAACGCGCACAGGCTTTCGGGCATCTGGCCCAAGCGACTGGCATCCGGTCCACCGCCGTTGGTGAGGCAGCGGTGGCATCGGGCGCGCAGTCGCTGTCCTTCGGCAATCTGGCCAACGCGAGCGGCGACAATTCCGTCGCCATCGGGAATGGTGCTTCGGCAACGCGCAACAACCAGGTCGCAATTGGCAACGGGAACAACACCTACACCCTTGCGGGCGTGTCGTCCGACGCCAGCAATGCGGCGCAGTCCGGTCCCGTACGGATTGTGACGGCGGACGCAAACGGCAACCTGGGCACCTCCAGTTCGGATCTGTCTCAGGTACTTTCGCTGGGCACGGCGGTAAGCGCCAACTCGGCCGCGATCGCTCGGAACACCGCAGCCATTGCGTCGAACAAGGAAGGCATCGCCATGGCCATGGCATTGGACACACCCTATGTCCCCGCAGACAAACAGTTTGCGATGTCAGGAGGCATTGCCACCTTCGAGGGGTCGCAGGCCCTGGCCATCTCGATGGGGTACCGTATCAATGCGAACACCCAGTTCGACGCGGGGGTCACCTATGGCTTCAGCCAAGATCAGGTTGGTGCCCGGGTCGGCGTGACTTACGCATGGTAAGCGTTCTCAAGAAAACAGCGCCGCGGATATTGTTCGCGGCGCTAATTTTATCGCTCGGCCTGGCCCTGCCGGGGCAGGCGCAGCAGCAGGATCAGATAGACCGCAGCTTCGCCACCGCTCTTATCCGTGACATCCTGACGGCGGTCAACCACGGCAACTGGACCGGCAACTACACCGTGCTTCGGGACTATGCCGCCTCGGATTTTTCCGAGGCGAACGATCCTACACGCCTTGCCGGGCTGTTTGCACCTGTGCGCGAGGCGGGTCTTGATATGTTGCCGATCATGGTCACTCCGCCGACGATCCTGCAGGCGCAGGCCACCGCTGGGAATACTCAAATGCGCCTGATGGGGTACTTTCCCCTTCAGCCCAGGCACATCAGCTTTGACATGGTTCTGGTCAGGGAAAAAGCGCGTTGGGTGCTGCTGGACATATCGGTGGGTGAGTTCGCTCCGATCGAGCCTCGGGAGACCGAGCCGCAAGCGGAACCCGAGCCGGAAACCGCCGGGGACGAATAGGGCGCGGAAACCTTGCGCCCCAGCCGCCAACTGCGATAGCATCGCGGGACACGCCTCATCAGGACCGCTCACTTGACCACAACTTCCAAACGGCCGCTGACGCTGCGCGATGTATCCGAAGCCTGCGGGGTCTCGGAGATGACCGTAAGCAGGGTGCTGCGCAACCGGGGCGATGTTTCGGAAGCCACGCGCAACAAAGTACGGGCCGCCGCAAAGGAGCTGGGATACGTGCCTAATCAGATCGCCGGGTCGCTGGCTTCGCAACGCGTGAACCTTGTCGCGGTCATTATCCCTTCGCTTTCAAACATGGTGTTTCCGGAGGTGTTGAATGGCATCAACCAGGTGCTGGAGGACACGCCGCTGCAACCCGTGGTCGGGGTTACGGACTATCTGCCGGAAAAAGAAGAACGTGTGCTCTACGAAATGCTCTCGTGGCGTCCCTCCGGCGTGATCATCGCGGGGCTGGAACATTCCGATCCGACCCGTGCGATGCTGCGCAACGCGGGCATACCGGTGGTCGAGATCATGGATACCGATGGCAGACCGGTGGACGCGATGGTGGGCATTTCGCACCGCAGGGCAGGCCGGGAAATGGCCAATGCGATCCTGAAGGAAGGATACGAACACATCGGCTTCATGGGCACGAAGATGCCCTTGGACCACCGCGCCCGCAAACGTTTCGAAGGATTTACCGAAGCACTGGCTAAAGCAGGAGTAGAAATCGAAGATCGCGCCTTCTACTCCGGCGGGTCCGCGCTGGCCAAGGGCCGCGAAATGACCCAGGACATGCTTGAACGGTCGCCGGATCTCGATTTCCTCTACTATTCCAACGACATGATCGGCGCCGGTGGCCTTCTATATTTAATCGACCAGAAGATTGACGTCCCCGGACAGATCGGGCTTGCCGGTTTCAACGGGGTCGAACTGCTGCAAGGCCTGCCCCGACAGCTCGCCACCATGGACGCCTGCCGGATCGAGATTGGGCAGACCGCCGCACGGATCGTCCTGAACTACACCTCGGAAACACCCGATCCGGATGTGCCCACGCAGGTCACTATGACACCGAAGCTGTCGTTCGGGGATACGCTGCGCCGCCACCGCCGCTGAGGATGCTGACCCTGGACAACGGTCAGGCGCGGCGGATTTTTCTGGACCGCCATGCCCTGTCCGACCCCCCGGTGGGTGAGGCAAAGGGCATGGCATTGCATGACCTGATCCATGATCTGGGCTTTGTTCAGCTGGACAGCATCAACACCGTGGCGCGCGCCCACGACCTGATCCTGTTCTCGCGCAGGCAGCGTTACAGGCCGAAGGCGCTGAGAAACCTCTATGAACGTGACAAGGCGCTGTTCGAACACTGGACCCATGACGCGGCGGTCATACCGATGGCGTTTTACCCCTTTTGGGAACTGAGACGCCAGCGCGATGCGGAAAGGCTGCGCGCCCGCTGGCGGGAAGGACGACGGGAAGGCTTTGAGAAGCGGGTTCAAAAGGTGCTGGACCAGATCGCGGCGGAGGGGCCGCTGAGTTCTTCGGACGTTGGCAAGGACGAGGCGCGCGGTTCCGGCGGCTGGTGGGACTGGCACCCGTCAAAAACGGCGTTGGAATATCTTTGGCGGTCCGGCGCGCTCTGTGTCGTGGGGCGCGACGGGTTCAAGAAACGGTATGACCTGACCGATCGGGTGATCGACCGCCAACTGCGCGAACCGCAAGCACTGCCCGATACAGCGGCCATCATCGACTGGTGCTGCGATCAGGCGCTGGCCCGGCTTGGCTTTGCCACCCACGGTGAGATCGCCGCGTTCTGGGATCACGTCACGCCAGCAGAGGCGCGGGACTGGTGTGCCGAAGGCATGGCGGCCGGTACGCTGGAACAGGTTGGGATCACCGACACCGACGGGTCCGTCCGGCTTGCCTATGCGCGGCCCGGACTTGTGGAAGACCCGGCTATCGGCAAGCCCCCGACCGGGCGGTTGCGCGTTCTCAGCCCTTTCGACCCCGCCCTGCGCGACCGAACCCGTGCGGAAAGGCTGTTCGGATTCAATTACCGGATCGAGGTCTTCGTGCCCGAAGCGAACCGCACGTTTGGCTACTACGTCTTCCCCCTTCTCGAAGGGGACAGGATTGTCGGACGGGTCGACATGAAAGCGTTTCGCAATGACGACGTCCTCCGGGTTCGCGCACTCTGGCCCGAAGGCAAGACACGCTGGGGCAGCGGGCGGCAGCGCGCCTTCGAGGCGGAACTGGACAAGCTGTGCCGCCTTGCGGGCGTGAGCCGCGTCGCGTTCGAGGACGGCTGGCTTCGGCCTTCAGCGCAGAACTATCTCTGAAAGGTCGGCGGCTGCGGCTCTCAACCGGTCAAGTTGCAAAGCAAGGTCGCCATAGCACAGGCGGCAGACTATCCATTCGATCCGAACGACAACGGAGCGGACCAGAAAGGTGTCAGTTTTTCTCAATTTACGGACCGCATAGCCCGGCAAGCTGCGCTGACCACCGGAGTTCCAAGTGATACCGCCCCCCACGCCAGATCGCGGATCGGCTTTGCGTGATCGCGCCTGTCGGATAGGCAGACGGACCTCTGCCGCGCCCAGACACTGACAATTTGCAAACATTTTGTTGATGTTTTGCAAATTCGTGCAATGATGACTGAAAGGAATCAAGGGCAAGACACCTCATGATGCGAAAGTCCGCCAGATGAATCGCCATGTCGTCGTGATCGGCGCGGGGATCGTGGGCATCTCGACCGCCATCTGGCTGCGCCGGACGGGGCTGGAGGTGACGGTGATCGACCGCGGGCTGCCCGGCACCGGCACCTCGCATGGCAACGCAGGTGTGTTGGCGGCGTGTTCGATGGTGCCAGTTACCGGCCCCGGCCTGATGCGCAAGGCGCCGAAAATGGTACTCGACCGCAATTTTCCACTGTTTCTGCGCTGGCCGTATGTACCCCGCCTGTTGCCATGGCTGCGCCGGTATATGGCAAACGCCAACGACACCGACACCCGGAGAATTGCCAAGGGGCTGATCCCGATCGTTGGCGACAGCGTCGAACAGCACAAGAACCTCTGCAACGAGCTGGGCCTGGGCGACTGGGTGACTGACAGCGACTATTGCTTCGCCTATGCGGATACCGCCGCATTCAAGGCGGATGCATACGCCTGGGAGCTGCGCAGAGAGGCCGGTTTCGCTCCCGAGTTGATTGAAGGGCCGGCGGTGCAGGACTATGACCCCGCTTTGGGGCCGGATATCACCTGTCTTGCCGTGATGAAGGATCACGGCTTCATCCGAAGTCCCGGCGGCTATGTCCAGGCACTGGCCAAGGCCTATACCGACCAGGGTGGCAAGCTGGTTCAGACCGAGGTCAGGGATTTCGAACTGACGGATGGTCGTATCGCCACGGTGCTGACCGACGCGGGCAGCATTCCCTGCGACTCTGTCGTCCTCGCCACAGGGGTCTGGTCGAAACCCATGATGGCCAAGCTGGGCCTGAAGGTGCCGCTGGAAAGTGAACGCGGCTATCACGTGGTGTTCGAAGGCGCGACAGGCGGCCCCCGTCAGCCCACGATGATCGCCAGCGGCAAATTCGTCGCGACCCCGATGGAGCAGGGCCTGCGCTGCGCCGGTATCCTGGAATTTGGCGGGCTTGAGGCCGGACCGTCGCGCGCCCCGCTCGAACTGCTGCGCCGCCACGCGAAACGTGCTTTCCCCGGCCTGAAATCCAGCAATGAAATCGAATGGCTGGGGCATCGACCCGCCCCCAGCGACAGCCTGCCGCTGATTGGCGAAATCGGCCAAAGCAGGGTCTTCACCGCCTTCGGGCATCATCACATCGGGTTGACTGGCGGACCAAAAACGGGCCGACTGGTCGCCGGATTGATCTCCGGGCAACCGGTCAATACCGACCTCGCCCCCTATCACCCTCAACGCTTCCAATAGCGCAATTCATTACCAACCGGGAGAATACCATGAAACTGACCCAGACCCTGATGACAACCGCGGCAACTGCCGCCCTGACGCTTGGCAGTGTGCTGCCCGGCTTTGCCGCCGAAACCTGGGACATGCCCATGGCCTATTCGGCGTCCAACTTCCATACCGAGAACGGTGTCGAGTTCGCCAACTGCGTGACCGACGCCACCAATGGCGAGATCGAGATCACGGTCCATCCGGGCGGGTCGCTCTTTGCCGGTGCCGACATCAAACGGGCCATCCAGACCGGACAGGTCCAGATAGGCGAGCGCCTGCTGTCCGGCCACCAGAACGAAAACGCGCTGTTCGGCTTCGACAGCGTTCCGTTCCTCGCGCCTTCGTTCGAGGACAGCGACAAGCTTTGGCAGGCCGCCCAGCCAGAGATCGAGGCGCTGCTGGAAGAGCAGGGTCTGCACCTGCTCTACAATGTGCCGTGGCCGCCGCAGGGCCTCTACTTCAAGAAAGAGGTCAACAGCGTCGAGGACATGGAAGGGGTGAAATTCCGGTCCTACAACAACACCACCGCGCGGCTTGCCGAACTGACCGGCATGTCGCCCGTCACCATCGAAGCGGCGGAGGTCAGCCAGGCCTTTGCGACCGGCGTGGCTGAATCGATGATTTCGTCCGGCGCTACGGGCTATGACCAGAAGGTCTGGGAAAGCCTCACGCACTTTTACGAGGTCGACGCCTGGCTGCCGCGCAATTACGTGATGGTGAACGCAGGCGTCTGGGAAGGTGTCTCCGACGCGAACAAGGAAGCGATCAATCTGTGCGCCTCGGACGCCGAGACGCGCGGCCTCCAGATGTCCAAGGACTATACCCAGTTCACCTATGACGGCCTCGAAGAGGGCGGCATGATCGTCCAGCCCGCCAGCGACGAACTGATGTCCGGCCTGCGCGAGATCGGCGAGACGATGACGACCGAATGGCTGGAAGCCGCAGGCGAGCAAGGTCAGGCGCTGGTCGACAGCTACAAGTCCGCGGACTGATCATCCCATCAGGAGCGGCCCGGAACGCGGGCCGCTGCAACCTTTCAGAAAGGACGGTTCGGATGGCGGCGCTGCGCAAATCCCTTGATACGCTTTACGTCTCGGCCGGCGCTTTGGCGGCGGTCTGCCTTGTGGCGATTCTGCTGCTGATCGTGGCCCAGATGGTCGCCCGGTGGTCCGGTGCGGTCTTTCCCGGGGCGGCCAGCTATGCCGGGTATGCCATGGCGGGCGCAAGCTTTCTCGCCTTCGCCAATGCGCTGAACCGGGGGGCTCATATCCGCGTGTCGATCCTGCTGAACGCCCTCTCCGACCGGCCGAAACGGCTTCTCGAAATCTGGTGCTTTGCCCTGGGCGCCGCCATCGCGTGGTACTTCACCTACTACGCCTACTGGTTCGTTTACTGGTCATGGAAATTCAAGGAAGTCAGCCAGGATCAGGACGCGACCTTGCTGTGGATTCCGCAGTCGGTCATGGTGGTCGGCGGTGTCATTCTCGCCATCGCGCTCACCGACAATCTGCTGCACGTCATCTTCCGGGGACGTCACCGCATGACCCGCGATATCGTCGACCAAAGCTTCGGAGAATGAACCAATGACCGAAGTCTATGCCATCGCGCTCTTTCTTTTCGTCCTGTTCTTCCTCCTGGGCACCGGTGTCTGGGTCGGGCTGGCCCTGATGGGCGTTGCCTGGGTCGGGATGGAGCTGTTCACCACCCGCCCGGTGGGTGACACGATGATCACCACAATCTGGGCCTCGTCCAGTTCCTGGACACTGACGGCGCTGCCCCTGTTCATCTGGATGGGCGAAATCCTGTACCGAACGCGCCTTTCCGAAGATATGTTCAAGGGCCTCGCCCCCTGGCTCGCGCGGCTGCCCGGCGGGCTGGTCCATACCAACATCGTCGGCTGCACCGTTTTCGCCGCCGTGTCGGGTTCGTCCGCGGCGACGCTCACCACCGTCGGCAAGATGTCGATCCCGGAACTGCGCAGCCGCAACTACCCTGAAAAGATGATCATCGGCACGCTGGCCGGTGCGGCAACGCTCGGGCTGATGATCCCGCCTTCGCTCGCGCTGATCGTTTACGGCGTGACGGTGAATGAGAGCATCACCAAGCTGTTCTTCGCAGGCGTCCTGCCTGGCCTGATCCTCGCCCTGATGTTCATGGGCTACGCCGCCGCCGTTTCGCTGACATCAAAGGACTGGAACCCAAAGCAGGAAACCGGGATGAACATCGGGGAAAAGCTGCGCAATTCCCGCTTCCTTCTGCCGGTCTTTGCCCTGATTACGGTCGTGATCGGGTCGATGTATCTGGGCTTTGCCACCGCGACGGAAGCCGCGGCGATCGGTGTCATCGGCGCGCTGGTGCTGGCGCTGTTTCAGGGTTCGCTGAACTGGCACAGCTTCCGCGAAAGCCTGATGGGCGCCATGCGGACCTCCGCCATGATCGCGCTTATCCTCGCAGGCGCAGCCTTTCTCAAGCTATCCATGGGCTTTACCGGCCTGCCGCGTGCGCTGGCCGACGGGATCGCGGCGATGGAGCTGACGCGCTTTCAGCTGCTCATGGCCCTGCTGGTCTTCTATATTGTCCTGGGCATGTTTCTTGACGGCATTTCCTCCGTGGTGCTGACCATGGCGGTGGTGGAGCCGATGGTGCGCGGCGCGGGAATCGACCTGATCTGGTTCGGCATCTTCGTGGTCGTCGTTGTCGAAATGGCACAGATCACGCCACCCATAGGGTTCAACCTGTTCGTGTTGCAGGGCATGACCGACCACGAAATGGGCTATATCACCAAGGCGGCGCTGCCGATGTTCGCCATCATGGTGCTGATGGTCTTTATCCTGATCTGGTTTCCCGAACTCGCCACCTGGCTGCCGGACAACCTGCGCAGCGGACCGACATAGAGCCGATGCATGCTGATCCCTGTCCTTGCCGGGGCCTCGACCCATGCCCGGATATGCCTGATCGCCGGGCTGGCCTCGGGTCTTCTGCTGCCCGGCCTGGCCGCCGCGCTGGTGCCGTGGTTGCCCCAGATGGTTGCTGCGCTCCTGACGATCACCGCGTTGCGGATCGGGCATCGGGCGGCGATGGGCGCGGTCGGGGACCTGCGCTGGGGCCTGGTAGCGGTCGCAATTCTGCAGATGGTTCTGCCGCTGGCGGCGATCGGCCTGCTGACGCTTTTCGGACTGCAGGACACACCTGCCGCGCTGGCCATCGTGCTGACCGCGGCCGCTCCGGCGATCACAGGCAGCGTGAATCTGGCGCTGCTTCTGGGGCTCGACGCGGGCCGGATGATGCAAATACTGGTGCTGGGCACCGCCGCTTTCCCCCTGACGGTACTGCCGGTGCTCGCCGTCCTGCCGCAAGCGGGCGAGCCGCAGCTTGTCATCTACTCGGCGCTGCGGCTCTTGGCGGTCATTGTGGTCGCGACCGGGACGGGCTTTGCCCTGCGCGCCTGGCTTTTTCCGCACCCCACTGCGCGGCAGACACAGGCACTGGACGGCGCGTCGGTCCTGGCCTTTTCATTTATCGTTGTCGGGCTGATGGCCGCGCTCAACCCCGCTTTGCGCGACAATCCGTGGGCCGTGCTGAACTGGGCCCTACTGGCCTTTGCCGTAAGCTATCTGTTGCAGCTGGCGACGCTGGGAAGCCTGCGGCGGACTGCGCTGCGCCATCTGGCGGGGCCTCTTGCACTGGGCGCGGGCAACCGCAATATCGCGATCTTTCTCGTCGCCCTCCCACCCGAGGTGCTTGCCCCCCTGATGATCTTTATCGGGTGCTGGCAATTGCCAATGTATCTGACCCCCATGCTGCTACCGCAGCTCTACCGATGGGCCCTGCAGGATGAGTGACTGGCCCAAGATTCGCACCGTCGGCCTTTCCGGCATTCTGATCACCTTCGCCGGTGAGATGTCGGAACCCGCCAATCGCGCCGCGCTTGCCCTGAGAGCCGAGGTAGAGGCGCAGGGCTGGGAGCATGTGAGCGAAACCAGCACTTCGCTGGTCTCAACCTTCCTGAGTGTGGATCTTGCGTTGGTTTCTCCGGAGGACATCATCGCGCGCTTGAACGACCTTTTGACCAGCCGCGACTGGTATGCGGCGGACTTGCCAGCCGGGCGCAGGCTGTGGCGCATCCCCACGGTCTACGGCACCGACCTGGGGCCGCAGCTTGAGGAAGCTGCCAAGGCTGCCGGTGTCGATCCAGACACCGCAATCCGCGAGATTTCCGGGTCTCGCGTGCGCGTCCTGACACTGGGTTTCGCCCCCGGCCAGCCTTTTTCCGGCATGCTGCCGGACACCTGGAACATCCCGCGCCAGCAGAGCCTGACAAAGGAAGTCCCGGCAGGCGCACTTGTCGTCGCGATCCGGCAGTTGATTGTCTTTACCAATCCCTCCCCCACCGGGTGGCGGCACATCGGGCAGACCGCGTTTCGCAACTTCCGTCCTGAAAGCGATCAACCCATTGCGCTGTCGCCCGGTGACGAGCTTTGCTTTCCCGCGATCACACCCGAAGAACTGAAACGGATCAGGATGAAGGATTCCTCCGGTGACGGCGGTGCGGAGACGGAGCTGTTGTCATGAGTGGCACTCTGACAATCCATCAGGCAGGCCCGCAGATGAGCGTGCAGGACTTTGGCAGGCCGGGCTACCGCGCCAGCGGCATGACACGGGGCGGCGCGGCAGACCCACTGGCCCTGCACGAGGGCGCGATACTGCTGGGGCAGGAACCGACACTGGCCGCGATCGAGATGGTGGGCGCGGGCGGCACGTTCACCGCCGATACAAACCTGCGCATCGCCCTGACCGGTGCGCCGATGAAGGCGACGCTGGACGGTACGCCGCTGACATGGAACGCGAGCCACCCGATGCCCGCCGGGGCCCGACTGGTGATCGGCGGGGCCACGTCAGGCACCTATGGCTACCTGCACATCGGTGGCGGCATCGACCTGCCGCTTCAGATGGGCGCGCGCTCCACGCATTTCGGCGCAGGGCTGGGCGGCGCCTTGGAGGCTGGGGATACCCTGCCCGTCGGCGCCGACACCGGCAGCGGGACGGGTGTTGCCCTGCCCCGCGACGACCGGTTCGATGGCGGATGCCTTCGCGTCGTGACCAGCGTACAGACCGACCGGTTTGACGACGAAACCATCGCACGCTTTACCGCCACTGCCTTTGCCCGCGACCCCAGGGCAAACCGGCGCGGGGTGCGGATGGAACCGCCCGGCGAAGGCTTTTTTGCCACCGACCAGCTGAGTATCCTCTCGGAGGTCATCACCATCGGCGACATCCAGATCACCGGCGACGGCGCGCCCTTCGTGTTGATGTGCGAATGCCAGACCACGGGCGGTTATCCCCGCATCGGGACCGTGATCCCAGCCGACCTGCCCCGCGTGGCGCAGGCGCCCACGGGTGCCGAGATACGCTTTGATTTCATTCCGCTGGAAGAGGCAATCGCCATCCAACAGCGTGCCGCCGCCGATTTGAAGGCGTTGCCCGGCAGGTGTTACCCTCTGGTCCGGGACCCGCACAACATTCGCGACCTGCTGTCCTATCAGCTGGTTGGCGGTGTTGTTTCGGCGCTGGCCGACCCCTTCGAAAAGGAGACCTGACATGCCATCCGTCGATCTGAACGCCGACATGGGCGAGAGCTTTGGCGCCTGGAAGATGGGCGATGACGCCGCCCTGCTGGACATCGTAACTTCGGCCAATATCGCCTGTGGCGGCCACGCCGGAGACCCCGACGTAATGGCCGCGACCATGCGCATCGCGGATGCGAAGGGCGTGGGCATCGGTGCGCACCCCGGCTTCATGGACATCGCCGGTTTTGGCCGCAACCGAATATCGGTGCCGCGCGCCACTCTGCAGAATCAGGTGCGATACCAGGTCGCGGCCAGTGTCGGCATGGCCCGCAGCCAGGGCGCGACGGTGCGGCATCTCAAGCTGCACGGCGCGTTGGCCAACATGGCGTCCGAGGACCAGACCCTTGCCCGTGACCTCTACGAAGCCGCGTTGAGCGTGGCACCCGAGCTGATTGTCATGGTGCTTGCCGCGACGGCACAGCAGCGCGCGGTGGAGGACCTGGGATGCAGATGGGCCGGAGAGATCTTTGCGGACCGGGCCTATAACGACGATGCCACCCTGGTAGACCGTTCGCTGCCCGGCGCGGTCATCCATGACGCCGCGCGGGCGGGCGCGCGCATGGTCGACATGGTCCGCGCCGGGGCGATCATCACCGAAAGCGGCAGGCAGATCCCCACGC
Source organism: Sulfitobacter sp. THAF37 (assembly GCF_009363555.1). Lineage (NCBI taxonomy): Bacteria > Pseudomonadati > Pseudomonadota > Alphaproteobacteria > Rhodobacterales > Roseobacteraceae > Sulfitobacter > Sulfitobacter sp. THAF37. Next base: position 833,087 of record NZ_CP045372.1, read on the forward strand.
GGATCGACACCATCTGCCTGCACGGCGACACAGCCGAGGCGGTCCAGATCGCAACTGCCGTCCGGTCGCAGCTGGAGGCGGCGGGCGTGACCCTGGCTCAGTTCACCGGAAACGCGGCATAGCCGTTCCGCGAGGCGCGTTCCACCTGCACCCCGCGCATCTGGATCTGGCCGCTGACACCGCTGTGCCTGAATCCGGCGGCAAGCCTCGGCTGTCAATCAACAGGTCGATCAAACGCAACCCCATGGCGCCCGAGCTGGATATAGGAGGGCACAGCAATGTGCCTGGGGCGAAGAATCATTGCAGGCAAGATGACCATGGCGCTTGCCGCCTTGAAGTCAGTTCACCAACCCATCGGCGCCAGTTGCGGTCCGATCACCCATAGAACCGCCGCCGAAGCGCACAGAGCTGTGCCGAACGGCAGGGGTCGATCCGGGACATGCGCGGTCGGGGTCAGCACGCGTTGGCCCAGCACAACGACCAAAGCCGACAGCGCGGCCAGCAACACCAGCAACGGGAGGTCATAAGGTCCGGCAAAAGCGCCCAGCCCCACCATCAGCTTCACGTCGCCCAGCCCCAGCCCTTCGCGTCCGCGCCACAGCCAGTAGAGCCAGCGCAGCATAGCAAAAGCGCCCGCGCCCAGCACACTGCCCAGCGTTGCTTGCAGCAATCCCGCACCGCCCTCGGACACCGCCATCGCGTATGTGACCAAGGCCAGCGCCGCTGTGAGCGGATCAAAGAGCCGCAGCCACAGCAGATCAGCGGTCGCCAGCCCCGCCAGTATCCAAAGAAGGGCGGCAGACAGAATAACCTGGGTTCCAGTTCCGCCCTTGAGCACGGCCAGTACACCTGCACCGAGACAGATCAATTCGAGATAAAGGGTCCAGGGCGGTATCGCCCCGCCACAGGTCGCGCAGCGCCCCTTCGAAAGCAGATAGGACAGGATCGGCACCATCTGTCGGCGGGCAAGCGGGGTGCCACAGCTTCGACAGGCCGACGGCTGCCGCACCGTATTACCTGCCCGCGGCAGACGGTCCACCACCACCCCCAGAAAGGACCCCACTGCGGGCCCCATCAGGATCACCAGCACGTAGAGCAGGGCCGCGCCTGTCATCCGCCCCTCCGTTTCGTCAATATTTGCAATGTCGGATGCAAAAACATTCCCCGTCCTAACATGCGCGCAGACGAAAGGGACATATGGGATCAAAGCAATCGGTGCAGTCGAAAGGGCGAAACACCCAGCCGACCAGACGGCGTGGGATAAGACGCTCGTTTCAATTAAACCGGTTGCAGTGGTGAGCCGTGCAGGATTCGAACCTGCGACCCACTGATTAAAAGTCAGTTGCTCTACCAACTGAGCTAACGGCCCACTAGGTCGCGTATCTAGAAAGGTGTGGCAGGGGGGTCAAGCCCTTAAACTACGATTCTTCAGGTGCCCGCTGGATTCGTCCGGCGTGCGGCGTTATATGCGCGAAATGAGCACCATCAGAACAGCTGGATTGCCCTTCATGAAAATGCACGGGCTGGGCAACGACTTTGTCGTCGTAGACGCACGGGCACAGGCGATTTCCGTCACACCCGCCATGGCCAAAGCCATTGGGGACAGGCATTTCGGCGTCGGGTTCGACCAGCTTGCCCTGATTTCCGACGGGGATGCCGATGCGCATCTGACCTTCTACAATGCCGATGGATCGCTTTCGGCGGCCTGCGGCAACGCAACGCGCTGCATCGCGCGCTACCTGATGGACGAAACGGGCGCCACATCCCTGCATCTGACCTCGGAACGGGGCGACTTGCAGGCCCAAGACCGGGGCGATGGCATCACGGCTGTCAACATGGGGCATCCTCAGCTTCTGTGGCACGAGATCCCGCTGGCAGAAAAGATGGACACGCTGGAACTGCCGATTGAGGGCGCGCCGACCGCGACTGGCATGGGCAACCCCCATTGCACCTTTTTCGTAGATGACGTGTCCGCTGTGGCGCTCGACACCTTTGGCCCGGCCTTTGAGCATCATCCACTCTATCCCCAGCGCACTAACGTACAGGTGGCGCAGATCGTCGGGCCGGATCATATCCGCATGCGCGTGTGGGAACGCGGCGTCGGTGTCACATGGGCCTCCGGCACTTCCTCCTGCGCCTGTGCCGTCGCCGCCGCGCGACGCGGTCTGACCGGGCGCAGCGTGCGCATCGACCTTGACGGCGGCACGCTGTACATCGAATGGCGCGAGGATGGCGTCTGGATGACCGGGCCGACTGTTCACGTCTTCTCAGGCACCCTGACGCATGCCTTCCTGGAGCAGATCACATGAACGCGCCGGTCTTTTCCAACCACGGCTGCCGGTTGAACGCCTACGAAGTCGAAGCGATGAAGGATCTCGCGGGCCAGGCGGGTCTGGGAAACGCCGTGGTGGTGAACACCTGCGCCGTCACCGCAGAAGCGGTGCGCAAGGCGCGCCAGGACATCCGCAAGCTGCGCAAGGCGCACCCCGACGCCCGGTTGATCGTCACCGGCTGCGCCGCCCAGACGGAACCCGAAACCTTTTCCCGCATGACCGAGGTAGACGCCGTTATCGGCAACACCGAAAAGATGCAGCCCGACACCTGGCGCGGACTGGCCGCGGACTTCATCGGAGAGACCGAGGCGCTGCAGGTCGACGACATCATGTCCGTGACAGAGACCGCCGGGCATCTGATCGACGGGTTCGGCACCCGCAGCCGCGCCTACGTTCAGGTGCAGAACGGCTGCGACCATCGGTGCACCTTCTGCATCATACCATACGGTCGCGGCAATTCACGCTCTGTCCCGGCAGGCGTCGTTGTCGATCAGATCAAGCGGCTGGTGGACAAGGGTTTCAACGAGGTGGTGCTAACCGGGGTCGACCTGACCTCTTGGGGGGCCGACCTGCCCGCCGCGCCGCGCCTGGGCGATCTCGTCATGCGCATCCTGCGGCTGGTGCCCGACCTGCCCCGCCTCAGGATCAGCTCGATCGATTCGATCGAAGTGGACGAAAACCTGATGCAGGCCATCGCCACGGAGCCGCGACTGATGCCGCATCTGCACCTCAGCCTTCAGCATGGCGACAACATGATTCTGAAGCGGATGAAACGGCGGCATCTGCGCGAAGATGCCATCGCCTTCTGCGACGCGGCGCGGCACCTGCGCCCCGACATGACCTTTGGCGCCGACATCATCGCCGGTTTCCCGACGGAGACCGACGCGATGTTCGACAACGCCCTGCGCATGGTCGAAGACTGCAACCTGACCTGGCTGCATGTCTTCCCCTACTCCGCCCGGCCCGGCACACCGGCAGCACGCATGCCCGCCGTAAACGGTCGCAGCATCAAAGAGCGTGCGGCCCGTCTGCGTGCAGCTGGTGAAAAACAGGTAGGGCGCCATTTGGAGCAGCAGGTGGGCCGAACCCACGGTATCCTGATGGAAAGCCCGACGATGGGCCGGACCGAGCAGTTCGCCGAGGTGCATTTCGAAACGCCACAGACCGTAGGTGACATCGTCACCGCAATGATCACCGGAAAGACGGATAGCGCCCTTTCGGCCTGACTGTGCCCGCGATTGCTCACCCCACGACCCCGCAAAAGTAAAGCCCTCCCAACCGTCAAGGTCGGGAGGGCTTTGTCATGCAATGCCGGGTGCGCCGGATCAGTCTTCGCGCCTGTACTTCACGGCGGACCACAGCCGCTTGTTGGTGAGATACAGCAGCACGGCAAGCAGCGTGAGGAAGATCACACCGGCGAAACCGGCCTGTTTGCGGGCCATCATCTTGGGCTCTGCTGTCCACATCAGGAAGGCTGCGACATCCGCCGCCTCGTGGTGCAGATCGCTTTCGTGTCCATCGTCGAATTCAACGTCGTCGCCATAGAGCGGCGGGGCCATGGCGATCCAGCCGCCCGGGAACGCCGTATTCTCGTAGAACACCGTTCCGGCCTGCTCCCTTTCTTCACCGGTGTAACCGGTCAGCAAGGATGCGATATATTCCGGCCCGCCGATACCGTTGATGAACTGGTTGATACCCAGCCCATACGGTCCGTGGAAGCCAGCCCGTGCCTTCGCCATGAGCGACAAGTCCGGTGCATTCGGAAGGGACGAACCGGGGAAGTGGTCCACCGGTGTGGCCGGGCGGAAGTCGTCCAGTTCCTCGTCGAAGACTTCGAAACGCTTGGCGTATTCGCGCACCTGATCCTCGGGCATGCTGGGTCCGCCGTCGTCCGCCAGGGTGCGGATCGGAACGAACTTCAGACCGTGGCACGCCGAACAGATCTCGGTGTAGATCTTCAGCCCGCGCTGCAACTGGTTCACGTCATAGGCACCGAACGGTCCTTCGAAGGAAAAGTCGAAGTTCTCGACATGGCCTTCCGAACCGGCGGCCAGGGCACCGGTGGTGCCAAAGCCGAGGGCCACAAGGGCGGAGAGGGTCAGTTTCTTGATCATTTTCTTCTCCGTCATTCTGCCGGTTTCACGATGGTCTTGGTGCCACCGGCCTTGGGCGCGTAATGGGCGTCAAAGTCTTCTTCGATGGACGCCGGTTGCGGCTGCGGCTTCTCGATCACGCCAAGCAGCGGCAGGATCACCAGGAAATAGGCGAACCAATAGGCCGATGCGATCAGCGAGAAGGACGCATAGGGTTCTTCCGCCGGCATGGCGCCCAGCCACATCAGCGCGAAGAAGTCGATCACCAGCAGGGCGAACCACCACTTGAACATCGGACGATAGCGACCGGACCGGACGCTGGATGTGTCCAGCCAAGGCACCAGCGCCATAACCGCAATCGCACCGAACATCGCCAGCACACCAAAGAACTTGGCGTCGATGATGCCGCCGGTCACGAAGGACGCGATCTGCACAACCCAGACTTCAGACGTAAAGGCACGCAGGATCGCGTAGAACGGCAGGAAGTACCATTCAGGCACGATGTGCGCAGGCGTCGCCAGCGGGTTGGCCTCGATGTAGTTGTCGGGGTGGCCCAGGTAGTTCGGCATGAAGCCGACAATGGCAAAGAACACCGCCAGGATTACCGCCAGCGCGAACAGGTCCTTGATCACGAAATAGGGCCAGAACGGCAGCGTGTCCTTCTGCGCTTCCTCCTTGGACCCACGGCGCACTTCAACACCCGTGGGGTTGTTGTTGCCGGTGGTGTGGAAGGCCCAGATGTGCACGATCACGAGGCCCGCGATGACAAAGGGCAGCAGGTAGTGCAGCGAGAAGAAGCGGTTCAGCGTGGCATTGTCCACGGCGGGTCCGCCCAGCAGGAAGGTCTGCAGCGACTCGCCCACAAAGGGGATCGCGCCGAACAGACCGGTGATCACGGTTGCACCCCAGAAGGACATTTGCCCCCAAGGCAGCACGTAGCCCATGAAGCCTGTGGCCATCATCAGCAGGTAGATCAGCATGCCGATGATCCAGGTAATCTCGCGCGGGGCCTTGTAGGAACCGTAGTAAAGGCCGCGGAAGATATGCGCATAGACCGCCACGAAGAACAGCGAGGCGCCGTTCGCGTGCAGGTAGCGCAGCATATACCCGCCGTTGACGTTCCGCATGATGTGCTCGACCGAGCTGAACGCCAGATCCACATGCGGCGTGTAATGCATGACCAGCACGATACCGGTGATGATCTGCAACGCCAGGCAGAAGGTCAGGACGATGCCCCAGATCCACATCCAGTTCAGGTTCTTGGGCGTAGGGATCATCAATGTGTCATAGAGCAGACCAACAACGGGCAGGCGGCGTGCAAGCCACTTTTCTCCGCCGGACTTCGGCTCGTAATGGTCGTGAGGAATTCCAGACATCGAGTTCTCCCTTAACCCAGTTTGATCGTGGAAGCGTCCACGAATTCGGCGACGGGCACCGGCAGGTTGCGCGGTGCGGGCCCTTTGCGGATGCGTCCGGCTGTGTCGTAGTGCGAGCCGTGGCAGGGGCAGAACCAGCCGTCGAAATCACCGGCGTCGCCCAGCGGGACGCAGCCCAGGTGCGTGCAGACGCCCATCATCACCAGCCATTCGCCCGAGGTTGCGTCGCCATCGCCGCCGTCAAAAGGGGCAAGCGCGCGATTCTCGTCCGTCGCAGGGGAGTCATCGGGCAAATTCGCGTTTTCGGCGTTCGGATCTGGCAGTTCGTTCAGATCGACGGCACGGGCCTCTTCGATCTCTTCGCCGGTCCGGCGCCGGATGAACACGGGCTTGCCGAGCCATTTGACCGTCAGCTGCGTGCCCGGTTCGAGCCCGCTCACGTCAACGCGGATCGACGACAGCGCCAGCACGTCTGCAGAAGGGTTCATCTGGTTGACCAGCGGCCACACCGCCGCGCCGACGGCGACGGCACCTGTGCCGGCGGTTGCGTAATACAGGAAATCCCTCCGGGTGCCTGCGTGATCTTCTGCGTTGGACACGGCTCTACTCCACTTCTTGGCACAGAGGCCATTGGACATACCGGGGGCGCAAGCGCCCCCTGACTTCATCGCGCTGTCTAGCGGCATGGCGCGCGTCCGTCCAGATGGCAAAGGCGCGCAAACCGTCGCAGGCAGTGAATTAATCCCGCCGATTGCCGAAAATTACGCCTGCGGAGGGCGCGTCGCCTGCATCGAGGGACGCGAATCGAACGCATCGAACCAACTGGAAAGCGCGTCCCTGCCCTTGCGCCAGCCCCGCGCATCATGGCGGAATTCCAGATATCCCAGCGCGCAACCGACCGCGATCTGGCCCATGTCCAATGGCCCTTGCAGATGGCTCATCCAGCGATTGTTCAGCGCGGTCAGCGCCCGGTCGACCTTGCCCCACTGCCCGTCAACCCATTCGGGCATACGTGCATTTTCGGGCCGCAGGCGGGTCTCGTAGACCATCAGCAACGCCGCATCCAGCATACCGTCCGCCGTTGCCTCCAGCGTCAGCGTATCCCAGCGCCGCGCACCCAACCCGTAAAGTCCGCCGCCAGCGCGGTCATCCAGGTAAGCGCAGATGACCCGGCTGTCATACAACGCCGGTCCCTCGGACCGCTCCAGCGCCGGCACCTTGCCCAGAGGGTTCTTTGGCAGCAGCGCAGTATCCGGGCCGATCGGCGTGGTGGAGATGGTTTCCAGCGCCACATCTTCCAGCTGTCCGGTTTCGTGCAACAAAACCATGACCTTGCGGACATAGGGCGAGGTCGGTGAATAGGCGAGTTTCATGGCAGCCTCCTGTCGGTTTGCGGCACTATCACAGGCGCGACCGCGACAGGCAATGACCTGTGGAGGGCCCACGCATTATTTCGGACGGGCCGCCCGCATCACCGCCGCAAGCGCCGCGACATCGCTGCCGAAACCGTAGCCTGCCATCTGGTCGGCCGCCGCATACCGTACCGCGTCGGTCTTGTTCTGACTCAGCTTCCAGGTGCCATCCACAGTCCTGATATGCATCCGGCACGGCACGATCATCCGCATCAGCCGGTCCATGACCTCTGGCGTCATCTTGTCGGTTTTCCAGGGCGGTTTTGGCAGCAGCCGGTCCTCATAGGCCGCCGAATGACGGTCCAGCAGATCGCGCAACTCCTCCACAGGGCGGGCTTCCAGCGTCCCGGTCAGATGCACCGCGATGTAGTTCCACGTCGGCACCTGGTCGGATACGCCATACCAGTCCGGAGAGACGTAGGAATCTCCGCCCGACACCGCCAGCGTCACCTCGGGCCGCGCGCCGAGCGCGCGGGCGATCGGGTTGGAGCGCACCAGATGCAGATCAACCGTGCTGCCATCGTCGCTCAGCAGGAAGGGCACATGCGCCAGCATGGGTGCCCCCTGCGCAGAGGCGGCCAGCACCCCGAACCCGCGGTCCCGCGCAAAGGCGAGGTTCCGGTCTGTATCGGCATCGTGAAATACGGGATTCGGATGCATCGCCTTCCCTTTCGTAACGGCACGATTTCTATTGCAGGCAATCCGGCGGCTTGGCAACATAACCGCATTCTCAGGGCGGGGCGGAATTCCCCACCGGCGGTAGGGGAGCAATCCCGAGCCCGCGAGCGCCGACACCCCTTCGGGTGGTGCCGGGTCAGCAGATCTGGTCAGACTCCAGAGCCGACGGTCACAGTCCGGATGAAAGAGAATGCGAAAGCAACGGGGCCGTCCGGCCCTTGTGCCGTCGTGATCGCCTTGGGTGGACGTGTCTGAACCAAGAGGAGATCACAAATGACACATGGCCATCATGGCTCCGCCCGCTTCGCCTTTATCAAAGCCCGCTGGCATGCCGACATCGTTGATCGTGCGCTTGACGGTTTCACCCAGATCATCCCCTCCGATCAGGTCGACGTCTACGACGTGCCCGGTGCGTTCGAATTGCCGCTGCTGGCGCAGAAACTCGCGCGCCGGGGCGACCATGTCGCCATTGCCTGTGCCGCATTCGTGGTGGACGGCGGCATCTACCGGCACGACTTCGTCGCCGCAGCGGTCGTGGATGGGCTGATGCAAGCGGGTCTGGAGACCGGGGTGCCCGTGCTGTCCGTTTCCCTGACACCCCATCAGTACCAGGAAACGGCGCACCACAACGCCATCTACCGGGAGCATTTCATCGAAAAGGGGCGCGAGGCCGCCCAAGCGGCTCTCGGAATTGTTGAGACCCACCAGACGGTCGGTGCCTGACACCTCAGGCGTCACCGTGGTATTTGAGGCAGACGGGCCGGGCTTTCGGGCAGTTCCAGCTGTCTCAGCCCAGGTAGTCTCTGAGTTCCGGCGGCGGGTTGTCCATCAACGCCACCGCCGGTTGCGGCGCATGCGCCACCCCACCGGCGACAAAGATCACCTCGTCCGCTATGCGGCGCACGTCGTCGGGGGCATGAGTCACCATGATCAGCGCCGCCCCGGTTTCGGCCACCAGGTCCTGCACAAGATCCAGCATCTCGTTGCGCAACGCCGGGCCGAGTGCCGCAAATGGCTCATCGAGCAGCACCAGCGGCCGGGCCTGCACCAGCACCCGCGCCAGAGCGGCGCGGCTTTGCTGACCGCCCGACAACGCGCCGGGCCGCCTTTGCGCCTGATCGGCCAACCCGACCCGCTCCAGCGCCCACGCCACGCTGTCGCGATCGGCCTCTGTCAGCCGCATGTGGGGGTTGATGCCCAGCCCGACGTTCTGGGCCACGCTCAGGTGCGGGAACAGGTTGTTGTCCTGAAACAACATCGTCATCGGCCGCGCGCCCGGCGCGGCATCCGTGATATCCCGCCCGTCCCAGCTCAGGCGCCCCGCACTCAGCGGGACAAAGCCGCCCAGCGCGGAAAGCAGAGTCGATTTTCCCGCACCTGACGGCCCGATGACAGCGTATTTCCGTCCCTGCTCCAACGCCATGTCCGCGTCCAGCTGGAAGCTGCCCAACGTGATTCTGGCCTGTTCAATCCGCAACACCGCTGCGCCCTCCCCTGTCGCATATCCAGAAGATACCAAGCGCCATGACCAGCAGCAGCAGCGCCGCGCCAGCGGCGGCCTGCATCTGGTAGGCGCCCATCAGCCGGTACATCTGCAACGGCAGCGTCGCGCGGTCGGGATCGGCGAACAGCGCGATCACGCCGAGGTCGCCGATGGACAACGCCCCTGTCAACCCGGCCGCAAAGCCGATCTGTGGCCGTAGACGCGGCAAAATCACCCAGCGCCACAATGACCATCCCCGCATCTTCAGCGCCGTGGCCAGCCGCCCATATTCACGCAGCGTATCCCGCAGGCGGGGCACCATGATCCGCAGGGCGAACGGCAACGCCATCAGCGCATTGACCAGCGCGGTCACCGGCAACGCCAGCACGGCGGGGTCTACCACCGGATTCAGCAGGATGAACCATCCCGTCCCGATCATCAGTGGCGAGGCGGAGAGACCAAAAAGGCCTATTGCCTCAACACCCCCGGTCGCGCGCCCGGCGATCCACCCGGCCATCGGCAGCGCCAGCAGCAACAGGACCACGATGCTCAGACCCGCGACACCCAGCGACACGCCCGCCGCCTGCCAGACCGATGCGGGCATCAGCGGCACCCCCAAGAGACCGCGCAGCACGACAGCCCCCAGCGGCACCAGCAGAAAGGCCGCGCCCAGCAGGATCAGCGCGATATCGGACCAGCGTTGCAGCCCGCTGCGGGCATCCCAACGCATCGGCACCCGGTCGAGACCGCCGCCGATGCCCACAGAAGGCACGAACCACAGTGCCGCCAGAGCCGCGGTTCCCGCGACGGCCAGTTGCACCAGCGACAGCAGGGCTGCGCGGGTCAGATCAAAGTCATAGCGAAAGGTCTGATAGATGGCGAGTTCAACGGTCGTGGCGCGCGGCCCCCCGCCCAGCGTCAGCGCCACGGCGAAACTGGTCAGGCAGATGACAAAGATCAGGGCGAAGGCTCCGGGCCCGATCTGGCGCAGCAGCGGCCATTCCAGTGTTCGCGCCACCGCACGTGGGCTAAGGTTCAGTTGCGCGACCAGCCGGAAGCGTTCCGCCGGCACCGCTTGCCAGCCCTGCAACAGAAGCCGCGTGGCCAGCGGCAAGTTAAAGAAAACATGGGCCAACACGACACCGTGCAGCCCATAGACCGACAGCTCCGGCAGTCCAAGGGCCACAAGGCCGGTGTTGAGCAGCCCGTTGCGGCCGAAAACCGCCAGCAGCCCGATCACCGCAACGATGACAGGCAGAATAAACGGCACCCCCAACAGCATCACCAGCACCCCGTGCCCGAAGAACCTCCGCCGCGCCAGGGCGCGGGCCAGCGGTATCGCAAGCAACACGGAAAAGGCAGCCGAAAGCAGCGCCTGCACCACGGTAAAACGGATCGCCGCCAGATCGCCGGGGCCAAAGCCGCCCGGTTCGGCACGCGAGAGTATTCCGATGCCTGCGGCCAGCACCACCGCAACCGTCACGGCGGCAGCGGTGATGCCCGCGTTGCGCGTTACTGGGTCAGCGCGCTGCGCCATGCCTCGATCGCCTTCTCCTGCACGGCGGCGGCTTCAGCCTCGTCGTAAAACAGCACCTTCTCGGGCAGGTCCAGTTCGGCCCAGCCTTCGGGCCATTGTTCCTGCGGCAGGGCCGAAGGCAGCGACCAGTTCGCGGTCGGAATCTGCGTCTGGAACGTGTCCGACATGACGAAGGACATGAACTGGTCCGCCAGCTCGGGCACATCGGTTTGCGCCACCTTGGCCACGGTTTCGACCATGAAATAGTGACCCTCGGGGAACAGCGCCGCGTGCTTGGTGAAATCGTCTTCGGCGAACATGTGATAGGCGGGCGAGGTGGTGTAGCTGAGCACCATGTCCGCTTCGCCATCGGTGAACATGCCGTAGGACGTCGACCAGTCCTTCGTGACCGTCAGGATTTTCGGGGCCAGCTTGCTCCAGGCCTCTTGCGCCTTGTCGCCATAGACGGCCTCGACCCACAGCACCAGCGCGAGACCGGAAATCGACGTGCGTGGATCCTGGATCACAATCTTCACGTCGTCGGACATGTTCAGCAGATCGTCGAATGTCGCGGGCGGATTCTCCATCCGGGTGTCATCAAACACAAAGGCGGTATGCCCGTAGTTGAACGGCAGAAAGACGTCATCCGTCCACTCAATGGGCAGGGTCAGGTCGGAATTGTCTTGTCCATGCGGCGCGAAAAGCCCGGTCGACCGCGCCTTTGCCGTGACATCGGACGTCAGACCGATCACCACGTCCGCCTTGGTCCGCTCGCCTTCGAGCAGCAGGCGCGGCATCAGATCGCCGGTCGAGAATTGCAGATCGCAATCGCAAACCTTCTCGAACTCGGTCTCGATCGTCGGGCCGGGGCCCCATTCGGATGTGAAGTAATCCCCCGCATAGACCGTCAGCACAGGCGTCTGGGCCTGCGCTGCGCCCGCGGCGAGTGTCATTGCAGCAGCAAAAGTGAGATGTCTCATGGCATCCTCCAATATGCGGCGTCAGAAAGCGTTGGATGGATGTCCATACCTTCCCTCCGCCGGTGTTAACCGGTTCAGGTTCAACGGGTCCGCACTCACGTACATCTCAGCTTTTCAGCCCCCCGAGGTATGACAAGAGCTAGGCCGCCGGTTGCGGACTTGCAAGGCGAAACCGCTTGAGGCCCCCCAACGGCCCCGGTAACAGGGTCATCAAAGGAGCTTCGCAATGTCGATCAACAGCTTTGGCCACCTTTTCCGTGTGACCACATGGGGCGAAAGCCACGGACCCGCCCTGGGTGCCACGGTCGATGGTTGCCCCCCCGGCGTCCCGGTGGATGCCGAAATGATCCAGCACTGGCTGGACCGCCGCAAACCGGGGCAGAACAAATACACGACGCAACGGCGCGAGGCGGACGAGGTCCGCATCCTGTCGGGTGTGTTCGAAGGGGTGACGACCGGAACACCGGTTCAGCTGATGATCGAGAACACCGACCAGCGGTCAAAGGACTACGGAGACATCAAGGACAAGTTCCGCCCCGGCCACGCCGACATCACCTATTTCCAGAAATACGGTGTGCGCGACTATCGCGGTGGCGGGCGGTCCTCGGCCCGTGAAACCGCAGCTCGGGTGGCGGCAGGTGGACTGGCCCGCGAGGCGATCAGGGCAATGGCGCCCGATGTGCAGATCACCGGCTACATGGTGCAGATGGGCCCGCACAAGATCGACCGCGATGCCTTTGACTGGGACCAGATCGAACAGAACCCGTTCTGGGTACCCGATGCCAAAGCCGCGACCGATTGGGCCGACTACCTTGACGGGCTGCGCAAATCCGGCAGCAGCGTGGGCGCCATCATCGAAGTTGTCGCCCGCGGCGTGCCCGCCGGTCTTGGCGCCCCGGTCTACGGCAAGCTGGACACCGATCTGGCCGCCGCGATGATGAGCATCAACGCGGTGAAAGGCGTGGAGATCGGTGAAGGCATGTCGGCGGCGATGCTGACCGGCGAGCTGAACGCGGATGAAATATTCGCTCCCACCGCGTCCGAGGACATCGTCGAGGTCTTTTTCAAAGGTGCCAGACTGGACTCCACCGGAGCATATATCATCCGTCCTCAGAACGAGAACGACAAGGAACGCTGGTTCAAGGTGAAGGATCTGTTCCATTTCACCGAGACCAAGGGCGGCATGACGCTTCAGGTCGTGCGCAAGGCGCTGAACAAGCGCATGATTGCAAATGGCGGCCTGCCGGTCGTGAAACGGGCGGGGCCGAAATACTCTTCCAACCACGCGGGCGGCATTCTCGGCGGGATCAGCACGGGTCAGGACATCGTGGTGCGCTTCGCGGTCAAGCCGACCTCGAGCATCCTTACCACGCGCAGGACGATCACCAAAACCGGCGAGGAAACCGAGATCATCACCAAGGGCCGCCACGACCCCTGCGTCGGCATCCGCGCGGTCCCGGTGGGCGAGGCGATGATGGCCTGCGTGCTGCTTGACCACATGCTGCTGCACCGGGGACAGGTGGGCGAGAATCGCGGCATCATCGGCCCGGGCGCATGAGCCATCCATGAAGGTCGAGGATTTCTCAGCAAGACCCGCGCTCGGCGTTGCTCTCAAGATCACGGCGATTTTCCTGTTCACCTGCATGTCGGCGATCATCAAATCCACTTCGGACGAGATTCCGCCGGGCGAACAGGTCTTCTTCCGATCCCTCTTTGCCATCCCGATCATCCTGATCTGGCTCGCTCACCGTGGACAGTTGAAAATCGGGCTCAAGGCAAAGAACCCGATGGGACACGTCTGGCGCGGGCTGTTCGGAACCACCGCGATGGGCCTGACCTTTGCCGGTCTGGGCCTGCTGCCCCTGCCCGAAGTCACGGCCATCGGGTTCGCCACCCCGATCTTCACCGTATTGCTGGCCGCGGTGATGCTGGGCGAACGCATCCGGCTGCTACGAATCAGCGCGGTGGCGGTCGGGCTGTTCGGGGTGCTGATCATCCTTTGGCCCCGCTTCGGCAGTTCACAGCTTGACCACATGGCCACCGTCGGCGCCATGCTGATCCTCGGCGCAACCATGATGCGCAGCCTGGTCCAGGTACACCTGCGTCAATTGGTGCAGAACGAACACACCGCCGCCATCGTCTTTTATTTCTCCGCCACCGCTTCGGTGCTGTCACTGCTCACCCTGCCGTTCGGCTGGGTCGTCCCCACCGGCCAGACCGCGCTGCTGCTGGTCTCTGCCGGGCTGGTCGGCGGGGTCGCACAAATTCTCGTCACGTCGTCCTACCGGTTCGGCTCCGTGTCGATGCTGGCCCCCTACGATTATACCTCAATGCTGTTTGCGATCATCCTCGGCTACGTGATCTTCGGCGAACTGCCCACGATCATGATGCTGGCGGGGGCCGCGCTGGTGATCTGCGCGGGCGTTCTCGTTATCTGGCGCGAGCACCAGCTGGGCATGGACCGCAGCAAAGTACGGGCCGTATCCGACCCGAAATCCTGACCCTCGAATAGGAGAGTGCCATGACCGATCAGTCCCACAAGGAAAAGATGCAAGAGCGTCAGACCGAGCAGCGCAAGAAGGTGGCCGAACTGCAGGACCCCGAGGCTGGGCTGGTGCTGGTCCACACCGGCGCAGGCAAGGGCAAGTCATCCTCCGCCTTCGGCGTCGTGGTACGTGCCCTCGGCTGGAAGCAACGTGTTGGCGTCGTCCAGTTCATCAAGGGCAAGTGGAAGACCGGCGAGCGGCTGTTTTTTGACCGGCTCGGCGGCGTGGATTGGCACACCATGGGCGAAGGTTTCACCTGGGACACCCAGGACAAGGAACGCGATATCGCCGCCGCCCAGGCCGCCTTTGCCAAGGCCCGCGAGATGATGGAAAGCGGCGACTATGATCTGGTCGTGCTGGACGAGATCAACATCGCCATGCGGTATGAATACCTGTCTGTCGATCAGGTCATCGAAGGGCTGGAGGCCCGCGACAAGCGTACCGGCGTGATCCTGACCGGCCGCGATGCGAAACCGGAACTCTGCGACTATGCCGACCTGGTCACTGAAATGACCGAGGTGAAACACCCCTTCAAGGCCGGGATCAAGGCGCAGAAGGGCGTTGATTTCTGATGACGACCCAAGACGGCAAGACCGCGAAAGTTGCGCTCGTCACTGGCGCTGCGCGTGGCATCGGGCTGGCCACCGCAAGGCTCTTTATCGAAGAGGGCTGGCTGGTCGCGGCACTGGACCGCGACGCGGAGGAATTGCAAAAGGCAACCGCCGACCTTGGTCAGGCGGCCAGCGCCTATGTCTGCGATGTGTCGGACCCGGGGGCAGTGGACCAGACCGTCGCGGATGTGCTCTTGCACTTCGGGCGGATCGACGCGCTGGTGAACAACGCGGGCGTCGCCGATTTCGGCCCGATCGAACAGACAGATTTCGGCCGGTGGCGCCGGGTGATGGACACCAACCTCGATGGCGTATTCCTGATGTCGCAGGCGGTCACACCGGCGCTGAAGGAGACAAAGGGCGCCCTGGTCAACATCGCCTCCATCTCCGGGTTGCGTGCCTCTACTCTTCGGGTCGCCTATGGCACCTCCAAGGCTGCGGTTATCCAGCTGACCAGGCAACAGGCGGCGGAACTGGGTGAATACGGCATCCGCGCCAACTGCGTCTGCCCCGGCCCGGTGCGGACCAAACTGGCGATGGCCGTGCATACCCAGGACATCATCGACGCCTACCATGACGCGATACCGCTGAACCGCTACGGCACGGAGCGCGAGATCGCCGAAGTCATCGTATTCCTCTGCGCGGAGAAGGCCAGCTATGTCACCGGGCAGGTCATCGCTTCTGACGGCGGTTTTGAAAGCACGGGCGTCGGCCTGTCCGCGCTGCGCAAATAGGGCGGACCTGTTCGGCCCGCCCTACGTGATACCTCGAACGGCGTGATTCAGATCGACGCGCCCTTGGGGTCCAGCGTGACCGAGTAAAGTTCGGTATCTGCCCGGTCCATCAGCCGCACCGTCATCTGCTGCGTCTGCGCGTCGATGTCGACAAGGCCAAAGAACTGCAATCCGGCGCTCGGCGGCAGGTTCACCTGACCCTCAGCGGGCGCCTTGACGAACTTCAGCTCCGGGCCAAATGTCGCGTCCAGCGCGTTCGGCCCGAAGGTGCCCGCGTGCAGCGGCCCTGACACGAATTCCCAGAACGGTTCAAAGTCCTGGAACTGCGCTTTGTCGGGGTTGTAATAATGTGCCGCCGTGTAATGCACATCTGCGGTGAACCAGACGGTGTTCTGCACCCGCGCGTTCTTGATGAACCGCAGCAATTCCGCGATTTCAAGCTCTCGACCGCCGGGGGCGCCGTCGTTCTTGTTGGCCACGCCTTCGATCTTGTCGCCATCCGGCACTACCAGACCAATCGGCATGTCGGAGGCGATCACTTTCCACGTCGCCGTGGAGTTTGTCAGCTCCCGCTTGAGCCATGCCATCTGTTCGGACCCCAGGATCGTGCTGTCCGCGTTGATCTCGCTTTCCTGAGATGCACCATTCGGGCCTCGGTAGCTGCGCAGATCCAGAAAGAAAACGTCCAGCATCGGACCATAGTTGATCTTGCGGTAGACGCGGTTCGGCTCTGCGGGCGTGATCCGCAGCGGTGTCATCTCGTGGAACGCCTGAGCGGCGCGGGCCGCCAGGACATGCACGGATTTTTCGGTGTAACGGTCATCGCCGCTCAGGTCCTTGGAGGCGGACCAGTTGTTGACGACCTCGTGGTCGTCCCACTGCATGAACGTCGGCACCTGCGCATTCAACGCCCGCACATGTTCGTCCAGCATGTTGTATTTCCACTGGCCGCGATATTCGTCCAGCGTTTCGGCGACCTTGCGCTTTTCATCGGGCAGGACAACGTTCTTCCACACACCGCCGTCGGGCAATTCGACCTCATCCTGCATCGGGCCATCGGCATAGATCGTGTCGCCCGAGTGCAGGAAGAAATCAGGCGTATGGCGGGCCATCGTGGCATAGGTCCGCATGCCATCCGCGTCGATGCCCCAGCCCTGACCGGCCGTGTCGCCGGACCAGGCAAATCGCACATCGCGGCGCGCCGTGGGGGCGGTGCGGAACCGGCCCACCAAGGGTTCGGAGGTCACGTTGAGGTCGGTCAGATCGGCGGCGGTGAACCGGTAAAAGATGTCCTGATCGCTCGGCAGGTCCTGCAGCAGGCGCTTGACCGCCATGTCATGGCCCGGCACCGCGTCCATGCTGGGCAGCTGCCGTGCATTTGCAAAGCTCTCCGTGGTCGACACTTCGACCATGACACGCGATGGGCGGTCGGTCCGGGTCCAGATCATGCCGGAGTTCGTATCCACATCCCCGGACTGGACACCGTGGGTGAACACGGGCCGGGAGGACGCACGGCTGATGGCCGGCATCGCCAGCGTTGCGGCAAAGGCGGCGGACCCCGCCAGCATGGAGCGGCGGGTCGGGCGCAGAAGTCTGGTCATGGATGGGTTTCCCTGTCTGGATGAATTCTGCGCCACACAAACCGCAGCCGCGTAACGGCCTGCCGACAGTTTCATGACAAGTCTTTCAAGCTTTCATGACAGCATCCGACACATCCCGTCTCACCGGGTTCCCCGTGGGTAATTACCCGGCCCCTGCCCGGTTCAGCCCGGACCAATCCACCGGGGATTCCCGTGACCGGGAAGTTTTCGTGTAACCTTTGCTCAGGGCCCGACCGAATCTCGCCCGCGGCCCGCAATTCTAGGGAGGAAAACCATGACAAGATTGATGACCGCCACACTGGCCGCGCTGGTACTGGCGGCAAATGCCAGCTTCGCGCAGGATTGCGCGCCTTCGAAATGGGGTGCGGATGACACGATCGGTTCCGCCAACCTGGTGACGCCCGAACGCACGCTGGAGGCTGCCAAGCTGATCAAACAGGGTAAATCCATGCCGCTGGGCATCACCATCGGACCGGACACACCCGCCTTTCCGCCCCGGTCGCTGAACCTGCAGGTGGTGCAACCGAACCAGCAGGGCGGGCAGAAATTGTCCAGCTTCGGCTACGAGGGCAATTACAACGACGATATACTCCAAACCTGGATCGGCATCGGTTCGCAGCTGGATGGGCTGGGGCATCTGGGCGAAGGCGGGCATTACTACAACTGCCTCGACGAAAAGGAGATTTCCGCCATCACCGGCCTGACCAAGCTGGGCACCCATGACGTGCCGCCACTGGTCGGACGGGCCGTGATCCTCGACATGGCCAAACATGCCGGCAAAGAGGTTATGGCCGCCGGGGAACACTTCGGATCGGAAGAGATAAAGGCTGCCGCCGAGGCGCAAGGCATCACCATGGGTGAGGGCGACATCATCCTGTTTCACACCGGCTGGACCGAAGGGATGCTGGAAAGCGACCCGATGCAATGGGGCAGCGCGGAACCCGGCCTGACAAACGAGGGCGCGGTCTATCTCGCCTCGCTCAACCCGCTGGCGGTGGGCGCTGATACCTGGGGGCTGGATGCCATCCCGCCCGCTGAAGGGGACAAGGTGTTCTATGGCCATGTCACCCTGCTGAAGGACAACGGGATCTACATTCTTGAGACCATGAACGTCGGCCCCTTGCTACGCGACGGGGTGAACGAGTTCATGTTTGTCCTCGGCCAGCCCCGGATCAAGGGAACGGTCCAGGCAATGATCAACCCAGTTGCCCTCTACTGAACGCTAAGACTGCCGCGCCCGGCCAACACGGGCGCGGCTTTTCGTCCTGGATTACGACTGCGCCGCTTTCAAGAAGATACCGGCCAAAAATCGTTGCTCTCGGCCAGTTCAGCGTTGATCCGTCTGGCAGGCGCCAGCCTCCCCCACAGACTCGGGCGGCTGTCAGCTCCGGACAAGCTTTTCGTAGCTGTCCGCGATGTCGCGGGTCATTGCCCCGACCTCGAACGTATAGTCGCCGATCTGTCCTACCGGGGTCACTTCGGCGGCGGTGCCGGTCAGCCAGCACTGCTCGAATCCTTCCAGCTCCTCCGGCATGATGTGGCGTTCGTGCACTGTGATGCCCTTGTCCTTCAGCATGCCGATCACCGTCTGTCGGGTGATGCCGTTGAGAAAGCAGTCGGCGTCGGGCGTGTGGACCTCTCCGTCCTTGACGAAGAAGATGTTGGCGCCCGTCGCCTCGGCCACGTAGCCGCGGTAATCCATGAACAGCGCGTCCGAGCAACCCTTCGCCTCTGCCGCATGTTTCGACATGGTGCAGATCATGTAGAGGCCCGCCGCCTTGGCATGAACGGGGATCGTCTCGGGGCTGGGGCGCTTCCACTTGGAGATATCGAGCTTTGCGCCATTCATCTTGGCATCGCCGTAGTAGGCACCCCAGGCCCATGCGGCGATTGCCAGACGCACGGGATTGCGAGCCGATGCCACGCCCATATCCTCACCCACACCCCGCCAGGCCACTGCCCGGACATAGGCATCTTCAAGGCCGGAGGCCTTCAGAACCTCGGCCTTCGCTGCCTCTATTTCGTCCACCGAATAGGGAATTTCAAAGTCGATCATCCGGGCAGAGCGGATCAGCCGCTCCGAATGTTCGCGGCTCTTGAAAATCTTGCCGCCATAGGCGCGTTCACCTTCGAACACGGAAGAGGCGTAATGCATGGCATGGGTCAGCACATGGACATTGGCCTCGCGCCAGTCGACCATCTTGCCATCCATCCAGATGTGACCGTCCCGGTCATCATAGGCACCTACCACCATATCTTCACTCCACGATTGAGAAATGTTGCGCAAACAGTGTCAGTATCGGACACATTCTGTCGCAAAAGTTGCGATTCCCTACCGTTTCACTCTTGGAGTGTCAACAACGCTGACGTAATGTCGTCGCCCAAAGGCAAGAGGTGTAACATGGCGGACGGACGCGCCCCAGCAGGTAGCGGCGGCGAGAACCTTCTGTTTCTGACGGACGAACAGCTGCGGCAAGGCAGTGAGGCGATGTTCTTTGCCTACCGCGGCTTCACCGCAGACCCCGACCGCATTCTGATGGACCTGGCCTACGGCCGCGCCCACCACAGGGCGATCCACTTCATCAACCGGGCCCCCGGCACCACGGTGAACAACCTGCTCAACATTCTCGGAGTTACAAAACAGTCACTCAACCGTGTCTTGCGCAGTCTGATCGCCGATGGTCTGGTTGAAAGCAGGGTAGGACGAAATGACAAGCGCGAACGCCATCTGTATCTTACCGAAGACGGTCAGACGCTGGAGCGGCAGCTGTCCGACGCCCAGCGCGCCCGGCTGCGCGCGGCCTACAGAGAGGCGGGACCGGAGGCTGTCGCGGGGTTCCGCAGGGTGTTGGAGGCAATGATGGACCCTGAAATGCGTGCGAGCTACGCGCGGCTGCGAGAAACCGGCGGATGAGCGGCATGGACGCGCATCTGCTGATCGTCGACGACGACGAACGCATCCGTACGCTGCTCAGGAAATTTCTGATGCGGCACGGCTTTCTGGTGACGGCGGCGCGCGACGCGGCACATGCCCGACGTATCCTGTCGGGTCTGGAATTCGACCTGATCGTGCTGGATGTCATGATGCCGGGAGAAGACGGGTTGAGCCTGACAATGTCCCTGCGCGAAAAGATGCAGTCGCCGATCCTGCTGCTGACAGCGAAGGGCGAGACCGACAATCGCATCGAGGGGCTGGAAGCCGGCGCCGATGACTATCTGGCGAAACCGTTTGAGCCGAAGGAGCTGTTGCTGCGGATCAACGCCATTCTGCGCCGCATGCCCGACGCGCGGCCGGAAGACACCGCGCCCAAGGTATTGTCGCTGGGGCACAACCGCTATGACATGGAACGCGGCGAGCTTTGGCAGGGCGACGAACTGGTGCGGCTCACGGCCACCGAAGTGCAGCTGATGCGGATTTTCGCGGCGCAGCCGGGCGAACCGATGAGCCGGACCCGCCTGGTCGAGGAACTGGGCCGCGACAGGGGGCAGGCGCAGGAGCGTGCGGTCGATGTGCAGATCACCCGGTTGCGCCGCAAGATCGAAATGAACCCAAAGCAGCCGCAATACCTGCAGACGGTGCGTGGCGCGGGCTACATGCTCGCCCCGGATTGAGCGGGCGGAGAGCGCCGGGGGCTGTCTGCCCCCGGACCCCCGAGATTATTTTTGGCAAAAAGAACCCCGGGCACGGCTGGCAGCGTCTGGCGATCGCCGTTAGTGTGCCGCCATCTGAACTGAAGAGGCACGGATGTCCGATACGGCTGTTGACGAAATGAGCTTTGAAACCGCGATGGCGGAACTGGAAAAGGTGCTGGGCCAGCTGGACCGCGGCGACGTGGCGCTGGACGAGAGCATCGCGCTTTATGAACGCGGGGCAGCATTGAAGGCGCGCTGTGAAGTCAAGTTGAAGGAAGCCGAGGAAAAGGTCGCCGCCATCACGCTGGACAGCGACGGCAATCCGACCGGCACCAAGGCGGTCGAAGGATTGTAGACCGGGTGTTTCAGCACCGGCTTTCTGAAGCGGCGGTGATCGTGGCGGCGCAATTCGACCGGGTGCTGGCCGGGCTCGACGATTTGCCCGTCACCCGGGCAATGGCGCATGCCACGAACGGCGGCAAGCGGCTGCGCGGCTTTCTGGTGCTGGAGACGGCCCGCCTGCACGGCATCGGACCCGACCGGGCGGTCTGGCCTGCCACCGGGATCGAAGCGTTGCATGCCTACAGCCTGGTGCATGACGATCTGCCGAGCATGGACAACGACGACCTGCGCCGCGGCGCACCCACCGTGCACGTGAAATGGGATGAAGCGACGGCGATCCTCGCTGGCGATGCGCTGCAGTCGCTGGCCTTCGAACTGGTGGCGCATCCGGAGGTCGGCAGTTCAGAGAGCCGGGCGGAGCTGGCCTTCACTCTTGCCCAGGCTGCCGGGGCGCGCGGCATGGTGCTGGGGCAGGCGCTGGACATCGCAGCCGAAACCGCCGAACGCCCCCTGACGCTTGAGCAGATCACGGCGCTGCAGCAGGGCAAGACCGGCGCGCTTATCACCTGGTCCGCGCTCGCCGGTCCGCGCATGGCGGCGGCGGACCCCACGCCTCTGGCGCATTATGCGCGCGCTTTGGGTCTTGCCTTTCAGATCGCGGATGACATCCTTGACGTAGAGGGCGACGCAGCGACCGTCGGAAAGGCCACGGGCAAGGACGCCGAGGCAGGCAAGGCCACTTTCGTATCCCTGATGGGCCTTGAAGGGGCCAGAAGGCGCGCCGAAGAATTGGTGCAATCTGCCTGCGACTCCCTTGACGTTTATGGCAAGGAGGCCGAAACGCTCCGCGAGGCCGCGCGTTTTGTCGTTGCGCGCCGGAACTGACAAAAGGGGGCGGACATGCCTGACCAACCCGCGACACCGCTTCTGGACCGGATCAAACGTCCGGCCGACATGCACGGGCTGACGGACAGCCAATTGATCCAGCTTGCCCGCGAACTGCGGGAAGAGACGATTTCGGCGGTATCGGTTACCGGCGGGCACCTGGGCGCGGGGCTGGGCGTCGTCGAATTGACCGTCGCGCTGCACGCGGTTTTCGACACGCCGCGGGACAAGATCATCTGGGATGTAAGCCACCAATGCTATCCGCACAAGATCCTGACCGAGCGGCGCGACCGCATCCGTACGCTGCGCCAGAAGGACGGGCTGAGCGGCTTCACCAAGCGCAGCGAATCCCCGTATGACCCTTTCGGCGCGGCGCACAGCTCGACCTCGATCAGCGCCGCGCTGGGATTTGCAGTGGCGCGTGACCTGGGCGGCAACATCGCCGAAGGGCTCGGCGATGCGATTGCGGTGATCGGCGACGGGGCGATGTCTGCCGGCATGGCCTACGAGGCGATGAACAACGCGGGCCACCTGAAGAAACGTCTGATCGTGATCCTGAACGACAACGAGATGTCGATCGCACCGCCGGTGGGCGCGATGTCGAGCTATCTCAGCCGCCTCTATGCCGAAGAACCGTTTCAGGATTTCAAGACTGCCGCCAAGGGCGCGGTCAGCCTGCTGCCCTATCCGTTCCGCGAGGGCGCCAAACGTGCCAAGGATATCCTCAAGGGCATGGCGGTCGGCGGCACGCTGTTCGAACAGCTGGGCTTTTCATATCTCGGGCCCATCGACGGGCACGATCTGAACCAGTTGCTGCCAGTATTGCGCACGGTCAAGGCGCGCGCGACTGGGCCGATCCTGATCCACGTCCTGACCAAAAAGGGCAAGGGGTACGGCCCGGCCGAAAATGCCCGCGACAAGGGCCACGGCGTGTCGAAGTTCAACGTCGTCACCGGCGAGCAGAAGAAGGCACCATCGAACGCGCCAAGCTATACGTCGGTTTTTGCCGACAGCCTGATGCAGGAGGCCGCGCAGGATGACCGCATCTGCGCGGTGACTGCCGCGATGCCGGACGGCACCGGGCTGAACCTCTTTGCCGAACGCTACCCTTCGCGCTGCTTTGACGTGGGCATTGCGGAACAGCATGGCGTCACCTTTTCCGCCGGCCTGGCTGCAGGCGGGTTAAGGCCGTTCTGCGCGATCTATTCAACCTTTCTACAGCGGGGTTACGACCAGGTCGTGCACGACGTCGCGATCCAGCGCCTGCCGGTGCGGTTTGCCATCGACCGGGCAGGATTGGTCGGAGCCGACGGCGCGACACACGCGGGGGCCTTTGACGTGGCCTTTCTGGCGAACCTGCCCGGCTTCGTGGTCATGGCCGCCGCGGACGAGGCGGAACTGAAGCACATGGTTGCCACGGCAGCCGCGCATGATAGCGGCCCCATCGCGTTCCGCTTTCCGCGCGGCGGGGGCAAGGGCGTCGAAATGCCTGAGCGGGGGACGCCGCTGGAGATCGGCAAGGGTCGAATGATCCGCGAGGGCAGTCGGGTGGCGCTGCTGTCCTTCGGCACGCGGCTGGAGGAGGTTGAAAAAGCGGCGGAGAGCCTGGCGACCAAGGGCATCACGCCCACTATTGCCGACGCTAGGTTCGCCAAGCCGCTGGACCGGGACCTGATTCTGTCACTGGCGGCGGATCACGAGGCGTTGATCTCCATCGAGGAAGGCGCAGTGGGCGGTTTCGGAAGCCATGTGGCGCAACTGCTGGCGGAGGAAGGCGTGTTTGACAAGGGATTGAAGTACCGGTCCATGGTGCTGCCCGATATCTTCATTGATCAGGCCTCTCCCGCCGACATGTATGCGGTCGCCGGCATGAACGCCGAACATATAGAGGCCAAGGTGCTGGATGTGCTGGGTGTGACCAGCTTGGGGGCGCAGCGGGCCTGAGGACGCTCAACGCCTGCCTTCTTGCTCCAACAGGCGGTCCAGCCGTTCTTCGATTGCCGCAAGCCTTTCGTTCACACTGTCACGGTAAGCGCCGGTTTCGGCGTTTTCCTCTTCGTGGTGGGCATCTTGCATGGAGTTCACGATCAGGCCGACCAGCAGGTTCACCACGGCAAAGGTAGTCACCATGATAAACGGAATGAAGAACATCCACGCCAGCGGGTAAATCTCCATCACCGGGCGGACGATGCCCATGGACCAGCTTTCCAGTGTCATGATCTGGAACAGGGAATAGCCCGATCGGCCCAGTGTGCCGAACCATTCGGGAAAGCTGGCCGCGAAGAGCTTGGTCGCGATGACCGCCCCGATATAGAAGATCAGCGCCATCAGCGAGAACACCGACGCCATGCCGGGCAGCGCGGTGATGAATCCTTCGACCACCCGCCGCAGCCTTGGCGCGACGGACACGAGGCGCAGCACCCGAAGGATACGCAACGCCCGCAGCGCGCTGAACCCCTGCGCCGCCGGAACCAGTGATATGCCCACGATCACGAAATCGAAGACGTTCCACCCGTCCCGGAAAAATCGCAGCCGGTAGACGATGAGTTTCAGCACCAGTTCCACCACGAAGATCGTCAGGCAAAGCTTGTCCAGCAAGACAATCAGCTCGCCCGCCGCAGCCATCGCCACCTGGGAGGTCTCCAGCCCCAGCAGGATGGCATTGAAGATGATGACGCCCATGATGAAGCTGCTGAAACGCGGCGTCTCGACGAAGGATCTCAAGTTCATTATTCGCGGCCTGCCCTTATGTTTGGTCCTATATGGAGGCAGGCAAAAGGACGGACAAGGGACGATGCGTCAAGGCAGCAGCGACAGGATCGTCAGCGCCGAAATGCCGATCATGACATAGCCCAGAAGGACATATACGCCGTCCCGTGTGTAAAGGCCGTAGGCCAGCAACGCCACGGTGCCGCCGCCGATGGAGGACACCATCGGCAGGACCTCCAGCGGCGGCCAGCCCAGCGGGATGATCGCGCAGGCCGCCAACGCGATCAGGCGCATGGGTCCGCGGGTAAGAAACATCAGGCGCTTGTGGGAATGGCGGTCCAGAAACCGGCAGGGCCCGCGCATCCAGCCGACAGCCTTGCGCATTTTCTCGCTCGCCACGGTGCGGCGCAGCAGAAACTGCGGCAACCACAGGCGCCGCCGCCCGGACAGGGCCTGAACCGTCATGATCACGATGATCGCGGCGGAAACCGTAGGCACGCCCGGAATACCGGACAAAGGTGACACCAGCATGACCGCGACCAGCAGGATGAAGGGCGTAATCGTGCGGTCGCCGAATTCGTTCAGTACATCTGCGACAGAAACCTCTTCGCCTTCTGCGGCTTTATCCATTCCGTCCAGAAGGTGAGTCAGTGTATGGCTTTCGTCATCCCGATCAGTGGTGTTCTCGTCAGGTATCATCTTGGAGCATTGCCGCGAGGCCGGACTTGTAATCCGGGTATTGAGGAATCCAACCCAACGACCTCTTTGCGTGATCGTTCCGAACCTTTTTGCTCTCGGCGTAGAAACTTCGTGCCATTGGCGTCATCTCGGCGGTCTCGAAATCCTCCGCCGGCGGGAGCGGCAGCCCCAGAAGGGCGGCGGCATGGCCGATCACCTCTTGCGGCGGCGCGGGGTCGTCGTCGCAAAGGTTGTAGATGGCACCGGGGTCAGGCTGTCCGATCGACAACTCCAAGGCCTGGGCAATGTCCTCTACATGGATGCGGGAAAAGACCTGTCCCGGCTTGATGATGCGCCGTGCCGTGCCACGCCGCACCTTTGCAAAGGGGCCGCGACCGGGGCCGTAAATACCTGCAAGCCGGAAAATATGCAGTGGCAGGCCCGGGATCGCCTGCCAGGCGGCTTCGGCCTCGACCCGCGCCTGCCCCCGACGGGTGGAGGGCGCCAGCGGCGTCTGCTCATCCACCCAGTCGCCCTGGTGATCACCGTAAACACCGGTGGTCGACAGATAGCCCAGCCAGCGCAGTTTCGGCGCTACTTCCGCGATGTCGGGGGCGAGGGCATTCAGCACAGGATCGCCTTCCGGCCCCGGACCGGCAGAGACCAGCACATGCCGCGCCTCGTGCAGCAACGGGCGCAGGTCGGCACCGGGCCATTGCACCGGCTCGACACCGGTGCGGGCAATGTCATCCAGCTTGTCCGCGCTGCGGGTCGTGCCGATGATGCGCCATCCCTGCGGGATCAGGCGCGCGGCAAGCGCCCGCGCCGAATAGCCGTGTCCAAAGGAGAGAAGTGTCTTTTCCATGCAATCAAAGTAACCCAATTCCTCTGCCAGAGTAGAGGTTCAGCCCTTCAGTCGCAGGAAATCCATGTACCCGAGCGTCGGCCCCGCCCATTGACGCGACTTGCGCATCTTACCGCTGCCGGTCTCTACCCAGTATTCATTTGTGAAACCGGCCTGACCATAGGAACATTCTTCTCGCATCCGGTAGGTCGCGACCCGCTGATCTACGATCTGTATGGTCTCCCGGCCCAATTGGGTCATATCGCAGGCAAATGCGGTCGTCTGCGCGGTACCATTGGTGCGGTCAACGGTGATCAGCCGCTGCCCGCCACCGCCTTGATCGTCAAACCCTGCAAAGGTTGTGACCGCCTCGGCCGAGCGGATATCGCCGCCCAATCCCTTGGTGCCGACCAGCACCCCATTGCGCAGGATCACCTGCAGGTTGTCGGAAGATTGCCAGACCTCGACCGTGCCGGGATAGCTGTCGTCCCGCCGTGCGATCAGCCGCAGGAAATCCTGCGTCTTTGTTGTGTCGGGAATCACCTGCATCACGGAACCGGGTGTCTGGTCCAGCTGCTGGCGCGTCACGTCGATCCGCAGCGGCGCACCACCTGCATCGCCAGCTCCGGAGGTCCGTTCTCTGATCGAGTCGAACAGCGCGCGCGAGGCCAACAGAGTCGTATCGCCCCCTTCGGGGTTGCTACTGCATCCCGCCAGCGCCACGACCGAGATCGCCGCCGTCAGTCTAATCGTACGCATCATTCCCAGACCCTCGACCATTCGCTTTCTATTGCCGCGCGATGGCCCGAGCGGACCTGCTCATAAAGCCGTCCCGGCACGTTCAGCCGTGCCCCCCCATCCCGTTGGACCGGTCGAATCGTCGTGCTGACCGTACGCTTGCCAGGCGTACCCAGGAACCAGCTGACCGGGATGGTCAGGTTGATGCCTTTGTCGAAGGAACCTTCTCCAAATTGCTGCGAAGATACGTCGGTCAGGGTGAAGAATCCGCCGACCCGCCAGCCGTTGGCGAACTCCCGCGACAGGGTCACCGTTCCACCGACATCACCGGCCAGATATCGCCCGACATCGATCTGCCCAAGATAGCCGCCACCGAATTCATAGTAGGCAGAGGCATGCCCGGTCGCGACGGAATAGTCCTGAAACCCAAGACCCGAATAGGCACGTTGTTTGACATAATTCGCCTCGACACCCAGCGCGAGCCGACTTGCCACCGGCTTCCAAAGCACTTCACCGGAAATACCACCAAACATCCTTTCGAGATATCCTGCCGTCACACGGGCATAGATGTCGTTGCCGGGCTTCCATTGGCGCGAGACATAGAGATTTTCAAGGCTGGTATCGCCGGCACGGGCGTAAAGGATACCGTCGGTTCGGACCCGTGGCAGCTGCGAATTGCTCAACCGGGTGCTGTCCCCGACGTTGCCGAGAAGGCGGTGCTTGACCACGCCGCCGATTTCCCAGCCCGGCGCGGGGCGTAAGGTAAAGTCCGCTTTCACCCCGGCGTCGGCGCGGACCGGATCGTCAGGGTCAAAGTAGCTGGGATCGACGTAGGGTCCGATGGACCAGGCAAAGTCCGGGTAAAGATCATCGTTGATTGCGGCGCCCGGCAGATGGGGCGTCGCTGCGCCGAAGCCGGTGACAGCCAGCAGCGCCTCCGCAGCCTGCGGATCAAACTCCAGCGCCTCCAGATCGGAGCGGCGTATGATCACTGCCGATTGCGCCAGCCCATCCTTCATCGGCACGATACGAAATGTCTCGACCGAAGCGGGAAGGACCTGCGCCATCGCCCGCGCGGCACGGCCGACGGCAACCGACATGGCGCCATAGGTGTCGTTGCGCATCCGCAGTTCCGCGCTGGCCGGCTGTACCTGAAGCGCAACCAGGGTCAGGCCGTAGTCTGCCAATACCGGTTTTAGCCGGTCACGCAAGGTCTGGGGGGCGCTTTGGCTTTGCGCCCAGGCCGTATCGTACGCCTGGGGTTGCGACGCCCGGCTCGGGCGCGGCTCTATCGGGGCGGTGGGTACGACCCTCAGGGGCGCCGGGGGCTGTTTGGGGTTGAATTGCAGCTGCGCGTTGATCCCGAATTCGGACCCGTACAGGTAGTAGGCGCCGAAACGAAGTCGGTCGGAATACTGGTATTCTGCCCCGAAGTTGAACCGGGACTTCTGGGTGAACACGTTGCGCGTGACGGTTTCGGCCTCGTAAGCATCCGAGCTGTATTCGGCCTTGAGCCCCCAACGGTCGTTGATCTGCCATTCCACCCCGGCAAAGGGCGCGGCATCGCCCCGGAACCACTGGTCAAAAGACGGGCTGCCGCCGCGGCTTTGGGCGTCGAAGGCCGGGCGCGGACCGCCGAAAGGTGCCCCGATCGAGCCGGAGCTGCCCAACCGCCCCCAACCCAGACCAGCCGTCAGCCTGAAGCTGCCCGGAATGCTGCCAATCTGATCGAAGGTCTTGGTCGCAACGACGTATTCCCCCGCATAGATGCCGGTGCCCGCGAAATCCTGCAGGCCGACAGTGATGGATGGCCAGATCCGACCCTCTTTGCGCAGCTGGTAACGCACGTCGAAACTGCGGTCGCGATAGGTTTCGAAACCGTTTGAGTTCCAGTCCTGAATGCCAACGTAGCGAAAACTGGCAGAAAGGCGCGGCGTGGCCTGGAACGTCATCGTGGTTCGGGTCATTCCGCCAAAGCTGGAAACGCCCACTGCGAATTGCCCGTCGGGCAGGGCCTGTCCAGTCGGCATGTCGATCAGGCCTGGTGAGCCGTAGAAGTTCAGGCTGGGGCGGTCCGGAACCGCAAAGATGTCGTAAGCATCATCCGCCAGCGCGGGCTGCGCCAGCATCCCGACCGTCGCAACGACCGAAAAGCAGACCCCGTTCAGCAGCGTCGCGCGCCCTGCCCTGACATTGCCCTGTACGTTTCGGTGAGACACGTTGCCGCCCTTTTACTGAGACATCCTCACCGTTTCTGCCTACGCGAGGTCGATAAATCAACCATCAGGCGCTCACCCGGAATGGCACCCACCAGATAGAGACATTACTGTGACAGATTCAGGAGGTTTTCCTTTCACGCTCATGCGCCGCGTAGCCTTCGACCCACCGCATTACGACACTACGCGCCATATCCTCGTTCGAGGCGACAAAAGCTTCCCGCAGGCGGCGTGTGGCCGATGCGACCTCAATTTCCGACAGGCCGTCCTCACGGGTCGAGAAAATCTTGGGATGCTGTGTCGGAAACCGTTCTCCGGACAGGGTCAATTCTTCGACCATCTTCTCGCCGGCGCGAAGCCCGGTAAATTCGATTTCGATGTCGCCGTCGGGATTGTTTTCATCCCGCAGCGTGTAGCCTGCGCTTTCGATAACCTGCCGCGCCAGTTGGTAAATGGACACCGGCTTGCCCATGTCCAGCACGAAGACCTCTCCGCCCTGAGCCATCGCGCCAGCCTGCAGAACCAGCCGTACCGCTTCCTGAACGGTCATAAAGTACCGCTCCACCAACTTGCTGGTCACGGTCAGCGGTCCGCCCCTGCTAAGCTGGTCCTGGAACAAGGGCACCACCGAGCCGGACGACCCCAGCACGTTGCCGAAGCGCACCATTGAAAAGATCGTTCCGCCTGCCTTTGCTGCGGACCGTCGTGCCATGTCCTGGATCACAAGTTCGGCCAGCCGCTTGGACGCACCCATGATATTGGTGGGGCGCACCGCCTTGTCGCTGGAGATGAGGATAAACCGTTCCACCCCGGCCTGTGCCGCCTGTTCGGCCAGCGTTTGGGTCCCGAAGACATTGTTGACCAACCCTGCCAGCGGGTTGGCCTCCACCAAAGGCACATGCTTGTAGGCCGCCGCGTGCAGCACGATTTGCACACCGTGATCCGCCATCACTTTACGCACCTGTCGTGCATCCGTGATCGACCCCAGCACGGGCACGATTTCTATCTCGAGATTTCCGGTTAGCTGGCGCAATTCCATATCGGCATTGTAGAGAGCCAGCTCGCTCAATTCGAACAGAACCAGTTTCTTGGGCCGCCGTTCCAGCGCCTGACGGCAAAGTTCCGCGCCGATCGAACCGCCCGCGCCAGACACGAGGACAACCTTCTGGGTATAACAAGCTGTGGTTTCAGCGATCGTGTTATCCACTTCGGCCCGGTTCAGGAACCGCTGGGCAGACAGCGGCGTCAGCTTATCGACGAGGGCTTCCTCCCCGATAAGCTGCGCAAACGACGGCAGGGTCTGAACCTCAAGCCCCATTTTTTCCAGACGCCGGGCAATCTGGGCCTGCTTGGGCAGGCTCAACGATGGTACGGCCAGAAGCACCCGGTCAATTTTCTTGTCGCGGGCGACCTCAGCGATACGCAGCGGGTTGTAGACCGGCAGATGCGCCACGTTGAGGCCCTGAATGGCAGCGTTGTCATCGACAAAGGCGACCGGTTCGATGTTTTCGTGGCCCCGCAACGCGGAAACCAGTTGTGTCCCGGTGGTGCCAGCACCATAGATCAGGACCCGGCAGCGTGAGGTTGAGCGGCGATAAATCGCAAGCACGAGTTGCAAGAGCACGGCGCGGCTGATCACGACGGACGAAAAGAAGGCCGCGCCGAAAACCAGGTGAACGCCGAGCGGCATTCCCAGACCCAGTACGTTAGACACCACAATTGAGGTGATCGTGAGAAACATCGCGAACACGCCGGTCATGCCGATGGCCGCAGTTTCGTAAGAATTGAGCTGGATCGCACAGACCCCCAGCCACATGGAAACGCCGATCCCCACCAGCAGCACATAGGGCAGCACCGGAACATAGGCGATCATATTCTCGCCCAGGCCGCCCGGCAACGCCTGTGCCACGATTGCGAACATGATGGAAAGCACGACCAGCACTGAATCCAGTGTCAGGAGAACGCCACGCTTCTGGCGTTTGGACAGCGATTTTATCAGGTTCAGCATGTAATCAGGTTACCCATACCCAAGCAGGATTGAAATGTAGCAAAAACCGGTCTTGGCAAGCTGACCCACGATTCAAACCTCTCGTCCCCCACGAAACCTTCCTTCAAGATCAAACAACTTTCGACGCCATCTGGTTACAGAATCATTAAAAGGAAAGAAACGCTGAACGATTTCCGATAGTCGGCCACCGATTGCACGAAGAAATGACGAACGCTTCATTTTTTGGCGATTTTCGGCTTATGTCGACGCCTGAATAGGTTACCGATGGTCTGAAACACCAGATCGAAATCGTAACAGGTCGACTGATTCCGCTGGTAGATGAGGTCGAGCCGGGCCTTTCGCGGCACACAGATTCGGCAATAGACCTCATCGGTTTCCGCCGCCGAGTCGCATCGCGCCAGCAGCCGTTCCTCGTGCTTGTGAAAGCGGATCGTGGCAAGACCGGTCACGCCTGGCCGCGATTTCAGGACTTCACTGTAGATCTCGGGAAACCGCTCCACGTACTCGCGCAGCGGAGGGCGCGGCCCGACAAAGCTGAGATCGCCTTTGAGAATGTTCCACAACTGCGGAAATTCATCCAGCCGCTTCGCCCGCAGCCACGCGCCGGTCGAGGTGATGCGTGACGCCTTGTTCCCGCCCGAGACACCCTGATCGCTGTCCACAACCGTCATCGTCCGCAGCTTCCACAGGTTGAACGGCTGATCCGGTCCTTTCATCCGCTCAGCCACAAAGAACAGGGGTCGGCCTTCCTTGACCAGCAACCAGATCACCAGCCAGATCAGCACAGGGCCAAGGATCACCACCAGCAAGGATGCGAAAAACAGGTCGAAAATGCGTTTGCGCCAGGTCATAGGTTGGCCTTCATCCGTCGGCATCCGCCAGGTAGGTCCGCCATTCGGCCACCAATCCTTCGGCGCTGCCTGCCTTAGGCGCGAATTCTACGCGCTTTTCAAGCTGCTTCGTGCTGAACACGACACGCGCCACAGTGGCGTCACCGGCGGCCCGGGGCGTCCAAGGCAGCCCAGCCGCATCCAGCAGCGCACCCATCTGGACAATACCGGGTGCGGCCACATTCAGGATCTCTGGCAGATCGTCCGCCAGACAAAGCTGATAAACGACCTCAGCCAAGGTTTTTGGGCCGATATAGCTGCGCGCGGGTGTCGATCCATCCGGCAGGGTATCTATTTCCATCCCTTCACGCCAACCGCCCAGGATGGCATCGGCCCCGGCCACATTGCCGATCCGCAAAACGGTCACCGCCTGCCTGCGGTCCCTGGCTAGAGCGACGGCAGCCAATTCCATTTCCAGCTTGGCTTGACCGTAGGCGGAAACCGGATGGCAGGCCATATCTTCTTTCAGCGGCCCCTCCGCCTCTCCATAGACAGCGGCGGAGGACGCAAGCAAAACGCGCGGCACCCCTACGGCCGCAGCCGCTCTCACCGCAGCCAGCGCCAGGTCGGCATTGAGCGAAAGAGCATCGCCGGTCGAGGCGGCATGTGCCGGTGTGACCCCCGACAGGCACACAACAGCCCGGCGCCCCCGCATCGCGCTCTCCAGCATCTTCCTATCTGTCAGTGGATCAAACCCGACGACCCCTGGACTGCCGGCCCGGCTGTGGCAATGCAATCCGATATCCGACGGCCAGCATGCCCGGATCATCCGGCCCAGCCGACCAGACGAACCAAGAAGCAATACTCCGCTGTTTCCCATCATGCCGCCTGAAATCGTTGACCCGCTTGCAACAGCCAGTATCTTGCTCGAAACAGATTTCCAATCGAGACCATTTTTTATGCCGCCCCGCTTTTCAAGAGCAACGTCATTGCGTATTGGGACAGAGAACCCCCTGCCAGGGGATCCGACAAAGTGAGCAAAGTAAACACATGCGCCTGACAGTAACACGGTGTTTCGGCATCCTCCTCGTCACGGCACTGTCCGCCTGTTCCCAGCTTCCGCGCGGTGCCGCGGTCCAGAACGAGATCACCCGCAACGCCGACGCTCCGACATCTGACATTGCGGTGTATCCCGTGACCCGCGCGTTCCTGCCCAGTGTCCAGCAATGGCCCAGCGTGGGCGAAAAGCGACATGGCTGGATCGGCAACACGCGCGGGTCCATTGCCCAGATCATCCGCCCCGGCGACGAACTGGCGATTCTGGTCTGGGACAGTGGTGAAAACTCTCTGCTGACGGCGCAGGAACAACGT
Source organism: Sulfitobacter sp. THAF37 (assembly GCF_009363555.1). Taxonomy (NCBI): domain Bacteria; kingdom Pseudomonadati; phylum Pseudomonadota; class Alphaproteobacteria; order Rhodobacterales; family Roseobacteraceae; genus Sulfitobacter; species Sulfitobacter sp. THAF37. Next base: position 866,704 of record NZ_CP045372.1, read on the forward strand.
GTCGCGACCCTTCCGGACATCCGTGTTTCCGAAACCGGATCCATCTTTGTGCCGTATGTGGGCAAGGTACAGGTCGCCGGACGCACACCGGAGAGCGCCCGCCTGCTGATCCAGCGCCAGATGGAAGCGATCGTCCCTTCTGCGCAAGTCCAGCTGGCCATGGCCGAGGGCCGCGGCAATTCCATTGATCTTGTCGGCGGGGTGCGAAACCCCGGCAATATCCTGATGCCCGACCAGAATTTCACCGTCCTCGCCGCGATCTCCGCTGGAGGCGGGGTCGGTGGCGACATGGAGAATCCGCAGGTCAAACTGGTGCGCGGCAGCAATATCTACTCGACTTCGGTCAGCCGTCTGTATGAGAACCCGCATCTGGACACACGGCTTCAGGGCGGGGACAAAGTGATTATCGAGGAAGACAGGCGATACTTCCTGTCGCTGGGCGCGGCCGGCAGCGAGGCGCAGCATGCTTTCAACCGCGACCAGATTTCGGCCCTTGATGCGCTCGCCATCATCGGCGGCGTGAACGACTCCCGTGCCAACCCACAGGGCATCCTCGTGCTGCGCGAATATCCGGCCTCAGCGATCAGCGCGGGCGTCCGCGGGCCCCGAAAGCAGCGGGTCGTCTTCACAATCGACCTGACGACGTCCGACGGCTTGTTCTCGGCCAGAAATTTCATGATCCAATCCGGTGACCTGGTCCTGGCGACGGAATCGAACCTGACCGATACACGCACCGTCCTCGGCCTCGTCGGCTCTGTATTCGGGGTGGTTGGCTCCGCGGGCAACCTGTCCGACTGACGCGTTCACGCGGTCCCGGAAGGCTGCCAGAACTCTTTGCCGTCCTGAGATTGTGCAGCCGGCGAAAGGCCGAAGGTTGCGCGATAGCTTTTGGAGAAATGCGACAGCGATCGAAAGCCGCAGGCGACACTGACTTCGGTCACGCTCAGCCCGGTCTGACGCAGCAGGTTCCGCGCCTTTTCCAGCCGCAATTGCATATAGTACCGCCTGGGCGAAGTCTTTAGATAACGGGCGAACAACCTTTCGAGCTGCCGGTTCGACAGTTGGACAAGGCCGGCAATCTCGTCAGGGCGCAACGGATCCTCCAGGTGCGCCTCCATCAATTGCATCGCCATCAGCAGCTTGGGGTTGCGAACGTCGGTCCGCGGTTGCAACGACCGGCGCTGGACGTGGGTATCCGGCCGCGGTACGGAATAGACCATCTGATCCGCGACCCAGGCCGCCAGGTCGTCACCGTAATCCGCCTGCATCCGGTGCAGCATCATGTCCATGGAAGCCGCGCCGCCTGCACAGGTAAAGACACGGCCATCCACCGCGAACAGCGTATCCTGCATGATCACGTCGGGCAGCAGCTCCGTCAGGGCCGTTTTGTACTCCCAATGGGTTGTGACGCGCCTGCCTCCGATCAGCCCTGCGAGCGCCAGCGTGTAGGTCCCCGACGACAACGCGCCGAAATCCATTCCCTTGCGGGTCTGGCGGCGCAGCCAGTCCAATACCGCGCGCGAACTGCCGGCGCCTGCATTCTCACCCGCGCAGACGATCAGCGTTTCGCGCCGGTCCAGATCGACCAGCCCCGCATCCACCCCGATTTGCACACCATTGTAGGCGGCGACGGCCTCTCCGCTCTCGGACAGAAGCCGCCAGGCATAGAACCTGCGCCCGGAAGGATGGCGATTGGCCAGTGACAGGCAGTCCAGCGCGCAGACGAAACCGAGTGTCGAAAACCCAGGCAGCAGCAGAAAGGCGTAGGATCGGGGCAAAGCGTCATGATCATCTGTCATGGAGCCAATCTGCGCCATCGGCCGCCCTGTTACGCGCCGGTTTTCGCGCCGCCAGCAGCGTTTTCCGACATTTTCTGCCGCGAAATCTGTACCGCCAGGATACCTACGGCAACGATCACCACGCCGACGATGTCACGGGCGCCCAACGGCTCGGACAACAACAGCGCCGCGACCGCCACTCCGACAAACGGATTGAGAAAATGGAAGGTGGCGGCGCGCGTGGCACCCAGCCGGTTGACCAGCCAGAACCAGATCATCGTCGCGGCAAGCCCCGGCACGAAGCAGGTGTAGGTAAAGGCAAAGAACAGCGGCCAGCTGGGGTCCAGGCGCGGCGTTTCGAACAGCAGCGCCGCCAGCGCAAGGGCGACACAGCCCGCCAGCATCTGCAGGCCCACGATCATCAGGAAGTTTCCGCCAGAGGTCGCGCCACGCACCAGCAGCGTCGCTGCGGTCAGCGCCATGACCCCCAGGCCGCACAGCAGGACTCCGGTCAGGTCCACACCGCCGCTCAGCCGGGCGCTCATGATGATGAATACGCCGACCACGCCGGCCAGCAACCCTGCCACCCCAAGCGGTCGCAGCCCTTCGCCCAGAAAGGCCCAGGCGGCAAAGCCGACCAGCAAAGGCATGGTCGAAGCGATGATCGCGGCCAGTGACGCTTCGACAGTCTGCATGGCAACGAAGTTCAGGCCAAGGTATGTCGCATTCTGCAAGATACCGAAAATGATCGTCGCCCGCCATTGCGCGGTGGTCAGCCGCCAACTTTGACCAAGCGCCAGCGCGATCCCGACGCCCAGCAGGCCCGAAATCAGGTAGCGCACCGAAAGGGTCCAGAGCGGCGATGCATATTCGACGATGATCCGGGCCGACGTGAAGGCCGAGGACCACATGACGACAAAGACCAAACCGGCCAGAATTGCGCGAATATCCATGTTCTGACCCGGCTCCTTCTGCCGCTGAACATCTATCGGATCGGCGGCGCCCACAAGCCCCGCAGACCGACATTTCGACAAAGAGAAAGGCCGCCCCGAAAGGCGGCCTTGAATAAATTGAAAGCCCGTTGAGCTTTAGCCGTTCACGCTGTCCTTGAGCGCCTTCGCGATGGTCATCTTCACCACTTTGTCAGCGTCCTTCTTGAACTGCTCGCCGGTCGCGGGGTTGCGGACCATGCGCTCGGGGCGCTCACGGCAGTAGATCTTGCCGACTCCCGGCAGGGTCACGGCACCGCCTGCGGACACTTCCTTGGTGATCAGGTCGCAGACAGCTTCCAGCGCCGCGCTGGCCGATTTCTTGTCAGAACCCATCTCTTCCGCAAGGGCAGCGACGAGCTGAGTCTTTGTCATTGGTTTGGTTGCCATGTTCTTATCTCCTTAGACTGCCCGTATCTGGGGCCTGTGCGCAGAATGTAACGGTATGTTGTGGCACAACACAACGCGTTGTAGTCCGATTTTCCTTATTTTCTTCGGTTTTTCGCGGATTTTTGCCCTCAGAGAAAGGCTGTTTCATCGAACGACCGCAATTTCCGGCTGTGAATACGCTCCAGCGGCGTGCTGCGCAGCCGTTCCATGGCGCGAATTCCGATCATGAGATGGCGCGAAACCTGCGTCTTGTAGAAGTCTGACGCCATGCCGGGCAGCTTCAACTCGCCGTGCAGCGGCTTGTCCGAGACACACAGAAGCGTGCCATAGGGTACTCTGAAACGGTAGCCGTTCGCGGCAATCGTCGCACTTTCCATGTCCAGCGCGATGGACCGCGACTGGCTGAGCCGCTGCACCGGGCCGGATTGGTCGCGCAACTCCCAGTTGCGGTTGTCGATGGTGGCGACAGTGCCGGTCCGCATGATCCGCTTCAACTCATAACCTTCCAGCTGCGTCACCTCGGCCACAGCCTTTTCCAGCGCGATCTGGATTTCCGCCAGCGCCGGGATCGGCACCCAGATCGGCAGGTCATCGTCCAGCACGTGATCCTCGCGCAGGTAGGCATGCGCCAGCACAAAATCGCCCAGCGCCTGCGTGTTGCGCAGCCCGGCGCAATGACCGACCATCAGCCACGCGTGGGGCCGCAGCACCGCGATGTGATCCGTTGCCGTCTTGGCGTTGGACGGACCGACACCGATGTTCACCAGTGTGATCCCCGACCCGTCCGCCCGCTTGAGGTGGTAGGTTGGCATCTGCGGCGTCTTTATCGTGTCCGGGATTGGCGTGTCGCCATCCGTGATCTCGACGTTTCCTGTGCTGACAAAGGAGGTATAGCCGCTGTCCGGATCGTTCAGCTGCGCACGGGCAAAGGCTTCAAACTCGGTCACGTAGAACTGGTAGTTCGTGAACATCACATGAAACTGAAAATGCTCGGCGTCCGTCGCGGTGTAATGCGCCAGCCGCGCCAGCGAATAATCCACCCGCTGCGCGGTAAAGGGCGCCAGCGGGCGGACCCCGTCGGTAGCCGTGTAGGTGCCGTTCACGATGTCGTCGTTGGTGGTGCTCAGATCGGGCACGTCAAAGACGTCGCGGAGGATGAAGTTTCCCGCCCCCTCCTGCGGCAGGTTCACCGCCGTTTCCGACGTCACCGCGAAATGGATCGGAATCGGCGTGTCGGATGTTCCGATCATGACCGGCTGATCGTGGTTTTCGATCAGCAGGCCGATCTGCTGTATCAGGTAGTTGCGGAACAGGTCGGGCCGCGTGATCGTCGCCGAGAACGTCCCCGGCGAGGAAACATGCCCAAAGGACAGGCGGCTGTCCACATGTGCGTGGCTCGACGTGGTAAAGCGGACTTCGGGATAGTACGCACGAATGCGCGTGCCGTCCTCGGCCGCGGTCTCCACGGACTCGAAACGATCACGCAGAAAGCGCGTGGCCTGGTCGTAAAGCTCCGTCAGCCGGTCGACGGCGGCGGTGGCATCTGTAAACGTCTCAGCCTTGGGCACGTCCGGTGTGCTAAGTTTCATATCGGTTCCTTCTTTTGTTTTTGGGGCGGTCCTGCCCACGGTTTTGCGTGTGATACGGGGCCTTTGTTACGGCACGATCACATCGGTGAATTCGAATGTGCGCACATCCACCAGACCCAGGTCGGAGATCCGCAACTCGGGGATCACCACCAGCGCAAGGAGTGAATGCTGCATATAGGCGTTGTTCAGGGTGCAGCCGCAATCGCGCATGGCCTGCATCATTGCCTGGGTCGCCGCGGCGACATCTGCTGCGGGGCTGTCGGACATCAGACCGGCGATGGGCAGGTCGATGCGCGCCAGTTCCTCTCCGTCGCGAAAGATCACGATGCCGCCGCCCACGCCGCGCAACCGGTTCGCCGCCAGTGCCATCTGGTCGGCATCGGTGCCGACAACGATCATATGATGGCTGTCATGCGCCACGGTTGAGGCCATCGCCATCCGTCCTTTGTAGCCGAAGCCTGAGACAAAGGCATTGACCACGCCGCCCGTCGCGCGATGTCGTTCGACCAGCGCGATCTGACAGACCTCGCCGGTGGCCTGAACCCGGCCTTCCGTCACCGGCAGTTCAAATTGCAGCGCCTTGGTCGGCGCCTGGTTTTCCACAACACCGATCACGTTGGCGGTCACACCGTTGGCACCCTCGGGGGCGGCTATGGTGAAATCATCGGCCTTCAGGTCGCGCGCCATCCTGACCGTCTGACGCGCCCGCGCGGGCCAGTCGTAGTGCGGGCAGTCCACCAGACAGACGCCGTCTTCGGCCACGACCTGCCCCCGGGCAATCACTGTTTCGATCGGCAGCGCCTTCAGGTCCGACGTGAGGATCACATCCGCCCGGCGCCCCGGTGTGATCGACCCGATCTCGCGCTCAAGCCCGAAATGGGTTGCGGTGTTGATCGTCGCCATCTGCAGCGCCACCAGCGGGTCGCAGCCGCAGTCGATGGCATGGCGCACCACCCGGTTCATATGTCCATCGTTGACCAGCGTGCCAGAGTGGCAATCATCGGTGCACAGGATCATGTTGCGCGAATCCAGCCCCTTTTCAGTGACGGCGGTGATCTGGCTTTCCACATCGTACCACGCGCTGCCCAGCCGGATCATCGACCGCATCCCCTGACGCATCCGCGCCACCGCGTCCGCCTCGCAGGTCCCTTCGTGATCGTCCGCAGGACCGCCCGCGACATAGGCGGCGAAGGCGGGACCAAGATCGGGCGAGGCATAGTGCCCGCCGACCGTCTTGCCCGCCCGCTGGGTCGCGGCGATCTCGGCCAGCATCTGCGGGTCGGCGTTCGACACGCCGGGAAAGTTCATCATCTCGCCCAGCCCGATGATACCCGGCCAGGCCATCGCCTCTCCAACATCCTCGGCGCTGATCTCAAAGCCCGTGGTTTCCATTCCCGGTGCCGAGGGCGCGCAGGACGGCATCTGTGTGAAAATGTTCACCGGCTGCATCAGCGCCTCGTCGTGCATCATTCGCACCCCATCGAGTCCAAGGACATTCGCGATCTCATGCGGGTCGGTGAACATCGACGTGGTGCCATGCGGGATCACCGCGCGAGCGAACTCCGCAGGGGTCAGCATCCCGGATTCGATATGCATATGGGCGTCGCACAGGCCGGGGATCATATAGCGGCCTTCGGCTTCGATGATCCGCGTCTCCGCGCCTCGGCAATGCCCCGCATCCGGCCCGACAAAAGCAATCCGTCCGGCGACGATAGCGATGTCATGATCCGGCAGGGCTTCGCGTGTATGGACGTTGACCCAGATGCCGCCGCGGATGATCGTATCGGCGGGGGCGCGACCGGCAGCGACATTGACCAGCTGCGCGGCGCTGTCGGGCCATGAGGGAAAAGTATCTTGCGTCATGGCGTAATGGATCAAGAATCGCGGGCGCGTGCAAGGGGCGACACCGGGATTCTTGAACTCCGGGCCGACAGCCGCCCACAGCGCGATGGACGAAGGAACCATCCGTTTCTAATCTGCGTGCGGTGGAACAGCGGGGGCGCCATGAACTACGACGACACAACACCCGAGGCTTTCGGCGGGTCACTTAGGGGAATCGGACTGAACCTGCTGGTGCGCGACGTGGCACGGCAGATCGCCTTTCTGGAAACCGTGTTCGGGATGAAAGCCTTTCAGCCCACTGCGGACTTCGCGATCATGACATACGGTGATCAGGTCTTCCAACTGCACAGCGACGGCACCTACCACAGCAATCCGTTGCTGGGTCTGCTGCCTGAAACGCCGCCGCGCGGCGCGGGGATCGAGATCAGGCTGTATGACACGGACCCCGACGCCGCCTGCCGACAGGCGGAGACAGAGGGCGCAACGGTGCTGCAAGGCCCCACCGACAAACCCCACGGCCTGCGCGAAGCCTACCTGATGTGCGAGAACGGTTATGCCTGGGTGCCAAGTCGCCCCCTGATCTGACCACATGGTCCGCCCTAATTTGAGGCGCGCAACACAATCGACCTGACCATTCGGGCCGGACCCTTGGAAATTCTGTGTCATCGTCTAGTGTCGGCCCAAAGGAGCCGCATCATGACCATCACCCGCATGAAACCCAACATGGACCACTGGCCCGAACGCGTGGACCTGGCCGCCGCCTTTCGCTGGACGGCCCGGCTGAACATGCACGAGGGGGTCGCAAACCACTTTTCGCTCGCCGTGAACGATGCAGGCACGCAGTTCCTGATGAACCCGAACCAGGTGCATTTCTCGCGGATCAGGGCCAGCGACCTGCTGTTGATCGACGCCAACGACACCGAGACACTCAGCGGGCCCAATGCGCCTGACCCGACAGCATGGGGCCTTCACGGCGGCGTTCACCGCGCCTGCCCGCACGCGCGGTGCGTGATGCATGTCCATTCCATCCATGCGACCGTGCTGGCGTGTCTCCAGGACAGCCGCCTGCCGCCCATCGACCAGAACTGCTGTACCTTCTACAACCGCATCGTGATTGACGAAGACTACGGCGGTCTCGCTTTCGAGGACGAGGGCGACCGCTGCGCCGCGCTGCTGACCGACCCGAAACAGAAGGTCATGATCATGGGCTCGCACGGTGTCATGGTCATCGGTGACACAGTGGCCGAGACGTTCAATCGCCTTTATTACTTCGAGCGTGCGGCGGAGACGTATATCAAAGCCCTCCAGACCGGCATGCCGCTGCGTCGCATCCCGGACGATGTGGCAGAGAAAACGGCGCGGGAACTGGAAAACTACCCTGAACAGGACGCGCGCCACCTGGCCGAGCTCAAAGCCATTCTCGACGATGAAGAGTCCGATTATGCCGCCTGAGCCGGACGACTGGGAAGAAGACGAGGACGAATTCGACCATTTCACCGATGCGCAGGATGCGATCTGGGACTCGGTGATCGAAGAACTGCAGCAGGGCAGGAAGGCATCGCATTGGATGTGGTTCGTCTTTCCCGTGCTCGAAGGGGTCGGAGACTCACCCACCGCATTGTTCTTTGCCCTGCGGGACATGGAAGAAACGCGCGAATACCTGGCCCATCCGATCCTGGGGCCGCGTCTGTCGCGCTGCATGGATCTGATCGCGCAACATGACGACAAGTCGGCGGCAGCCATCCTCGGCAATACAGATGCCTACAAGCTGCACAATTGCGCCACGCTGTTCGCGCGCGCGGCAGAAGAGCCAACTCCGTTCCAGCGGGTCCTCGACGTGTTCTTCGAGGGCAAGCCAGCCCCGCGCACGCTCGAACTGCTTTGACGGGGCGTCGGGATCGGGAATCGCTGATTGCGCATTCTTGAAATCCAATCAGGACCGCGCCTGAGCCGGAGGCAGGGGCAAAATCGACGAGTGCCTGCGTTGCCAAGTCCGCCCCGCTTTGGTTATCTGCCGCAAATCCGCGCTGACAGGGCCAGCACATGAACATTCTTTTTGTCCATCAGAACATGCCGGGCCAGTACCGCGAATTGGTCCAGTGGCTCGCCGCGACAAAACAACATCGCATTTACTTTCTGACACAACGGAAAAACCCGCCGAACCTGCCCGGCGTGGAAACGCGCAAGTATCAGACTCACCGCACACCGGCAAAAGACGCCTATGGTCTTTCCCGCGTTTGGGAAGAAGCGACAGGTGCGGGTTTCGGTGCAGCGGTTGCCGCCAAACGTCTGGAAGTGCAGGAGAGCTTTCGGCCTGACATCGTTGTCGGCCATGTCGGCTGGGGCGAGTTGACGTTCTTCAAGCAGATATGGGCCGATGTGCCGATTATCGGTTTTTTCGAATACTACTACAACATCACCGGCGGCTCTGTCGGCTTCGATCCCGAAGAACCTGTGTCGGACCATGCGCCATTCCTCATGCAGGCGCGCAATGCCGTGCCGTTGGCCAATATCGAAACCGTCGACATGGGCCATTGCCCCACCTATTGGCAGCGGGACCGTTTCCCGCACAGCTTTCATGACCGGATGTACGTCTGCCACGACGGTATCCGCACCGACATACTGCAGCCCAATCCGCATGTAAGCCTCGAACTGGGGCGGCTGAACCGTCAACTGACCCGCGAAGATGAAATTCTGACCTATGTTTCGCGCAACCTGGAACGGACCCGCGGCTTTCACATCTTCATGCGGGCGCTGCCACGCATCCTGCGCGAACGCCCTGAAGCGCGGGTGCTGATCGTCGGTGGCAACGACGTGTCTTACGGCGGCAAAAGCAAGTACCCTGGCGGCCTGCGCGCCGAGATGGAAGACGAGGTCGGCGAAGCGGTCGATTGGGACCGCGTGCATTTCCTGGGCAATATCCCCTATCCGCAATATCAGAAGCTTGTCCAGATCAGCCGCTGTCACATCTACCTCACCATGCCTTTCGTGCTGTCATGGTCGCTGTTGGAATCCATGTCCATGGGCGCGACCATCGTCGCCTCCGACGTAGAACCGGTACGCGAAGCGATCACTCATGGCGAAACCGGTCTGTTGGTGGACTTTTTCGACGCCGATGCGCTCGCGGCGCAGGCGATAGAGGTGCTGGCAAAGCCCCAGGATTTTGCCCATCTCGGCAGGGCCGCACGGGCCCATGTGGTGAAGGAATACGATTTCCTGACCAGATGCCTGCCCGAACATATCGCCCAGATCAACAAGCTGGTCCCGGCAGACAAGCGGATAGAGATGCCGGGACTGAACACCTAGCGTTTGCGAAAGATCGCGATCTGCGCCCTGTCGTCGCGGTGCGGCGCCGCGGCCTTGCTGCCATATATGTTGACTTCCCGGTGCTCCAGCTCTGCGACCATCGGCGCCAGCGCCCGGAACTTCGCGGCAAACCCGCGCGCCTCGAAATGTTCCGCGTTGATGGTCAGCACGAAAAGGGCGCCGGGACGGGCAATGCGGATCACTTCGTCCAGCGCATCGGGCCCCACGTGACCGTGGGTGAAGGTGCCCGCGCTGACCACGGCGTCATAGGTTGCATCGGCGATGTCCAGCGGTTTGGTCAAATCGGCCGCGATCGTCTGTCTGTAGTGCCCCTTGGCCGCTGCCGTCTCAAGCATCTGCGGAGAGATATCCAGCGCGTCGATATCAAAGGTTCCGCGCATCAGCATGTGGTCCGCGACCAACCCCGTGCCCGCGCCCAGATCCAGCACCGGACCGGCCCCCTGATAGATCTCTGCCAGCACCAGCGCCACCAGCCGGGGCAACTGGTAATCCATGTCGGCGGCGAAACCGCTGTCGTAGCTTGCCGCCCAATCCGCGTAGAGCTTGCGGTTATCATCGGGCGTCTGCAGCGCATAGGCTTTGTCGAGGTCGGGATCGGTCATGAATGCTCCTTTTGCCGCAAGCTTATCGTCACCGCAGCAATGGCTCAATCGCCCCGACGATAGCGGTCGAGCCCGGCTTGACCGGCGCGCCCCAAGTGCCGACGACCCGACCGTCCGGGCCGATCAGCACCTTGTTGAAATTCCAGCGCGGCTCGAACCCGGTCTCGACCTTCACCGCCCGGTAGAATGGATGCGCCTTGCTGCCCCTGACATGGGTAATGTCGGTCATCGGCAGGTCGAGACCAAATGACACCTCGCAGAATTCCTTGACCTCGGCCGCGCTGCCCAGTTCCTGGTTGAAATCGTCCGACGGCACTGCCAGCACCACCAGCCCGCGCGCCTTAAAGCGATCGTACAGCGCCTGTAGCCCCTCGTACTGGCCGGTATAGCCGCATTGCGAGGCCGTGTTCACGACGAGCACAGGTTGCCCGGCCCATTGACTGAACCGGTGCTCGCCCCCGTCGATGTTGGAAAACACCACCTCGCGCGGGGCGGCCTGCGCCATTGTCACACTCAGTACCAATGCCATAATCCAGCGCATCCCACGCCTCCTGCTGCTGATCCGTTCCACCAGACACGTTGTGGCATCACATTGAGTTGCATGGGGCATGCAGGCCCTTTCATTCCAGCGTGAAAACACCATCTTATACGACAAGAGTTTCACGGAGGGATTGCATGCCAACCTATACCAAAGACCCCGACGCCATTGCGGCACTTAGCCCGGAAGAATTCTATGTCACGCAGGAAAGCGGTACCGAACGCCCCGGAACCGGCAAGCTTCTGAGCAACAAGGAGCCGGGCATCTACGTCGATATCGTATCGGGTGAGCCGCTGTTCGCCAGCGCCGACAAATATGAGAGCGGCTGCGGCTGGCCCAGCTTTACCAAACCCATCGACAACGTGACCGAACACCGCGACGCCTCGCTTGGCATGGTCCGGACCGAGGTGCGGTCGAAACATGGCGACAGCCACCTGGGCCACGTGTTTCCCGATGGCCCGCCCGACCGGGGCGGATTGCGATACTGCATCAACTCGGCCTCCCTGCGGTTCGTGCACCGCGACGACATGGAGGCCGAAGGATACGGCGACTACATAGATCAGGTGGAGGACGTAGCATGAGCACTGAACGCGCAGTACTGGCTGGTGGATGTTTCTGGGGTATGCAGGATCTGATCCGAAAACGCCCCGGCGTGGTATCGACCCGCGTGGGGTATACCGGGGGCGACGTGCCCAATGCCACCTACGGCAATCACGGCACCCACGCCGAGGGGATCGAGATCATCTTCGACCCGGAAAAGACCTCGTACCGTGAACTGCTGGAATTCTTCTTTCAGATCCACGACCCCACCACGCTCAATCGGCAAGGCAACGACCGTGGGATGAGCTATCGCTCGGCGATCTACTATGTCGATGAAGCGCAGAAGAACACCGCACTGGACACGATCGCGGATGTGGAGGCATCCGGCCTGTGGCCCGGCAAGGTTGTGACGGAGGTGGAGGCGGTTGGCGACTTCTGGGACGCGGAGCCCGAGCATCAGGATTATCTGGAGCGCGTGCCCAACGGCTATACCTGCCACTTCCCACGTGCCGACTGGGTCCTGCCCAAGCGTGCAGCCGCGGAATAGAAATATGGGGCCAGAAGCAAATGTTCTGACCCCATAGCATCTTATTCGTAGATAGGAGTGCTACCACTCGTGCCGCGAACAAGGTTGATACCAGAAATGGCATCAGATTTGTTGTGATACGATTCTGCAGAATCCGCTACAATATGATGGTTTGCAGCTTTCAAATTCCAGCGCCATTGCGCGAAGGCGTCTTTGTAGAGCGTAAAGTACATTTTCTGTACTCCTACATTGACCGACTACATCGGCCTGATTACGCCCCGCCGCGCTTTGCTATTGACCAACTTCCAGAACCTTGCGATTCTTAGACGTGTTTAGCGACACGGTCCGTTGCTTTGCAACGGCAAGGCACCCAAGGGAATCCTTGGGTGCCTTCATTTTATCCACAGGTCATATTCGAGTCGACTCATTTCCTATGGGTAAACACAACCTATTGCTATCATAGGTCCCGACAATACTGTAAATCGTGTTATTACCCGCCTGCCACGCGCGGCCGGCCTGCTGCCTCGACTGTTATGACCGCCTCGATGAAGACCTCTCGGGCCTCGACACCGGCAGTTCGGATGTCACGGTCCACGCGGACCTGAATATCCACCGCTCCCGCCGCCAGCGCATCCGCCGTCGCCTGTGCCCGCAGGGCATCCTCCAGTCGTTCCAGCGCGCTGGTCCGATCTGCAAAATCCTCAGGTCCCTCTGGCAGGTGCACCCGGAACTTTCCCTCGCTCGGTGCCGTTACGGTGCCACTCTGGCGCATCATCACCCGGCCCACGACGGCCCCGATGGCGTTGGCGACGCCGGCGTGATCGGGCAGAACCATCTCGCACCCCAGCCGATCGCCCACCGCCGGGTAATAGCTGGCAGCAGACGCGCCCAGCCCGATCACCGGCACGTCCAGACCCGTCTGCAGGCGTACAAGCCCCCTGTGCCCGGCCATGCCGCGCTGCATCAGGACATGCCGCGCAAGCACATCCGGTGCGACCCCGAATGACACATCTTCTTCGGCAAAGGCGGTTTCGAGCAAAGCGAGACAGGTCTGTTTCGTCAATTGATCGACGATCATCTGCGCCACATCCTCGGCGATGTTGGAAAGCACGTTGCCCGCCCCGGTGCGCCTGCGTCCAAAAAGCTGCAAGGCCTTGCGCGCGGCGCCGCTGTCCCATTCCAGCACCCGCCCCAAAACGTGACTGGCGTCCGACGGCGTGACACCCGCGATCTGCACCAGCCCCCGCTCCACCAGCCGTTTCAGGGCACCCTGTTCAATCCGGGCGCGCAGCACATCGCCCAAAGGCTGCACGCCGCCGGTGCCAAGACGTTCGAGCAACGCCGCCTCACGCGCAGACAGCCCCACCACAGACTGGCCGGGCACAGCACGGACAAAGCGTCCGTCATGTTCACCCGGCGCCACCGACCGCAGCTGCGCGTCCAGCGCGGCGTGAACCACGTCCGGCGCATCGACCGCCAGCAGTGACACCGGAAGAAGGCGTCGCGGCCCCAAGGTGACGCCGCCTCGCAATCCTTCCGCGATGAAATGAACCTCGCTGTCGCCGCCCAGACCGGTGGTCCGCATGGCGACTGCCTCGACCATCGTGCGGTAGGGACCCACCTGTGCGCCCGCCGGGTCGATCATCGGGCGTCCCCCCCGCAGCAGGGCCACATCGGTGGTGGTTCCGCCGATGTCACTGACAAGTGCCAGCTCCGCCCCGGTCATCCACCGCGCCCCGACGATGGAAGCGGCAGGCCCGCTCAGGATCGTCTCTATCGGGCGCGCTCGGGCCTGCGCACTGGAGATCAGCGCGCCGTCACCCCGCACCACCATCATCGGGGCGGCGATCCCGAGATCCTGCAATCGGTCCTCTGCCCGACCGATCAGCCGGTCGATCATGCCGATCAGGCGCGCGTTCAGTACGGCTGTCATCGCCCGCCGGGGGCCGTTCAGCTTGGCTGACAGCTGATGCGAGGCCGAAACCGGCAGCCCCGTCACCTGCGCCACCAACTGCGCCGCGCGCAGCTCGTGCGCCGGGTTGCGGGTGGCGAACTGGGCCGCGACGGCAAAGCCGCTGACATCACGTCCGTGAGCGCGGAGAAAGGCATTCAATCCTGCCTCGTCTAGGGGCCGAACCTCTGCACCGGAATGGTCATGCCCGCCGTCCAGCACGATGGCCGGGTCCCCTTTCAAAGCCTCGGACAAGCCATGTGTTTCCAGATCGCTGTCCCGGAAACCGATGTAGATCAGCGCGACGCGCCCGCCCTGCCCTTCGACCAGCGCGTTGGTGGCCAACGTGGTTGAAAGCGAGGCCAATGAGATATCCGACGGTGCCACCGCGGCAGAGACAAGCACCGCCTGCACAGCGGCGCCGATCCCTTCGGCCAGATCATGTCGGGTGGTCAGCGATTTGGCCGCCGCGACCACCGTTTCGTCGTCTCGGACCAGCACCGCATCGGTGTAGGTTCCGCCCGTGTCCACCCCCAACAGCAAGGCCATATCAATCTCCTCGTTGCGCCACAGCCGGTGTAGCGCGCCCCGCATCCGGGTCCATCCCCTTTGTCAGGCCGACAGACGCGCGACCGCCCATCGTGCCGCATCCGCCACTGTCGGATCAGGGTCTTCGCACAGCGCCTGGGCCGCAGGGCGCAGCCCGGACAGGCCGGAGTTTCCAATCGCATAGAGCACATTCCGCACAAAGCGGTCTCGTCCGATACGCTTTATCGGGGACCCGGCATATCTGGCGCGGAACGCGGCATCGTCCAGCGCGGCCAGCTCGGCCAGATCGGCGGCCCGCGCCGCCGGCCCGTGGTAGCGCATATCGCTTGCAGCCACGGCAAACTTGTTCCACGGGCAGATCGCGAGGCAGTCATCGCAGCCATAGATGCGGTTGCCCATCAGCGCGCGCAGGTCCTCGTCCACCGGACCCTTGTGTTCGATCGTCAGGTAAGAAATGCAGCGCCGCGGATCCAGGCGAAAGGGCGCGGGAAAAGCGTTGGTCGGGCAGATGTCCAGACAGGCCCGGCATGAACCGCAATGCTCCGCCTGGGGGGGATCGACAGGCAATTCCAGCGTCGTGAAAATCGCGCCGAGAAACGCCCAGTTGCCCCAGTCCCGGCTCAGCAGGTTGGTGTGCTTGCCCTGCCAGCCCAGCCCGGCCGCCTGTGCCAGCGCCTTTTCCGGAACAGGCGCGGTATCGACGAACACTTTCACCTCACCCCCGCCCTCGGCGATCAGCCAGCGGGCCAGCCGCTTGAGCCGTTTCTTGACGATGTCGTGGTAGTCGCGGCCCTGCGCATAGACAGATATCGCGCCCTTTTCGGGATGGTCCAGTACCGTCAGCGGGTCGTGGTCGGGGGTGTAGCTTTCGGCCAGCATGATGACCGACCGCGCCTCGGGCCAGAGCGCGGCCGGATTGCCACGCCAGTGCATCCGCTCGGCCATCCAGCCCATTTGCCCGTGATACCCCGCCTCGACAAAGGCGGCGAGCCGGTCCGGCACCTCGGGCACCGCGTCCGGCCTGCAGATCCGCGCAGCCACGAACCCTTCGCGCAACGCCTCTGCCACCAGCCTTGGCTTTAGCTCCATCCTTTTACCGGCCTCGCTTGTCCTCGGGGACCGGGCGCCGGGATGCCGCCGGCACCGGGTTCAGAAATCCAGATTGTTGTAGTGCTTGGGTGGCGGGAAACCTGGCACCTGATCGGCCAGCAAGGCGCGGAACGCGGGGCGCGACTTGATCTTGGCGTACCAGTCCTTGACCGTTTCGCTGCGGTTCCAGTCCACGTCCGAGATATAGTCCAGCGACGAAAGATGCGCCGCGGCCGCAAAATCCGCCAGCGTCATGACGTCCCCCGCCAGCCAGCGGCGATGGTCCAGCAACCAGGCCATATAGTCGAGGTGATACTTGATGGCTTTCGCCCCGGCCTTGACGTTCGAGCTGTCGGGATAGCCTTGCTTCATCACCTTCTTGTTGACCCGTTCGTACAGCAGTCTGGACGTCACTTCGCGATGGAACTTGTCGTCGAACCATCCCACAAGGCGGCGCACCTCAAGCCGTTCGGCGGGGTCGCGGGGCAGCAGCATGGGTTCCGGCCGGGTTTCCTCGATGTATTCGCAGATCGCCGCACTTTCGGCCATCATGATCCCGTCGAGCCGCAGCACCGGAACCTTGCCCGCAGGATTGCGCCGCATGAAATCGGCGTCCTGTTCCCAGTACCGTTCCTCCACCAGCTCCACTTCGATCTTTTTCTCGGCAAGGCTCAGACGCACCTTGCGGCAAAAAGGCGACAGCGGGACATGAAACAGGCGGGCCATAGTCAGCTTTCGAAAAGGGATGAAGTGGGGGTATCCATGCCCCTTATCCCGGCGGGTTTCAACTCTCGAAACAGGCGGCGCGCCCGTCGTTGCGGATCGTTGCCGCTCCGTCGCGTATCTGTCGCGCCCGCCTGACCACGAAATCGCCGGGCCGAGACGCAGACCTTTTCTTGGGCGATGGCAGGATCGCCGCAAGGCGTGCTGCCTGGGTCGCGGACAAGTCCGCCGCCGATACCCCGAAGTAATGCCGCGCCGCCGCTTCGACCCCAAAGACACCCTCGTCGAACTCGGCGATATTCAGGTAGACCTCGACGATACGCCGCTTGGGCCAGATCGCCTCGACCACCGGGGTGATCAACGCCTCCAGCGCCTTGCGCACCCAGGTCCGACCATGCCAGAGGTACACGTTCTTGACCGTCTGCTGGCTGATCGTGGAGGCGCCACGGTTCGACCCCGCTTCGATCGCCTCGCGGATCGCGACCATGTCAAAGCCCCAATGCTGGCAGAAATTGGCGTCTTCCGCTGCCACGGCGGCCCGGGCCATCACAGGCGCGATACGCTCCATCGGAACCCAGATCTGCTGAACCCCGCCAAGGCGGCGGCCTTCCGAGAACATGTAGGCGGTGGTTGGCGGGTTGAAGACGGCGCCCAGCACTACGAGAAACACCATCAGCAGGACCGCGGCAAATCCCCCCCGCAGTATCACTCTGAACAGCCATCGCCGGAAGGATCGCCGGACCGGCGGCTTGGAGGTGGTCTTTTTAAGGGTTGTTTTCGATGCGCGGGCCATCCCCCAGCTATAGGGTGGCTCAGGGGTTTTGTGAACGCCCCGCTTCAGCAATCCCCCGCGCGAGGTAGCTTCCGATCAAAGCCGAGGCGCGCGGTGACGGATGGGTGTTGTCGGCTGCGAACATCGCCGGATCGGTCGGGTCGATCACATCTTCGGAATCGATAAAATAGACCGCCGACCGCGTGGCAGCGAAGCGGGCGATGCGCGTTTCCATCCGAACCAGATCGTCGCGGCACCCCTGAAACGATCCCTTGCCGTTGCCCTTGTAGTATCCCATCCAGATGATGCGGGCACCTGTTTCCTGCTGTAGACGGTCGATAAAGTCCGGCACCGATCCAGATCGGGCATCCGGCCCGATCAACCCGTCCACCACCGCCCCGCAGGCACCGCAGCCGCAGTCCGAGCCGAGGTCATTTGCCCCGCCGTTCAGCACGATCCAGTTCCAGCGCCCGCCGGGGAACTGCCGCCTTATGTCAAAGCCCACGGCCCCTGCCAGCCCGGAACCGTTGTCAAACTGCGCGCCCGGCACCGCCTTGCTGACGACCTTGCGGCCCAGCGCCGTCTGCATCGCATCCGGGATGGCCGCGTCGCTGCCGCCGTTCCACGCCATCACGGAATCGCCCAGCACAAGGATGTCACCCCCGCCCCGTGGGGCGGGATCGGTGCAGGCGCCCATCAGCGCACCACTCAGAAGCAGAACAAGGATCATTCGAAATGTCATGGGACGGAAGTAGTCGATTTGGGCCGCAGGTAAAGGACTGGCGAGCGGGCGGCCACCACCTGCGCACGGCAACTCCGACCGCCGCGGTCAAGCTGCCTTGAAAACAGCGCCAAAAGTTCGTGCCGGGCCGCTGTTTCGCCGACAGCGAAGGCCTGCGCGAAAAGGCAGCTTTCCGTTGGCACCCCTTGGTCCTGGTAGAGTTCCGCGCAGCGTCCTGGCCTTAGTATGATCGAATTTGAACGGAATATGTCGAGAACAGGTATCGTGCGCCCCGTTTTGTCAGGGGCGCACGGTAACTTTCATGGGTCACTCGGCTGGCATCGCCGCCTCGTCGACACTTAGGGGCGCGGCCAGGTGCGGCAGCATTTCCTTGGGGCAGACCTGAATGAAGTTGTGCTTCTCGGTCTCCCAGTGCTGCAGCAATTCCTCTGCCTTGCGGCTGTGGGTCTCCAACTGATGGCGTTCAAGAAGCGTCTTCAGCTCGTCCAGCCAGTGATCCACCGTGACGCTGCAGGTGACGATGGTTTCCTTGTTCATCAGCACCTCGGCCGTCTTGTCGGGGTCATAGAGATAGGCCATGCCCCCGGTCATACCGGCCCCGAAATTCGCACCGATCTCACCCAGGATCACGGCGACGCCACCGGTCATGTACTCGCACCCGTTGCTGCCGCAGCCTTCGATCACCACATGTGCGCCTGAGTTGCGCACTGCAAAGCGTTCCCCGGCACGGCCAGCGGCAAAAAGGAAGCCCGATGTCGCACCGTAAAGGACGGTGTTCCCGATGATCGTGTTCTCTGAAGCAGTGATCGGGCTGGCCATGTTGGGCCGCACCACGATGGTGCCGCCCGACAGCCCCTTGCCAACATAATCGTTGCCGTCGCCCGAGACTTCCAGCTTGAGCCCCCTGGCCGCAAAGGCGCCCAGCGACTGTCCGGCAGAGCCGGTCAGCTTGACCGTCAGGTGGTCGGCCTGAAGCGAATTGCGCATGCCGAACTTCTTGATGATGTGGCTGGATACCCGCGTGCCCACGGTGCGATGCGTGTTCTGCACCGCATAGGACAGCTGCATCTTCTCACCATCCTCAAGGAAGCGTGCCGCATCCCGCACGATCTGGGCATCCAGCGTGTCCAGCACCGGCTGTCGCGGCTTGTCGCGGTCGTAGACGTTGTTCTGGGCGCCATCCACCGCGATCAACAGAGGGTTGAGGTCCAGATCGTCCAGATGCGCCGATCCGCGGCTGACCTGTGCCAGCAGGTCGGCCCGGCCGATCACCTCGTCCAGACTGCGCGCGCCGAGACCTGCGAGGATCTCGCGCACTTCCTGGGCATAGAAGGTGATGAGATTCACCACCTTGTCCGCATTGCCGGTAAACTTGCCACGCAGCGACTCGTCCTGCGTGCACACGCCCACCGGGCAGGTGTTGGACTGGCACTGGCGGACCATGATGCAGCCCATGGCAATCAACGCCGCCGTCCCGATGCCGTATTCCTCGGCCCCCATCATAGCGGCCATGACGATGTCGCGCCCGGTGCGCAGCCCGCCGTCGGTCCGCAAGGTCACACGGTCGCGCAGGTTGTTCATCGACAGCACCTGATGCGCCTCGGTCAGGCCCATTTCCCAGGGCAGGCCCGCATATTTGATACTGGTCGCGGGGCTGGCCCCGGTGCCGCCATTGTGCCCCGAGATCAGGATGATGTCGGCCTTGGCCTTGGCCACACCGGCGGCAATAGTCCCGACACCCGAGGACGCGACCAGCTTGACCGTCACCTTGCAGCGCGGGTTGATCTGCTTGAGGTCGTAGATCAGCTGCGCCAGGTCCTCGATCGAATAGATGTCGTGGTGCGGCGGCGGAGAAATCAGCGTCACCCCCTTGGTCGAATGGCGCAGCCGCGCAATCAGGTCTGTGACTTTCATGCCCGGAAGCTGCCCACCTTCGCCAGGCTTGGCACCTTGGGCGACTTTGATCTCAAGCTCTTCGCACTGGTTGAGATATTCCGCCGTCACGCCGAAGCGGCCCGACGCGACCTGCTTGATCTTGGCCGAGGGGTTGTCACCGTTGGCTTCCGGCACGAAATGCGCCGGGTCTTCGCCACCCTCGCCGCTGTCGGACTTGGCGCCGATGCGGTTCATCGCCACGTTCAATGTCTTGTGCGCCTCGGGGCTCAGTGCGCCCAGCGACATGCCCGGCGTCACGAACCGCTTGCGGATCGACGTAATGCTCTCCACCTCTTCCAGCGGCACGGGGTTGCCCATCGGCTTGATGTCCAGAAGATCGCGCAGATGGATCGGCGGGTTCGATTTCATCTTGGCCGAATACTGCTGCCACATCTGATAGGAAGCCCGGTTGCAGGCCATCTGCAACATATGCATCGACGATGCCTCCCAGGCGTGGGTCTCGCCCGATTTACGCGCCTTGTAGAAGCCGCCGATGGGCAGAACGGTGCCGTCGCCCTGCCAGCCTTTGGCGTGGACCTCTTCGGCCTTGCGCTGGATGCCGGTGACGCCGATACCGCTGATGCGGCTGATCATGCCGGGGAAGTATTCCGCGCACATGGCGCGGGACAGGCCCACCGCCTCGAAGTTCAGGCCGCCACGGTAGGAAGACACCACGCTGATGCCCATCTTTGCCATGATCTTGAGCAAACCCTGGTCAATCGCCGTCCGGTAGCGCGAGATCGCGGTGGTCAGCGACACATCCAGCAGCCCGCGGTCGATCCGGTCCGCGATGGAATCCTCCGCCAGGTAGGCGTTCACCACGGTCGCGCCACAGCCGATCAGCACGGCGAAGTAATGCGGGTCAACACATTCCGCCGACCGCACATTGAGAGAGGTGAAGGTCCTGAGTCCATTGCGGGTGAGATGGCTGTGCACCGCCGAAGTCGCCAGGATCATCGGCATCGCCACCTTGTCCTTGCCGCTCAGATGGTCGGACAGCACCAGGTGCCCCGCGCCGGAGCGCACGGCGTCTTCCGCCTCGGCACGGATGCGCTTGAGGCCCGCGCTCAGCGCGCCCTCGCCCGGAGCGAAAGAGCAGTCGATCGTGACCACATCCGCGTTGAAGTGGCTGAACAACGCGTCGAACTGGGCGTTGCCGACAAAGGGGCTGTCGAGCACCAGAATTTCAGTCTGGCTGCTGTCTTCATCCAGAACGTTCTTGAGGTTTCCAAACCGCGTCTTGAGGCTCATCACCCGGAACTCGCGCAAGGAGTCGATGGGCGGGTTGGTGACCTGGCTGAAGTTCTGGCGGAAGAAATGGCTCAGCGGGCGGTACTGGTTCGACAGCACGGCAGAGGGCGTATCGTCACCCATCGACGCCAGCGCCTCCTTCCCGTCTTCGGCCATCGGAGCCAGGATCTGTTCAAGGTCCTCGATCGAATAGCCTGCCGCGACCTGGCGGCGACGCAGTTCGTTGCCTGAGAACACAGGTTTTTCAGTGACCTTCGCCAGCGGCTCGTCCAGCTCCACGATCTTGCCGACCCAATCACCGAAGGGCAGCGCACCCGCCATTTTATCCTTGATCTGGGCATCGCCATAAAGCTTGCCCTTCTTCATATCGACCGAGATCAGCTGGCCCGGCCCCAGCGCGCCTTTTCGGACCACATTGGATTCATCAAGCGGAACCATCCCCGCCTCGGAACCGGCGATCAGCATTCCGTCCCCGGTGACCACGTAGCGCATCGGGCGCAGGCCGTTCCGGTCCAACCCGGCGCAGACCCAGCGCCCGTCAGTCATCGCCAGGGCGGCGGGACCGTCCCAGGGTTCCATGACGGAGTTGCAGTAGGAATACATGTCGCGCCAGGCCTGCGGCAGTTCAACCGCCTGCTTGGACCAGCTTTCCGGCACCAGCATCGTCTTGGCCATAGGTGCGGAACGGCCTGCCCGCACCAGTGCCTCGAAAACCGAATCCAGAGCCGCGCTGTCGCTCGACCCCGCGGCGACGATCGGCTTGATATCGTCTGCCATCTCGCCGAAAGCGGCCGAGGCCATCCGGATCTCGTGGCTTTTCATCCAGTTCAGGTTCCCCTTCAGCGTGTTGATCTCGCCGTTGTGGGCGAGCATCCGGAAGGGTTGCGCCAGCCACCACTGCGGGAAGGTGTTGGTCGAGTAACGCTGGTGGTAGATCGCAAAGGCGGAAATAAAGCGTTCGTCTTTTAGGTCGGGATAGAATTCCGCCACCTGTTCAGCCAGCATCATGCCCTTGTAGATGATGCTGCGGCAGGACATGGACGCGATGTAAAAATTCGGGACCTGCGCCGCAATCACGGCCTTTTCCACCCGGCGACGGATCACATAGAGTTCGCGCTCGAAGGTTTCCTCGTCCACGCCCTTGGCATTGGAAATCAGGATCTGCTCGATCTCGGGGCGGGTCGCGTTCGCCTTTTCGCCCAGAACCGAGATGTCGACCGGCACGTGCCGCCAGCCGTAGATGTAGTGGCCCATGCGCAGCACTTCGGCTTCAACGATGGTACGGCATGTCTCCTGCGCACCGAAGTTGGTGCGCGGAAGGAACACCTGGCCCACCGCGATCAGTTCGTCCTCGCGCGGGGTGTGACCGGTGCGCTGCACCTGATCATAGAAAAAGGGCACCGGGATCTGCACGTGTATGCCCGCGCCGTCCCCTGTCATCCCGTCCGCGTCGACAGCCCCGCGGTGCCAGATCGCCTTGAGCGCCTTGATCCCGTTTTCGACAACCTCACGCGACTTGGACCCGTCGATATTGACCACCAGGCCGACCCCGCAGGAGGAGTGTTCCTCGGATTCATCGTAAAGGCCATTCTCGGCCAGGTAAGCCCGCTTTGCGGCCATGTCCTCGGCCCATTTTTCGTCATAGATCATTGTAACGGATCCTTTCATTCGGTCACGTAGCTGGCCGCCAGCGCGTCACAGCCGTAAAGGGGGGTGTCGGACAGAAAACCGCTCTGGCCGGGATAGATGAAATCGACAGGTCTGCTGTCGTAGGAAAAGGTTTCGTCAGGGCGGGTCACGTCCCCGGTGCCCGAAAAGAACCGGCCATGGGTTTCCGACACGTACTCCGATCCCTCGGCCTCGTAGATCATCGTGCCATCGGCCCGCGTCTTGCGAATGGAGTATTCCGTGCGAAGCAACCGCTCGCCGTCAATCGTCACGTCCCGTTCCGCGATGCGGTCAAAGCCGACCACGCGGTGCGGGCCGTCAGCCGTATCGAGGCTGAAGTCATAGGTATCGAGCCCGGATTGCAACAATGTGCTGAAGCTGGCCGGGTCCGCGGCTGGCGTGATCAGCGCCTCACGCTCCCCGCTGATCAGGAAATACGATTGAATCCACTGCGCCTCCGCGTCGATCTGCCCGACGTAGACCAGCCCGCGCCTGTCGATCTCGCCGCGCCATTGCAGACCCGGCGCGTCGGCGGCGCAGGTCCACAGATGCTCTACGATGCAGCTTCGGTTCTGAACGGTCAGAAAGGCGGTACAGCCCTGCGGCGGGGTAAAGGTCCCCGCCGCGGCGGGACCGACGGTCAGGGCAAGCACGACGGCGCGCATCATTCCGCACCCCCGGCAAACATCGCGATGGTTTCATCGGTGGTCAGGCGCCTGTGATCCCCTGCCAGCCGGTAGCCCT
The DNA here is from genome assembly GCF_009363555.1 of Sulfitobacter sp. THAF37. NCBI lineage: Bacteria > Pseudomonadati > Pseudomonadota > Alphaproteobacteria > Rhodobacterales > Roseobacteraceae > Sulfitobacter > Sulfitobacter sp. THAF37. The sequence goes on from NZ_CP045372.1 coordinate 890,249, forward strand.
GCGGACACTTATCGGCAAAAAACTCCATCTTGAGCGGCGCGCCCCCGCCGTCTTCAAACAGTCCGGCTGCCAGGTTGCGGCGGCCGTCATGGATGGTCTCGTACCACAGGGTCGAACCGCATGTGCCGCAAAACCCGCGCTGCGCCCATTCGGAAGACCGGTACGTCATCGCGTCGCCGGTCACAATGACGCTGCCCGGTACCGTTTCGATTGAAAAGAACGCGCCGGAGGTGTGCCTGCGGCACATCTCGCAATGACAGGCCCTCAGAATCGGGTTGTCCGTCTGCGCCGTGACACGGACGGCACCGCAAAGGCATTGGCCGCTAATCTCAGACATCGTCGATTACCTCCTGCGCGCGGGGATACTTCTTGCGATACTGGTCCGCCGTGGCCTTGGGATGGTCGCCGGCAAGCGCAAAGGCTACCGGTGCCTCGTCGCAGTAGATTTCACTGCGCAGCGGCCAGTCTTTCGTCGCGTCGAAGAGGCCCGGCATCAGGTCGAAATCGGCAGTATCATCTCTGTCGCGCATCCAAAGATGCGACCCGCAGTCGCCGCAGAAAGCACGTTCCGCCAGACTGGACGATGCATGGATCTTGACCGGACCACTTATCGCGACTGTTTCGGGTGCGGCGGGGAAACAGGCAAAGACCGATCCGCTCCAACGACGGCACATGGCGCAATGGCAAACACCAACCCAGCCGACCGGGTCGGTCACGGTGATCCGCACAGCCCCACACAGGCACTTACCGATTGCCTCGGCTGTTGGCATTTTCCGTCTCCCCATTTCCAAGTCAGGTCTGACCCAGCATGTGTTCGTGTCATTCTGGACGCGCGAAAAGCAGTCGGCCCATCCGCCTGATTATTCTGCGGCGATGGCGTTGGTGTCGGCATCCAGCCGTCGCAGGATCGCCTCGGCACAATCGCGACCGTCCTTGATCGCCCAGACCACCAGGCTGGCACCGCGCACGATGTCACCCACCGCGTAAACGCCATCCAGTGCAGTCTGGCCTGAAATGTAGTCGGCCTTGATCGTTCCCCAGCGGTTCACCGGCAATTCGGTTTCACCCCAGAGAGTCGGCAGATCCTCCGGCTCGAACCCCAGCGCCATGATCACAAGGTCCGCCTCTTCGACGTAATCGGACCCTTCGATCAACTCAGGCGCCTGGCGGCCCGTCGCGTCGGGCTGACCCAGGCGCATCTTCTGAACCATCACACCTGTCACCGGATCGCCGACAAAACCCTTGGGCGCTGAGAGCCATTCGAAAACGACGCCTTCCTCCTCGGCGTTGGCGACCTCGCGCTGGCTGCCCGGCATGTTGGCGCGGTCCCTGCGGTAAAGACATTTGACCGATGTCGCACCCTGCCGGATCGACGTGCGCACACAGTCCATGGCCGTATCACCGCCCCCGATCACCACAACCCGCTTGCCGTTGGCATTAAGCCGCCCGCTATCGAATTCTTCGACCGTGTCGCCAAAGCTCTTGCGGTTGCTGGCTGTCAGAAAGTCGATCGCACGTTCCAGCCCCGGCACACCCACGCCGGGGGCCTGAATCTCGCGCGTTTTGTAGACGCCGGTGGCGATGATCACCGCATCATGCTTTGCGCGGATATCGGCGAATGAGATGTCGACGCCCACGTCGCAGTTCAGCTCAAAGGTCACGCCACCCTGCGCCAGCTGGTCGTTGCGGCGCATCACCACCTCTTTTTCCAGCTTGAAGCCCGGAATACCATAAGTCAGCAAACCGCCCGCGCGGTCGTACCGGTCATAGATCGTGACCTGCACTCCGGCGCGCCGCAACACATCCGCCGCCGCCAGCCCGCCGGGCCCCGCACCGATGATACCGACGCTTTCCTCGCGCTCCGCCGAAGGGTTGATCGGCTGCACCCAGCCTTTTTCCCATGCGGTATCGGTGATGTATTTCTCAACCGCGCCGATGGTGACGGTGCCGTGGCCCGACTGTTCGATGACGCAGTTGCCTTCGCACAGGCGGTCCTGCGGGCAGATACGGCCGCAGATTTCCGGAAAGGTGTTGGTCGCCTGACTGACATCATAGGCTTCCTGCAAACGGCCCTCCGCAGTCAGGCGCAGCCAGTCGGGGATGTTGTTGTGCAGCGGGCAATGTGACTGGCAATAGGGCACGCCACACTGGCTGCACCGGCTAGATTGTTCCTTGGCCTTGGCATCGGCATATTCCGCGTAAATTTCATGAAAATCCGAACGGCGCAGATCCGGCGGACGCTTTTCGGGCATGTCCCGTTCGATGTTCACGAATTTCAGCATCGGCTGCTCTGCCATGATCATGCCTTTCCAGAATTACAATCAGGCACCCATCTACATCAGGTCGAAACGGAAATAAAGGCAGCAGTGCTGACCTATATGCGCATATTATTCACCCGGATAACGGGGTATCTGCGCGACTTTCAGGGAATTAGGTCCGAACCGGACCTTATTGTCAGTAGCCCGCCGATAACGCGATGATTGCGACCAACCCGACAACGATTCGCCACCAGCCGAACAGCGCATAGCCATGCTGACTGACGTAATCCAGCAACCAGCGCACAACCAAGACAGCCGCAATAAATGCCGTCACAAAACCGACAGCGATCTCGCCCAGGGCCGAGGCATCCAGAACATCGCGATTCTTGAACAGATCGTAGGCAAACGCCCCCGCCATAGTCGGCATGGACAGAAAGAACGAGAACTCCGCCGCAGCACGCTTGCTGGCGCCCAGCATCAGCGCCCCCACAATGGTCGCGCCGGAGCGTGACGTGCCGGGGATCATGGCGAGGCACTGGATGAAACCGATCTTCAGCGACATGGATAAAGGAAACGCCATTGCATCCTCGTGCCGCGGGGTTGGCGCGATCCGGTCGACAAACAGCAGGACAATGCCCCCGACCACCAGCATGACGGCAATCAGCATCGGTGTTTCGAACAGAACGGTCTTGATGAAGTCATGGGCGATCACGCCGATCACGACCGCGGGCAGGAACGCCACCAGAACCGACAGGATAAACCGCCGTGCCGCCGGATCATGCGGAGCGGCGGCGAAGACAGCATAAAGTCGCGCGGCATATAAGGACAGAATGGCAAACACGGCGCCAAGCTGGATGACCACCTCAAAGGTTTTTCCGGCGCTTTCAAAACCCAGGAAATGCCCCGCCAACAGCAGATGGCCCGTCGAGGAAACAGGTATGAACTCTGTCAGCCCCTCCAACAGGCCCAGAATACCCGCGACGATGGTGGTATCCATCAGCTGTTACGCAGGTTGCGGGCGGATTCCTTGATCGCGTCGTACTGGCCGGAAGGCCGGAACCGCCACAGATAGTCGGGCAGCACCGATGCCATGGACACAGGTTTGATCCCCAGGTCGTCAAATGTCTTGCTTCCTGCTGACACAACATTGTCAGTGCCCAGGTTCGTCACCTGATCGCGGGTCAGCATGCGGTTGACGAAGAGCCCGAAGGTGACGGACTGCAGCGTGTCAAAGCCCCAGGCCATGATCCGCGCGATCCAGGTGGGCATGTTCATGATCAGACGGCGCCGGTGGATCACATCCAGCATTCGGCCCATCAGGCCACGAAAGGTGTCAACCTCGGGCCCGCCCAATTCATAAATACCGCCTTCGGCCTTGCCCAGGACGGCCGCAACCGCGGCCTGCGCCACATCGTCCACATAGACCGGCTGGAACCGGGTGTTCTGGCCCACGACAGGCAGAACCGGGCTGTTCCGCGCCATGCCGGCGAACCGGTTAAAGAAGTCGTCCTCGGGTCCGAAGATAATCGAAGGGCGCAGGATCACGGCGTCCGGCATGTATTTCTGAACCGCGACCTCGCCCTCGCCCTTGCTGGCGGCATAATCGCTGTCGGAATCGATATCCGCCCCGATGGCGGAAATCTGCACCATCCGCGCCACGCCTTCTTCGGCCGCGAGCCGGGCGACCCGGGCTGCACCCTCGGCCTGCACCGCGTCGAAACGGTTGCGGCCCTGTTCGACCAGGATGCCCACGCAGTTCACGACGGCGTCCGCCCCCTGCATCGCGGTGCGCACGGATTCGTCGTTGCGAATGTTGCACAGGATCGGCTCTACCTGGCCGACAACGCCATAGGGGCGCACGAAAATCGCCTCGTTCGGGTTACGCACCGCAACGCGGACACGCCAACCAGCCTTGGCCATACGGCGTGCGATATAGCGCCCGACAAAGCCGGAACCGCCGTAGATCGTTACCAGCCTGGACATGATAAAGCTCCTCGCGCGATGGAATTCACACTGTCGGTTTAACGGCCCACCCCAACGCAAACAAGGCCAATCACCTGCCAGCAGCGGTTGAAACGATCAAAGTCAAAATTCGCGACAGAATGTAATTGACACTCCGTCGCTCCCCCTCTAAATGCAGCCCTCACGTGACCTGCCCAGGTGGCGGAATGGTAGACGCGCTAGCTTCAGGTGCTAGTACTGGCAACGGTGTGGAGGTTCGAGTCCTCTCCTGGGCACCAATCCATCCCAACTAAGTCACTGATAGTGATAGGCTTTTTCGGATCGGCGGCCTTGTGAGGTCCATAATCAGGTCCACATTGCCAATGACTAGAAGCTTCGTGTCCAAACATATTCGCACTGACAGAAACGGCACTCGGAAGTATCGCCGCAGAGTCCCCAAAGCTCTTCAGCCAGTTCAGGGAAAACGAGAGATCGTTAAAGTCCTTGGCAAAAGCGAGCTTGAGGCGATGCGGAACTACCCTGCCGTTCACGAGCACGTTGAACAGCTTCTAAGGTCTGCACATAGCTCTTCAGATGCCGGTGAATTGGCAACGATCAAGGACAACATAGAAGCTCAATTTGCCGAATTGGGAGCCGAACCATATTCGCGCGGCCAGAACGAAGACGAAAGGACTGAGCTACCCCCCGAATTTCGGACACTGACATAAGCTACGATTTGCAGTCTGCTGATCTTCGACGAGAAGGAGATCAGAGATGTCGAAACGGAAGCAGCACGCGCCCGCGTTCAAGGCCAAGGTCGCGCTGGAAGCCCTGAAAGGCGAGGGTTGGAGGGACCGTCGCGCCAGTGGCGCGGCGTAAGCCCGAACAACGCCGCTGAGCTGGCGAGCCGGTTCGGAGTGCATCCGACGATGATCCATCAATGGAGTTGGAAGGATCAGAAAACGATCCAGTGAATCGTTTTCCCGACCAACGCCCTGCTCGAAGGCGCGTCCGGCGTGTTCGAGTGCGGGGGCCGTAAGAAGCCCGAGATTGACGAGGAGCAGGTGAAGGAGCTCCACGCCAAGATCGGGGAGCTGGCGGTGGCCAACTCTTTTTTGGAACGAAAGCTGAAGCCCTGGGGCGGGAAGTGAGGCGCGGCATGATCGAGCCGGACCACCCGGATCTGTCGATCGCGCGCTCGTCTTTCTACTACACGCCCAAGGGCGAGACCGAACAGAACCTCGGCCTGATGCGGCGGATCGACGAGCGTCCTGCGGACCTAGAGACGCCGTTCTTCGGCGTTCGACAGATGACCTGGCACCTGCGCAACGACGGGCATCTCGTAAACGAGAAGCGGATACGCCGGCTGATGCGCCTGATGGGGCTCATGCCGATTTACCAAAAGCCCAACACAAGCAGGCCGACGAAGGGGCACAAGACCTATCCCTACCTGCTGAGAGGTCTGCGTGTGGAACGCCCGAACCAGGTCTGGTGCTCGGATATCACCTATCTGCCCATGCGGCGTGGGTTCCTCTACCTCGTGGCGATCATGGACTGGCATACCCGCAAAGTTCTGTCCTGGCGGATCTCGAACACGCTGGAGGCCGACTTCTGCGTCGAAGCGCTGACCGAGGCCATCCACAAGTTCGGCCCACCTGAGATCATGAATACGGACCAGGGATCCCAGTTCACGTCCTTCGCCTGGACGGACCGGCTCCGCCGATCGGGCGTGCGGATCTCCCCCTCTCATGCATGTAAACATGCACTGCCGGGGCAGTGGATGGATGGGAAAGGCCGGTTCCTCGACAACATCTTCATCGAAAGGTTGTGGCGCACCCTGAAATACGAGTGTGTCTACTTGCATGCTTGGGAGACAGGATCGGAGACGAAGGAGGCGATCCAGAAATGGATGACCTTCTACAACCACCAGCGCCCTCACTCAGCCCTCGGCGGCAAGCCACCGGCGCTGGTCTATTGGCAAAGAAATGATATCAACCAACCCGATCAGCAGGTGCAACGAGTAGCTTAAATTACGCCAGATCCTGTCCAACGATCAGGGAGTAGCTCAGTAACAAGGGCTGAGCTAAAAGCTCACGCTGACGACGGAGCCCGATTGGTCAGTCAAGCCATGGGTATCTATAAGCCAGCTTACACCGACATCGCTTTGAGCGTCAGGCAGACCTTAAACAGTCCTTATGCGAACAAAGAGGTTGTCCATCGTGCGGACGGCAGTTGGCTTTATCCCTATTTCCAAGAGAACCCAGTCCCCAATCAAAGAGACAAAGAAGCTACTAATCGTGGTTTGGTAAAGTGTATGGAGGATGGCGTTCCCATAGCCGTCCTAATTCAAACAAGGCCGAAGCCAGGGGTTGAGTAACAAGTCTTAGGGCTTGCAAGAGTTCGGAGTTGGTCGAATGGGTACTTCTACCTAGAAGGCTCTAAGGCGGTAGGGGACCTGCTATCTGTGGATGATGTCGAAGACGCTGCTTGGGATCGTATAACAGTTGAGACACTCCCAAATGACGAGGTTTCCTTCGACCCCAAGGAAGATGATGACCAAAGGGTAAGAGCTATAGCCGAAGTTGTCCGGAGACGAGGTCAGACCAAGTTTAGGAGGCAGTTGTTGGAGGCTTATTCGAATACCTGCGCTGTAACAGGATGTGACGCTTTCGAGGCCTTGGAGGCAGCACACATAACCCCATACCTCGGAGAATAGACTAACCATCCTCCGAATGGAATTCTTCTCAGAGCTGATATTCATTCTCTCTTTGACTTAGGGTTAATCTCAATCGACCCAGAGACGTTGGAGGTGGTTTTATCGCCTTCCTTAGAGAGCACCAGTTATGGAAGTCTCTCCGGCGTAAGAATAGCTAGTGTTCGGGATGCAAGATCTAGCCTCAGCACAGAAGCTCTTCGGCAGCATTTCAAATGGAGCGGACTCGCTTCTGTATGAACGCTAATCAAAAGAACTGAAAAGCAATTCCCACCAGGATTCCGCTCAGCGTAAAAGCATATCTGACGCTCATCCAGGGTGTGCTTTGGCCGGTCAATGGCTGAAAGGTACAGTATGGCAGCGAGGGACAGCTTCCCGCCTTGCACGCAAACAAACGCGAACGGCCGCTCTCGCGAGGAGGCCAAAAACTTGCCAGGGTCATATGGGTTTGCCTGGGGGTTCTGTCCCGGCCAACCTTCTTTAGACGCAAGCACCGTTAGGGAAGGCCAGAACTGACTGATATCGGTCGAGTGCGAACTACACAATATCTTGTGGCCACGCTCTTTGCCATCGTCGCTGGCTTGAAAAAGTTATTACGAAAAAATGGTTATGACACGAATTCCGACTTGCAGTCAGTTATCAATTCTAAATTGCTCGCTGCACCTGCATCTCGCTGAACGGCCTCTGTAACATCCAAGCAATAAGAAACTTTCCTAACTCTTGTTACTATTTCAGCGATTTGCGTTGGAAGCTCTTCAAATTCTTGTGGGTCGTAGATACGTATGTTGAGAAAAATCTGAGGATCGAGCGGATATGCGGCTGCAACGCTGCAAAAGGTAAACTCTGACGGAATTGTCCTATCTAAGCGACAACTTACAGAGAATGATTGGCTATCATTCTTCGGTATAAAGAGTAGATGATTCATAGCGTGAAGCGATGCCGACTTCACCGAGTAGCCTTCCAGGGTCAAGGCATCTGGCAAGGAAACCTCATAATCGAAAATTTAACCAGGCCCAGGAAATCTCCACAGGTGATCTGCTGGGTCGTTTAGAACTTTGATCTGAATAACTAAATTCTTCAAGAGAGGGTCGTCTTTCAGGTACTCTCCAAGCCAAGGTATTCGGTTAAGAGGAATAAAATCAGGATCGCGACGTAGTGAGACCGGATCAACCCCCTCATCGAATACTCGCGAATTCATGGGGATAAGACCAAGGCGACTTTCATCAGCATGAAGAGGTCGGTCAGTTTGCACTAGACAAACAACCGACACTAGAATTAACGATAGGATTAATCTGCCGAACATGTCGCTTCGACGTGACCAGAAATTAACAGAGAAGGTAATTCAATGTATCTCCTGACACAAGACCAAGTCAATCAACTCGATGCCGTGGCTGGAGACCTGAGCTACTCCCTGATCGTTGGACAGGATCTGGCGTAATTTAAGCTACTCGTTGCACCTGCTGATCGGGTTGGTTGATACCATTTCTTTGCCAATAGACCAGCGCCGGTGGCTTGCCGCCGAGGGCTGAGTGAGGGCGCTGGTGGTTGTAGAAGGTCATCCATTTCTGGATCGCCTCCTTCGTCTCCGATCCTGTCTCCCAAGCATGCAAGTAGACACACTCGTATTTCAGGGTGCGCCACAACCTTTCGATGAAGATGTTGTCGAGGAACCGGCCTTTCCCATCCATCCACTGCCCCGGCAGTGCATGTTTACATGCATGAGAGGGGGAGATCCGCACGCCCGATCGGCGGAGCCGGTCCGTCCAGGCGAAGGACGTGAACTGGGATCCCTGGTCCGTATTCATGATCTCAGGTGGGCCGAACTTGTGGATGGCCTCGGTCAGCGCTTCGACGCAGAAGTCGGCCTCCAGCGTGTTCGAGATCCGCCAGGACAGAACTTTGCGGGTATGCCAGTCCATGATCGCCACGAGGTAGAGGAACCCACGCCGCATGGGCAGATAGGTGATATCCGAGCACCAGACCTGGTTCGGGCGTTCCACACGCAGACCTCTCAGCAGGTAGGGATAGGTCTTGTGCCCCTTCGTCGGCCTGCTTGTGTTGGGCTTTTGGTAAATCGGCATGAGCCCCATCAGGCGCATCAGCCGGCGTATCCGCTTCTCGTTTACGAGATGCCCGTCGTTGCGCAGGTGCCAGGTCATCTGTCGAACGCCGAAGAACGGCGTCTCTAGGTCCGCAGGACGCTCGTCGATCCGCCGCATCAGGCCGAGGTTCTGTTCGGTCTCGCCCTTGGGCTCGTAGTAATAGGATGCCCAACAATAACAATCAACAATAACCCCCGTTTTTTGAAGTCGGTTTCTTAGACCCCCCACCCCTTCTCCAGCTGGTCAAAAGCTATTGGCTCGTTACCAGCCCAGCGCGCAAAGGCCCTGCCAATAGACCTTGCCCTAGTGTCAGCCCCAGACCGTGGCGCGATTGCCTGTCAGTGAAGTCGGTTTCGGCTTTTGGCAGACACACTGTCGCAACTTCATAGACATCAATGGCAGACAAGGAGGGCAATCAGATGCTCATCGGATACGCACGTACATCAACCCTGGAACAGAAGGCCAGCATAGAGGCTCAAAATGAGTCCTTGAGGGCCCTTGGCTGTGAAAGGTTGGGGGGAGCAAACGAGCTCTGTTGGCGCCAGAGAGGCTCTCAGGGGCGCTGTGAGCTTCTGTCGGGAAGGAGATACCCTTGCGGTCACAAAGCTGGACCGTTTGGCTAGGTCCGTAAGGCACCTCGGAGAGATCGTTGACGAGCTCGAAGGTAATGGCGCTGGGCTTCGCATTTTGGACCTTGGGCTCGACACTTCAAATGCCACGGGGAAACTTATGCTCAATGTCCTGGGCTCAGTGGCTCAGTTCGAACGAGAGATGATGCTGGAGCGTCAGCGTGAAGGCATTGCCAAGGCGAAGGCGCTGGGCAAGTACAAGGGCAGAACTCCGAAGGCCCGTCAGAAGGCCTCGGAGATGCAGGAACTGCTGGCTCAAGGTGCCAGCAAACGTGAGATCGCAAAGCAGCTTGGATTGTCCGAAAGGTCTGTCTATCGGGTGCTTGCAAATTGTTGTTAAGCTTTGCTGTTCTTGTCGTTTGGCCGTCAACTTCGGCGGCCAGAAAGTCTGGTTCGGCAATCGGCCCGAAGCCGACTTTGAATACAGTGAATACAGTTTTTGAATGCTGCGACAGCAATTCGCATTGCTGCCATTCGGTATCGTCAATCTTCACCGGCGTCGCGTCGTTCCCATGCAACCAGAAACCGGCTGATGGTAGACTTTTGCTGCTCGTCGAGGCCATCGCTTCCAAGGGCCTCATTCAACCGCCGTCTGAACTCGTCCACATCAAGCAGTCGGTCAATTCCATCGACTTGTGCGCGGTCGTTTTCCCGTTGCACGAGATCGCCTGGTGCGCCACCGAAACCTCCCATGCCATGACTGTATGATTTCCCCAGGAAAGCTGAAGCGAGTTGGCAGAGCTTCGTGTCGTCCCCTAAAGCACGAGTTATGTAGTTCATGACCTCAACTGCCCCATCAGGCTGCAATCTGTCCCAATCATAGAGAAGGCGGGCAGGGGTTTTGGCAGAGAGGATGGTGTCACTCGCTGCGGCGGCACGAAGCAGTTCCAGTGATCGTGCTTGCAGCCGCTCAGCCGCCACATGGGTCGTTAGTGTTTCAGCTTCCGAAGAAGGTTCGCTGTCGGGATTGCTTGGATGGTAGTCTTGCCAAGCGTCATTGCTGATATCGAGGTGCCATTGCAGGGTCGCGCCCTCAATTGATCTGGTAAGTATCTCCGTTCTTTCATGGAGAGTTGTCCGGTCCAAAAGGATTGATCGGAGCAGCCAATGCAACCTAAGCCTGTTGTTGCCGAATGATGCGAAACCGCGCCCCTCATCTTGTTCCAAGAATAATTCGTCGGCCATACCAAACAATGCCGACAACAGCTTCTCCCCCTGATCAAGGGAGATATTGAGTCCATGGGCGGTTAACTCATCAAGGATATAGGAGGCTTTGGTCCGCCCTTCAGCTTGAGTGATCGAAACTGCCTCCCGAACACGATCTTGAATCTCTTTGACTGTTCGAGTGTCGTCGATGAGGTAGTCGAGTTCTGCCTTTGGAATCGTCTTGGGGGAGACAGAAAATCGGAAGTAGGTGTCAAAGTGCTCGGCAGAACAAACTCGCCTTTGACGAGCCCATTCTCTGGTGCCGGAATACGACATGTTCGCGAAGACGTTCTGCAACTGAGGGAACAGTCTCATGAGTGCATCCCGAAGATGCTCATGATCCTCCTCAGACTCACTGCGAAGAAGCATCGATGTGTATTGTGCAGAACGGGTCTCACGCTGATCATACCTATCGTTCTGACCAGCGTTAAGGATGGCTGATTTGTTCTGTCGTATGGCCCTATAGACCGCTGGACGGAAGACTCGCAGAGTTTCAAGACTCACAAAATCTGGAAAAAAGACATCCGATTTGATCGGGGTGATCGTGATCGAAATCGTATTGGCCAACCGAAATACATCCCGTGGCGTCTTCAATTCTGGCGCCACGATGGAATGGAACAAGTTGCCAAACTCGACTGGGTCAATTTCAGGCAGATCAGCGGCCAACCCATTCAGCACCTCACCCATCATGACGTTCAGATGTGATTGATCGGGTTGAGGAAGCTCGAACCCCGCTTGGATAATCTTCTCAAGATAATGCGCACCTTCGGATGGAAACCGACGTGCAACGGCCTGCTCGGTGGCCTCGCGGTCGTAGGCCAAGAGGTACATAACGTTTGGAAGCCGTCCTACCGACTTGACCAGCCGGAAAATGACCAGCGCCTCCTCTGGTGAAAGGCGATCCAAATCGTCAATAACGACGAGAAACTTCTTCCCTGCTTCACGAAGGGCATCGGCCAGGGTTGCCTGTAGGTCCTCCGCAGCTTCGCCCTGCTCTATGAAACCACCGAGGGCGTCGAGGGTTGCAGTCGTTGCTTTCTCTCCCACCGACCCTGCAAACAAGCCGACGGCCATTCCCGCCAAGCTGCTTGCGCCTGCAAGGTTGGCCCCCAACTTGCGCAGTGCCCCGGCGGCCTTCGTCTGGTCCGACAGGACGGGTGAGAGCCCAGCATAGAGTTCCTTGAAGAACCCTACAGCCAGGGCGTCTTCGGTTCGATACATCCACGCCGGAAAGTTGATCACATCAAGATCGGGTGCGTCCTTCGCAAGATGGTGCCGGACCAGATTGATAACGCTGCTCTTGCCAGAGCCCCAAGGGCCATAGATTGCCGCGACGCTGCCAAGCGGGTTTTCGATACTACGAATGCAATCGCTTATGGCACTGGCGAACGGATCAAAGCCAAATCGATCACTGTCGGGGCTGGTGATTGGAATGTCGTCAAAATTACCCATCAACTACCTCGTGTAGGTTTGCCCCAAGGAAGGACCATTTGCAGAAAAACGAAGTCCATGCGCTTGTTTGTGCTCATCGTGACAAAGTCAGAAACGCTTCAAAGCCCCTGTTGCTTGGATATCGTTCACCCCAAGCCCTTATCGTCGTGCCATCAATGATCATTTCATTTTCAAAGACTTCGGAGCTTGGAATGAGTGAATCAATTGCGATATCTAAATTCTCGACAGCTTTTTCGCAAAGCAATGCACCAATGACTCTGAACTTCTGGACTGCTTCGCCGCTGTCGAAGTCATCCATGAATTTTCCAGTCAGTTTGAGCGTAGTAACGACGCCCTCTTGTCCTTCGATGTAGAAGGCAGCTTTGCTCGGAAGGACATGGCTATCAAGGTCGACATATTCTGAACTGGCCCAGTATTCATCGTAGCCCTTGTGGTAGTCGTTTGTCCTCAATCCCTTCTCTCTAAGGAACTCTCTGGCTTCAAAAGGGCTCCAGCCCTTCGTCGGGTCCACGTTTGGTGGAGCTTCTTCGTCTCTTTCGTAGTTGAGTATGTCGGTGATGATCTGGTCCACATCTGCATTGGTTTTTGCAGGGAGCGTGTGGAATTGGCGTGTTGCCCGCCGTAGAAGCCAGGGCCGCAACGGGAAGATCAGAAAGAAGCGTTTACGAGCATATTTTTTCAGTTCGTCAGACTGAAAGGCCTTTTGATCAATCTGAATACGGGCTTGTTCGACGTGCGAGCAGCAAAACAGTAGGTAGAAAACTGGGATGCTTCCGACGGTCATTAGGATCGGCAGGACAAAGTTGCGCCCCGTATCTGTTGTTAAGAACTGGTCTGGCTGTGACCAAATCGACGACACGGAGTTCCAGACCAAAACGGTTGCAAATGTTGCAAGGATTAATTCCAGCAGGACCTTTGCCTTCGCATACTCTGGTTTTGTTGCTGCAAAGGCCAGCGTGACCGCCAAGGAGAAGAGGATAGGGACCAAGACCAACTCGGTTACGAGGCTGAAACTGTAGGCAACCACGATGAACTCAAAGATGCCGCCGAGTTTTAAGCTGCCGCGAAACAGGTTGCGGAAATACTGATCATCTTCCTTCGATTGCAGTGCTCGTCCAGCAAAGACACATCCCCCCATCACGAACCACAAAACTGTAGGTGGAAGCTGGGACTTCGACCAAAATCCTAACTCTGCCATTAGCCAGCACAGAACTGTCACGTTTAGGGCTACTATGCCGAAGAATAGTAAGAGCTTTGGAGCGATCAGTGTCTTTGCAACGCTCCAAAGACTGCTTCGGAGGTCTGCCCTGGATAGACAAAACAGGATGCCAAGGATGATCCACAGGCCAGCGGCAATTTCACGATTGTTGAAGGTTTCCTGCAACCAAGTGAGAAACTGTTCGATATTGATATCCCTTTAACTCGCAAAGTTAGGCATTCAACGGCATCGTAACTATGACCTGCATCTTGGCTCGAAGAATTTTCCACCGTGGCAAGGTGCGGACGGGGAAAGAGACAAATGTCCGCTCCCAGGACCGTCAACATAAGCTTTTCGCACGCGCAGCTAAAGACCGTTTTCGGCCCATTCTGTGGAAAAACACCCGTTCGCGAGCGCAGAATTCTGGCATCCGAAAGCGGCGCAAGCGCCTTACCTGTCAGGCTGTCCGCACTTGCTGCGGTGCAGGAAATATCTTGGCCAGTTTCCTGAGGTTTTGGGCGGTGGCGGCGAGGAGGAATTCGTCCTTTGCCCCGCATGGACCACGTAATCGGAGCCTGTTCAGGCCGAGGATGCGCTTGAGGTGGGCGAATAGCATTTCGACCTTCTTCCTCAGCTTCATCGAGATCACGTATTGCTCGGTTTTCGCAATGTCGCGGGCAACCTGGCGGGCGTCTTCATGTTCCTCGCGGGTGATCGACCGGAAGTCCATGTTGGGACAGCAACGCGACTTCGAGGGGCAGGCCTGGCAGGTGTGCTTCAGGCACCGGTATTTGGCGACGCCCTTGCCGGTCGGCCCGCGGTTCGGATCGGAGTAGTTCCGGCGGAATTGCTTCAGTTCGTGGCCTTCCGGGCAGATGTATTGATTGTTCTCGGCATCCCACTCAAAGTCGGCCCGGGTCCAGGTCCCGTCGCTGCGCCCCGACTTGTCGAAGACAGGGATGTGCGGGGCAATTTTGCGGTCAACCAGCCATCCTAACATCGGCGCGGTGCCATAGGCCGTGTCCGCGATCAGGCGCTCTGGGTGCAAGTCGAACTTGGCCTTCACCCGCTCAAGCATGGTCTTCGTCGATCCGACCTCGGCCTGACGGATCGACCTCGTGGCCTCCACGTCCACAATCACGCCATGGTCCGTATCGATCAGGTAATTGTCGGAATAGCTGAAGAAAGCCGGACCTTTACGGGCCGCCGTCCACTGGCTGGCCGGGTCGGAATGCGAGGTAAACTTGGGCTGCACCTCGCTGGCCGCGCCAAAGGCGACTTCGTCCAGGGTCTCCAGATACTCACGGACGGCCCGGGGCGCGTCGGCAGGGTCGATCTGCCCGGCGTCCCAATCCTCTTTCGGCGTCGAGTTCTGCTTGTTGGCATCCGCTTCGATCAGACTTGCGTCGACCGCCATGCGCTGCCCGCTGACCAGGCCCTCAGCGATGCACCGTGCGACCGTCACCTCGAACAGATGGCGCAGCAACTCGCTGTCCCGGAACCGCCCGTGTCTATTCTTGGAAAATGTCGAGTGATCGGGAACTCGGTCGGCGAGGTCGAGGCGGCAAAACCAGCGATATGCCAGGTTCAAATGCACCTCTTCGCACAGCCGCCGCTCCGACCGGATGCCGAAGCAATAGCCGACCAGCAGCATCCGGATCAGCAACTCGGGATCGACCGAGGGGCGGCCCGTGTGACTGTAGAACTCTGCAAGATGGGCACGGATACTGCTCAGGTCGACGAAGCGGTCGATGGACCGAAGCAGGTGATCTTGCGGGACGTGATCTTCCAGCGAGAACTCGTAGAACAACGCCGGCTGCGCTTCCTGCCTCGGTCCCATCATCGCCATTCCTCCCGCCCAATGTCGGAATTGAATCAGCAGGATGCCCATCGATCAAGCGTGAGTTTTTCAACAAAATACGCCCTTTCGGTAATTCTCCTCCCAGAAATCGCGCCGCAAAGCTGTACAAAGGCCGAGGTGACACTCACGACACCTTTTCAATGCGTTCTTGTGGCCCACGAATTTCATCGAGAAGAAGAGCGTAGTGGAACCGAAAGACTCGTAAACAGACTGAAATTCTTGCTGGTAGCTTTTAGATGTGGCTGATGTGTGTGGTAGACGCGTGTAGTTTTTCACACTGGCATCAAGAGTTCACATCAAAAATCAACATTTTGGGCGACTTTTTGCTTGTTGAAGGAGGCTCAGGGATGCTCCGTCGCGTCTTAAAGCGTGAGTCCACAATCAGGTCCACACATTCGATTTACACCTATTTACCTTGTTGATATCATTAAAATTATAATTGCACATAGGTCCTCTCCTGGGCACCACTTCCCTCAGAAATAGTCATGTAGATCATCTTGATATTCATAGAGCCGAACCCGCGGCTCACCATTTAATCCACTTCTGGTTCCAACCGTTTCGAACCCGTTTCCTCTAAAGCCAATAGTGCAGCAAGAGATGCTGGAAGCTGGTATGCATCATTCATTCTGTCAAATTCCTGCCCGTACTCCAGGTAGATATCCAAAAACTTCGAATTAAGCTGAGGATTTACATATGTATGGACCTTGTCCGCCCATGGTTCGTACCAATGCTGCGGTATATAGAGCCTTTGCTTCGGCAAATGACCTCGCTGCGACAGTAGGAAAATGCAATGTCTCATTTCGCGTACAATGACTTCCCTATTATTTCGAAAGCCAAACTGTCGCTCTTCGTTTTTTCGATTTGCTCTCACAAACCGCCTTACGAGCGACTTGAACAATTCTGTAGAGCAATGATCAGTGTAATCAATTCCATGAATCGCTTTGATCAGCGAGATGTGCAGGTTCTTTTCCTTGGGAGCATCCTTTTCTGTACTGTATTGACCCCGGTATAGATCGGGATATCGCTCAGACAGGATCCGCTGAGTAATGTTATACGGGAGTACGGATTGAGGTGCGTGAAGCTCCGTCGAAGTACCCAAGGACTTGAGCAAAGCGTTGAGGCGTTTGAGAGCGAAGGGTGACCCGTACGAAGAATATCGGTGCAAGGGGCGGTTTAGATGCGCCTCTCCCAACCCACTTCCATGATAGATATTGTTTGGTAATTCCATCATGGCGGGCAGCATTCTCGACGTGAGGCGTTTACCAATCGTCTCGATCGACCGGACATTCTGCAGGCCCTCAATCAGCCTCGATGAATTTGCGCTAACGATTTTTGGCGAAAGCCCAAGCTCTCTCAAAGTTCCGAGCATCAAACGGCTGTCTTTGCCTCCTCCCATCGTAACTATGTTGCCACCCAGTGAGGTGTCGAAGTTCAATTCGGTTCTTTCGGTTGTTACTCTGATATCAAAACCGAGTTGCGGTCCTATTGCTTCAAAATACGCGGCAACCCTATCTGAAACCGCAAAATCGAAAGAAAACTCAACCAAACCAGAGAATTTACCAAAGACTGGTCCGCCTATGTTGGTCAACTCAAGAAGAGGGTATAGTCCATCCCAAATCGGATGATGTTTGATGGCACCAGCCGGATCTTGGAATCCGAAAGTGTAGTCTTCCGACCCTTGTTCCCAGCTCACGTTCGCAAGAAATTTGTAGGTATCAGGCGTTTTCCGAGGCTTATGAACAAAGACTTTGACGGTAGCGCTTGGGTCAATCGGAACAGATCTTTTCTGCTGGTTGATCGCATTTCGCATTTCTGGCCTTTCGTTTCCTAAGGTCTCAAGAGAGGCAATACCGTAAATGATCCGCGTTTCCCCCTAGGCCGCAGCCTTCACCTTCCCACGTCACATAGAACATGATAGCCGCGATGTCTTGTATCGGAGCGGACAACAAACCAAAAAATAGGGTACTCAACCTCTTGGTCGACATAGCTCTGACTGGCTGTGCCTGAAAGGCTATGTAAGAAAACGATCCTTTCAGAGGCACGGCCTCAGCACGTCCGCAGATATGTCTGGCGGGACATCCCGCTCGTGCCGGCGCGATCAGGTGGCAAAGGCCTGTGCGATGCTTTCCCCGAAGGCGACAAAGGCCAGCCCCGCCATGCCGATGCTCAGGCCCAGTGGGTACCGGCTGTGGTCGCGCAGGCTGCGCCAGCGGGTGCGGGTCCGGTCGGTCAAGGCACGCAGCACCATCAGCATCACGACGCCCAGAACGATCCCGACAGAGAAAAGCAGCCCGAAGACTGGCAAGGTCGAGGTCGGAATCAGCAGGGTAAGCGCCGCCATCAGTTTTACATCGCCACCGCCCATGAGGCGCGCCGCGAAGAGCGCCAGTCCGGCTGCAAAAACGACAGACGCCGCCAGCATGCGCCACAGGATCTCGGGCAGCGGCTCTGTCAGCGCCAGTGTCACCCCGGCAACCACCAGGAACAGCCCCACCAGCACATTCGGTATCCGCATCAGACGCAGGTCATACAGGATGACCGCAACCAGAAGGGGCATCACCAGCCAGGCGACCGGAACGGCGATTTGGGAAATCCCGGTCACGCAACCATGCCGTCAGGGTCGTTGATCAGGGCGATCAGCTCTACCTGACCGGCGGTCTGCGTCTTGGAATAGATGTTTCCCAGATGGGTGCGGACCGTCGTCACGGACAGGTTGAGCTCTTCGGCGATGTCCTTGGCCTTTTGTCCGGCGACAAGCAGATGGCAGACGCGCTGCTCGGCCCGACTCAGGCCGCAGGGGTTGTTGCTGCTGAGGATGCCGGAGGACGGCACCTGCGACCCAGAGCTGCGGCTTCTGATATTTGACAGGGTGATCCGGGTGATCAGGCCGGGCGCCCGCATTTTCCAGGCCTCCGCCAGGGCCGCGCTGACCAGAACGGGCGGTATATCCGGATTCAGGCTGGGCACAGTGTCGAATATCATCTCGATGATATCCAGCTCACCCGACCGGTCGGCGAGCACGATCAGGACGACGTTCAGGATGTCATCGCGCGGACCCCACTCTGCGGCGGCATCGCTGTCGGCGAAACCGTCTTCCTTTCGCAGATCGCTGAGGCTCATCATGGTGCCGGGAAAAATCTCTTCGCTTCGGGTGGCCCGAAGATACATGGCCAGCGTGCCCCTGCTTTTTTCCGGTGCAAAGCTCTCGCCGCGTCTGGCGGCGGCGGCGATATGAACGGACCGGCCGTCCTTGTAGCGATAGAACGAGATGTTGCGCGCCGAGGTCTGTCGCGTGAAAATGTTGATCACGTCGTCCAGCGGGGCATGACCTGCGATCGCCGCGTGCCAGTCATTCAGAAGTGCAAAGCACCGCGCGATCCGGTTGTGCGTGTCCGTTGAGTTCGGGAACGGGACGACATCCGTGCGGTCTCTGACAACATGCCTTCGCATTGTTTGATCTCCGATTCTTCGACTGGCTCCGACATGCAGAACCTTTCATCCCATGGACCACCCAAATATGGCGAAAATGGGGAGCCCAAGCTGCAAGTACAGTCGAACCCGGGTCGTTATATATGATGTGGCCTTCTTGCACGCCCGGCCACAAACGGAACGTCGCATCGCCACATTCCGGACCGAACCGCCCTGAAATGGCCCCTAACGCTCATCATGCTGAACGATGTGTTACCAAATCTCTCGCGGTAAATTTCATTTCATCAGCGGCCCAGAACGACAGCGGGTCATAAAGATTACGGTCTGGTTAGGCCAACATACAAGGAACTGAATACATGACGAAGACACTGAAGAAACTGATCACCCGCCTGCAAAGCTGTGATGAGGGCGCGACACTCGTCGAATACGGTATCGCACTGGGCATTGCCGTCAGCGTTGGCGCCGGCGCCCTGCTGACCCTGGGTGGCGACGTCAATACAAAGTTCACCGACGCCAAGGATGCCGTCAACCAGACTGCGCCGGCCGAAGGCGGATAATACCGCGCGGCATATTTTCAGATTGTGAGACGCGCCAATCGGCACCTGTTGGTGTGGCCGGTTGGCGCTGCTCGCCCCTCCGCAAGGAATGTTTAACGATTTAGTACAGGTATCCCAATGCTTCCCACAGCGGCACTCAATGATTTCGGCAAGGACGAGCATGGCGGTGTCCTTCTGCTCTGGGCCGCTTGCGTGGTCATGGTTCTGGGATTTTTCGGCCTGATCTTTGATACGGGTCGCATGGCTGCCACACAGTCTGAGCTGCAATCCTACGCCGACAGCGTCAGCCTGGCCGCCGCGGCAGAGCTTGACGGCAAATCCGACTCGATCAACCGGGCGACCTCTGCCGCCGCGGGGTTGATCACCGATTCACAAACATTTGCCGATGGCGCGCGGGCGCTCGATTTCGCCAACGATGTGACACTGGTGTTCTACAAGCCCGACTCCGACGGTAAATTTCGGCGCGCCGCCGCACTGGAAACCACCAACAGCCACGCGGCCCGTTTCGTCGAGACACGCATCCGCGACCGCGATGTCAGGGCCGCCGTGACGGCCGCATTCAGCTCCCTTACCGGCGAAGAGACCCCGGACAGCACTGTGTCTGCCAGCGCCGTTTCGGGCTTCTCGCTTGAGGCCTGCAATGTGGCACCGGTGGCCATGTGCCTGCCCTCGGTCGACTTCGACGCCGCGTCGAACATCGGCAAGACGCTGGAGCTCAAGCTGGACGTGAACCTCAGCCAGCTGATCCCCGGACAACTGCGTGCCGTCCATACCCTGACCGATTCTCTGGATGGGCTGGAAGTATGCGCGGGCCTTCTGGGCCGCAGCCTGAACGCTTGCCTTCTGGCCGCGCGTCAGCCCGAAACCGCCTGCGCCGGTGGCGGCGGACTGCACCTTACTGCCGATGTCTCGGGCAGCGACCTGAGCAACGCCATCAACACACGCTTTGGCAAATTTCGCGGGATCGCCTCGGGCTTTGCCAACAACCCCGACTTCAGCGCCGCACCGAACATCCTCACCGGCCTTCTGGGCGCCACCGGCCTTTGCCTGCCGATTGGCGACCTGCTGAACCTGGGCAATGACGAAATCGGCCTGCCCACAGACGACTGCTTGGTCAGCGGCGGCTGTTCGGTCAAGGGAAATGGCGTGTGGGAAGCCGGTCGCGCCGCCTATATCGAGGCGCATTACGACGGCGAAGACCCGCACCCCGAGGCGCGGACCCGCTTTGAATTTTATCAGGCCGAGATCGACGCCGCCATCGCGGCCGAATCTGAACCCCTGCTGGGTGCCGTAGGCGGCCTGCTGGGTGGTGTCGTTTCCGAACCGGCGATGTGCGCGCCTCAGCCCAACAAGGACATCAAGCGCCGCCTGATGGTGGTTGCCGGGATCGACTGCCTGTCGGCTGAACTGGATGCCGCCGTCACCGTGCCCCCGGTACAGCAGTTCTTTGAAGTGTTTACCCTAGGCCCTGCCGAGAATGGCCTGCTGAACGTAGAGATTACCGCCTGTCTCGGCGGCGACTGCGGCGGCGGCAACCTGGATACGGAAGTGGTGGATGTGGTGAGGTTGGTCGAATGACAGCCCGATCGCTCATCTTCTGGCGGGACGAAAGCGGCGCGGCGCTGGTAGAATTCGGCATGCTTCTCCCGACGCTGCTGCTCTTTGTCGGGCTTTGCGTCGAAGGCACCCGGACCTACTGGTCCTACCAGACCACCATTACGGGTGTCCGGGACGCCACCCGTTATCTCAGCCGGGTTGTGGACCGCGACATCTGCCAGAACGGCGGGTCGGTCACTGTCTGGAACGACAAGTTGACCGAGATTGTCCGCACCAGCCAGTCAGGCGAGGGCGTTTTTCCGCGCGCCGTGTCGGTCAGCGGTGTCAGCGCCAGCCTGTCCTGCCGCAATTCCGGTCTGCGCGGCGGGGCTACCGGCGTGGCCACCGTAAGCGCCAGCCTGCAGATCGGGGTGCCCTTCGCATCGCTGTTCAGCCTGGCGGGCGTCGATGCGACCTCCGTCAGCACGAATGTGACCGACAGCACGAGGATTCTGGGCCTGTGAAACGCCGTGCATGCATAAACCTGCCCCGGTTCGCCCGAGATGAGGATGGCGCGACGCTGGTCGAATTCGCCGTGGTGCTCAGCATCTTCATTTTCATGATCTTCACGCTGATCGACTTTGCCCGCCTGGGGTTTTCGAATGTGATGGCGGAAAAGGCGACGGAAAAAGCCGTCAGGATGGCTGTCGTGCGCGCACCCGCCTGCCCTGACGTGGCGCGCGTCAACCAGCGCGGCCTGATCGGGGTCGTCTCGCTGGACCTGCCGAACGGTACCTCCTGCGAGGCAAGAAACGGCCTGTGTCAGGACGTTGGTGTCGTGTCCTGCACAGGCACGACCGACAATGCCACCGCCGCCTTCATCTGGGACCGCGTCCGCCCGCTGCTGCCGAACACCGCCCGCCCGGAAAACCTGCGGTTTTCCTATAGCTTCGATCAAAGCCTGAACCGCGTCGCCGCCGCATATGTGCCGGTCGTGACCGTGGAGCTCGTGTCGTTGCGTTTCGATTTCATCTCCCCTCTCGGTGCGCTGGCGGATTTCGCCAGCAACTCAAAGGGCAGCACACTGGGCGAAGGGTTCACCTTTCCCGCCATGAGCGCCTCGTTGCCTGCCGAAACCATCAACTAGGACATCCGCATGACCATTGCCCTTCAAGACATAGAAAAGCAGGTTGCCGCGGCGATCGCGGCGCAGGACCGCCGGGATACGGCCCCGCGCACCAATGTCATCATCGCGGTACAGAACCCCGAGCTTGGCCGCCATCTGAGTGACGAAATGGGCCAGGACCCCAGCGTCGCGGGGACAGTGGTACACGGCCCGCTGGCAGACGTGCTGATGTCCGACGACCTGGAACTGGACCGGATCGACATCATCGCCTTCGAGGTCGGCACTGACGCCGAAGCCGACTTTGCAGCCCTGAAACGGGTCGAGGACATGCTGACCTGTCCGCAGTTCATCGCCGTTTCAACCCGCCCTCTGCCCGACGACATCCGCAACGCGATGCTGGACTGCGGCGTGCATGACATGCTGGTGGTGAAACCGGGGCAGTCCGCAGACCATGCAGAACGCGCACCGCAGGAACCGCCGCGCGACATCCCGTCACCCGCGACCGGCCCGGAAACGACCCTGCCGGAAGAGATCCGCAACGACGGCGACATGGTCGCCGCAGGCCACGGCGATGTGACAGTGATGCTGCGGGCGCGCGGCGGTGCAGGTGCCTCCACCGTGGCCGTGAACCTGGCCGCAGCGATCGCGCAGGAGTCGAAACCGGGCAGCACCGCCCTGGTCGATCTGGATATTCAGAACGGCGCCATTGCCCTGATGCTGGACCTGCCGGATTCGGACCAGGCGACCCGCTTCGTCCGGGGCGACGTGATCCCCGATGCAGCCTTTCTCGACGACGCCATGGCGCGACACGCCAGCGGTTTGGACGTCCTGACCGCGCCGGATGTGTTTGCGCCCCTGTCCGCGATTTCACCCCAGGACATGGTCACGCTGATCTCCGCGCTCAAAACGCGCTACGACAACATCGTCATCGACATGCCCCAGACCATCGTGGATTGGATGGACCCGGTGCTGGCCAATGCATCGCGGGTCCTGGTGGTCAGCGACATGTCGTTGCCGTCCGTCCGGCGGACGCGGCGGCTGATCGACCTGATCGCCGAAGAGCACATGACATTGCCGATCAAGGTTGTAATGAACTTCGAAAAGAAACCCCTGGTCACGACAGAGGCCCACAAGGAGGCGGCCCAGCTCATCGGTCGTCCGCTGATCCATTGGATCCCGGCAGATGCACGGGCGACGAAACGCGCGGTCGACCTTGGCAGGCCGGTGATCATCAGCGGCAAAAGGTCGGGCCCGGCGCGCGCAATGGTTGCGCTGAAAAAGACACTCTTTGCCAGCGCAGCGAGAGGGTAAGCGTATGTTCAAGTCCTTCAACGCCAACAGACCCGCAAGAACGGTGCCCGCCCCGGCACAAACCACTGTGCAGGAGCATCCCGGACATCGCCCCGCGCCGAAGCCCGAAGCGCCGCCCGCTGCCTCGCCTGCCGGTGGTCCCGATAGCAGCCTGAAAAGCGAACTTCACACCCTGTTGCTGGAACAGTTGAACCTGACGGTCCTGGAAAAGGTCAGCAAGGAAGATCTGCGGCGCGAGATTGCCACACTTGCCGCGCAGTATTTTCAGGACCGGGGCCAGCAGCTGCCGTCGGTCGTGTTCCAGACGCTGATGGACGAACTGCTGGACGAAGTGCTGGGTCTTGGCCCGCTGGAACCGCTGCTCGCGGACCCCACGATCAGCGATATTCTGGTGAACGGCACCGACAAGGTCTTTGTCGAGCGCCGCGGTTTGCTGGAGCGGACGAATGTTCATTTCCGCGACGAACGCCACCTGCTGCGCATCATCGACAAGATCGTGTCGAGCGTCGGTCGCCGCATCGACGAAAGCCAGCCCTGGGTCGATGCCCGGCTTGAGGACGGCAGCCGTGTGAACGCGATCATCCGCCCCTGCGCCATCGACGGGCCCAGCCTGTCGATCCGAAAATTCTCGCGCACCCCGCTGCACATGGATAAGCTGCTGGAGCATAACGCCCTGTCCAAACCCGCGGCGAAGTTTCTCGAAGCGGCGGTGAGGGGCCGGATGAACATCCTGATTTCCGGCGGCACCGGGTCCGGCAAGACAACCATGTTGAACGCATTGTCAGCCTTCATCGACCCCCGACACCGCATGGTCACGATCGAGGACGCCGCCGAGCTTCAGCTGCAGCAAGAGCACGTCGTCCGGCTTGAAACGCGCCCGGCAAATGCCGAAGGCAAGGGCCGCATCACCCAGCGCGACCTGCTGATCAACGCTCTGCGGATGCGCCCCGACCGGATCATGGTGGGCGAAGTACGCGGCAACGAAGCCTTTGACATGTTGCAGGCGATGAACACCGGTCACGACGGGTCCATGACCACGATCCACGCCAATACCGCCCGCGACGCGATCAGCCGCCTGGAACAGATGGTCACGATGATCGGCGGGGATTTCCCTATGCAGGCGGTCCGCTCGCAGGTGGCCGCGGGCCTGCAACTGGTGCTGCAGCTCAACCGCCTGTCGGACGGGCGCCGCAAAGTGACCAGCATTTCGGAGATCGTCGGCCTGGAAGGCGACACCGTGATGATGCAGGACATCTTCGTATTCAAGAAGATGGGCGTCGACGACGACGGCAATGTCAGGGGCCGGATGATGGCCACCGGCATACGCCCACACTGCTTCGAGGCGTTGATGTCGTCAGGGGTCGATCTGGCCAGCGACGCGTTCTCGATGATGGAAGAAGTCGCCTGATGCCCAGCGACACGTCCCTTTCCCTGATCTGGTTTCTCGCGGGCGCGGGCTTGCTGATGCTCGCGGTCGTGGCAATCCGGATGATCTTCGCTCCGGAAAACCGGCAGGAACGGACAGCGGCCAAGCGGCTGAAGGGGATGCGACCGCAGACCGGCCACGGCATTGCAGAGGCAATGGTGCGCAAGCAGGTTCAGAGGGCGACAGGTCTCAGGGTGCCCTTTGTCGGCGACCCGGCCCTTCTGGTGCGTCGCGCCGGATTCCAAGGCAGAGAGCCGCTGATCCTCCTGACCGTGGCCCTGCTCGCCCTCGGTCTTGGGATAGCGATTTCCTTGCGGATTAGCCCGATGATCGCCTATCCGGCAGGCGTCGTCATCGCAGTCTGGCTGGTGAAATCCTTCCTCCAGAAGCGCCATGCCAAAAGGGTAGATGCGCTGACCCAACAGCTGCCCGACGCGCTGGACCTGATGATGCGGGGCCTGCGCATCGGCCACCCTGTCAGCGCCACGATCTCCAACGTGGGACGCACAATGGCGGACCCGATCGGCGCCGAGTTTCGCCAGCTGGCAGAGCAGATCAGTCACGGTGATTACCTGACCGACGCCTTCACCGATTTCGCGGATCGGGTGGGCCAGGAGGATGTCGAGTATCTGGCCGTGTCCATCCGCATCCAGCACGGCACTGGCGGCAATCTGGCCGACATGCTGGGGACGTTGTCCAAGGTGGTGCGCGACCGGATCGTCATGCGGCGACGGGTGCGGGCGATTTCGTCCGAAGGGCGCATGTCGGCTTACGTGCTCTCCGCACTTCCGGTGCTGATTTACGTGATCACGTCATACACCGCGCCGGACTACTACGGCGCAATCAGCGATGACCCGATGTACCAGCCCATCGCGATCACGATCATCCTGCTGATCGTGGCTAATTTCCTTGCCCTGCGCAAGCTTGTAACCTTCAAGATCTAGGGCTCTCCATGCATTCCGCCTCTCTTCTCACTGACGCCACGCTCTATGCCTCGCCGCAGACGCTGATCCTGTTTGCGGCGCTGGCGGCCTTTGCGATGCTGCTCTTCGCCGCTGTGGGTTTCGTGCAGACCCGCGACCATTCCGCTTCCCGGATGCGCGCATTGTCCGTCGCGATGAACGACGGTCGATCGACCCTGACAAAGGGCCGCGAATCCGCCCCTCGCGGGTTGAAGAAGGCGCTGATCCCGGAGGACCCGTCGGAGCGCGCGCAGATCCGGTTTCAGCTGGCCAAGGCGGGCTTTGACCGCGCCGATTCGGTCGAGATCTTTTTTCTCGTGCGACTGTGCCTGGCGCTTTTTCCGCCGTTGGCGGTTTTCTCCGCAGTCTTTCTGGCACAGGCTGGCCTGCTGCCCGCGATCCTCGCCGATAAGGTCGAAGCCACGTCCAGACTGCGCCTGCTTCAGATCGCGGCCATCGGTGCCGGTATTGGGTTCTACGGGCCGGGCTTCTGGCTCTACTCCAGGATCAAAGCGCGCAAGGACAAGATTTCCAAGGCATTTCCGAACGCGCTTGACCTCGTGCAGATCTCCGTCGAAGCCGGTCTGGGATTTGACGCCGCGATCAACCGGGTTGGAAACGAGCTGGGCCGGGTGACGCCGGAAATCGCATATGAGTTCCTTTTGCTGCAACTGGAAATCCAGGCCGGACGCGACCGCGAAAGCGCCCTGTTCGACATGGCTGAACGGATGGGCATCGACGAGGCGCGTTCCTTTGCCCTCGTCATCGCCCAGTCCTTGCAGTTCGGCACCAGCCTGACAGTCGCGCTCAAGACCTATGCCATCGAGATGCGGCAGATGCGCGAACTTGCAGCGCAGGAAAAGGCCAACAAGCTGCCGGTGCAGATGTCCGGCGTGATGTCGGTGCTGATGCTGCCCGCGCTGTTCCTGATCACCCTGACGCCGATCATCATCCGCTATATGGCGATCTACTGATCCGCCAGCGCCGTAACTTCAGTAAAGTCCCTCGATCTCCAGCGGCAGCTGGCGGACCTTCTGCTGCTTGAGGATGGTCTTGGGCGGTTCGGTCACATCCGCGGACTTCAGCCGTTGATACCGGCTTTGCGCGGCAGTCTGCACATCGTGCTTGTTGCGCAGGATGGTGGGGCGCAGGAACACGAACAAGGTGCGCTGCGTGTTGCGGGCGTTGCGCGATTTGAACAATTCCCCGACCACGGGAATGTCCCCCAAACCCGGCACCTTGCTGGTGCCGTTGGTACGGTCGTCAGTGATCAACCCGCCCAGTACAACAGTACCGCGATTGTCCGCCATGACGGTCGTGTTGATCACACGGCGGTTCGTGATCAGGTCGGCGGCCCCTTCCACGTTGGTGCCGAGAAGGTTCGATATCTCTTGCTCGATGGTCAGCTGCACCACGCCACCGGCGGTGATGCGTGGCACCACGTTCATGGTGATGCCCACATCCCGCCGTTCAATGGTGGTGAAGGGACTGACCGTGTTGCCATCGGTTGCGAATGTGCCTGTCCGGAAAGGCACGTTCTGCCCCACAACGATGGTTGCCGGTTCGTTGTCCAGCGTCGTGACCGATGGGGTGGACAACAATCGCGCGCGGGTCGACTGGGCCAATGCCTGCACCAATATGCCGAAGTCATTGCCGCCCGCGCCGATCGACAATCCTGTCGACAGGGCAGACCCCTGCGGCACGCCGACCGCCGACAGGATCGCGCCCAGCGACGCGCCGCCGCCATTGTTGAAGGATGTCGCCGCGATGCCGCCGCTGGGAATGTTCGGCCCAAGACCCAGCTGCACGCCCAACCGCTCGGCAACCTCGCCCGAGACCTCGACGATGGCCGCCTCGATCATGACCTGCGGGCGCCGCACATCGAGCGCCTTGATCAGCTGCCCGACCTCCTGCACCTGACGGGCCGTCCCGCGCACGATGATGGAATTCGTTTCGACCGATGCGGTAATGGTCACGGGCTCGGGGTCGGACGCGCGGTCCAGCGCCACGAACCGGCCACCGGCGACCTCTTCGGCCTCGCCCTGATCCTCGGCAACCGGGTTTGTCACATCGGTCACTTCGGTTACGTCGCCCAGGCTGCCCTTGACGATCTCGGTGATGATCGCCGCATCGCCGTACTGCAAATTGAACACGGTGGTCGCGACGCTTGCACGCGGATCGTTCCGCGGTGTCACATCCATGGCCATCGCCAGATCGCGGATCTCCGCGATGTCAGAGGGTGTGCCGCGGACCAGAAGCAGGTTCGACCCGGTATCAACCGACAGCCGCGCACCGGTGCCGGCGGGTCCCAGCACTTCGAGAATGGCATTGCCCACCGTTCCCGCATCGGCAGAACGAAAGCGGATCACCTCGGCCCGCACCTGAACGTCGCCGTCAAAGCTTTGTGCAATGGCGGTGATACGGTCCACGTTGGCGCGGGTATCGGTGATCACGACCGCGTTCGGGTCCTCCACCGCCTCGATATAGCCGCTCTCGGCGATCAGCGGTCGCAGCACCCGGACCGCCTCTGCCGAGGGCAGCCGGTTGAGCCGTAGCATCACGGTGACGAAATCCTGCTCTCCGGCAGACGGGGTTTCCTCCTGAGTCGGGCCGCTGACGGTGCGTGCCTCTCCTTCCGGCACGACCTGCCAGATCGTTCCTGCCTGCACGGCGACGAACCCCCGCACCCGAAGGATGGACTGGAACAGCGACCAGACCCCTTCTCGGTCGAGCGCCTCTGCCGAGACGACGGTGACGTCTCCGGTCAGGCCCGGGTCCAGAACCAGCGTCCGACCCGTGATCTCGGAGATCTGTTCGACAAGGACCGAAATCTCGGCGTCCCGCAGGTTGATCACAAAGGTTTCGTCATCCTGCGCGCGGGCAGGAAGCGCCAGAAGCAGCGTCAGCGCAAAGACGATCAGGGGGCGCAAGACTGTCATTCCAGTGGAAACGACATCACGATAGTTCGGCCGTTCCTCTGGACTTCGATGCGGGCGACACCGGATGCGGCCACCGCATCATACAGCGCGCGGTCCTTTTCCACATCTCCGATGGACTGCCCATTCACACTTGTCACAACATCTCCCGCCTGCAGACCCGCGCGATTGACGCCCGTGTCATGCTCTTCCGCGATCCTATACCCGTTTGGCGTCGGCACCAGACCTATTGTCTCAAGCACCTGAGCCGGGTTCGCCCTGATGCGATCCCGCCACAGGTCGATGTAGTCCTGCGTCGTAACCGGTTCGGCCTTTGCAGCCGCATCCACCCGTTCGCTGATGGTTCCCCCCTGACCGGAGGTCATCAGCGCCGCGAGCCTTTCCGCCCCGGTGGGCATCCGATCTTCTTCGGGACGTTCCGCGCCCTCGAACGTCAGGATGCGCGGCGTGCCCGACACATTCACCGTCACCCGATCCGAAGCGACGGAAATCAGGGTCGCATCCTCCCCCAGCTCATCCCCGGGGCGGTAGTTCGCCTCCTGCCCCTGCACGTCGATCAGGGCAAGCGACCGCGCGGGATCGTCGCGCACGATGACGCCCAGGAGGGTCATCTGAAGCGCGGGCTGCGGCGCGGGTGCCTCCGCTTCGGGCACCGCCGCGCTGCCAAAGGGGGCAAAGGCCAGCGTCTGCCCCAGGTCCAGCGGCGGCCTGGCCGGTACGTCGGGCTGAAGCGGGGGGGACTGTGCGGGAATGACCGCGTGGTGTCCCCGAAGATGCCAGAACACGGGCGCCGCCGCCACGGCCACGCTTGAGATCAGCAGCACGGCCAGTGCCATTCGCAGATGGGTCAGCTTCATGGCAACACCCCCACATCCAGATAACCGTCGAGCACTGCCAGTACCGCATCCGTATCCTCCCGCCCTGCCCGCAGGGTGACACGCTGCAAATCGGGGTCCGAGGTTTCGGACCGTTCGGTCCGGACAAAGAACCTGATGCCGTAAACAGTAAGCTCCGCCCGTTCCTCCGCTGCGGCGGTACCCAGCCGCAACCCGGCCAGATGATATTCCGCCGCCCAGCGCGCGGCAACGCGGTCGGTCACATCGCTGATCCGCGCCGTGTGGCTTTCGGCGGCACCAAGCAACGATACGGCCCCCAGGGCCAGCACCGCCATCGCCACCAGCGCCTCGATCAGGGTAAAGCCCCGGTCAGCCATCCCCGGGCCGCTCATGGCGTGGTCACGCGACGGGCGGTGATGCCGTCGAACAGGATTGCCCCCCGCGCGCCGCCTGCAACCTCCAGCGCCACAAGGGCCGGACCGCCCGCCTGCAGCAACAGATCGGGCGTCACCACCAGACTGCCCCGCCCTTCTTCACCGATACGCATCTCCATGCGGGCGGGCAGCCGGTGCGGGTGTGCCAGCACCGGCACAGGGTGCGGCACCCAGTCGTCGCCTTCGCGCACCTGAAAAGCATAGCCGTCATCCCGCCAGACCAGCGCCGCGCTGGTCCCGCGCAGCACGACTTCGTCCGCCAGGCGGTTCAGGCGGGATATCAGCAAATCCCCCTCGCGTGCCAAAACGTCGTTGCGACCGCCCGCTCCGACGCTGAGCGCTACAGCACTCGCCACCACGCCGATCAGCACAAGGACCACCAGCACCTCTACCAGGGTCACGCCCGTATCAGAGGGGCGCGGGCCAGTCAATTCGTCGCCTGCCGCTGACCGTGCACAATGTCTGCGGCAGTCCCGTCACCCCCCGGCGCCCCGTCAGAGCCGAGCGACACCAGATCGAAGCCGCCTGTATCACCCGGCGACCGGTAGACATAGCCGTTTCCCCAAGGATCGACAGGAACCGAGGGCAGGTAGCCGTCCGCCACCCAGTTCCGCGGTTCCGGCGGCGTGGTGGGTCGTTCTGCAAGTGCTTCCAGTCCCTGCGCGGTGGTCGGGTAATTCTGGTTGTCCAGGCGATAGAGTTCCAGCGCGGAGGCGATGGCCCGAATATCGGTCTGGGCAACTGTAACGCGTGCTTCATCCGGCCGGCCCACGACATTGGGCACGATGATCGCCGCGACCAGCGCAATGATCACCAGAACCACCATCATCTCGATCAGTGTGACACCCGCATCCGGCGGCGCGGCGGATGGTCCAACGCGGCGCCGGGTACGCAGTCTGCCGAAATGCTTGCTCATCATGAAACTGTTTGCCTTCTGATTGCGTGGCTTTCACGATAGTATCTCAATAGCGGGAACCTTTAAAAGGCAAAAATTCGTGACTAATCAGGATATTAGCATCGACAACACCGCCTCCGGGCGACCTGCGGTGCTGCCTGATCACGATACGGACGACACCCCCCGGATCGCCATCGGACCAAAGCTGCAGCAACGTGCCGCAACCGCGCAATCGCGGGGCGGGCCGATCAGGTTGCTGCCGACGGAATTGGTCGGCGTGCATCTGGTCCGCCTGCCGAAATCCCGGGCCCGGCAGCGTCCCGCGCTCCTGACATTCGCGGTGGAAGAACGAATTGGCGTGCCGATCGACCGCGTGCGCGTGATCGAGGGGCCGCATGACACAAAGGATGGTCAGGCCCTTGCGATGGTCTGCGACCGCCAGATCCTTGACCGGCAGGCGGGGCAGCGGCTGCTGCCGGATTTTCTGCTAATCCCCCGGCCACGGGAAACAGACTGGGCGGTCTGGCAAGAGGACGAACGCGCCATCGTCCGCACGTCAGAGGGTGCCGGTTTCGCAGTTGCCGCATCCGCGTTGCCGCTACTGTGGCGTCGCGCGGGACGGCCCTCCGTCACCTCGTTGCATGATCCTGTACCGGAGGAAATGGACGCTCGCGATGTGTCATCTGCACCGCCCCCGCCGGATGCCGCCGATCTTGCCTTCAGCTTCGACCAGCAAAACCGCAAACGGACACAGCTGCGCCGATTGGGCGTGTCCGCCGCGGCGATCTGCATCCTCGCGGCGCTGAGCCATCTGGTCTTCCTCGCCGCCGATACCTGGGCGTTGCGGAACCTTGCCGCAGAGGCGCAGCAGCGCGCGCAGGCGGCAGTGGCAGAGCGGCTGCCCGGCGTCACCTTGACCGCTGATGCCGGGCCGATACTGGCCCGCCTTTCGCCCCGCGCGCAGGCCCCGGAACGAGGCACCTTTCTGCCCCTGCTCACCCGCATCACCGCTGCACTGGCGGAAACCGACAAACCGCTGAGCTTTCGCAGGCTGGCGTGGAGCACGCAGAACGACGAAATGGTTGTCCTCGTGCAAAGCAGTGGGTTGACCGACCTCCAAGCCGTTCAACAGAACCTGGAGGCGCAGGGTTTTACCGTGCGCAGCGGTGCCGCCAGCGCCAGCGATGGCGGGGCCGAGGCGGAGCTTCGGATCAGTGAGGGGGCATCATGAAAGCGGGTTTCGAAAAGCTATCTGCTCGGGAGCAGGTTTTGATCCTTACGGTCCTGCCCCTCGCCCTTGTGGTGGCAACCTGGCATTTCGCCTGGAAACCGCTGTCGGCGACAAGAGACCGGCTGACAAATGACATCGCGACGTATCAGCTGGTCGCGGACACCGCCGCCATGACGGTGGCGGTACCGGACCGACCGCCCTCCACCGACCAGACGCCAATCGCGACCCGTATCACCGATGCCGCCGCCGATGCCGGTCTGCCCCTTCGCCGTCTCGAACCCGAAGGCAACGGCATGCGGATCAGCGTCGATGACGTGCCCTTTGCCACGGTGCTGCTGTGGCTGGCCGACCTCGAGGCGACGCATGGTGTCATCGTGACCGCGACCGAATTCAACCGCAGACCTGAGCCCGGCATCGTATCGGCCCGGATGCTGCTGGAGACACTGAATTGACAGCCGAACAGCCCCTGCCCCGTCTCGCCTATGGCTTTGCCCAATCACAGGGCGTCGTCCTCGCCGCCGAAACGGATGGGCCGGTCTGCCGCTACCGCGCCGATGCCCCGGTCGAGGCTCTGGTCGAAGCGCAGCGCGTCATCGGCAGGCATCTGAAATTCGAGGAAGTTTCGGCCAGCGAATTCGAAGACGCGCTTGGCGGCATCTACCGCGACTCGGCGACCGAGGCCGCCCAGGTGGCCGCTGACGCGGACGACAACCTCGCCGCGCTTGCAGATACCGCCGCCTCGGTCGATGACCTATTGGCCCAGAACGATGACGCACCCGTCGTCCGCCTGATCAACGCGCTGCTGCTCGAAGCCGTAAAGGAAGGAGCGTCGGATGTTCATATCGAGACGGAAGAGCGCAGGCTGCTGGTCCGCTTCCGTATCGACGGCGTTTTGCGTGAAGTGATCCGCCCCAAGCGCGCGCTTGCTCCGCTGCTTGTCAGCAGGATCAAGGTAATGGGCAAGCTCGACATCGCGGAAAAGCGCATGCCGCAGGACGGGCGCGTGTCCCTGCGGGTGGGGGGATACGATCTGGATGTGCGGATCTCCACTATTCCATCGCAATTCGGCGAAAGGGTCGTTCTGCGTCTGCTGGACCGCGGCCAGACTCTGCGCGGCATCGACCACCTGGGCCTGAGCGAGAGGGACAATGCCGCGCTGAAACGCATCCTGACCCGGCCCGACGGCATGGTGCTGGTGACGGGCCCGACCGGTTCGGGCAAGACGACGACACTTTATGCCGGACTGGACATGCTGAACGATCGTCAACGCAACATCATGACCGTCGAGGACCCCATCGAATACACGATGGACGGCGTCGGTCAGATGCAGGTCAATGCCAAGACCGACCTGACCTTTGCCCGTGGTTTGCGCGCCATCCTGCGCCAAGACCCCGATGTGATCATGGTGGGCGAGATCCGAGACCGCGAAACCGCACAGATTGCGGTGGAAAGTGCAATGACCGGTCATTTGCTGATCTCTACCCTGCACACCAACACCGCCATCGGTGCCGTGGCGCGGCTTGTGGAAATGGGGGTCGAGCGTTTTCTGCTGGCGCCCATGTTGCGCGGTCTGATCGCGCAGCGGCTGGTCAGACGCAACTGCCCGGACTGCAGCGCCGACCATACGGTAACAGAGGCGGAAAGCGATCTGCTGTCGGGCCAGTTGGACGCCGGCACGGTCATCGCAAGAAGCGCCGGCTGCGACAACTGTCATGACACCGGCTTTCGCGGTCGGATGCCGCTCTACGAGGTGATCGAGATCGACACCGCGCTTGAACGGATGATCCACGAAGGCCGATCCGAGGCCGAGCTGATCGCCGCCGCCCGCGCCCGCGGACCGGGCATCCTGGCCGACGGGATCGAGAAGATCCTCGCCGGACAATCCACGCCGCAGGAGGTCGCCCGCGCTGTTCACGAAGACGCCATTGCATCGGAAGGCGCGGCCTGATGCCCGCCTTTGCCTACCAGGCGCTGGACCCGCAAGGGAAAACTGCCAAGGGCGTGATCGAGGCTGCCAGCGCGTCGGGTGCGCGCAGCGCATTGCGGGCAAGAGGGCTTTCGCCGCTTTCCGTCGATGCGACGCATCAGAAAAAGGTGGCAGGTCAGCAAGCCGCCACGCCGATCTTTTTGCGCAACCGGGTGTCGGGCCGGGCCCTGACCCTCCTCACCCGGCAGCTTGCCACGCTCATCGCCTCCGGGATCGGGGTGGAACAGGCCCTCAAGACCGTCGCGGACCAGACCCGGCAACCGGTGGTCTCTTCGTTGCTGCTGAACCTGCGGGCCGCGGTGCTGGAAGGGCGCAGCTTTGCCCAGGCGCTGGGCGATTACCCCCAGACCTTCGGCGACTACTACCGCGCCTCCGTGGCGGCGGGAGAAACCTCCGGCCAGTTGGGTCAGGTGATGGAGCATCTGTCCGGCTTCGTCGAAACACAGGCAAAGAACCGGCAGACGGTAAAACTCGCTCTGCTCTACCCGGCGATACTGGCGGTGGTTTCTCTGGCGGTGATTATCGCCTTGCTGACCTTTGTCGTGCCCGACATCGTCCGCGTCTTTACCTCGCGCGGGGCCGAATTGCCTTGGCTCACACGGTCACTGATCGCAGTCAGCGATTTCGTGAACCGGTGGGGCCTGGTGGCGGCGGCAGTTATGGTCGGCGCGGTTATTGCGGGCGCTGCACTGTTGCGGCAACCTGCGATCCGTCTGCGCTGGCACCGGCTGCTGGCGACATCGCGGCTGACGCGCGGCTTCACGCTCAAGTCGAACGCGGTTCAATTCTCAGGCACGCTGGCCACACTGACGGTCAGCCGCGTGCCGCTGGTCGATGCCCTGACCGCCGCGGCGCAGACCGCGCCGAACCTGCACATCCGCGCCAGGGTGAGCGAAGCGGCAAGCCGGGTAAAGGAGGGCACGGCGCTGTCTCGCGCTCTGGACGATGCGCGGGTTTTTCCGCCGATGCTGATCGCGATGGTCGCCAGCGGAGAGGCGGGGGGCGTGCTGGGCGCGACGCTGACCCGCGCCGCCGAAGATCAGGCCCACGACATGAACGCGCTTGTGTCGACATTGGTCGCCCTGGTCGAACCCGCGGTACTGCTGATCATGGGCGGAATCGTGATGGTACTTGTGCTGTCGATCCTGCTGCCGATCGTGAACCTCAACAACCTGGTCGGATAGGTTTCAGGGCGTCAGAACAGGTATTCGACGATGACCGGGCCAGATGTCGGCATACCGGGAATCAATGTCGCGCCTTCCGGTTCGACCCTGAGAATGAGCCGCCTGTCGCCCGCGATGGTGATCTGCCCCAGTTCGCCGTCCCGGTCCGATACAACCGCCCGTGCGTCATCGCCTTGGGTGCTGAGATCGACCGTCATCTGCGGTATCGTCATATCGCGTCCCAGCATGTCCTTGCACTGCCCACCGTCGACCTGGATCACTCCGCTGGCCGCGGCTGCACTGCGCGATATCGACACCTCCTGGATGTCCACCACGGCACGCGAGGTGCAGTCGCTGATCAGCGGCTCCGGTATCAGCGCCAGCAGGCCGGGACCCGCCCGGCCCGAGACCGACCTGGCCGACAGGCTGGCAAACCCGCCAACGACCTGCGCTTCCAGCCGTGTGTCGGGACCTTCGAGCGTCACATCCGCCAGTGCCCGCAGGCGCCAGAGCTCGGATTCGCGCAGATCCCAGTCCAGCGTATATCCGCCTGCCAGCGTTGCCCGTCCGGCACGGATATTGCCATATAACCCTGTAACTTGAGCAGGGACTGTGGCAACCTCACGAAGCGCGGAGGCGGGCAAGGTCACGATCAGGGCAACCACAAAAACGAGGACGAAAAGGCATG
The DNA here is from genome assembly GCF_009363555.1 of Sulfitobacter sp. THAF37. Classification (NCBI taxonomy): domain Bacteria; kingdom Pseudomonadati; phylum Pseudomonadota; class Alphaproteobacteria; order Rhodobacterales; family Roseobacteraceae; genus Sulfitobacter; species Sulfitobacter sp. THAF37. The sequence continues at coordinate 926,126 of NZ_CP045372.1, forward strand.
CTGCACCCAGAATTCTCGCAATCCAACCGGCAACGGACCACGAATGGGTCGCTGTCGCGGCGGCGTCTGTTGCAGATACTGGGCGGGTCATCGGCGCTTTTCGGTCTGGGGGCCTGTGACGGCGGATTTTCGTTGGGCGGCGGCAGCGACCTGCCGCCAGCAGGGGCAATCGGTCAGGCGGCGCTGCTGGCCCCCCTGTCGGGGAGTCGCGCTTCAATAGGTCAGATCATGGCCGCAACTGCAAGCCTTGGCGGTCAGCCCACCAACCTTGGCGCCGAGGTCGCGGTGGTGGATGCGGGCGACGATGCCGCCACCGCCGTCACCGCGGCAACGACAGCTGTCGCTTCGGGCGCAAAGATGATACTTGGCCCGCTGTTCTCGGCGCAGGCGCGGGCAGTTGCGGCTGCCGTCGGACGCAACGTACCTGTCGTGTCGCTGTCGAACGACAGTTCGATCGCGGGTGGAAACCTGTTCGTTTTCGGCCTTACCCCGCAGCAATCAGCCCGCGCCGTGATCGGCTTCGCCGCCACGAGAGGCAAGAGAAATATCGCGGTCGTGGTCCCGCCCGGCGCCTTTGGCCAACTGGCCGCAAGCGCCGCGCAAACTTCCGCACGCGCCTTTGGCGTCACCATGCCCGCCCCGCTGACGCTGGCCTCTGCCGATGGGGTTGTCGCGCGACTGAAAGAGGCCAACAGCGGCAAACTGCCCGATGCCGTCTACCTGCCGGTTGTCGGCGGCCCGTTCGAAGCACAGGCGGGCGCGCTTAAGGCGGCTGGAGTACAATTGCTCGGCTCGGAGCAATGGGGTGCCATCGCGCCGTTCCGGGTTCCCGCCCTGATCGGGGGATGGTTTGCCGCGCCGGACCCGGTCCGGTTCGAAGCCTTCGCCACCGCCCTGGAAAGCGAGGCCGGCAGCGAAGCGGGGATCGTTGCAGGGCTGACTTTCGACGCTGTGGAAATGGCGCGTATCCTGGGCCGGCTGGACAGACAATCCCGCAGCGGCTTGCTGCGCGAGGCTGGTTTTGACGGGGTTCTCGGCCCCTACCGCTTTACCAAGGACGGGCAATGCGAACGGGGCCTTGCGGTGCTGAGCGTGGTGCAAGGGGCCACGACGTTGATCGGCGCTTCCGCCGCATGACCCACCGCCCGGCCCCGCGCGATGCCGGGATAACGCTGATAGAGATGCTGGTGGCACTGGCCATCTTCGCCCTGGTGGGCCTTGCCTCTTTCACCACGCTGGACACGATCCTGAAGGTGCGGGACAGAACCGACAACAGGCTGGAACGGCTGGCCCAGATCGACCGGGCGCTTGTCGTCTTCTCCCGCGATCTGCAACAGGCCGATCCGCTTGGCCTGACGCTTCAGGACGGCGTCCTGCGCACGGAAATGTCGCAAGGCCTGCGGTATCGCGCCTACCGATCCATGGACGGCGCGCTGGTGCGTGAAACGGGTGCGCGGTTCGACGATGCACCAAAGCAGCAGACGCTCTTCGCCCCGCTGCAGGCGGCTTCCTTTCGGGTTCTGTCCGCCTCAGGCACCTGGTCGGACATCTGGCCGGTGGAGAACGGCATCTACCCCAAGGGGGTTGAACTGACTTTGACCGTGGAGCGGGAGCCTGAACGCACGGTCCTGCGTCTGGTTGCGCTGCCCCAGGTCGTGCTGCCATGACTGATGATCGCGGTGTGATACTGATCAACGTGCTGGTGGCTCTCGCGCTGGGGGCAACCGTTGTGGTGCTGATGTTCACCTCGCAGGAAACGCTGCTGGACCGGACCCGCCGCGCGGCCAACGCGTCACAGGCCGAGGCGCTGGCCCTCGGGGCCGAAACCTCTGCCGTCACCGCCCTGCGACGCGACGCGATCGAGGCACCGGATACCGACCATTACGCAGAGAGCTGGACCATTGCCGCGCAGGAGGAAGTCGCGATTTCCGCCGGGCTTTTTTCCGTCAGGATTGAAGATGCGCAATCAAGGTTCAATGTGAACCTCCTTGCGGCACCGGGTGTGGCCCCCCAGCTTGTGCTGCGCCGTCTGCTCGCCGTCCTGGAATTGCCGGAAACGGCGGCAGATACGATGATTGCCCATCTTGCCCGCAACGGCCCGCAGACAAGCCTGGACCATTTCACCGACCTTCCCGATGACGTCCGGGCGGTCCTGGCACCGCATGTGGCTTTTCTGCCGCGAGGCGGGACCGTGAATGTGAATACGGCAGGCCTGCCGGTGCTGGCAGCCGTAACAGGCAGCGCCACGACAGCGCGGCAATTGCTGAAGAAAAGGGAACGCAGCGGCTTTCTGACCAAAGAAGATCTGCTCGATGCGGGTGTCATCGCGCTGACGAACGCCGGTTTCACTTCGGACGTTTATGATGTCACCGTCAAGGCCGAGGTGGACGGGACCGAAGTCATCCTGCGCAGCCGTATCCTGCGCGCCGAGGTGGCAGGCCAACCCGTGGCGCGCGTCATCTCGCGACGGTTCGGAGTCGAAGCCCGGTCGTCGGATGCAGACTTCACCCGCCCGGATGGGTTCTAGGGATAGGGCCAGTTCACATAACGAACGCGGCCGCCCGGGGGGGGGCGGCCGCGAATGGTCAGGTGTCATCCCGCCGAAGCGGGCGTCGATCACGGATTGAACGGTTCACGCTCTGGGGTCAGCACAAGCGCAATGTTGTCCAGCGAGATCGGCGTGTCGTTCCGATCCTGCTGGAACGCGCGGTTGAAGTCGCCACCCAGAAGGGCAAGCCCGTTGGCGATACCGCCGCCGCCGCCACAGGCGACGAGAACTGCCGCGCAGACCGCAAGGATCGAGATATTCTTTAACATCTAAAGTCTCCTTTAAGTTGCGGTTTAATTGTTCGGCGAACCGGGGATCGGTGTCCGCAGGTAGGGGAAGCTATCTGCCAGATCCATCGAGGACAGCGGCGCACCGTCGGTCAGGGCGACCGTGCCAGCTGGTGCGTCTTCCGGAGCACAAAGGCCCAAGTTGATGTTGTCCTGATCGGCACCGAGTTCGTCACCCAGCGGGACATCGTGGCACAGACGGCCCATGACCACGCGAAGGGCGATATCCACCGTGTCGTCACCGGGGCGACGGCCATTGGGGAAACCTGCGAGATCCTCGCCCACGACACCAAAGGTGCTCTGGTTGGCGCGGAGTGTCGGCGGGACCGCAGTATTCAGCCGCATCATCTCGGATGCATTGGCCGGATCGAAGTCAGCCGGTTGGTTCAGCCCTGGAAAACCGGTCAAGAACGCCGTCACAAGGTCATTCCGCGGAAAGTTCGAAGGCGCAATGTTGTCGGTCCCGAATTCGCCGTTGGGATTGAACAGGGCATTGATGAGCGCCGGAAGCGTCGGGTTGGTCACGTAGACCGCCAGTGCGCTGTCCTGCGTCGGTTCGGCGGCGTTGAACAGATCCTTGTCCGGAAGGCCGATGACCACTTCGTTGACAAGCGGGTTGGACAGACGGGATTGCTGGACCCAGGCACCGCCATAGACGGAGGTTGCCTCGTAGGTCGGCGAGGGGTCTTCCAGTTCGGCCTGCGGCAGGCTTGCCGTGGTCCATGCACCGATGACGGGGTCGTCACCTTCGGTCAGGCAGGAGATCGGCACTTCCAAAGCCAGCGAAGTGACGTTGGCCTTGCCCACGAGGTCGTCGTTGGCCCGGTCCTGCGTGATGCCACCCGGAAACGGATCGGCGACATTGTACTGTGGCCACTCGGCACTGGGCTCACCCTGGATCGGAACCAGGTTCACAAGGTCGAAGATCTCGCCAAGGTTGACGGCAAAGGCTTCCGAACGCTGACCCACAAACACCTTGGCGCTGCCATCGCAGCCCGGGATCGTGACGTCATCATAGATGTAATTGTTGGCGTACTGCTCATAGTCCGGCAGCGTCTTGTTACCGATGTTATCCACCGGCTTTGTGAACGTTGTGCCTGCACCGGGCGCGGACAGAGCTTCTGCGGTGCCGCTGCGACGGTCGCCGCGCACGACGTTAACCGTGTACTGCTCCGTTTCGCCAAGGTTCGCTGTCGGGCTATCTGCGGTGATTCCGCCTGCCGCACGCAACGGGATCGCAACCATTTCGCCATTGATGTTCAACTGCGCGCCGGTGCCGTTTACCAAGCTGTTGTCGAACTGGAACTGGAAGGTAATTTCTTCCATCGCATCGCCATCATTGTCGATGTGAATTTCATACAGCGCATCAGGGTCCATGGTGAAGTAGTTCGGACCGCCATAAGGCGCCTGAAGCGGAACATAGTTCGCGATCAACGTCACATAGTCTTCGCGGCCCGGTTCGTAGCTGCGGAAAACATAGAAATCCGTTGCATCCACTTTCGGCTGCTCCGTGATCCCGGGCGCCTCTCGGTGCGAAGACGCACCTACCATCGTTGCCGAGACGCAGGCGACCACCGCCGACGACCCTAGCAGGAATTTTCTGATTGGTGTCTTCATGTCACTCTCCCTAAAGTGTTCAAATTATTCATTTATCCACCTCCGCGAAGGCGGGGCACTTGGCAGCGGCCCAATACGCACGCAATAAATCACTGCGCTGGCCAACTGCCAATCAGCGTAGCCACGGCAGCGCGAAAGGAAAGTTTCAGAAAAAGTTAACGACTGTCGCGATTGCTTGGCTCAGGTCCGATACACCGCTGGGCCTAGCGGTCAGCGCAGGCCTTCACGGGCGATGAGCCGGGCAAGATCCAGAATCAGCTGGCCCCGCGCGGCTGCAATCGCGCCGACACCGCCTTCGGGGTCGAAGGGCACGCTGAGATCGAAAAGCCCCGACCGTTCCCGCCGCCCATCCGTTACGGCGACAAAATACTGACCGGACGCCCGAAAGTCCCCAGCAGACCGAGCGACCAGTTCGGCAAAGCGAACTTCGAGCCGCGCATCCGGGAACGCCTCGAACGGCCAAGGTTCCGAAGCCACCCGCCGTCCGGTCAACCGCGCGAGGTTCTGGCTCAATTCAAGGGCGACGGCCCGCTCGGGCGCGTCCGCCCACAGGATATCCGAAGAACTGGTCAGCGTCCCGTCCGCGGCCTGTATGGCGATTTCTTCCGACGCCGCGTAGCTGGGCAAGGAGACGTCGCGCACTTCGACAGCGCCGAAAGCGATCCGCTCGCTCTGGGTCACGGACGGCGTGGTGACGGCAAAACGGGTCGCAGTGCCGCCACAGGCCGCGAGCATCAGGATCAGGCCAAGGCCCAGTGCGCGGTGTGCTAGTGTCATGTCTTACCTTCCCAGCAAAAGAGAATTGGGGTTTCGCTCGATGGTTCGAGCAAGAGAAGTCAACGCATCAGCGGCTTTCTGGATGTCGCGCAGCGTGTCCTGCGCAGTTCGGCTCAACTGATCGCCCTTGTCGTAGCCCTGTATCGTCTGACTTGCCTGCGCAAAGAGCCGCGTCAACCGTTCCACGATTTGCGGCAGATCACGCGCCGTGACGGCGATATTGTCCGCAGCATTGCGCGCCGACGCCAGGGTCTGGTTCACATTGTTGATCGCGCCGCCCTCACGCAGTTCCTGCAGCGTATAGTTCACCTCGTCCAGGGCACGCTTCAGCGACCCCGGCAACGCCTTGGCGTCCTCGGTGCCGATCAATTCGTCCGCAGTCCGTGTCAGCTGCGTGAGTTCTGCCAGCAGTTCTTCGACCTCCAGCGACTCCGCCTTGTTTGCCACCGCTTCGAAGCGTGCGATCAGCTGCGGCACGCCTGCAACAGAAGAGTTGACCGTATCGACAGCCGTCGCAGCATCGTCCAGCACACGGCTGATCCGCGCCGATATCTCGGGCAGGTCATCCGTTGCGGTCGCGATATTGGCTGCGGCCTGTCGAGCGGATGCCAGGGTCTGGTTGATGTCACGAACCGCACCGCCATCGCGCAGTTCCTTCAAGGTCGCATTGACCTGATCCACTGCATCCTTGAGCGCGACAGGCAATGCTGCCGCTTCCTCTGTTCCAAGCACGTTCTGCGCAGTTTCGACCAGAGCGGTCACTTCGGCCACCAGCTCCTCGACCTGCAACGCCTCGGCCTTCTGCGCAACGGCACGGACATCGGAAATAAGGTCCGGCACCCCCTCGACAGAGGTTGATAGCGATTGTGCCGTGACCGCGACGGTGTCGATGGCGTCGATCAACTTGGTCGCAAGCTGTTGTTCCTCCAGTTCGGCGACCAGCGCCTCGACCCGGGAGAGGGTCGCGTTCAGGGCAACCGGGATGTTGCGCACGTCTTCCGACGCGACCAGCCCCTGAATTTCAGCCAGCAGGTTGCGCACGTCCTGCGGCGTCTCGCGCAGCGCGTCGTCCGACACCAGCGCCTCTGCCGAGTCGAGGAAGGTGATCGCGGAATTGAGCAGCTCCTCGATCGGAAGGCTGTTGATCCGGTTGAAAACACCTTCGACTGTCGCGGCCGCGTCAGACACCTCGCTTTCGGTGGTCGGCAGACGGGGCGGCAGGTTTCCTTCGCTGACCAGTTGGGCCTCCGGGACATCCGGCACATCCACAAGTTCGATCTTCAGGCCGCCTGTCAGAAGGCTCGCGGATGCCAGCCGCGCCCGCAGGCCGCCCTGCACACGGTCCTGAAGAAAGGCCAGCGCATTCTCGGCTGTGACCTCGCCCGGCAAGCCAAGTCGCGCCGGCTGGATCGAGAGATTCACGTTAAGACGCACGCGGTTATCGCCGTAGAGATCGTAATTCACGACGCCGGACAACGCCTCGACCTCGCCGATCTTGAGGCCCGCCATCTCGACCGGGGCACCGGTCGCGAGCCCGGCGATATTGTCCTCGAACACCACGCTTAGCTTCAGGGGATCGACCTCTGACGCGTTGAACAGCGAATTACGCGCCGATTCCTTGTCGGGATAGATCTCGAAAATGGAACCGTCCTGAACCGTTCCGCCGCCAGACACGAAGGTGTCGAATGTGATCCCGCCGCCGACCAGTGTGGCAAGCGAGGAAAAGTCGATCTCGGCCCCGGCGGGACCGATGTTCACGGTAAACCCCGAGGCGTCCCAGAACCGGGTGTTTTCATTGATCAGGGACCGATGCTCTTCGAATATCAGGGCCTCGACAATGGCGAAGTTGCCGCGCGGCGCGATTTTGGCGCGACCGACCCGGCCAACCTCGATGCCCTTGAACAGGATCGGGGCGTTGTCGGTCAATTGCCCGTTGGCGACTGTGCGAAACGCAATCTCAAGTCCGCCACGCCCCGAGCGGATCAGCGGTGGCTCTGATGCCCCCACGAACCGCGTCATCTCGCTACCGATCTGATCGTCCCACGAGCCTTCGATGTGCACGCCGCTCAACACGGTGGACAGGCCGGTGATGCCCTGGGCTGTCACCTCGGGCTGAACGATCCAGAAGACGGCACCACTGTCGATATAGGGCGCGACGTCCTTTGCCACGCGGATGGAGGCCAGAACCCTGCCCAGTCCTTCGGTGAAGCCGACATCCTCGACCGTGCCGACGGTAATGTCGCGATAGCGAAGCTCGGTCTCGCCCGCCTTGATGCCCGCACCGTTTTCGAACTCCACGACGATCAGCGGACCGCGGGAGTTGTAGGATTGCCACGCTACGCCAAGAGCCACGACAAGCGCGAGGACAGGGAGAATCCAGATAACGGATGCCCCGCTGAAAAAGACCTTGCGCACAGGCGATACCGATACATCCGGCAACTCGTCATTCATTAGCTACTGAACCCCCTTCAGCGGCTCTCGCATCCCAGATCATACGGAGATCGAAAGCCTGAGCAGACAACATCGTAAATATCACCGAAAGCGCGAAAAAGATGCTCGCCGGGCCGGGATGGATGGATGCCAGTGTATTGAGTTGCACCAATGCGGACATAATCGCAACGACAAAAATATCGATCATCGACCACCTGCCGATATATTCGACAATCTCGTACATGATCTGCCGCCGGTGCGTGCTCAGACGGGAACCCGACTTGATGCTGAGGGCAAGGTAGGCAATCGCCCAGAATTTACCCAGCGGAATGAACACGGACGCAAAGATGATGATCGCGGCGATTCCGAAGTTTCCGTAGTGGGCCAATTCGACCGCACCGCCGATGATGGTGCTTTCGTCTTCTTGAAAAAGCGTGCGGGTCTTGAGCATCGGATAAAGGTTTGCCGGAATATAGCACATGAACCCGAACACCCAGAGCGCCCATACCCGGCTCAGGCTGCGGGTATGACGTGACACCAGCTTGTGACCGCACCGCCCACACGTAGTGGTCGAGATCGGCCAGACCTTGGCGCAGCGATCGCAGGCGACCAGGTTCAGGTCTTTGGCGCTGACGATACTCTCGGGTTTTCCAATGAATTCCATACCGACCACTTACACATAAAACTGTCCTGCGCGATCACAAGGACACACAGAATGGCGAACATCCAGAAGGCGGGGCCAAAGTCCACATTGGCCAGGTCAGAGACCTTGACCAGCGCCACGGCGCATCCGATTGCAAATATTTCGGCCATAGACCAGGGCCGCAAGGCTTCCGACAGACGAAAGGCGTGCATCGCATGTGGCGCCGGGTCACGGTCCAGCACCACGGGCATCAGTACATAAACCGTCAGAAGGGCCCGCAGCAGCGGGATGATGATGATCAGACCCGCCGTCGCGAGGGACAGAAAGATCATCGGTCCCCCGGAAAACGCCAGAGCGGCATCCAGAACCGAAACCGAGTTCTTGTTGCCCGCCGCGTCGATTGACAGGAACGGAAACACCGCCGCTCCGATGATCAGCACCACGACCGAAAGCGCAACGGCGATGATGCGCAGCCCCGCGTGGCGGCGCGGCGCGATCAGCACCGTGTGACAGCGTTGGCACTGCGCACGCTCGCCCACCCCCGGCCTCTTGAGGTGATAGACGGCGTCGCATTGCGGACAAACGATCAGTTCGTCCAGCGGTGTGCTTGTCATGGGTTCGACAGTATCCTTCATGACCACTTGATATAGGAAGGCCCGTCGGCATGACACGCAAATTTTCGCGCGTCGGGGGCGGTGCGCTTTCCCGCCGACCAACCGCCCCGGTCGGAACATTCAACCGCAGCCAACCGTTGGCCTTTCAAGTGAAAATAAACCCAGGAGACGACAAATGACGCAGATCAACGAAGCGAACATTCTCATCCTCGCAACCAACGGTTTCGAACAGTCCGAACTGGAACATCCGTTGAAACAGCTGCGGGAAAAGGGTGCGACCGTCCATGTCGCCACACCCGACGGCAACGACATCAAGGGCTGGGATACGGACGATTGGGGTGGCACGGTACCTGCAGACCTGGCGCTGGCGGATGTGAACGCGCAAAGCTATGATGCGATCGTCCTGCCCGGCGGGCAGATCAACCCCGACCTGCTGCGCGTGAACGAGGACGCGGTGCAATTGATCCGCACCTTCGCCGATGCGGGCAAGGTTGTCGCCGCGATATGCCATGCGCCATGGCTGCTGATCGAGGCTGGCATCATCAAGGGGCGCAAAGCGACCTCCTACAACTCCATCTCGACCGACATGAAGAACGCCGGCGCACTTTGGGAAGACAGCGAAGTCGTGGCGGATCAAGGCATCGTGACAAGCCGCAACCCGAACGACCTGGACGCATTTGTTGCGAAGATCGTCGAGGAAGTTGAGGAAGGAAAGCACGAGCGCCGCGCCGCCTGATCCTCGCATCCTGACCTTGATAAGGTTCTGACAGGCCGCCGCTCCGCTTGGGGCGGCGGCTATTTCACGCGTTCTTCGTTACATCCCTGCCCAGTGTGGCAAGAATGCTCTTCGTATCCGCACCCGGCGCACCTGGGGTCTGCGGCGCGCCGGTCCCTGACCTGCTGAACCGAGGCGCCACGTTCGACTGCTGCACGCCGTCCGGTGCGATCAACGAGTGACGGTGCCGAATGTGCGGATGACCTGCGGCCTCTGAGAAACTGAGAATCGGCGTGACACAGGCATCCGTCCCGCCAAAGACTTCCGCCCAGTCGTCGCGGCTGCGGCTGGCAAAGACCCCGGCGAACTGCGCGGTACGGTCCGGCCAGGTGGTTTGATCATTCTGCGTGTCTGCCAGTTCGGCAGGCAGCCCGAGACCGGACAGAAGCAACGCATAGAATTGTGGCTCCAGCGCGCCGACCGCCACAAAGCGCCCGTCCGAACACCGGTAGCAGCGATAGAACGGCGCACCGCCATCCAGCATGTTCGCACCGCGGGTCTCCGACCATTTTCCGGCTGCAAGCATTCCGTGAATAAGGCCCATCATCGCAGGCACACCATCCACCATGGCTGCATCGACAACCTGCCCCTTTCCGGACACCCCGCGTTCGATCACCGCCGCCAGGATGCCGAAGATCAGGAACATCGTCCCCCCGCCGTAGTCCGCGACCAGGTTGAGGGGTGGCACGGGTGGACTGTCCGGCTCTCCCATCGCGTGCAGGGCACCGGTAAGCGACAGGTAGTTGATGTCATGTCCCGCGGTCCGCGCCCAGGGGCCCGTCTGGCCCCAGCCAGTCATCCGCGCATAGATCAGCGTCTCGGGGCAATCGTCGGGACCCAGGCCAAGCCGCTCCATCACGCCGGGGCGGAACCCCTCGATCAGGACGTCACTCGCGGAAATGAGTGCTCTGGCATCCGCCAGCCCTTCCGGCGACTTCAGGTCGAAAACAACAGACCGCTTGCCGCGCCGGTTGATGTCCGTCCGGTCCGCGGGCGCCGAGGATCTGTCGACGCTGATCACATCTGCGCCGAGATCGGCCAGCAGCTGCCCGGCCAGCGGGCCGGGGCCAAGGCCTGCGAACTCCACCACCTTGAGAGAGGCGAGCGGGCCCGTCATGCAGCGCCCGGCACAAGCACTTCGCGCGCGCCTTCGGCAAAATCGTTCAGCGACAGGGCCCAGGTGGTGCCGGGCCAGCGCAGCTCCATCTCACGTTTTCGGGCACGGTAAACCGCCGTGTAAAGCGTGCCGAAACCAGCAGTGAAAGCGGTTGAATAGAGCGGTGGCTTGAGAAAGGCGTTGATGAACTTTTCCTCCGGATCCTTGTGCAGGCGCAGACGTTGCAGCAGGAACCGCTCCCGCTCCACCGTGGCGGTGAAACGGGCATGGCTGACCCATTCCACGTTTTCCTGGTGGTTCGTCGCAACCGCCGCATGGGTGATCAGCGTATCGCGGTCCGGCCCCATCATCGCGGTGGCATACTTGCGTTTCCTGTCCAGCACGGTGACGTTGTAGCTCATGTGCGTGGGCACACGGGCCAGCACATCCGTCGCCTCGTCCGTGGTCGTGCAGGTCTGCAGGACGTACCGCAGGATCAGCGGCACGCCGAACCCTTGCCCCACGATCCGCCGTCCGCCGAACGTCAGAGAGATCGCCAGCCCGGCGTCGTTCACACCATCCACGAGCCCCCACAGCCCGTCCGAGGTGCCCATCACGCGCCGTCCCTGCCAGTTGGTACGCAGCACCAGCTGATCAAAGGCGTTCGGGTTGTAGTCATAGTTGCGCACCATGACCGGTTCCTTGCCCGCCCAGATCGCCTGGGAACAGCCCGACAGATACGGCGGCGGATTGTAAAAGCTCAGAAACCGTGCGGCATTGTCCCCACCACCGGCCAGGGCACAGAGATCGTCGTACAGCGGCAAAAGCTCTGGCATGTGATCGGCCAGGGCGCGGCGGCATTCGGCATAGGTCGGACGGGCGGCGGCGCCTTCCTTGAGCCACCAGGCACGATAGTCCGGCCAGTACTCGGCGAAAAGCCCGGACCATTTCGGACCGGGCAATTCCATATCAAGTGCGCGCCAGTACATCGCAGCCTTTCGGGATCGTGAGTGCCCTCAGAGAATCTTGAACGCCGGGTCCGAAAGCTCCGGACCCGCCTGCGCGGTAGGCAGCGGTTTACCATCCACGGCGCGCTTGATCCCATGAATCCACTTTTTGGCACGCTCGTTCAACTGGAAACTTTTGGTCATGGAGCGTCCGCGCGTCACCAGGATACCGATGTCGGCGCCCTCGTAACGATAATCGCCGGGCTGTAGGATGCGCAGGAAGAACGCTTCGTTCTCGGATTCCACGGCGCGGCGGTGATAATCGAACCGGTCAAACACCACCCTGCCGTCCTCCAGCATCTTGTAGATGCCGGTTTCGGGCGCCTCTGTGCAGATGTCCACGCTGTCCTCTGTGTGCTTGATCACCATCTGCGACCAACCGTCGATCATTTCCGGATCGGCCCAGCGGCTGTTCAACTCATCTACATCGAGGTCGAATTTCTTCTTGGAGAACTCAAGCAGGTGGAACAGGAACAAGGGCGCATCCGCGTGGGCGAAAGCCGCATGGTTGGTCATTGACGACGCGCCGGTGATGCGCGGGTTCAGTTCTCCCAGCCACAGATCTCCGGTTTTCTTGTCGATCAGGAAATCGAGCTCGAAATACCCGCGATAGCCTTCCTTGCGCAGTTGTTCACCGAACTTGAAGGTCAGGTCGCGCGCTTTTTCCCGGACCTTGGGCGGGAAGGCAGTGGCGAGGATCTCGTTGCCGCACCAACCGCCCCGGTAAGGCGTCAGTTCCTTGAAACCGACCAGTTCAGTCATCAGCGGCCCGACAATTGTCCCTTCCTTGGTGGCGCAGGCTTCGATCGCGGAACCGCGGCAGTCGATCCGTTTCATGATCTTGATCTCGCCCTGCCCGACGATCTCACTTTCATGGCGGCGGAAATCGGCCTCGTTCTTGATAAAGAAGGTCGTATGCCCCGAATCCCCAAAGGCCGACTGCAACACCAGGTCGTGGCCCAGGTTTTCCTTGTCGCAGATTTTCTTGAGATGATCGTAGTCCTTCACTTCGGACAAGGCGTTGGGCACCGACGGCACGCCCGCCTTGTTGCCGATGCGGACGGTTTCGATCTTGTTGTCCATATTCTGGCGCAGCTTCGCCTTGGGGAACCAGACGGTCGCACCCAGTTCTTTCGACAGGCGCTCGGTCTCTTCGTCGAACATCAGGAAGACGAACTTGGGTTTGCCGCCGCGCCGCTTGATGAAGTCGATGACTTCCTTGTGCTGCAACAGATAGTTGTTGATGTCTTCGATGGACTGGAATTCCGCATGCGGCTGCTCGGATGGGCAGAAGACGTTTGGGTGCTTGCCGCCGTAGCAGTCGATATAGCAGATGTATTTGAAATTCTTCACCCACTCATCAAGGCCGAGCAGGTTGAAGTTGGTCGCAGAAATGAAATAGATCGGGTCCTCGTTCCGGTGAAAGAACCGGCGGATTTCAGAAATATTCTTGAGAACAGTAGCCATGATGTTGGTCCTTTTCCTTAGTCCGAAGTTGTAGCAAGCCGGTTGGCGCTGACACCATCCAATGCCTTTTGGGTAAACACGCGCAGTCCCAAGTCTGGCCGGTAGCCGTGGATTTCGCTGACATCCAACGCCCGCATGAAATCAAGAATTTCTTCCGAGATTACCTGTCCGGGTACGAGGATCGGAAAGCCCGGTGGATAGGGTATGATGAAACTGGCCGAAACCAGCGTCTTGCCCTCTTTCATTGCCTCTTTGAGCGAGCCATCCAGTTCGAGATAATCACAGTTCTCATCGTCGTAACTGAGGTAATAAGCCGTCCGGATGTCCCCCTCGGGGGTATCCTGTGCCGCGCGGAATGCGTCGTGGAACCGGCTGAAATCCGGCAACGGCGGGAAATCCTCCATCAGGTTCTTCACACGCTTGTCGAATGACAGACGTTCCATCCGGCTGGCGTCGTCCAGACGTTCGTCCAGGCTCTTGGCGATTTCGACCAGCACCTCGATCAGGTAGGCGACAGAGGATCGCGTGGTGCCGATGTTGGTCATGAAAAGAACGGTATTGCGCGAGGTCTTGTTGATCTGGATGCCGTACTTGTCCATCAGGATCTCGGTCTTGAAGGTATCACCGTCCCAGCCGGTCCCGCCGACGGCCAGGGTGACTCGCGTCGGATCCAAGGCGAACTCATCCCTTTCCCAGCAGTCCCAGATGTCGGTCCAGCCTTGCTGAGTATCGAAATAGCTGGTGATCCCGCTTTCGCGATGTTGCTCGGGGATCATGTCGCCGGCCGTCAGGACCTTGAAATACTTCGAAAGAAGCGGATGTTCCGAGATCGCCCGCCGCATCGACATTGCCGCCTCGACCTGACGCTGGACAAATTCGAAGCCTTCCAGTTCGACCTGCCTGCGTCCCACGTCCAGCGACGCGATGATCTGGTAGTTCGGCGACGTCGAGGTATGCGTCATGTAAGCCTCGTGGAACGACTGCTCGACCTCGCCCTTGAAGTCCTGGTCGTTGACATGGATCATCGACCCCTGCCGCAGTGACGTCAGCGTCTTGTGAGTCGACTGGGTGGCATAGGCCCGCACCCGCGCACCGGGTGGCGGGATCAGACGGGTCTTCAGCAATGTCTCCGCATCGGCGTCTTTCAACTTCGCCTGCTGCGCCTCGTAGCGTTGCGCGTGCTCTTCCGAGCGCAGCCTTTCCCGAAGGAAATTGGCCGAGTTCATCGCCGTCCGCTGCCGGTACGTCGGGCTGAAACGGGCAAAAGCGAACCACGCCTCGTCCCAGAGGAAGATCAGATCCGGCTTGATCGCCAGACATTCCTCCATCACCCGTTCGACGTTGTAGACCAGCCCGTCGAAGGTGCAGTTCGTCAGCAGAAGCATCCGCACCTTGTCCAGCTTTCCCACCGCCTTGAGGTCCAGAAGCTGTTTCTTGATGTCATGCAACGGCACCGCGCCGTACATCGAATATTCGTTGAGCGGGTAACTGTCGAGGTAGCAGACCTGCGCGCCCGCCAGTACCATGCCGTAATGGTGCGACTTGTGGCAGTCCCGATCGACCAGAACGATGTCACCAGGCTTGATCAGCGCCTGCACAACGATCTTGTTGCAGGTCGACGTACCATTGGTCGCAAAAAAGGTCTGTTTCGCGCCAAAGGCGCGGGCGGCAAGCTCCTGCGCCTCCTTGATCGGACCGTGCGGCTCCAGCAGGCTGTCCAGCCCGCCCGAGGTCGCCGATGTCTCTGCCAGAAAGATGTTGGGCCCGTAGAATGCGCCCATATCCTGTATCCAATGCGATCGCGAAATCGACTTGCCCCGGCTGATCGGCATGGCGTGAAACACGCCGGTCGGTTGTTTGGAATATTCCACCAGCGCGGTAAAGAACGGCGACTTGTTGCGCGACTGAACACCCCTGAGGATGTTCAGATGCAACTCCATGAAGTCTTCCTGATTGTAAAAGACCCTGCGGCAGATACCCAGGTCCAGCCCGGCGATGTCCTCTACCGACCGCTCTGTCACGAGGTAGGCATCCAGTTCCGGGCGCACCTTGGCGATCATCCGACACAGCTCGGGGCCGTAAACCTCGGGCACCAGGGCGCCGATCTCCTCGCGCCCGCCCGCGCGGGCCAGGTAGCGCGTCAGAATCTGAAGGTCCATCGACGACCGCAAGGACAGACCGGGGCGGACGACGATGGCCTGGATGTTGTGGTTGAACATGACCGCGATCAGCGCATCCTCGATGCTGGGCACCACGACCGCCTCATAGATGAACGGGTCCTCGCTGCGCCGCATGCGGGTCATGTTGGACTTGAGCCAGCGTTCCTGATGCTCGTTCACGTCATCGACGATCAGCACTTCGAAATAGGGCTTGGTCATGGCCCGCGCTTCGGGCGGCAGCATGGCCTCGTCGTCGTGTTCGTCCTGGTCGATGCTGTCCCGTTCCAGCGGGATGTGGCGTCGCCGGTAGGCCCCTGTGGTCAGCGCCCGTGTCACCCTGTGCACGGCAAACGCCACATCCTCGAACTTTTCATTTTCGAGCTGTCTGCGCATGTGCTCGAACGCCGACATGCCGGGAAACGCCCAATAAGGTTCAACCATCGCCAGCGACGTGAACAGCTCCTGCGCGGTCTTGACCAGTTTGTTTTTTTCCGCCGCCTTTGGCGCACGTGTGAGAGCGGTGGTCGCCCCCCGCAAGGCGCTCCAACGGTCAGACCGCAATTGAATCGCCGAGGAATAGTCGTTCAAGGAATGCATCGCGTTCTCCGTTGAAGCGGATCACCGACGCATTCCCCCTGGCGTGTGACCACCGGGGTGAAAGCAGGGCGGATCAGCCGCTGGATGTTTCTTCGGTTCCCGTCAGCACACCGGGCTTGACGGGCGGGTTGGGCGTGCCCCCGGCAACTTCCGCAGGGGCATGGGCTTCTGTCGTTTCGGTTGCGGTTCCGGCGGTCGGATTCGGCATCGGTTCAGGCGCGAAACCGCCCGGCGTATGCGAAAAGGCAGACATGGAATCCTGCCCTTTGAAGGACGGCGCATCCGGTACCAGCTGCGCAGGGACATCCACATGCAGCCCGGCACGGCTCCCTTGATGCGGGATTTCAAGCGGGCCAAGCGTATGCAGGTAAGCATCCGTACCGCTTACCCGGTCATAGACCGAAAAATCGGTCGAACGGTCGCGGAAGGATTTCAGAACCTGGCCAAGACCCTTCATTCCGGTTTCGCGCTGACGGCGCACCATGCTCAGATCGACCTCAATCGGGAACATGTCTTCCTGCCCTGCGGACTGGTGCAACACCATGGAGGTCGGATCGACCACGCAGGACTTGCCAACGCCACCGGCGCCCAATCCGTTCACGTCGAAGATGTAGCATTGGAACTGCGCGGCGGTTGCCCGCGCGATGGCGAGTTCCGCATCACGGTCCGTCGTCCCGGTGAGCACCGGGTGCAACAGCACCTCGACCCCCTGGCTGGTCAGCTGGCGCGTGGTTTCCGGAAACCAGATGTCATAGCAGATCGACAGACCGAACCGGCCCACATCGGGCACGTCGAACACGCAGAACTCCGTCCCGGCGGCAATGCCGGTTTCATAGGGCCTGAACGGGAACATCTTGGCGTAGCGGCGGATCACCTCGCCTTCCGGGTTGATCACCACGGAGGTATTGTAGACGCGCCCGTCCTCAGGATCCTTCAGAAACATGGATCCAGGGATCAGCCAGACGCGGTGTTTTCTTGCCGCTTCCTGAAATTTGCCGATCGTCTCGTTCTCGGGCGGCAGCGCGAAACGGTCAAGCGGGCCAAAGGGCGCGAGTTCGGAGAACAGCACCATCTGGGTCCAGGGGAACCGCGCCATCAGGATATCGAGCCGCTGGATCATGCCATCGACGTTTGATTGTAGTGCGTTGACGTACATCTGAACGCCGGCAATCGCGAAAGGGGTCATAACTCTTCACTCCGTGAAAGGCGGTGTGAGGGCGACGAGATGCCCTTGGATACACCTGATCTCACGTTCCTTACGCCCAAGCACGCGGAAGGGAAACAGGTGATCTGGCCCCCTTTCGCTACGTCCTTGCCGAACGGATATGACCTTTGATCCGCGATGACAGTCAGGCCGCCTGCCGCTTGGGTGCGGCGCGGCTGGCACGCCCCCTCTGAAGGAAGACGATCAGAGCAAGCAGCAGAAGAGCCGGAATGAACATCAGATACTTGGTCGGCTGCGGAACCGGCTTGAGCACGCGCAGAATCTCCTGATCCCAATCCAGGCCCGCATTCTGCGCGGGTGTGTCAAAGCCCACATCGTCGATGATCATCCTGTCCCCGTCTTCGCGGAACAGTAGACCGGCGTTTTCCAGCTTTTCCTCGCCGGTCGCGCCTTCGCCGATGGGCAGGATCGCCACAAACTCGATCGGGTCGCCCAGATCATTCACCCCGGCCACCCGGATACGCAGATCATCGCCAGCCGGTGTGTCGCCAGCCGCTTGCTGGATCTCGGTCGGCGCGACCTCGTCATAGGGCGGTGCCACCATGTCCATCCAGAAGCCCGGACGGAACAGGGTGAATGCCACGAGCAGAAGGGCGATGGTTTCGTAGAAGCGGTTCTTGGCCAGGAACCAGCCCTGCGTCGCCGCCGCGAACAGCAGCATCGCCACGGTCGCAACGACAAAGACGAATATGCCCTGCGCCCACCCGACATTGATCAGCAACAGCTCGGTATTGAAAATGAACAGGAACGGCAGCGCGGCTGTGCGCAGCGAATAAAAGAACGCCACCACACCGGTCTTGATGGGGTCGCCCCCTGAAACCGCCGCGGCGGCGAAAGAAGCAAGCCCCACGGGGGGCGTCACATCCGCCATGATCCCGAAATAGAACACGAAGAGGTGCACGGCGATCAGCGGAACGATCAGGCCGTTCTGCTGGCCCAGCGTCACGATCACGGGGGCCAGCAGCGCGGACACGACGATGTAGTTCGCCGTGGTCGGCAGCCCCATGCCAAGGATCAGCGACAGCACCGCCGTCAGAGCGAGGATGGCCAGGATATTGCCACCCGACAGCACTTCGACCACGTCCGCCAGAGCCGACCCTACGCCGGTCTGACTGACAGCGCCCACGATAATACCGGCGGTTGCCGTGGCAATGCCGATACCGATCATGTTGCGGGCGCCCGTCACCAGGCCGTCGATCAGGTCAAGAAAGCCGTCCTTGATGTCGGTGGCCAGCTTGCTCTCACCACGGAAGATCGCCATCAGCGGCCGCTGCGTGAGCAAGATGAAGATCATGTAGGCCGATGCCCAAAAGGCCGACAGCCCCGGCGACAGCCGATCCACCATCAGGGCCCAGACCAGAACGACCACCGGAAGGATGAAGTGCAGACCGGAGCGCGCGGTCGGACCGGGCAGAGGCAGCGAAGTCACCTCGTCGTTGGGGTCGTCCATCTTCAGCGGTTCTTCCTTGCTCGCCACGTACAGCAGCGCGACGTAAACAATGGTGAGGAAGGCAAAGATGATGTAGCCCGCCGTTTCAGGGAAGGCGGGGCGGATCCAGCCCATGCCGTAGTAGACGACGAACGACAGAACGCAGATCGCGATGATGGCGAAGGCGATACCGACAAGGCGTTGCACGATGGGCTTGGGCGTATAGGCCCGCGGCAGACCCTGCATACCGGCCTTCAGCGCCTCAAGATGCACGATGTAGACCAGCGCGATGTACGAGATCACCGCAGGAAGAAAGGCGTGTTTGACCACGTCGAAGTAGGGGATGCCCACATATTCGACCATCAGGAAGGCCGCGGCACCCATCACCGGCGGCATGATCTGCCCGTTGACCGAAGAGGCGACTTCGACCGCGCCAGCCTTCTCGGAGCTGAACCCGACCTTCTTCATCAGAGGAATGGTGAATGTGCCGGTGGTCACGACGTTCGCGATGGACGAACCCGAGATCAGGCCCGTCATGGCAGAGGCAACGACCGCCGCCTTGGCCGGTCCGCCTTTCATATGGCCCATCAGGCTGAACGCCACCTGGATAAAGTAGTTGCCAGCGCCGGCCCGGTCCAGCAAGGAGCCGAACAGCACGAAAAGGAACACGAATGAGGTCGATACACCCAATGCGATGCCGAACACACCTTCGGTGGTGATCCACTGGTGGTTGACGATCTCGGACAGGCTGTTGCCCTTGTGCGCGATGATTGAGGGCATATTCGGCCCAAGCACCGTATAAAGCAGAAAGACCGACGCCACGATCATCAGTGCGGGCCCCAGGGCGCGGCGTGTCGCTTCAAGCAGAATGAGGATGCCGATCACGGCCACCACGTAGTCTTGCATGATGGGCGCGCCGACCCGGTTGGCGATATCACGGTAGAACAGGAACAGATACAGCGCGGCCAGTGCGCCGATGACGGCCAGCGCCCATTCCCAGATCGGCACACGATCCTTGGGAGAGCCAAGGATCACCGTGGCGGCGACCGCGATCGCCGGGATCGGAATCCACCACGTCGCGATACCGTCCTTTGCCGCGATCATGAACAACACCGCCAGGGCAAGCGGTACGATGATGCCCAGCGCAATCTGAAAGGTCGTCCGTGCCGCCGGGAACGCCATGATCCCCAGAAAGACGGCAAAGCCCAGATGGATCGAGCGGGCAAGCGTATCGTTGAACAGGCCGAAGGGCGACGCGATATAGAGCTGAAACAGCGACCACGCGAGGGCGACCAGCATCAAAAGCATGCCGACCGGGCCACTGACAGACCTGCCGCCCGTGTCGGAGGACGCGACAAGTTCGTCCAATTCGGCCTGGCTCAACCCACCACGGCCATCGGCGGCGGCTTCAACCGCGGCGGCCTGCTGCTGATCTTTATTGGTCATTCTAAATCGTCCCTGTCTGAGCCCCGCATTTTCGCAGGTGCTTATTATGTGCCCCTTCGGGCGCTCCGGTGGCGATCACGACCGCCACCGGAAAAAGCATGGAACAGGTTGGCTTATTCGATCCAGCCGCGCTCTTTGTAGTATTTCGCGGCACCGTCATGCAGCGGCGCGGACAGACCGCCCGAGATCATCTCTTCCTCGGTCAGGTTCTCGAACGCGGGGTGCAGACGCTTGAACCGGTCGAAGTTGTCGAAGACCGCCTTGACCACTTGGTAGACGACATCGTCCTCCACGTCGGCGGAGGTCACGAAGGTTGCCTTCACACCAAAGGTGTTCACGTCATTGTCGGTACCCTTGTACATGCCACCCGGCACAGTCGCAGCCGCGTAGTAGGGGTTTTCGTCGATCAGTTTGTCGATCTCGGGGCCTTCGACGGGCACCAGGCTCGCGTCGATGGTTGAAACCGCTTCCTGGATGGACCCGTTCGGATGGCCCACAGTGTAGATGATCGCGTCGACCTTGTTGTCGCCCAGTGCCGCGGCCTGTTCAGCCGGCTTCAGCTCGGACGCCAGTGCAAAGTCATCCAGCGTCCAGCCCTTGGCGTTCATCACGACTTCCATCGTGGCGCGCTGGCCGGAACCGGGGTTGCCGATGTTGACCCGCTTGCCCTTCAGATCATCAAAGCTCTCGATGCCGCTGTCGTTGCGGGCAATCACGTTGAACGGCTCACCATGAACGGAAAACACCGCACGCAGCTTTTCGAACTGGTCGCCTTCGAACTGCGACGATCCGTTGTAGGCGTGGAACTGCCAGTCGGACTGGGCCACGCCCATGTCCATATCGCCCGCCTTGATCGCGTTGATGTTGGCGATGGACCCGCCGGTGGAGGGCGCGGTGCATTTCAGGTTGTGATCCGCGGTGCCGCGGTTTACCAGACGGCAGATCGACTGACCGACCACAAAGTACACGCCGGTCTGACCACCGGTACCGATGGTGATGAATTTCTCCTGGGCTGTTGCAGCCGTCCCGGCCACGACAGCACCGGCGAGCGCAAGTGTCTTGAACATCTTCATAGGTGTCTCCCTTTTTGCTTCGGAACCCGCCGAACCGCGGCGAGAGCCGTATCATCTGGGCAATCCAACGCCGAACCGGATATCCGCCGGTTGCATGAATATTGCCATCCTCCGGCGCATGCCCCGCAAAGGTGGTGGCACGACAGATCGGAATCTGTATTCACGTTAGGCACGTTTGAAATTTGGTTCAAGCAAGCATTGCATTCCAGAAAGACCTGAAGGCAAATAATTGTTTTGACATATTTTTTCTGCGGACTACGCAGTCCCGGCCAGAAACTCCGGTTGCCAAGCGGGCAGGTTGGCATGCCATTGGCGGCCTTTTCTCGGACAAAACCTTGCACCATGTGGCAATCCGTTGAAACTGACGTTACCCCGGAAAGAGGACAGAGAGGACAAGCCGATTATGCCAGTTTTTTCCGAGTATCTGAGATTTACCACGTTCGCGGGTGTGGCTGTTCTTTCGCTGGTCTGTCTGGTCCTTGCGGCAACGTGGTCGACGTGGTTGCTGTTGCCTTTCCTCTTCTTTGCCGGACTGACCCTGCTGGGCGTCTACGACGTTCTGCAGACCCGGCACAGTATTCTGCGAAACTATCCGGTGCTGGGACACATGCGGTTTATTTTCGAAGGGATCCGACCGGAGATCCGGCAATACCTCATTGAATCGGACCAGGACGAAGAACCGTTCAGCCGCGATGACCGCTCTTTGGTCTATCAGCGCGCGAAAGGGCAGGAAGACGCCCGCCCGTTCGGTACCCGTCAGCGGGTCTACGACGCGGGATATTCCTGGGTGACCCATTCAATCCAGCCCAAGCACATCGAGGACTTCGATTTCCGCATCACCATCGGCGGCACCGAGTGCAAGCAGCATTATTCAGCTTCGATCTACAATATCTCCGCGATGAGTTTCGGATCGCTTTCAGCCAATGCCATTCAGGCGCTGAATACCGGTGCAAAACTGGGCAATTTCGCGCATGACACTGGCGAAGGGTCGGTCAGCCGGTATCACAAGGCAGGCGGCGGAGACCTGATCTATCAATTGGCCTCTGGCTACTTCGGCAGCCGCGCAGCCGATGGATCGTTCGACCCGGAAAAATTCCGCGAGACCGCATCGCTCGACCAGGTCAAGATGATCGAGCTCAAGCTGAGCCAGGGGGCGAAACCAGGCCATGGCGGCATGCTGCCGTCTTCCAAGATCACCCCGGAGATCGCGGAAGCCCGGGGCGTGCCGATGGGAAAGGACTGCGTGTCGCCCGCCGCCCATTCGGCCTTTCACACACCGATCGAGATGATGGAGTTCCTTCAGCAACTGCGCGAACTGTCAGGCGGCAAACCCGTCGGCTTCAAGCTGTGTATCGGCCACCGGCGGGAATTCATGTGCATGGTCAAGGCAATGCTTGAGACCAAGATCCTACCCGACTTCATCGTCGTTGACGGAGCAGAAGGCGGGACCGGGGCGGCACCTGTCGAGTTCTCAAACCACGTCGGAATGCCGATGACCGAAGGGTTGACGTTTGTTCATAACACCCTGCGCGGTGCCGGACTGCGCGACCAGATCAGGGTCGGCGCGGCAGGCAAGGTCGTCTCCGCTTTCGACATCGCGCGGGCGCTGGCACTGGGGGCGGACTGGTGCAATGCCGCGCGCGGCTTCATGTTCGCCATCGGCTGCATTCAGGCGCAGGCCTGCCACACCAACCACTGCCCGGTCGGCGTTGCGACACAGGACAAAACCCGGATGCGGGCGCTGGACGTCACACACAAGAGCCAACGCGTCGCCCGGTTTCACCGAAACACGATGGAGGCGCTGGCCGAGATGACCGGAGCCGCCGGGCTTATGCATCCCAGCGAATTCCTGCCCCGGCATTTGATGCTGCGTCAGGGCGATCAGAGCATGGTCGAAGGCAGCCAGGTCTATGCATACCTTCCCGAGGGATATCTGCTGGACGATGACGCGCCGGATTATCACGGAGACAAGACCCGCTGGGCCCGTGCCCGCGCCGACGATTTCGCACCAGTCGACTAGGCTCTGGACCCATTGATTCTATATGCTCAGCGGCGATTTCACGAAATTTCAATGGTTGGGGGCGCGCAGCCAATAGTGGTTCTATTTTCAAGCGACCCAAGACGTTGAAATGAAGTGAAATCACCGCCCGTCGCTCCGAAGGAGCGCCGAGGCATGCTGGCACGCCTTCGGCGTGATGGGTCTGACCGATTTTCCCGCAGCCTGCGTCATATCCACTTGAAATAGAACCACTATTACTGCGCAGATGATCCTTGTCAGCGAAAAAATCTGTCAGACTGAGCGTATGAAATTAATGGGTCCAGAGCCTAGCAGTCAGTGCGTCGCTGTCGCGCTGACAAAGCTGCGCGCCTCTGCCGCCTGACTCCCGCTGAAAGACCTGAAAGAGCCCCTTGGCATCACCGCGTCAAAGGCCCGGACCAGACCCGCTGCAGCTTCGCTTTCGGTAACAAGCGCAACACGACCGAATTTCTCCATCTGCGCAAGCAATCGGCCTTCCAGCCCCACATCGGCGAAGAAGCCCCGGAGGGTCATCCCCGTCATCTGTCGCAGGTCGACCACGGCATTCGCGGCACCTTCGTCGGCCATGTACGGGTTCAGCGCCTCTTCCACCTTCTCGACGTCGGCGCTGGTGATCTTGTCCCGGACAACCAACTCCAGGGCCCGAGGGGCCAGTTCAGTCACTTCGATCATTTCATCACCTCCGCCGAGGCAACGCAGGGACCGCACCCCCGGTTCATGGAAAAGGGCCGCCAGTTGCCTGGCAGCCCTTCGTTCAATAACAGACACGGCGAACGGTGAGCGTGTCAGGCCTCTTCAGCGACCGCCGCCTGCACCGCCGCTTCAAAGATCGACAGACCTTCTTCGATGATGGCGTCAGAGGCCGTCAGCGGTACCATCACCCGGACAGCGTTGCCATGCATCCCGCAGCTCAGCAGCAGCAGGCCACGCTTCAGCGCGTGGGCGATGACCCGTTTGGTAAAATCCGCGTCCGGCTTGGCCGTATCGAAATCGGTCACAAACTCGACCGCCACCATCGCGCCCAGCCCACGAATGTCCCAGAAACGATAGGGCGCGGACCGCGCGCCGATCTCGGAGAAGCGCGCCTTCAGGGTTTCGCCCATCGCAGTGGAACGCGCCAGCAGGCCCTCATCCTCGATCGCTTCGATAGCCGCCAGCGCCGCAGCACAGGCGACGGGGTTGCCGCCATAGGTGCCACCCAGGCCGCCGGGCTCCATCGCGTCCATCACGTCGGCGCGCCCGATCACGCCAGCCAACGGATAACCGCCCGCCATGGATTTGGCGACGGTGATCAGGTCCGGCACCACACCGGAATGCTCGATGGCGAACCATGTGCCAGTCCGGCCAAAGCCTGCCTGCACCTCGTCCGCGATCAGCAGGATACCGTGTTGGTCGCAGATCTCGCGCAGTTGCTGCATCATTTCGACAGGGACCGGCGTATAGCCGCCTTCGCCCAGCACCGGCTCGATTATGATCGCCGCCACGCGCGACGGCTCCGCATCTGTCAGGAACAGGTTCTTCAGCCCGGTGATCGCATCCTCAACGGTGATCCCGTCACGGACAGAGGGGAACGGCGCGCGGAAGACATCCGCCGGGAAGGGGCCGACGCCCTTCTTGTAGGGGCTGACCTTGCCGGTCATGCCCAGCGTCAGCAGCGTGCGGCCGTGGTAGCCGCCTGTGAACGCGATGACACCGGGGCGACCGGTCGCCGCACGTGCGATCTTGACCGCGTTCTCGACGGCCTCCGCACCGGTCGTCACAAGAAGCGATTTCTTCGGAGCGTCACCGGGAGCCAGCGCGTTCAGCTTTTCGGCCAGCTCGATATACGGCCCATAAGGCACGACCTGAAAAGAGGTGTGCGTATAGTGGTCTTCCTGCACCTTGGCTGCTGCGACGACCTTGGGATGACGGTGGCCCGTGTTCAGCACGCCGATGCCGCCGACGAAGTCGATGTAGCGGTTGCCTTCCACATCCCAAAGCTCGGCGTTTTCGGCGTATTGCGCATAGACCGGGGCGGCGGACGCCACACCGCGGGCCACGGCGGCGTTGCGCCGTTCGATCAACTGGGCGTTGGTGACATCCGCGCCAGCGACGGCGGCGGAAACGATGTTCTTTACGACGGCCTGCGAAGATGCGGCGGCCTTGGCGGCCTTCTTCGGCGTGGCTTTGCCGCGGGTTTTCTTGACGGTATCGGACATTGAAAAGGCATCCTTTCGATTCCAACGCGTGGAGTCGCGTTTAATAATTGCTATCCTGCCGTTTAATATAATTGTCAATCCCGGAGTTACCGCTTAAGGATTGCCAATGGTTGCTGAGCCGGTTCTTGCCGGCGGCAGGGTCCGTGCGCAGATCTGCAGGAAACGCGCTACAGTCAAAGGAACAGACCCTTGGATATCGGGCATAAACTGAGAGCCATCCGCAAACAGCGCGGGCTGTCGCAGAGGGAACTGGCGGCGCGGGCAGGCCTGACCAACGGCACGATCTCATTGATCGAGATGAATAGGACCAGCCCTTCGGTCGCGTCGCTGAAAAGCCTGCTGGACGCGATCCCGATCAGCATGGCCGAGTTCTTTTCCACGCTCGAAGACAGCGATCAGCCCAAGTTCTTCTACAGGTCTGACGAATTCACCGAAGTCTCTCCCAGCGCACCCGACCAGGTCTCGCTGCGGCAACTGGGCAGCATCGAGAACCACGCCCTGCAGGTTCTGCACGAAACCTACCCTCCCGGCGCGGACACAGGACCTGAGTATCTGTCCCATCAGGGAGAGGAAGCCGGAATTGTTGTGAAGGGGTCCATAGAGGTTACGGTGGACGGAACGTCATTGATGCTGCAAGTCGGCGATGGCTATATCTTTGACAGCAGCCTGCCGCACCGGTTCAAGAATGTGGGGGACGACGTCTGCGAGATCGTCAGCGCCTGCACACCCCCGAGTTTTTGAAGTGGATGCAAAGAACGGCGCGGTATGCCGCCGCGCCGTTCTTTGTCTTTGATTGGTGGTCTGTCGACCGAGCCTATCTATTTGCGGTCCCGTTGCGATCTTGCTTCTCCTCGAAACTTCGGCTCTTGCTGCCGCCCGAGGTCATCGCAACGATAACAATCGCTGCCAGGGTAAGTACGGCCAAGCCACCAAGGAACAGATCGGCATTCATATCATGTCCTTCCAGTAGCTGTGTTCATGGATCAAACTGCGCTGCAGCATGAATGGTTCCCGACCCCGGCATGATGTTGCCATCGTGCCACATAGACGCCAGGCGCCGCCTAGGTCGTGTTGCCATTCATTGTCGATCAAACGCGCGAGACGGATTTTGCCGCTGGCGCCCTGATGTGAGCGCAGCAATGTGATCATTGGAAGCGAACATCCGGGATGGCAGAGGCAAAATCCGCCGCGCCCCGAAGGGGTTTCGCCAAAATTGCCCATTTCTGCGTTAAGAGAGCTTGAAATAGCTGGCTATTCCTTCGCTCTCTTGCCTGGAACTGCGCAATTTTGGACTGAAACGGGTGGCCGAAAATGAATGTCAACACGACCTAGTAGTCATACACCTGCTTTGCGGCTTTCGGAACGTGGAAGGTCACTTTCAGCGCGTAGTTGGTTTCGTCGCTCTCTATCTCCACGTGCCCGTTCAATTGCCGGGCGAATGCTTCGATCAATCTCGACCCGAGGCCAGTGCCCGGTTCGGCAGCCCCCTCACCGATCGTATTGCTGACGGTAAGCTGGGCCAGTTCGGTATCGGTCTGACGCAATGTCGCGGAAAGATGCGCATTTGGTGAGGATTGTGGCAGATATTTCAGTGCATTGGTGATCGCTTCGGAAGTCAGCAACGTCAGCGGCGCGGCATCGTCCGCGTCGATGCTGATCCGTTCGAAGTCCAGGGTGATCTCTACATGCGATTTCGGGCCCAAGCCAACCTTGAGCAGCTGACCCACCACTTCGTTCAGCAATGTCTTGGCGTCCACTCGGACCAGGTTGTCATCTTGGTAGAGGTTCTTGTGTACTGTCGCGAGGCTAAGAATACGTTCCTGAAGACGCCGGAGCACAAACCGCGCATCAGCAGTCTTTGCCTGCCGGATCTGCATGTTCATGATCGACGAAATCAGCTGAAGGTTGTTTTTGACCCGATGATGCACTTCCTTCAGGAGGATGTTCTTTTCGCGCAGGCTATCTTCCAGCGTCGCCTCGTCACGCAGGATGGATTCCGCCATCGCGACAAAGGCCGTCTCCATTTCCGCCAGTTCGGTCGGGATCGACGGCGCCAGCGTATCCCGGGGCAAGGTCCGGCTAAGCGCGAACCGCCGCATCTGCCGACCCAGCTTGCGTATGTGACTGATGGCAAGCCGGTTCAGCGCCCAGAAGGCCACGATCAGGCTGGCGGCCCACATTGCAACCGGCAACAGGGTGCTCAACCTTGTCATCAGGTTCATCTGCAAAAACGGTGTATCCTCCGGCCAGACGCTCATCGCGTATACGGTATCCGGGACGATGGGCAGCACCGCATAGGCGCGGTTGACCCCATCGCTATTCTCCGCGAAGAACACCTTTGACTCAGTGCCCGCAAAGACCGACAGGGCAATGTTCTGCGGCATCTCAACACCTGAGACATCCATCCCGCGCTCGGATGTCAGAACGTCACCTTCGGCATTGAAAGTGACCATCGCGAGTGGGGTCAGGGAAAGGCGCGGCTCCTCCTCGGCCTGGATCAGAGATTCAGAAATTGAAATCGCCAGAAAGCCGACGAGTTCTTCACCGTTTTCCACTGGGACATGGACCACGGTGACTGCCTTGCCCGACACGGCGCCCACGTCGATGCTTGATGCGCCCCTCGTGCCATTTTCCTTGGCCGCTCTGAACCAAGCGCGGTCGGACAAATCTCCCACATCCCCCGACGAAGAACATTCCATCCTGCCGTCCATCCAGACGAAACCGATGACCTCGTAATTGCGGGTTTCATTGCGGTACTGGCGCAGCACCTCGCTGCATTCTGCCGGGTCATCGACGAAAAGCCGGACCATGGCGCTGAGGGCGTCTGCTGCACCAAAGGCTTCCTGAAGCACCCGCCGCTCTGCGGAGGATGCCTGTTCGGTCACGGCAAGCAGGGAAAGCTCGGCGCTGGTCTGGTTCTGCTTTGAAATTTCCCAGGTCTGGACAATAGCAATCAGCCCGATTGGCATCAGGGCAAGCGACAGGAAGAACAGGACCCTGACCGCCAATCCCTTGAGCAATCCACCGGAGACGAACCCGGACGTCATCTCTAGAAACTTGCAACCTTGGAGGAAGAAATCACCGACATGGTCGCATCGTCGGTCATCTCAAGTGACTCGTTTTCTCCATGTTCCATCAGCTCGGCCAGCTGCGCCCGCGCGCGGTTCACACGGCTTTTGATGGTACCGACGGCAACACCACACATGTCCGCCGCTTCCTCGTAGGAAAATCCCGAAGCGCCGATCAGCAGCAGGGCCTCACGCTGTTCAACCTTCAATTTGCCCAGTGCCTTGCGAAAATCGTTCATCTGCATGTGCCCATCGTGGGCTGGTTTTTCCGCCAGGCCTTCTGTGAACACGCCATCCACGTCGGCAACCTCGCGCTTGGATTTGCGGCGGGAGGAATAATAGGTATTGCGAAGAATGGTGAAGAGCCAAGCGCGCATATTCGTGCCGGGTTCAAATTTTTCGATGTTCGTCCACGCCTTTACCAAGGTGTCTTGGACCATATCGTCCGCCAAAGAGCCGTTTCGCGTCAGACTGATTGCAAAAGCACGCATGGCAGGCAGGTGCTGCACCAACTCATCGCGAGGGGACGTTTCACTCATTTTCAGAACCGCGCTGCGACTCTTGCTGCTTTAGCTTGCTTAGCAAGTCCTTGAACCGATCCGGGATTCCCTCTTCAAGCGTCTCGTTGAAAACCCGTTTCAGGTTTTCGTCGATCACGCTCTCGCGATCCTCTTTCTTGTCAGAATTCACAAACATACCTCTGGTTCTTCGGCCTTTGCAGTCTATATTTTATACCCACACTGGAACCTAACCTGTCCAAGCTGCGTTTGGTTCCAAGAATTATCAAATAAAGGACTGCCGAAATGAGTGATGCCAATGAGCCACGAAGCATCAGTGATGAATTGGGAGAAAACATTCCGTACCTGCGCAGGTTCTCGCGCGCAATGACCGGCAGCCAGCAAAGCGGCGATATGTTTGCCGCTGCTGCGCTTGAGGCAATCCTGGCCGACCGATCTGTTCTTGACGGAACGGATGTGCGAACCGGCCTGTTCAAGGTCTTGCACGGCATCTGGTCAAGCGCAGGTGCCCCGGTTGAGGAGGGCGAAAGCGGTGCGCGGGCCAAGGCGCAGGATCGACTTGCCGCGCTGACCACCAACTCCCGTGAAGCTCTCCTGCTCCACACGATCGAAGGTTTCTCGTTCTCTGGCATCGCGCAGATCATTGGCGTCGAACAGAGCGAAGCAGAACAGCTTGTTGATATCGCCCGCCGGGAAATGGCGGACAGCGCGACCGGCTCGGTGATGATCATCGAAGACGAAGCTATTATCGCGATGGATATCGAAAGCATCGTGGCTGATATGGGCCACCGCATCACCGGCGTTGCGCGCACCCGCGACGAGGCTGTCGCGCTGGGTCGCAAGGATGTGCCTGACCTCATCCTCGCCGATATTCAACTGGCGGATAATTCGTCCGGCATTGACGCCGTCAACGACATCCTGACGGAGCTGGGCACCCGACCGGTGATCTTCATCACCGCCTTTCCCGAACGCCTTCTGACGGGCGACAAACCCGAACCGGCCTTCCTGATCTCAAAGCCCTACACGGTCGAGCAGGTGGTGTCTTCGGTGTCTCAGGCGATGTTCTTCTCTTCAACAGAAACTCTGAACGCCTGAAGCTATCGCGCCACCCGGTGCCACCCCGTCTATCAACTTCGAAAAGCCCCGCCACACCGAGCGGGGCTTTTGCTTGTTTCGGAACAAATGGGCGCGGCACACGTTGGTTGGGCGACACTCGATCAAAACTGATAAAGGAGAATATCATGTCGAACGTGACCAAAGCGATGCCTTCAAAAGCGGCTGACGAAATCAGCAAGGCAGGGAAGGTGACTGTCGACGATCTGTCGGTGCAACTGCAGGTCCTCAAGGACGACATTGCGGCGCTGACGTCCACCGTGGGTTCCTACAGCCAGGAACGCGCATCCGTCGCACGCGACACGGTGCAACAGAAAGCTTCTGAACTCAGCACGTCGGCTCAGGCCCGCGCGAAGGAAGGTCAGAAACAAGCCGAAGACTTTATCCGTACGCAGCCTGGGACGGCGATCGGTATCGCAGCCGGCGCTGGCTTTCTGATTGGTCTGCTGACGGCACGTCGCTGATGTTTGACCACCTTGCGCACAAGGCCCAGATCAAGGCAGCCCAGACCGCTCAGACCGCTGTGCTTGGTCTGGGCGCGTCTTTGCTGCTGGCCGTCGGGATTGGTTTTCTGACGACCGCCTTTTGGATTTTTCTCGTCAGCATTGCGGATGCACTCATTGCCGCGCTGATCATCGGCGCACTGTATGCGGGTGCGGGTATGATTATGCTCGCGGTGATGTCTGCAAAACGTCGTGCGGCTCAGCGGCAGCTTGAACGGATTGAACTTGAGAAACAGACAGGCTCTGATCTGCAAGGAACCATTCAGCAGCTGATTTTGGCATTTGTCACCGGAATCACGGCTGGTCGGACTGGCCACCGAGGGTAGCAGCGATCAGTCCATGGGCGCTGAAGGGCTTCGAAAGGTAGACGGCATCACGCGTTGCATCGGTTCCTTCGAACCTCTCTTCGCCGATAATGACAAGTCGCCCGACGGACGACATCTGCATCAGGAACTCCGCATCCTCCTTCCGATTTTCGGTCGAGGTAGCAAAGACCACGGTCAGCTCGGACATCTGGTTGGCATCCAGAAGGTTTTTGCGCAGAGCGGCCAAGCTTTCGCATTCAATCACAGTCTCGGCTGCACTTTCACTCCACAAGGCTTCGCAGATGTCAGCACGAACAAAGGGATCCGGTTCGTAAACAAGGTAATGCATGGCTTTCCGAAGTCTGGTCCAAAACGCCCAGATACAACAGCGCCGACATGGCTGCATTAAACTATGACATAACAAGGTGCTGATCAGATGGCCACGAAATGTAGGAACTGCCCGCTCCGGCAAAGAGACCTCTTCGTTGACTTTTCTCCCGAGGAGGTTGAATTCATGCAGAAATTCAAGGCCGGGGAGCTGACCATCGCACCCGGCACCCCGATCCTGCTTGAAGGTTCGAACGCACCACAATTGTTCACTGTTCTGTCAGGCATGGGAATCAGGGACAAGACGCTCGAAAACGGCGACCGTCAGGTCATCAGCTTTGTGTTCCCCGGTGACTTTCTCGGATTGCAGGCCAGCCTGATGGGCAAGATGGGCCATTCCGTTGAGGCCCGCACGCCGATGAAGCTTTGCGTCTTTGACCGTTCGGAGTTCTGGAGCTACTTTCGCGCCCACCCCAGCCGTGCATTCGATGTGACCTGGCTTGCCGCGATTGAAGAACATTTTCTGGGTGAAACGGTCGCGACCCTGGGGCAGCGCACTGCGACCCAAGCTCTGGCATGGGCCCTCGTCAAGGTCTATCAGCGCGGCTACGCCCTTGGCTTGGTCGACAACCATCAGATGGATTTGCCTTACACGCAGCGTGATCTGGCCGATGCGCTCGGGCTCTCTCTTGTCCATACCAACAAGACCTTGGCCAAACTCCGCGAAGCGCAACTCGTATCATGGTCCAGCGGGACGCTGCACGTCATGCAACCGGACGCATTGGCCGAACTCGCAATGACGTCGTGGGACACGTTGCCGCCCCGTCCCCTTATGTAATCCGACATCCCAAAGGTTAACCGTTTTCAGGAACTTCGACGAATTCATCGGCTACGACTGCACCGCGACGCCCGACCGGTCGGGGCGGACCAATGGTCGAATCCTCCTTGGTCCGAAGTTCGATCTGGGCGTTGAGAGAGGCACCAAACAGCACGAGAAAGCTGGAAATCCAGAGCCAGATCAGCATGGCGATAACCGCCCCGATAGAGCCGTAGACCTGGTTATAATTTCCGAAATTCGAAACGTAGTAGGAAAACCCCACCGACAGGACCGCCCACAGAAGGACAGCGAGCACGGCACCGGCGGATAGCCAGGGCAGACGCGCCGCCCTTCGGTTCGGGCCGAACCTGTACAGCACACCGACCCCCGCAAACAGGACGACGATGGCGATGACCCAACGCAGCAGCTCGACCACCAGCGAAGCGAACGGCCCGAGCGGGAAGAAAGCCAGCAACACCGGCGCGATCACCAGGGTCAACAGCGCAACGATTCCCACCAGAACCAGCATCATTGTCAGCATGAGCGCCCGCAGGTAGTGCCAGGCGGTATTCCGGTTGCGCTGCTTGTAGACGTTGTTGAGGCCAATCATCATCGCCCCGACACCGGCCCGCGCGGACCAAAGGGCAAAGCACAACGACAACAGCCCTGCCCAACCCAGGGTTTCCGTGCTGGCCGTGATCAGGGACGTCACCTGCACACTGATGATTTCGTAAACGTCGTTGGGCAGAAATCCCCGCATTTTCTCTAGCTGCGGCAACACCACCGCCGCGTCCGAAATCATACCAAGCAGCGCGATCAACGCGGCGAGCGCCGGAAAAAGAGAGAGCATCGCAAAGAATGCCACCCCAGCTGAAATCAATGAAATGTCATTCTCTGCAATGTGCTTCAGGCTCGCCCGGAAGGCATCCCAATACAGGCGACCCCGGCTTGGAAGCCTATGTGATCCCATGTTCAGCCTTCCTCCACGTCGTCGCGGACCTGCCCCCATGCAACGAGGGAAAAGATGATTGTTCCGCCGATGATGTTACCCGCCAACACCGGCAAGAAAAACCCGAAGATTGCCTGCATTCCCGCCAGCTCACCCCGCAGCAGCAGAACCGCCATCTCGACAGAGCCCGCGACGATGTGGGTGAAATCGCCCGCTGCGATCAGCCAGGTGAACGTCAGGATCAGGAAAAATGCTGCTTCATCCGCTTGTGGCAGCATCCATACGATCAATGCCACGATCACCCCAGCCGGTATCGCGCGCCAGAAACTGTCTCCTGCGGCCATGCCTGTGGCGTGTTCCGATAGCGATATGACGGCGACCATGACTTCGGCCGGGATCGCTGAAGTAAAGACGAACAGCGCACCCGCCGCAAAAGCTCCGATGACGTTCGCGGTCAGCACGATCGCCCACAGCCGGGTCATGCAAAAGAACGAATACACCGACCGCTGCTGCATGATTGGCAGAACGGTCGTTATCGTGTTTTCCGTGAAAAGCTGCATGCGGCCCATGATCACCGCCAGAAAACCCAGGGAATACCCCAGATTCTCAAGCAGGGGGCGCCAGGACGTATCGGGCAGATGCGCACGAAAGATCGCTTCGCCCAGTACCGACAGACTGATGAGCATACCCGCAGCGATGCCCGACCAGATCAGCGACCGCTTGGTTCGCGCCAGTTCCTCCTCACCCTCTCGGCGGATGACTTCGTAGATCATGCGTGGCGACAGGGCTGCCGCCTCGTTTACAGACTTTTCTTCTTCGGCATCTTCCACGTCCACAGCGTGGCTATGCCTCTGTATCAGGGGTGCCATCTCAGCCATCCTTTTAGAGTGTTCCCGAGGCAAATAGCGCATTCCGGCAGGCTGGACAGTCCTTGTACGGAATTGCGGGCTAGTCTTCTGGCCATGAAACCTGCAAAACATGCCCGAGCGAAAGGAAAATCATGTCACCTCACCCTGAAAGTCTCAGCACTGAAATCCGTTCCCGGTTCGCGCATGTCGAAAGCTGCCCGTTCGCTGGCCCGCGCATCTTTTTCGAGAACGCTGGTGGCGCGCTGACGCTGAACTCTGTGGTGGAAACCTCGGCCAGGTTCGCGGCGATCCCGGACAACCAGGGACGGGACAACGCGGCCTCCGCCGCCCTGGTCAAGGTTATCGCGGATGCCCGCGCCGACATGGCTCTGTTCTTCAACACGGCGTCGGGGCGGTTCTTTGTGGGTGAATCCGGCACCGAGCTGCTGTTCCGGTTGATCCGCACGGCCGTCATGGGGCAATCCCCCCGCGGTGCCGTCATCGGCTCGACGGTTGAGCATCCGGCCTCGCGCAGCGCGGCGCAGCACTGGGCGCGGCAGGCGGGGGTGGATTACATCGCCGTGCCGCATGACGATGCCACGGGCCGGGTCTCTGCCGACGCCTATGATCAGATGATGCGCGAAGACGTGCGCGTTGCGACCATCCTGCATACGTCGCCGGTCACCGGGATCGCCAATGATGTGGCCGCAATCGCCAAGACCATCCGGGCCAAGGCGCCGGAAGCCTTTATCATAGTGGACGGCATCCAGCACGCCAGCCACGGGCGCATCGACATTGCCGCCTACGACATCGACGGGTATGTCGTCTCTCCCTACAAGATGTTCTCTCGCCACGGATACGGGGTGGCGTGGGCGTCGGATCGGCTGACCGGGCTGGACATCGAGACGCTGGCGGGCGGACCGGCCGGCAACTGGGAAATGGGCACGCGGGATACCGGGGCCTACGCCACCTTTTCCGATGTGGTCCGGTACTTCGAATGGCTGGGTGGCGAGACATCGGAGTCCGAGACACCGCGCGACCGGATTGTTGCCGCCGGGGCCAGCATTCACGACCACGAACAGGCCCTGACCGATGCCCTGCTGCACGGCGCGGGAAATCTGCCCGGCCTCGCCAGCCTTGATGGCGCGACGATCCTGGGCGGTACCGACAATCCGGACCGCGAAGGGCTGGTCTGTTTTGCGCTCGACACTCTGCCTGCAGACCGGATCGTCGAAGGTCTGAACGCCAGCGGTATCCGAACCCATATCCGCCGCGCCGATCACTACTCGGGCAACGTCTTGTCCCCGCTTGGTCTTGACGCCGCGGTGCGGGTCTCTTTGTGTCATTACAATACGCTGAGCGAGGTGCGCGCGTTTCTGTCGGCGATACAGGAGATGACCTTGCCAAACTCCGCGAACCAGTGAACGGTGCGGAAATGGACACCAGATTGCACCAAGCCATCGAGGACAGGCGCGACGACCTGATCGCGCTGACCCAGGACCTGATCCGCATTCCCACGCTGAACCCTCCGGGCACCGACTACCGCAAAATCTGCGAGTACCTGGACAAACGCCTGCGCGGGCGCGGGTTCGAAACCGAACTGATCCGCGCCACCGGCACTCTGGGCGACAGCGACAAATATCCGCGCTGGAACATCGTCGCGCGCAAGGCCGGAAAACGTGCTGGCGACTGCGTGCACTTCAACAGCCACACCGATGTGGTGGAGGTCGGCGCCGGCTGGACCTACGATCCCTTCGGCGGCGACATCGCGGATGGCAAGATTTACGGGCGTGGGGCCTGCGACATGAAGGGTGGCCTCGCCGCCTCCATCATCGCGGCGGAGGCCTTCATCGAAACGCACCCGGACTTTGCCGGAGCGATCGAGATTTCCGGCACGGCGGACGAGGAAACCGGCGGCTACGGCGGTGTCGCCTACCTGGCCGAGCAGGGCTATTTCAACCCGAGCCGCGTACAGCATGTCATCATCCCAGAGCCGCTGAACAAGGATCGCATCTGCCTGGGACATCGCGGCGGCTGGTGGGCCGAGATCGAGACAAAAGGCGAGATCGCCCATGGCGCGATGCCTTTTCTGGGCGATTGCGCCGTGCGCCACATGGGGGCGGTCCTGCAGGAATTCGAAGACAAACTTTTCCCGGCAATGGCGGCGCGGTACACCGATATGCCGGTGGTGCCGGAAGGGGCGCGACAGTCCACGATGAACATAAACTCGATCCACGGTGGCGAACCGGAGCCGGAAGAAGGGTTCACGGGCCTGCAGGCCCACTGCGTGCCCGATAGCTGCCGTATCGTCATCGACCGCCGTTTCCTGATCGAAGAGACGCTGGACCAGGTCCGCGACGAAGTGACCGGACTGCTGGAAGGTCTGCGTGCCACCCGCGCAAACTTTGATTTCGAACTGACAGAACGAAACTCGGTCCTGCCCTCGATGACCGACCGGGATGCACCCGTGGTCCGCATGGTCGCCGACGCGATCAAAAAGGTGATGGGCAAGGCGCCTGAGTATGTCGCCTCCCCCGGCAGCTACGACCAGAAGCACATCGACCGGATCGGCACCCTGAAGAACTGCATCGCCTACGGGCCGGGCGTGCTGGAGCTGGCCCACAAGCCGGACGAATGGATCGGCATTGACGACATGATCGACAGTGCCAAGGTCATGGGCGCGGCGCTGGAAAGCCTGCTGCTGAAGGGCTAGGCTCTGGCCCCAGTGCCACAGGATTAATGGGGCCAGAGCCTAGGCGTCAAACGCCGTGGCTGCGCCGATGGCCAGCCCGTCGACAATCGCAGTCAGGGCGGCACCCCGGTGAATTTCGGCCTCGGGCACGCGCGCTTTCAGAACGTCGACGACCACCTGCATCAGACTGGATCCACCGACAAAAATCACCTTGTCGACCTGATCCGGCGCCACCCCGGCTTTGGCCATCACATCGGAAGCAGCCGCGCCGATTTCATCCGCGATGGGGGCCAACCGCGCCGTCATCCAGTCACTGGGCAAGGGCAACGTGGCACCGGGTTTCAGCATTCCGACCTTGACCACCGGGTCGGTGACACCCGGTGTGTTCGCCATGATCTTGCCCGCCTCGACGGCAAAGGCCAGATCGTGACCCAGCTCTTCTTCCAGGACCTTGACCAGACGGCCCAACCGCTTGGGATGCACCGCGAATTTCTCAAGTTCTGCCGCTGCCTTGCGGGTGTCCGGCCCGTAAAGAAACGGGATCTTGGCCCAGGTGGCGAGGTCATTGAAGATGGCATTCGGCGCAATATGCGTGTCATTGCCAAAGGCATGGCGGATCGGGCTGCCCATGCCCAGCTGCGGCATCACGCGCCCGATACTGAGGGCGCGGTCAAAATCC
Organism: Sulfitobacter sp. THAF37; assembly: GCF_009363555.1. Lineage (NCBI taxonomy): Bacteria > Pseudomonadati > Pseudomonadota > Alphaproteobacteria > Rhodobacterales > Roseobacteraceae > Sulfitobacter > Sulfitobacter sp. THAF37. The sequence goes on from NZ_CP045372.1 coordinate 963,371, forward strand.
GTGCCGCCGACGCGCACACCGTGGCTGGCCAGGATGTCGATCCCCGCTGTGCCCTTCTGCCGGAACAAGGTGAAATCCGATGTCCCGCCGCCGATGTCCACCACCAGAGCCAAGTCACCGGGAGAAAGGATCGCCCGGTTGGCCAAGGCCGCGGCCTCGGGCTCGTTCATGAATTGAACCTCGGTGAAACCAGCCCGGCGATAGGCCTCTTGCAGGTCCAGCAGTGCCTGCGCATCCCGCTGCGGATCAGCGGAATGAAACCGCACCGGCCGCCCCGAAAACGCACGATCATACACCGTGCCGGTCGCCGCCTCCGCCCTGCGCTTCACCTCCGCCAGAAACCGGGCGACGATATCGACGAAGTCCAGCCGCTCGCCCAGCAACATCCGGCTTTCGCGCATCAGCCGTGTGCCCAAAAGGCTTTTCAGCCCGCGCATATAACGGCCTTCATCACCGGCCAGCAGGGCTTGGCTGGCGCGCTCCCCCACAATCATCTTTTGGGCATCAAAGTCGAAGAACACCGCTGTCGGCACCGTCTCGGCGTCTTCCTCCAGCGGAATCAGATGAGGTTTGCCATCCACAATAATTCCGGCGGCAGAGTTCGACGTGCCAAAATCAATACCCAGTGCCGCCGACATGTGCTCATCCATCCCAGAATCCAGAGGCGGCTGACTAGGCCCTCCCGGGGCGAAAGGCAACTGCCACATCAAGAACGCTGGCAAGACGCAATCGGATTGGCTAGCCTTCGTTCATAACCAATAGGGGAGACCAAAATGCTACACCTTCGCCACCTTCTGCTCGGCGTCGGCACCGCCGCCCTGATGGCGGGCGCCGCCGCGGCCAAGGACGACATCACCGTCGCGCTGCAGCTCGAACCGCCGCACCTGGACCCGACATCGGCTGCGGCCGGGGCCATCGATTCCGTGCTCTATTCCAACGTGTTCGAAGGGCTGACGCGCTTCATGTCCGACGGCTCCGTCGTGCCGGGTCTTGCCGAAAGCTGGGACATCTCCGATGATGGATTGACCTATACCTTCAAGCTTCGCGAAGGCGTCACATTTCACGATGGGTCCGCGATGGACGCGGAAGATGTAAAATTCACCCTCGACCGCATCATCGCCGAAGACAGCGCCAATGCGCAAAAGGCGCTCTATTCGGCCATATCAGAGGTCAACGTGATCGACCCCGCGACCGTCGAGGTCAAGCTGAGCGAGCAGAACGGCAGCATGTTGTTCAACCTTGCCTGGGGTGACGCAGTGATCGTCGCACCCGAAAGCATCGACAACATCAAGCAGCAACCGATCGGGACAGGCGCCTTCAAGTTCGACAGCTGGACGCAGGGCGACAGGATCGTGCTGTCGAAAAATCCCGACTACTGGGGTACACCCGCGCACCTTGAATCGGCGACGTTCAAGTTCATCTCCGACCCCACCGCCGCCTTTGCCGCGATGATGGCCGAGGATGCGGATGTCTTCGTCGGTTTCCCGGCGCCCGAAAACCTGCCCCAGTTCGAGGCTGATCCGCGTTTCCAGGTCATCGTCGGCTCGACCGAGGGGGAAACAATCCTGTCCACCAACAACACGCGCGCGCCCTTCGACAACGTGAAGGTGCGCGAGGCGATGGCCCATGCGATTGACCGGCAAGCGATCATCGACGGCGCGATGTTCGGCCTTGGCACCCCCATCGGCACACATTTCGCCCCGCATAACCCGGCCTACGTCGACCTCATCTCGATGAGCGAATATGACCCGGAAAAGGCCAAGGCGCTGCTGGCCGAAGCGGGCTTCCCCGACGGGTTCGAAACCACGCTGCACCTGCCGCCCCCCTCCTACGCCCGGCGCGGTGGAGAGATCATCGCCGCACAGCTTGCTGAAGTCGGCATCAAGGCGGAAATCACCAACGTCGAATGGGCGCAATGGCTGGAAACCGTTTTCAAGGGCAAGGATTTCGGCCTGACCATCGTCAGCCATACCGAGCCGATGGACATCGGGATCTATGCCAACCCTGATTATTACTTCCAGTATGACAAGCCAGAGCTTCAGGAACTGATGAGCGAGCTGAACAGCACCACGGACCCGGACAAGCGGAAACAGATGCTGGGCGACGCGCAACGGATGATCTCTGAGGATTACGTAAACGGCTACCTCTTCCAACTGGCGCTGCCCACCGTGGCGAAAGTCGGGATCGAAGGTCTGTGGGAAAACGCGCCGACCCAGGCAACCGACCTGACGGCGGTCAGCTGGACGGAATGACCTGAAACAAACCCGAGACGCGATAGAGCCCCGGCTTCAGCCGGGGCTTTTTCACATCTGGCGGAGCCGTTAATCGACGATGAAGATGCCGGTGCTTTTCAGCTTGTGCTCGGGCTCCACATGTATGGTGATCTGCGCCTCGCCCAGTTCGGCGCGCAACCGGGCTTCGACCCGGTCGCAGATCTCATGCGCCTCAAAGACCGAGATTTCCCCGGGGACGACCAGATGAAAGTCGATAAAGGTGATCGCTCCTGCGTGCCGCGTGCGCAGGTCATGAGCCTGCGTGGCACCGCCAGCCTCGGTCGCAATGATGTCGCGTATCTGTTTGAGTTCGCTGTCCGGTACGGCCTCGTCCATCAGACCGCTGAGCGATTCCTTTACCACCTTTGAACCCGACCACAGGATGTTCAGCGCCACGACCACCGCCATCAGCGGGTCCAACAGCCACACCCCGGTCGCATAGGCCAGCAAGATACCGATGGCCACGCCAAAGGATGTCAGGACATCGGTGAACAGATGCCGGCCATCCGCCACGAGCGCCGGCGACCTGTATCTGCGCCCGCGAGAGATCAAGAGCCAGGCCCAGACCCCGTTGATCGCCGTCGCACCAAGGTTGATCGCCAATCCCTCGACCGGTGCATTCAGCGCGCGCGGCGTGGCGAAGGCATGGAAGGCTTCGTTCAGGATGATCAGTGCGGCGACGATGATCATCACCCCTTCCAGTACCGCGCTGAAGAACTCGGCCTTGTGATGGCCGAAGGGATGGTTCGTATCCGCAGGTCGCGCCGCCACGCGTATCGCGATCAGCGCGGCAATGGCCGTGGCGACGTTGACCGTGCTTTCCAGCGCGTCTGAAAACAGCGCCACGGAACCGGTGATCCAATAGGCAATCGCCTTGAGCAGCAGGACCACAATGCCAATCGCAATACTGCCTGTCGCCAGTTTCAACGTGGGGGTCATTGTGCCGTCCGCCTTGTTTGCTTGCCGCGATCTTCGCGGATCAGGTCAGAGCTTCGACCAGCGCGATCAATCCCGCCATCGCCGCGGCCCCGCCCAGCGCCGACAGGACGATCCACCGCTTGCGGGTAGGGCGCAGGATGGTCGTCTCGTTGCTTTGCCGCAACAGCGCCGCCTCTACCAACCCCGGCAACCGGGGCCCGAACCGCGCCAGAACCTGCGCGGTGCTGGCCAGATCGCTGATCACCGCCGCCGGGCCGATGGATTTGGAAATGTAGTTGCTCACAATCGGGCTGGCGACTTCCCAGATGTTGATGTGCGGGTTCAGGGACCGTGCCACCCCTTCGACCACGACCATGGTGCGCTGCAGCAGGATCAGTTCGGTCCGTGTTTCCATGCCGAAGCGTTCGGTGACTTCAAACAGATACGTCAGCAGCCGTGCCATCGAGATACGGGTGGCGTCCATGCCGAAGATGGGTTCGCCCACCGCGCGCAGGGCGCGGGCGAATTCGTCCACATCTTTGTCCGCCGGGACATACCCCGCCTCGAAATGCACCTTGGCCACCCGCAGGTAATCGCGGCGGATGAACCCATAGAGAATCTCGGCATAGACGCGGCGGGTATAGGCATCGATATGGCCCATGATCCCGAAATCATATGCAATGATGTCGCCGTTCGGCGCGACCTTCAGATTACCCTGATGCATGTCGGCGTGAAAATAGCCGTCGCGCAGCGCGTGGTTCAGGAACAATTGCAGCACCCGGCTGCTGAGCACCGCCCGGTCATGGCCCGCCGCGTCGATGGCATCGTTGTCGCCCATCGGCACACCGTCGGCCCAACCCAGCGTCATCACCCGCCGGGCCGACAGGTTCCACTTGATCTGAGGCAGCTGAAAACCATCGTCGTTCTTGGTGTTCGCAGCAAACTCCGACGCGGCGGCGCTTTCCAGCCTCAAGTCCAGCTCACCCCGGACGACACCGTCGAAATGTTCGATCACTTCCATCGGACGCAGCCGCCGCGACCCGGGCGAGAAAAGCTCGACCATGCGGGCGGCGAGATAGAAGGCATCGACATCTTTTCGAAATGCCCGTTCAATGTCGGGGCGCAACACCTTGACCGCGACCTTCTCGCCGGTATCCGCCAGAGTTGCCTTGTGGACCTGCGCGATGGAGGCGGCGGCGACGGGTTCGCTGAAGTCGGAAAACAGCTCATCCAGGGGCAGACCCAGTTCGCGCTCCACCTCAGCCTTGGCCACCTCGATGGAAAAGGGCGGCAGCTTGTCCTGCAACACCCGAAGCTGTACCGCCAGTTCATCGCCCACCACGTCAGGGCGGGTGGACAGCACCTGCCCGAACTTGATGTACGCCGGTCCCAGCGCCGTCAGTGCCCTTGTCGCAGGCGGCATGGACGGATCGCCCTTGTAGCCCAGCCATTTGAACGGCAGCCCCAGCGCCCGCGCCACAAACCGCAAGGTTGGCGTTGCTTCGAAGGCATCCAGTACCAGGTTCATCGCGCCCGTGCGCTCAAGCGTGGCACCGGTGCGGATCAGCCGCCATATATTGTGGGGCCCGCGCACCTACAGTTTCCAGCCGGAATGAAGCGCAGCGATGCCCATGGTCAGGTTGCGGTATTTTGCCTGTTCGAACCCCGCCGCGCGCACCATGTCCAGAAACGTTTCCTGATCCGGGAAATTGCGGATCGACTCCACAAGGTACTGATAACTGTCGCGGTCGTTCGCGATCACCTGCCCCATGCGGGGAATCACGTTGAAACTGTACAGATCATAGGCCTTTTGCATCATCGGATTGGGCAACTGGCTGAATTCCAGCACCATCAGACGCCCCCCCGGACGCAGCACGCGGTAGGCTTCGTTCAACGCCTCCTGCGGTCGGGTCACGTTTCGGATGCCGAAGCTGATGGTGTAGACGTCAAAGCTGTTGTCGTCGAAGGGCAGGTTCATGGCGTCGCCAACCACCCAGTCCAGATGATCGGCCATCTGCGCCGCCTCGGCCCGTTTCCGTCCCTCGATCAGCATCCCTTCGGTCAGGTCGCAAACCGTGGCGTGGGCCTGCCCCGCCCGCTTTAGAAACTTGAATGACACATCGCCGGTGCCGCCGGCCATGTCGAGCAGCCGCTGACCTGCACGCGGCGCGAGCCAGTCCATCATCGCCTCTTTCCAGACCCGGTGGATGCCCATGCTCATCACGTCATTCATGACGTCATACTTGTTCGCCACATCGGAGAAGAGGGTCCGGACCATCCCGGCCTTTTCGTCCTCACGCACCGTGCGCGCACCGAAATGGGTGGTCTTGTCTGTCATGATCAGCGTCCCGATATTGTCAGTGCGGAGATATAGCTTACACACGCCGGATACAAACCGCCATTTGCCGCAGGTGCCCAGCGCCGGCGAAAGGACGCAAGATGCCAGAACTGCCCGAAGTCGAAACCGTGCGCCGCGGTCTTGCACCCGCGATGGAGGGGGCCGTGATCGAGCGGGCCGATGTGAACCGTCCCGACCTGCGCTGGCCCTTCCCCGCGGACATGTCCGAAAGGTTGACGGGGCAGCGCGTCGAACGCCTGCGGCGCCGCTCGAAATACATCCTGGCGGACCTCGGGTCCGGAGAATCGCTGCTGATTCACCTCGGGATGTCGGGCCGGATGCTGGTTTCGGGCGACCCGCTTGGCCAATTTGTTCACCATCACCCCGCGCCCGAAAAGCACGATCATGTGGTCCTGCACATGGCAAACGGTGCCCGGATCACCTTCAATGATCCACGCCGCTTCGGTGCCATGGACCTGATGCGGACAGCCGACGCCGACCGTCACAAACTGCTGGCCGCTCTGGGCCCCGAACCGCTGGGAAACGATTTCAACGAAGCGCATCTGGTCGCGGCGCTCAAAGGGCGGAACACCCCGATCAAGGCGGCGCTGCTGGACCAGCACGTCATCGCCGGACTGGGGAATATCTATGTCTGCGAGGCGCTTTACCGTGCGCGCATCCATCCGGCGCGCAAGGCCGGACGAATCTCGCAGAAGCGTGTGGCGGCTCTTGTTCCGATCATCCGCAACGTGCTGTCCGAGGCGATCGAGGCGGGCGGCTCGTCGCTGCGCGACTTCCGGCAGGCAGACGGAGAGCTGGGATATTTCCAGCACAACTTCGATGTCTATGGCCGCGAAAATGCCCCCTGTCGCACGCCGGACTGCACCCGGCCGATCAGACGCATCGTCCAGTCCGGGCGGTCTTCGTTCTATTGCGCTGAATGTCAAAGATAGCTTGAAACGTATCTTGCCCGTGTTATGCGTGACGGTCTGAGCGCAACGATAGAGAGACCCTCTGATGGCTTACGAAACGATCGTCGTGGAAGTGGAAAATCACGTGGCGCTGGTTACATTGAACCGGCCAGATGCCCTGAACGCTTTGAACGACGTCCTGATGTCCGAACTCGCCGACGCGCTGAAGAGCGCGCAGGAGAACGAAAAGGTCCGCTGCATCGTCATCACCGGCTCAGAAAAGGCTTTCGCCGCGGGCGCGGACATCGCGATGATGCGCGACAAGACCTTTGTCGAGGCGTTCAGCGGCGATCTCTTCACCGCCGAATCCGACCAGATCATGCGGGTGCGCAAACCCATCATTGCCGCGGTATCCGGCTACGCCCTGGGCGGCGGTTGCGAACTTGCCATGATGTGCGACTTCATCATCTGCTCGGAGACGGCGAAGTTCGGTCAGCCCGAGATAAACCTTGGCGTCGTCGCGGGCATCGGCGGCACGCAGCGGCTGACCCGGCTCGTGGGCAAGTCCAAGGCGATGGACATGAACCTGACCGGCCGCTTCATGGACGCCGAAGAGGCGGAGCGTTCCGGCCTGGTATCTCGCGTGGTGCCGGTGAAGAAGCTGATGGAGGAAACCATGGGCGCCGCCGGCAAGATTGCGGAGAAATCCATGATCTCCGTCATGGTGGTCAAGGAGGCGGTCAACCGCGCCTACGAGGTCCCGCTGCGTGAGGGCCTGCTGTTTGAACGCCGGGTTTTCCATTCGCTCTTTGCGACCGAAGACCAGAAGGAAGGCATGTCGGCGTTCCTCGAAAAGCGTGAGGCGCAGTTCCGGGACAAGTGATACCGGCTGGCCCCGATGTGGCCGGATTGGTACACCGCTTTACAACCCTCTGCATTTACCGCTATAGGCGGCCCGATACATGCGCGTGCAGCCCGCTCAGGCTAGAATCACCTTCCCGGTACGTCCGGCACGGGTTTGGCGTCACGCGCCTTGAACCGAAATTGAAAAACCCGAAGGCTGATCCTCATGGCAAACACAGTACAATCCAAGAAACGCGCACGTCAGAACGAAAAGCGTTTCCAGATCAACAAGGCACGCCGGTCGCGCATCCGCACACACCTGCGCAAGGTCGAGGAAGCGATCGCATCCGGCGACAAGAATGCTGCGACCGAGGCGCTGAAGAACGCCCAGCCCGAGCTGATGCGTGGCGTGAGCAAAGGTGTGTTTCATAAAAACACCGCATCGCGAAAAATGTCGCGGCTGGCATCCCGGGTCAAAGCACTGGCTTGATTTTCCCTTCGGCAGCCGGTCGAATCGACTATCTGCTTGAAACATAAGGCGTCGCTCTGCGGCGCCTTTTTGCTGTCCGCAGAGCTGAAAATCTGGCCACAGATTCTTTGCTGACAAAAGAACGAGTCAAGGCGGAAGATATGTTGAAGCGGCTGTGCAGTACTTGCTACCTACGTAGAGCGATTCATTTCGCGTGGGGGGACAGGCCTTTGAGACAGGTGCTTCCGGCTTCGGACAGTACCTTTCCGGGACGCAGATCGTGGCGGTCATACCGCTCGCTTTCTGTATTGCGAATGTAGCTGCTGCCGCGTTTGCCCTGTCCGTTTTGATACGGACGGCTTTTGCCAAGACCGATGCGCCCGGGCGCACCGATTGGCGAAATCCTAGATGAAAATGGTCCAGTTACCGGGCCGGTTGCCGTTTGGGACCGGACAGGTGGCCTGTATTCTGGATCGAGTGTGGTGCCGGACTGCTCCGGCGCTTGGTTGAAACCTGACTTGGGACAAATTTTGGAAATGACGCAAGATCAATGGGGCGAGATCAGACAGCGGCTGCTAAAGACAGTTGGGCAAAACAACTTTACCACCTGGATCGAACCGATGGAGGCTGGCGAGGTGGCCAATGGTATCGCCACCCTTCATGTACCGACGAACTTCTTCGGCAATTATGTCAGCCAGAATTTCTCGGACCTGATCCTGCACGAGATCAACGCGGAAGGCATCGAGGTTTCCCGCCTGAATTTTACCCTTCAGCAACGCGCCGCGAATGACGGCAAGGTTCCGTCCGATCCTCCGCGCAAAACGCATGCCCCCGCCAAAAGCGAGCCGACCAATGTCATGGTAACCGCCCCCCTTGATCCGCGTTTCAGTTTCGACAACTTCGTGGTCGGCAAACCCAACGAGCTGGCACATGCCGCCGCCAAGCGCGTGGCCGAAGGCGGCCCCGTCACCTTCAACCCCCTGTTTCTGTATGGCGGTGTTGGGCTGGGTAAAACGCACCTGATGCACGCGATCGCCCGCGAACTGGCCGAACGCAAACCGCAGATGAACGTGCTCTACCTCTCGGCGGAGCAGTTCATGTACCGCTTCGTTCAGGCTCTTCGCGACCGCAAGATGATGGACTTCAAGGAAATCTTCCGATCCGTGGATGTTCTGATGGTGGACGACGTTCAGTTCATCGCCGGCAAGGATAGCACACAGGAAGAGTTCTTTCACACGTTCAATGCCCTCGTGGACCAGCGCAAGCAGATCATCATCTCGGCCGACCGTGCACCGGGCGAAATCAAGGACCTTGAGGACCGCGTGAAGTCGCGCCTGCAATGCGGGCTGGTCGTGGACCTGCACCCAACGGATTACGAACTGCGCCTCGGCATCCTGCAAAGCAAGGTAGAAGCGCAGCGCGAACTCTATCCAGACCTTCAGGTTCAGGATGGCGTGCTCGAATTCCTGGCCCACAGGATCACGTCGAATGTTCGGGTCCTGGAAGGCGCGCTGACCCGCCTTTTTGCTTTCGGATCGCTGGTCGGACGCGAGATCAACATGGAACTGACCCAGGATTGCCTGACCGACGTGCTGCGCGATTCCGAACGCAGGATCTCGGTCGAGGAAATTCAGCGGAAGGTGTCCGAACATTACAACATTCGCCTGAGCGACATGATCGGGCCGAAGCGCCTGCGCAGCTACGCCCGACCGCGCCAGGTGGCGATGTACCTGTGCAAGCAGATGACCAGCCGGTCGCTGCCCGAGATCGGTCGCCGCTTTGGCGGGCGGGATCACACGACGGTCATCCACGGCGTGCGCCGCATCGAAGAACTCAAGCTGACCGATGACCAGATTGCCGAGGATCTGCAGCTGCTTCGCCGCGCGCTGGAAGCCTGATCGCGGCAACCATGCCACGACCGCCAGGTAATTGAGGGGCCCTTGCGGCCCCTCTTGCATTTGGTCCGTCAAGGCATGAAAAGTCTTGTTAAAACGAGGGAACCGGGTAGTTTGCCCGTCCCGACGGGTCTGACGGAGAAGCCATCATGAAATTCAGCATCGAACGTGCCGCATTGCTCAAGGCGGTAAGCCAGGCCCAATCCGTCGTCGAGCGGCGCAACACCATTCCGATCCTCGCGAACGTCCTGATCGAAGCGGACGGCAGCGATGTTTCTTTCCGGGCCACCGACCTGGACATCGAGGTTGTGGACAAGGTGGCTGCTCAGGTGGAACGCGCGGGCGCGACCACCGTGTCGGCCACCTTGCTGCACGAGATCGTCCGAAAGCTGCCCGATGGGGCGCTTATCAACCTGACTGCGGACAGCGCCGCAGGCCGCCTGACCGTCGAGGCGGGCCGCTCGAACTTCAGTCTCGCGACCCTCCCGCGGGAGGATTTTCCGGTCATGGCATCGTCGGAATACGCATCGAACTTCAGCGCCCCCGCACCTGTGCTTCGCCGCCTTTTCGACAAGTCGAAATTCGCCATCTCCACCGAGGAAACCCGGTACTATCTGAACGGCGTCTACATGCACGTTGCCGATGGCGATGACGGCAAGACGTTGCGTTGCGTGGCAACGGACGGCCACCGGCTGGCCCGTATCGACGCCGAACTGCCCGAAGGCGCGGCGGAGATGCCCGGCGTGATCGTTCCGCGCAAAACGGTGGGCGAGCTGCGTAAGCTGCTGGAAGACGATGACATGAAGATCGCCGTATCCGTGTCCGAGACCAAGGTGCGCTTTGCCACGCCCGAGATCACCCTGACATCCAAGGTCATCGACGGCACCTTCCCCGACTACACCCGCGTCATTCCGCAGGGGAACACCCGCAAGATGGAAGTGGACGCCGCCGAATTCGCACAGGCCGTGGACCGTGTGGCAACCGTCAGTTCGGAACGATCCCGTGCGGTCAAGCTGCAACTGGACGAGGATCGCCTGATTCTGTCCGTGAATGCCCCCGACAGCGGCGCCGCCGAAGAAGAGCTTGCCGTCGCTTACGGCGACGAACGTCTGGAGATCGGCTTCAACGCGAAATACCTGCTGGAGATCGCCAGCCAGGTGGACCGCGAGAACGCCGTGTTCCTGTTCAACTCCTCCGGTGATCCGACGCTGATGCGCGAAGGAAACGACATGTCTGCGGTCTATGTCGTGATGCCAATGCGTGTGTGACGCGCCGGAGTTTTCGAAAACTCCGGTCCGATATTTTCGAAAATATCGGCGCTGATCCATGACCGGATTGTTCCTGTCCCAGCTGACACTGTCTCACTTCAGGTCGCACCGCCGCAGCCTGATGGACTGCGACGCCCGCCCCGTGGCGCTGCACGGGCCCAATGGGGCGGGCAAGACCAACATCCTGGAAGCGATTTCATTGTTTTCACCGGGCAGAGGTCTGCGCCGGTCCAGTGCGCAGGACATGACCCGCAGGCCCGAGGCGCTGGGCTGGAAGGTGACGGGCATCCTGCATGTGCGCCAGCAGATCCACGAAGTCGAAATCTGGTCCGAGGGCGGTGCGGCACGCCAGACCCGCATCGACGGCAAGCTCGCCGCGCAGAACGCCCTGGGCCGCATCGCACGGGTCCTGTGGCTGATCCCGGCGATGGATCGGCTGTGGATCGAAGGGGCCGAGGGCCGCAGGCGCTTTCTGGACCGTATGACGCTCAGCTTCTTGCCAGACCACGCCGACCATGCACTGCGGTATGAAAAGGCCATGCGGGAACGCAACCGCCTGCTCAAGGACATGGTGCGCGAACCGTCCTGGTATCTTGCCTTGGAAAGCGCGATGGCCGAGGCCGGCGCGGCGATCAACGCCAACCGGCAGAACGCACTTCGCGCCATCGCAGAGGCGCAGACACAGGCCGAGACCGCCTTTCCCACCGCCACCCTCGACTTGCAATCCGAGATGCCGCAAACCGCCGAAGGGCTGCGTCAGGCGCTTGCCGACAACCGGATGCGCGACCTGGCGGCGGGCCGGACGCTCATCGGCCCCCACCGCGCCGATCTCGACGGCGTATACGCGGCCAAGGGGGTGCCCGCCCGCGATTGCTCCACCGGGGAACAGAAGGCGCTTCTGGTCTCCCTCATCCTGGCCAACGCCCGGGCGTTGACGGCAGATTTCGGCGCGCCGCCCCTGCTGCTGCTCGATGAGGTCGCGGCCCACCTCGATGCTGCCCGACGGGCCGCGCTGTACGATGAGATTACCGCGCTGGGGGCGCAGGCCTGGATGACAGGAACCGGGGTTGAACTGTTCACGGACCTTGGCAATCGCGCGCAGGTGCTGGAGGTGACAGAGTCCGAAGGTGTGTCGGCGGTCGGCACGCCTGAATGACCATCCCCTATCACGACCTCCTGCTCTATGCCGGCGCGATGGTGGCGCTGTTTGTCACCTCCGGCCCGGTCATGGTGGCGATGATGGCACGGGCGATGTCGGGCGGCTTGCGCGCGGCATGGCCGCTGGCCCTGGGCGTGTCGACCGGCGATCTGCTCTGGCCGCTGATGGCGGCACTGGGGATCACATGGATCCTCGCGGTATTCGACGTCTTCATGGTTGTCCTGCGGGGCGTGGCCTGCCTTGTCTTTCTGGTGATGGGCCTCATGTTGATCCGGCACCGGGATGCCGCCCCGGACCGCGACAGCCGCCTGACACGGCCCGGCATGTGGGCCGGATTTGTCGCCGGTGTCATTGCAATTCTGGGCAATCCAAAGGCGGCGCTCTTCTATGTCGGCGTCTTGCCGGGCTTTTTCGACCTGCGCAGTGTCACCTGGCAGGACCTGACGGCAATCGTCGCGGTTTCCGTTGTCGTGCCCCTGATCGGGAACCTCATCCTGGCCGCTTTCGTGGGCCACATCCGCGGCCTTCTGACCGATCCCCGCATCCTGCGGCGGATCAACCTGGTTTCCGGCGCGCTGCTGATCTGCGTCGGGCTTCTGATCCCCCTGGTCTGACACAAAATCTTGTGTCAGGCGCGTGACATTCTTCCCTGAAAACACTATAAATCGGGCAAAAGAAAAAGGTTTTCCCGAATGTCCGAGACTGAGCAGATGCCCGAAGAATACGGCGCAAATTCCATCAAGGTTCTCAAGGGCTTGGAGGCGGTCCGCAAGCGCCCTGGCATGTACATCGGCGACACCGATGACGGGTCTGGCCTGCACCATATGGTGTACGAGGTCGTGGACAACGGCATCGACGAGGCGCTGGCCGGGCACGCGGACGCCGTGACCGTCACCATCCACGACGATTCTTCCGTTTCCGTCAGCGATAATGGCCGCGGAATTCCCGTTGGCATCCACGAAGAAGAAGGCGTTTCCGCAGCCGAAGTCATCATGACCCAGCTGCACGCGGGCGGTAAATTCGACAGCAACAGCTACAAGGTGTCAGGCGGTTTGCACGGCGTCGGCGTATCCGTTGTCAACGCGCTGTCCGACTGGCTGGAATTGCGCATCTGGCGCGAGGGCAAGGAACACGTCGCGCGCTTCGAAGGCGGCTTCACGACCGAACACCTCAGCATCGTCGGGCCGACCGACCGTACCGGTACAGAGGTCCGCTTCATGGCCTCCACCGAGACGTTCTCGAACCTCGACTACAGTTTCGAGACGCTGGAAAAACGCCTGCGCGAACTGGCATTTCTGAATTCGGGGGTGCGGATCATCCTGCGCGACGAACGCCCGGTCGAGGCTTTGGAAACAGAGCTTTTCTACGAAGGCGGTGTGAAGGAATTCGTCAAGTATCTGGACCGGCACAAGTCATCCGTGATGCCCGAACCGATCTTCATCACCGGAGAGAAAGACGACATTGGCGTCGAAGTGGCGATGTGGTGGAACGACAGCTACCACGAGAACGTGCTGCCCTTCACCAACAACATCCCGCAGCGCGACGGCGGCACGCATATGGCCGGTTTCCGGGGCGCGCTGACGCGGACGATCAACAATTACGCGCAGTCCAGCGGCATCGCGAAGAAGGAAAAGGTAAGCTTCACCGGCGACGACGCCCGCGAGGGTCTGACCTGCGTGCTGTCGGTCAAGGTGCCGGACCCCAAGTTCAGCTCGCAGACCAAGGACAAGCTGGTCTCCTCCGAGGTGCGCCCTGCGGTCGAAGGTCTGATGAACGAAAAGCTGGCCGAATGGTTCGAGGAGAACCCGAACGAAGCCCGCATTGTCGTCGGCAAGATCATCGAAGCGGCCCACGCCCGCGAAGCGGCGCGCAAGGCACGTGATCTGACCCGGCGCAAAACGGCGATGGACGTGAACTTCCTGGCTGGCAAGCTCAAGGATTGCTCGGAAAAGGACCCCTCCAAGACCGAAGTGTTCCTGGTCGAGGGTGACAGCGCCGGCGGATCGGCCCAGACCGGTCGCGACCGGCAGACCCAGGCGATCCTGCCGCTGAAAGGCAAGATCCTGAATGTGGAGCGTGCCCGCTTTGACCGGATGCTGGGAAGCCAGGAGATCGGCAACCTCGTCATGGCGCTTGGCACCGGGATCGGCCGGGACGAGTTCAACCTCGACAAACTGCGCTATCACAAGATCGTCATCATGACGGACGCCGACGTGGACGGCGCGCACATTCGGACACTGTTGCTGACGTTCTTCTACCGCCAGATGCCCGAACTCATTGAACACGGGCACCTCTACATCGCGCAGCCGCCGCTCTACAAGGTCACGCGCGGCAAGTCCGAGGTCTATCTCAAGGACCAGGCCGCGATGGAGGATTACCTGATCGAACAGGGCATCGACGGGGCGATGCTTCGGCAGGGCAACGGAGAAGAAATCACTGGCCAGGACCTGGCCCGCGTGGTTGATCTCGCCCGCCAGATGCGCCGCGTGCTTGAGGCGTTCCCGACCCACTATCCCCGACACATCGTTGAACAGGCGGCGATCGCCGGGGCCTTTGTATCCGGCGCCGTGGATCGCGACCTGCAAGGTGTGGCCGACAAGGTGGCCAAGCGGCTGGACCTGATCGCGCTGGAATACGAACGCGGCTGGCAAGGCCGGATCACCCAGGATCACGGCATCCGTCTGGCCCGCATCCTGCGCGGTGTCGAAGAGGTGCGGACACTGGACGGCAAGATGCTGCGTTCCGGCGAGGCAAAGAAATCCGGAACCTTCACCCAGCACCTGCAGGATGTCTACGACCTGCCTGCAACGCTTGTGCGCAAGGACCGGTCGCAGCTGATCCACGGTCCGATGGACCTGCTTGAGGCGGTCCTCGCTGAAGGTGAAAAGGGACTGTCGCTGCAGCGTTACAAGGGTCTTGGGGAAATGAACCCTGATCAGCTGTGGGAAACCACACTGGACCCAGAGGCACGTACCCTTCTGCGCGTCAAGGTGGAGGACATGGCCGAGGCCGATGACCTGTTCACCAAGCTGATGGGCGATGTGGTGGAACCACGCCGCGAGTTTATCCAGCAAAATGCGCTAAGCGTCGAGAACCTGGATTTCTGATCTCGTGTAGGATCGCGCATAATCGTGCGCGGTCCTCATAATTTACGCGAATTCCGAAAGGGGTAGGCAAAGAGCTTCCCCATCCGGGCCTCGCACTGCCTTAACGATATCAAGGAAATGACCCCGACCTTCGAGACGGGTTCGCTTTGCCTGTGGAAATGATGACCTGATGGGTTGAACTGTCTTTCCACCAGACAGTGCCTGTCGTTGCGAGCGCAGGTGAGAAAGCCGGATCATCTGACATTGGCACCTCTGTCATCGTTCAGGCCCCATACCTGCGTCCTATCAGAGCGGCGGATCAGCCAAAGCGTTACAGAATTATCCCCAGGATGCACATTCCGTAACATTAATCTTGTTTCGAATCGCATCCGGCGCTAGATTCCCTCGAAAGAGGAGAACTTCATGCAGGCTTTCATCTGCGACGCACAGCGTACCGCCATCGGTCGTTTCGGCGGTGCACTGTCATCCGTCCGCGCTGACGATCTGGCAGCGGCGCCCATCTCGGCACTCATGGCGCGAAATCGCGATGTGGATTGGTCGCGCGTGGATGACGTGATCCTGGGCTGCGCCAATCAGGCTGGCGAAGACAACCGGAACGTGGCGCGTATGGCCGCATTGCTGGCTGGTCTGCCGGTTGATGTGCCGGGTGCGACCATCAACAGGCTCTGCGCCTCCGGGATGGATGCCGTTGGCGCTGCTGCGCGTGCAATTCGCGCAGGCGACATCGACCTTGCCATCGCCGGTGGCGTCGAAAGCATGACGCGCGCACCCTTCGTCATGCCCAAGGCCGAAACCGCCTTCTCCCGCAGCAACGCTGTCTATGACACGACCATCGGCTGGCGGTTCGTGAATCCCAGGATGAAGGCTCAGTACGGCGTCGACTCCATGCCAGAGACCGCCGACAACGTTGCCGCCGACTTTGATGTCAGCCGCGCGGATCAGGACGCCTTTGCCCTGCGCAGCCAGGAACGCTGGGCGGCGGCCGATGCAGCAGGTGTCTTTGCCGATGAAATCACTCCGGTCACGATCCCCCAGCGCAAGGGCGATCCGATCGTCGTGGACCGCGACGAACATCCGCGCCCCCAGACAACGGGCGAGGCGCTGGGCAAGCTGCGCGCCATCAACGGGCCGGACCTGACCGTGACCGCTGGCAACGCCTCGGGCGTGAATGACGGTGCGGCCGCGCTGCTGATCGCATCGGAACAGGCAACCAGGGATCATGGCCTCACGCCCATCGCCCGCGTGGTCGCCATGTCCGCGGCGGGTGTTGAACCGCGCATCATGGGTATTGGCCCGATCCCGGCCTGCAAAAAGGTGCTCGCCCGCGCCGGTCTGACCATCGACCAGATGGACGTGATCGAACTGAACGAGGCTTTCGCCTCCCAAGGGCTCGCGACGTTGCGGGCGCTCGGCGTACCGGACGATGCGCCGCATGTGAACGCAAATGGCGGGGCCATCGCTATCGGGCACCCCCTGGGCATGTCCGGCGCGCGTCTGGTGATGACAGCGGCGCTGCAACTGAAACGCACGGGCGGACGTTATGCCCTGTGCACCATGTGCGTGGGGGTCGGACAAGGTGTTGCGCTGATCCTCGAACGCACAAGCTGAACTTCAACCTGAAAGGACGGATTGCATGTATGCACAGATGATCAAGTCTACCGGTAAAGGCGTCAAATCCCTTGACGAGATGGACCCGGACGAGCGCGCCTTTCAGGAACGCATCGACGCGGGCGGCAAGATCGAACCAAAAGACTGGATGCCGGACGGCTACCGCAAGAATCTGGTCCGCCAGATTGGTCAGCACGCCCACTCCGAAATCGTTGGTCAACTGCCCGAAGGCAACTGGATCACCCGCGCGCCGACGCTTGAGCGCAAGGCGATCCTGCTGGCCAAGGTGCAGGATGAAGCTGGCCACGGGCTCTACCTCTATTGCGCGGCGGAAACGCTGGGCGTGACCCGCGATCAGATGACCCGTGACCTGCTCTCGGGAAAGATGAAGTACTCTTCGATCTTCAACTACCCGACCCTGACATGGGCCGACATGGGCGCCGTGGGATGGCTGGTCGACGGTGCCGCAATCATGAACCAGGTGCCGCTGCAGCGCACGTCATACGGGCCCTACGCCCGCGCGATGGTGCGGATCTGCAAGGAGGAATCCTTTCACCAGCGTCAGGGTTTCGACATCATGATGAAGATGGCCAGGGGCACTGAGGCGCAGCGCAAGATGGCGCAGGATGCGCTGAACCGGTTCTGGTATCCCTCGCTCATGATGTTCGGCCCTTCGGACGCGGAGTCGGTGCATTCCGCACAATCCATGGCCTGGAAAATCAAGATGAACACCAACGATGAGCTGCGTCAGAAGTTCGTGGACCAGACCGCGCCGCAGGCGGAATACCTGGGCCTAACGATTCCCGACGACAAGTTGAAGTACAACGAGGAAACCGGGCACTACGACTTCTCCGAACCTGACTGGGATGAATTTTTCGACGTGCTCAAGGGCAACGGGCCCTGCAACACGGAACGGCTGGAAGCGCGCAATCGCGCCTGGGACGAAGGCCGATGGGTGCGCGAAGGCCTGCTGGCCCATGCCGAGAAGAAGAAGAAGCGGAACGCGGCAATCGCGGCGGAATGATCCAAGACACGCTTTCAGGCCGGACACGCCCGAAGTGTCCGGCACCGATCCAGAACAGGAGGACGCCAGATGAGCAGCCCTGAATCCAGCCCATATTCCGACACCGATGCCGCGCCCCACGGCAAGGCGAGGGCAACCGAATGGCCCCTTTGGGAAATCTTCATCCGCGGCCAACACGGGTTGAGCCACCGGCATGTGGGCAGCCTGCACGCAGCCGACGCCGAGGGCGCGATCAAGAACGCGCGCGATGTCTACACCCGCCGCAACGAAGGCGTCAGCATCTGGGCCGTTCCGGCCAGCGCCATCGCCGCCTCGTCCCCGGAAGAGAAGGGCGCGCTTTACGAACCGGCAAACGACAAGGTCTATCGCCACCCGACCTTCTTTGACATTCCCGACGAAGTGGGGGCGATGTGAGCGACGCGCAGTTCGAATTTCTGTGCCGGATGGGGGACAATACCCTGGTCCTAGGGCACCGCATCTCTGAATGGTGCGGCGTGGCGCCGGTGCTTGAAGAAGACATCGCACTGGCCAACACCGCGCTGGACCTGATCGGGCAGACGCAGCTTTGGCTCGGGCTGGCGGGCGAGGCAGAGGGCAAGGGCCGTGACGCCGACCGTCTCGCCTTTCATCGCGATGTCTGGGATTTCCGCAACCTGCTGCTGGTCGAACAGCCCAACGGCGACTTCGGTCGCACCATGATGCGCCAGTTCCTGTTCGACGGCTGGCATCTGGCGCAACTCAAGGGGCTGATGGCATCCAGCAACGACCAGATTGCGGCGATCGCGGAGAAATCCGTGAAGGAAGTCACCTATCACCTTGAGCGGGCCACCGACACGGTGATCGGTCTGGGCGACGGCACGGAAGAAAGCCACGACCGCATGCAGGCCGCGCTGGATCGTCTCTATCCTTACGTCGGCGAAATGTTCATCGCGGATGCAGTTGACGACGAGATGGTCAGCGCAGGCATTGCGCCCGATCCGGCGTCCCTGCGGCCCGGATACGACGCGCTGCTGGACGAGGTCCTGAGGGAGGCGACATTGACGAAACCGGAAGACGACTTTGCCCACAAGGGCGGGAAATCCGGTGCGCGGCATACCGAACATCTGGGGCACATGCTGACCCAGATGCAATGGTTGCAACGGGCCTACCCGGACGCCACATGGTAACGCAAAGACCTTCGGTAGAGACTGTTTGGGCCTGGCTTTCCGCCGTGCCCGACCCGGAAATCCCTGTCATTTCCCTGACCGATCTGGGCATCATCCGTGATGTGCAATGGCAGGACGATATGCTGGAGGTCACGGTCACGCCGACCTATTCCGGTTGCCCGGCCACCAGCATCATCAACCTCGACATCGAGACCGCATTGCGCGCGAAGGGGGTCGAGAAACTGTCCCTGAAAAGGCAGTTGTCCCCCGCCTGGACCACCGATTGGATGACCGATACCGGCAAGGCCAAGCTTGAGGAATTCGGCATTGCCCCACCCCGTCCCGCTGGCGGGCCACAACACTGCCCGCGCTGCAAATCAACGCAGGTGGAAAAGATCAGCCAGTTTGGCTCGACCCCCTGCAAGGCGCAGTGGCGCTGCCAGTCCTGCCTTGAACCCTTCGACTATTTCAAATGTATCTGAGGCACTGAAATGAGCCAGTTTCACCCCGTAACAGTGACTGATATTCACCACACAATCCGTGATGCCGTGGTGCTGACGCTAGAACCGGAAAACCCCGAGGCGTTTTCCTTTACCCAAGGCCAGTACCTGACATTTCGTCAGGATTTCGACGGTACCGAGCTGCGCAGGAACTACTCGATCTGCGCCGGTTTGGACGACGGCAAGTTGCAGGTGGGGATCAAGAAGGTCGATGGCGGTGCCTTTTCCACCTTCGCCAATGAGACGCTCAAGGTCGGCGATACGCTGCATGTCATGCCACCTCAGGGCAAGTTTTTCACAGCATTAGAGCCTGATCGCGCCAAGAACTACCTTGGTTTCGCGGGCGGGTCCGGCATCACGCCGGTTCTGTCGATCCTCAAGACAGTACTGAAACGAGAGCCTAAATCGACCTTTACGCTGGTCTATGCCAACCGCGCGGTAAACACGATCATGTTCCGCGAGGAACTGGAAGACCTCAAGAACCGCTACATGGGGCGGCTGACCATCATTCACATGCTGGAATCCGGGCAGGACATAGACCTGTTCACGGGCCGCGTGGATACTGACAAATGCGCCCGCCTCTTCCAGCAGTGGATCGACGTGGAAAGCATCGACACCGCCTTTATCTGCGGCCCCGAACCGATGATGCTGGCGATTGCCGAAAGCCTGAAAGGCCACGGGTTAGAGCATGATCAGATCAAGTTCGAATTGTTCAGCGAAAGCCAGCAGGGCCAGCTCGCCAAAAAGGAAATGGCCAAACGCAGCGAGGGCCGGAAGGGCACCGAGATCACTGTGATCATCGAAGGGGCCGAACGCAGCTTTACAATGCAAAAGGGTCAATCCGTGCTGGAAGCCGCGCTGGAGAACGGGCAGGACGCGCCGTTTTCCTGCAAGGCGGGCGTCTGCTCCACCTGCATGGGCAAGGTGCTGGAGGGCGAGGTCGAGATGATCAGCAACCACGCGCTTGAGGACTACGAGGTCGAACGCGGTTACGTTCTGACCTGCCAGTCCTATCCGCTGACCGACAAGCTCGTCATAGACTACGACACACATTAAGGAGCCGACATGCTCGACGTTTCCAGTTACGCCGCCGGACAATGGATCGCACCGGGGGCCGGTGCCCGCAACATCGCCAGCGCCATCACCGGAGAGGTGATCGCCCGTGCCGGAAACGACGCGCTGGATGTGCAGGCCATGCTGTCTTACGCCCGCGACACCGGCGGCCCGACTCTGCGCAGGATGACGTTTCATGACCGCGCACGGATGCTCAAGGCGCTGGCGGGCTATCTGAACGACCGCAAGCAGGCGCTTTACGACCTCAGCTACGACACCGGCGCGACCCTGTCAGATCACCGGATCGACGTCGACGGCGGTATCGGCACGATGATGGTCTTTGCCTCCAAGGGGCGGCGCGAGATGCCCGATGCGCATGTCTATCTGGACGGTCCCCCCGAACAACTGGGACGCGGCGGCCAGTTCTTCGGCCGCCACATCTGCACACCTTTGCAGGGTGTTGCGGTGCACATCAACGCTTTCAACTTCCCGGTCTGGGGCATGCTGGAAAAGCTGGCTCCGACCCTGCTGGCCGGGGTCCCCGCGATCGTGAAGCCCGCGACCGCCACCTGCTATGTGACCGAAGCCTGTGTGCGCATGATGTTGGACAGCGGGCTGCTGCCAAAGGGTGCCTTGCAACTGGTCAGTGGCGGCCTGGGCGATATGCTGGACCATCTCGACTGCCAGGATGCGGTCGCCTTCACCGGGTCCGCAGATACTGCTCTAAAACTGCGGGGGAACCCGAAACTGATGGAAAATTCCGTGCGCTTTGCGTCGGAACAGGACAGCCTGAACGCCTCCGTGCTCGGGCCGGACGCCGCACCGGGCACACCGGAATTCGACCTCTTCGTGAAAGAGGTCCAGCGCGAAATGACTGCCAAAGCCGGTCAGAAATGCACCGCGATCCGTCGCATCATGGTCCCCGAAAACCACGTCGGGGCTGTGCTTGAGGCAATCAGTTCCCGCCTTCTCAAGACCAAGGTGGGCGATCCACGGGCCGAGGACACCGGGATGGGCGCGCTGGTCTCGACCACGCAGCGGAACGATGTGCTGGAAAAAGCCGCAATGATCGGCGCAGAGGCAGAGCGGGTATTCGGCGATCCCGACAACTTCGACGTCGCGGGCGCTGACGCCACAAAGGGTGCTTTCCTACCGCCGATGCTGTTCTATTGCCGCGAGCCGGACACGGCCGAGCGCGTCCACGACACCGAAGCCTTCGGCCCCGTCGCCACCGTCATGGCTTACCGCGACCTTGACCACGCGATCGGCCTGTTGAACAGGGGCAAGGGGTCGCTCGTCGCGTCGGTCATCACCAATGACGGTGAAACGGCGCGCGCGCTGGTGCATGGGTCGGCAGCCTTCCACGGGCGGCTCTATTTCAACAACCGCGCTTCGATGAAAGAAGCGACGGGCCACGGTTCCCCCCTGCCGCACATGGTCCATGGCGGCCCTGGCCGTGCGGGCGGCGGAGAGGAGCTGGGCGGCATCCGGGGCGTAATGCATTACATGCAGCGCACCGCGATCCAGGGCAGCCCCGACATCCTGACCGCGATCGGCCAACAGTGGGTGCCAGGCGCCACAGAGATTTCCGACCGCGCGCACCCCTTCACACGGACCTTTGGCGACCTTGATCTGGGCGAGACATTCAATTCCCCGTCCAGAACCGTCACGCTCGATGATATCGAGACGTTTGCACATTTCACCGGCGATACCTTCTATGCCCACATGGACGATGAAGCTGCCCGGGCGAACCCGTTCTTTCCCGGCCGCGTGGCGCATGGGTATCTGCTGCTCAGCTTCGCGGCTGGTCTTTTCGTGCAGCCCGATCCGGGGCCGGTTCTGGCAAATACCGGGTTGGACAATCTGCGGTTCATGGAACCGGTGGCTGCGGGCGACAGCATCAAGGTGCGGCTGAGCGTCAAGCACAAGACACCGCGCAACGACGACTATGGTGAAGTGCGCTGGCATGTGACCCTGACCAATCAGGACGACAAGCCCGTCGCGGAATACGAACTACTGACGATGAATGCGTACTGAGGATTTCATGTCTCTGACCGCCCCCCTGCGTGCCGTGGGCGGCGGGCGGGTCTGGTCGCTTATGATCAGCCTCTTCGGGGATCTGGCGCAGGAAGAAGGCACCGCCATAGACGGGCCGGTCCTGTCGGCAATGATGACATTGCTGGAAGTACGACCCGAAGCCGCGCGCGTTGCGCTGCACCGGTTGCGCAATGATGGCTGGATCACTTCTGAAAAGGTCGGACGGATCAGCCACCACAGTCTGACCGAAAAGGGGCGGGCCGAAAGCGCCGCAGCGACACCGCGTATCTATGCCGCCCCCCCGGGCCCGTCCGAAGGCTGGCAGCTGGTGGTTTTGAAGGCGGCGGACCATCATTCCCCCACGGCGATGGCCGCCTACGGCTTTGCCGCGCTGGCGCCCCGCCTGTACGTCGGCCCCGCGAACACGCCTCCGCCACCCGATACGATGACCGCCACCGGAGAAATACCGCCAGCGTGGCTGCGCGAACAGCTGCGCGACGAATCGGTGGACAATGCCTATTCCGAACTCGCCCAAAGCCTCGAAAGCCTCGAAGAGGCGCTACCATCCTCCGACACCATATCGCCCCTCCAGACCGCCGTTCTCAGAGGTCTGATCGTACACAACTGGCGGCGACTGATTCTGAAGTTTCCCGTTCTGCCGCCGGAACTGAGCGATCCTGACGGGCCTGCCCGCCGGTCACACCTGAGGGTCGCGGCCCTGCTGGACCGGTTGCCGCGCCCCGCCGTGGGCGATCTGGCCGGGCAATCTGCCGCCTGACCCAACGTCTAACGCGCTTTCCCAAGCATCGCTGGCGGGATATAGAGTCTGTCATGACAAACACGTTACACCAGAACGACCTGCCCGACGGCCTGAACCTTGGTCCGGTCGTCGCCATAGACTGCGAGACGATGGGCCTGAACCCGCATCGCGACAGGCTTTGCGTTGTGCAGCTCTCTGCCGGCGACGGCAACGCCCACATGATCCAGATCGCCAAGGGCCAGACCGAGGCACCTAACCTTTGCCGGCTTCTGCAGGACCCCGATGTGCTGAAACTGTTCCATTACGGACGCTTTGACATCGCCGCGATGCTGAATGCCTTTGGCACGCTGACGGCGCCGGTCTACTGCACGAAGATTGCCAGCCGACTGGTGCGCACCTACACCGACCGTCATGGACTGGCAAAATTGCTTCAGGAATTGCTGCATGTCGATATCTCCAAGCAGCAGCAATCCAGCGACTGGGGGGCCGACAGCCTGACCGACGCGCAGCTCGACTATGCCGCCTCCGATGTCTTGCACCTTCACAAGCTGCGCGGGAAACTGGATGCCATGCTGGCCCGGGAAGGCCGCACAGAGATGGCGCAGGCCTGTTTCGACTTCTTGCCAATGCGGGCAAAGCTGGACCTGGCGGGCTGGCCCGACACGGACATTTTCGCACACTCATGAAGACACCTTTTCTCGATACCGCGAGACGGGTGATCCGCGCCGAAGCTGCGGCGCTGGAGACCCTGGCCGAGCGATTGGATGACCATTTCCGTTCCGCCATCGACCTGATGCGCACGTGCAAGGGCCGTGTCATTGTCACCGGCATCGGAAAATCGGGCCACATCGCCAAGAAGATCGCCGCCACACTGGCCAGCACCGGCACACCCGCGCAGTTCGTGCATCCTGCAGAAGCCAGTCACGGCGACCTCGGGATGATCACCGCCGCCGATGTGGTCCTGGCGATCTCGAACTCGGGGGAGGCCCCGGAGCTGAGCAACCTGATCGCCTATTCCAGGCGCTTCGACATCCCGCTGATCGGTATGACCAGCCGCCCCGACAGCGCCCTGGGCAACCAGTCGGACGTGATCCTGGCCCTGCCGCAGTTGGGCGAGGCCTGCGGTACCGGGGCGGTGCCCACCATCTCGACCACAATGACGCTGGCGCTGGGCGACGCCTTGGCGGTGGCCCTCATGGAAAACCGCGCCTTCACCGCCGAACACTTCCGCAACTTCCATCCGGGGGGCAAGCTTGGGGCGCAGTTCAGCCGGGTGCGCGATCTGATGCACACTGGCGATGCCGTGCCGCTGGTGCCCGAAGACGCAGGCATGGCGCGTGCCATTGAAGAGATCAGCACAAAGGCCTTTGGCGTCACGGGGGTGATCGACAATCAGGGGCGGCTGACAGGCGTGATCACCACCGGCGACCTGGGGCGGCACATCGAAGGATTGATGGCGCTCAACGCCCGCGATGTGATGAGCCGTGCGCCCGTCACGATCGGCCCGGACGATCTGGCGGAACGCGCCGTCGGGATCATGAACGCCCGCAAGATCAACTGCCTGATGGTCGTTGACCCCGCCGAGCCGGGCTTGCCTGCCGGGCTCTTGCATATTCACGACTGCCTGCGCGTCGGGCTGGGCTGAGTGCCATGCAAGCCGACCTCCATTCACGCATGGTGTCCCTTCTCAAGGTCCTGTTCCCGCTTCTGGCCCTTGCGCTGCTGTCGACACTTTTCCTGCTGTCCCGGAAAGTCGATCCGGATTCCGTGATTCCCTTTGCCGACAAGGAGATTCAGGACCGGCTGCGGGACCAGCAGGTGACTGGTCCGTTCTTCTCTGGCACCACCGCAGACGGCGACCAGATTTCCTTTTCCGCCGAAAAGCTGACCACCCCTCAGAACGAGGTGGGCGCAAACCGGGCCGAGGACGTGCGGATCGTGATGGATCTGGCAGGGGGCACAAATCTGACCCTTAACGCCAGAGTGGCCCATTTCGAGCTGCCAAAGGACCGCGCAGAGCTGGAAGGCAACGTCGTGATCGAGACATCCACCGACTACAGGATCGAAAGCGACCGCCTGACCACGCAGATGACGGAGCTGGACGTCCGCTCTCCCGGGCCGGTTCAGGCGCAGGGTCCGATGGGCACTCTGAACGCAGGCAGCATGACGATCGCCTCCCCTGAACAGGGGCAAGCCGCCCAATTGATTTTCAAAGACGGCGTGAAACTGGTATACAATCCGAAATTATCAGAAAAGTGACTGCCGTGAGACATCCAAGATTACTGTTGCTGCCCGTCTTTCTTGTCACGTTCGCCGGGTCCGTTCTGGCACAGGGCGCCAATGTCGCCTTTGGCACCATCCAACAGGATACCGATCAGCCGGTCGAAGTGACCGCCGACAACCTGTCCGTGGACCAGGAAACAGGCACCGCGATCTTTACCGGCAATGTGAAGATCGGTCAGGGCGAACTGCGCCTGACAGCTGCCCGTGTGCTGGTTGTTTACCGCGAACAAAACAAGGGCATCGCCCGCTTGGAAGCGACCGGCGGCGTGACCCTGGTTTCCGGCCCCGATGCGGCGGAATCGGATCGGGCGGACTACAACATCGACGACGGCACCATTGTCATGACGGGCAACGTGCTGCTGGCGCAGGGTCCCAGCGCCCTGTCCGCCGACAAGATGAGTATTCGCCTGTCCGACGGCACCGCAGAAATGTCGGGGCGTGTGCGGACGATTCTGCAGACAGGCACCGATAACTGATGCCGCCCCCCGGCCTGAAGGTCTCTCAGGGCAGTTCCGGCCTGAAGATCGAGCATCTGCGCAAGTCCTACCGCAAGAAGACCGTGATCCGGGACTTCTCGATGCATCTTGACCGGGGCGAGGTCGTGGCGCTGCTGGGGCCCAACGGTTCGGGCAAGACCACCACTTTCTACGCGGTGGCCGGGCTGGTGACGCCCGAGGGGGGCAGCGTGACGGTGGATGGCAAGGATGTGACCCTGCTGCCGATGTACCGGCGCGCGCAGCTGGGGATCGGGTATCTGCCGCAAGAGATGAGCATCTTCCGCGGCCTCAGCGTTCAGGACAACATCGCGGCAATCCTCGATATTTCCGTCCCGCATCGGCACAAGCGGCGCGAAAGGCTGGAGGCACTGCTATCGGAGTTCTCCATCGAACACCTGCGCCGCGCCCCTGCCCTTGCGCTGTCGGGGGGCGAACGCCGGCGGGTAGAGATTGCCCGCTGTCTGGCCGCGAACCCCAGTTACCTGCTGCTTGACGAACCATTTGCCGGGGTCGATCCGATCTCTGTCGGAGACATCCGGTTGTTGGTCGCTGACCTGAAGACCAGAGGCATCGGCGTGCTGATCACCGATCATAACGTACGCGAAACGCTGGAGATCGTGGACCGCGCCTACATTCTGCACGAGGGCAAGGTGCTGATGTCCGGCACGCCCGAGGAGGTCGTCCAGAACGAGAACGTCCGCCGCGTCTATCTTGGTGAGAATTTTCGGATTTCTTAATATTCAGTGAAGCGGCAACGGCGAAATTCGGCTTCCCGCCGCGCCTTGACCATTGACTTTGAAGTCCGTTCTTGGCCTCATAAAGGCATGGCAACATCGCGTTCCTGTTCAAGACGACTACCGCCTTCACACCAAGGCACGGTCAAGAACAACCCGGGCGCAGGGCCATTTTTCCGCATTTGAGCAATGTCATGCCCCGCCCCGGCGGCCTGCGCATCATTGCCCGAATAAGTGATAACAAGGAGAAGCTATGCGGTATCAAATCAGTGGCAAACAGATCGACATCGGCGAAGCACTGCAGACCCATGTTCAGCAGGAACTGGGCGCAGCCGTCGGAAAATATGCCGAGCGTCCGACAGACGCGCAGGTCGTCTTTTCCAAGTCGGGGCACGAGTTTGTTTGCGAGGCGACCGTCCATCTTTCCACCGGACTGAACGCATCCGCCAAGGCCCATAGTAACGAGATCTACAGCGCCTTTGATGCCTGTTGCGAGAAGATGGAAAAGCAGCTGCGGCGATACAAGCGCCGGTTGAAAGACCACCATCAGACCCGCGCCGAACCTGTTGAACTTTTCGGCGCGTCCTCGTATATCCTTGCCTCTACAGACGATTCTGACGCTCAGGAACCCGAAACTCTCCAGCCCATGATCATCGCGGAAATGCAGACAAAGATCGCAACCTTGTCTGTCGGCGAAGCTGTCATGCAAATGGAACTCGCAGGGTCTCCGGTGCTGGTGTTTCGCAAGGAAGGCAACGAGGGACTCAACGTCGTGTACCGCCGCGAAGACGGCAACATAGGCTGGATAGATCCCTGATCGAGAACCGGGAAAGCCCCGGAGACAAAGGGCAGGAACCACCGAATGGGACTTGGAAAACTACTCAAGCCGGAAGCGTTGAAGGTCGTGAATGCGGCCTCCAGCAAAAAGCGACTGATGCAGGACCTGGGTGATCTGGTCGAATCCGCGTACGGGTTCCAGTCCGATGTTGTGGTCGATGCCCTGATGGCAAGAGAGGCCCTCGGGCCGACGGGTGTGGGCCACGGCGTGGCCCTCCCCCATGCCCGGCTCGACGGGCTGGACTCCGTGGTGGGCGCCTTCATCCTTCTCGACCGTCCCGTTGATTTCGCTTCGGTCGATCGGCAGCCGGTGGACATCGCCTTTGCTCTCTTCGCACCAGAAGACGCGGGCGTCGAACACCTCAAGGCGCTGGCGCTGGTATCTCGCACCCTGCGGGATACCGCGATCTGCAGCAAACTGCGCGCGAACCCGGACCCGGCAAC
This sequence comes from Sulfitobacter sp. THAF37, assembly GCF_009363555.1. Taxonomy (NCBI): domain Bacteria; kingdom Pseudomonadati; phylum Pseudomonadota; class Alphaproteobacteria; order Rhodobacterales; family Roseobacteraceae; genus Sulfitobacter; species Sulfitobacter sp. THAF37. The sequence continues at coordinate 991,474 of NZ_CP045372.1, forward strand.
GCTCTATACGATATTGACCGAAGAACCGTCGGTGCAGGCGGCCTGAAGCGGCCCTACTTCCAACGCGTGAAACCGAAGGTGACATAGTCGCGCTGATAGGTCTGCGCGGCCAGCTTCTCGATTTCGTCGTCGTAGATGTCATCCAGCGTAAAAGGCTGATCCGCATCGGCCGCCGGAGGGTGCGGTGCATCGGATATACCGACGGTCGCCGCCAATTCGGGTAGCTCCTCGGCCATGTCGGTTTCGCGAATGATCCGGTCCGGCAGACACAGGTCTCCGAAACCCTGAATGGCCTGAGCCTGCGAACACCATGCCGCATCCACCCGGATCGCAGTCTGTCCGGCCAGATTGCCCTTGAGCCAGCCCAGAAACGCGGCAAAGGCAGCCCGGTGTTCCGCCACCCCGTAGGAATCGTCCGGGCCGTCTGACGGAAGCGGCATGTTGTAGCGCCGGATCATCGTCTTGCGGAGCTGCACGAAACTGCCCTTGCCGGTGGTCAGGATATGGCGGCAGAAGGCATCATGCGCACGGGCCAGCGGATGCCGGATCACGGTAAAACTGCGATGGCCGGGCTTGTCGCGCTTCCATTGCCGCAGGTCCTTCTGCGACATCTTGGAGCGCAGCGCCCCTCGCCCCACGCCGTCCAGCGCCGCCAGCCACTCCATGATCTCGACCCGCGGCGCGGACCTTAAGGGCAGATATAGCAGGGGTGCCTCCGCCGCCGCGACGTAAGATGGCACGTTCGGCCCTCTGCGCGGCTCGAAATTCGGCGTGCGGGTCAGGTCGAACCGATCCATCCGCGACAGCGCGCCGATCATCTCGTCGTAATTGCTGACCTTGGCGGATATCGGGCTGGGGTTCTGCTTTTTCAGGTTGGTGTCCAGCGCCTCAAGCGTCTCGTCCACGCCCAGATACCTGGCCAGCCCGTTCATCACATCAACGCTCTGCAGGTCTTCGTAGGCCACGTAGAAAGCGGTCTGGCCGCTGATCTGCAGACGATTCAGCAAAGTCACCTGAAACGTCTGCAAAGCTTCAAGATGCGCTTCGAACTCGGGCGCGTCAAAGACCGCCTGCGCCGCCTTATGGGCCTTGGCATCGGTCAGCTTCCACTGGCCTGTTTGTTGCGCGATCTTCCAGCTGACGTAGCTTTCGACCGGATTACGCGTCAGGATGATCTTGGCACATTTCGGATCGTCCATAATGGCATCGAACACGCGCGGATCGTGATCGTGGAAATAGCGAAAGCCGCTCAGCCGTGCGGTGTTGTTCCGCATGGCATCCAGCAGAAGACCGGGATCCCGGTCACGGGTATTCTGGTCGATGCCAAGGATCGGCTCGCTATGCGGGTATCCCAGGAAGTGCGGGTTGAACGCCTCGCCGTGGCAATTCACACCTTTGAAGGCGTTCAGGTTGCTTTCGAGAAAGTTCGATCCCGTACGCATTTCGGCGAACACGACGAAGATGTCGAATTTGTCGGTCATACCTTACTGCACCAGATAGGGTTTGCGTTGAGTTTTCTGGTTCAAAGCCATGCCGCGCTCGGCAGGGAAATCACCCATCAGGTAGGGATGCATCCCCTGGTTCTTGAGGTTCTGAAGGAATTGACCGAAACCGCTCAGGTCAACCATCTTTGGCGCTTCGGACAGGCGGCGCAGTTTGGTGCGTCCGATCTCATCCAGGATCCCCTGCAGGGGCTCCATCGGCGCTTCGATGAATTCGGCCATGGTCCAGATTCGCACCCGCGCCTTGGTGTAAGGCGACCGCAGCACATCCATGTGCTCGCTCTCGACCTTCTGCAGGTGCGCGGCGATGGTACGGATCTCGGCAAAGTCCAGATTCGACCGGAACAGCGGCACTGCCCAGGCCCCGGTAATCACAGACACCTGCGCGTTCGGATCCTTGGCCACGCGCCAGTTGATATCCTGGTTATCCGCCGGACCGAACTGGAAACACTGCCGTTCACCGCGCGTGTTCCAGATCAGGTTCGTCAGGAACGCCTTGCTGTTGTAGTCGCGCAGTGTGGGTGATTGCGAAAGCGCGCCGTTGATGGCTGACTGCCCTTCGGCGTAATGCACACCGTCTTTGGCGAAGAGGTGCCCGTGAACCCGTGCGCCGGTTGCCTTGGCCAGCCAGGGCTCGAAATTCTCGAACAGCTCGGCAAAGCCCTGAAACATGGAATAAGGCGCAGCGGTGACACCGTTTTCCCAATCCTCGTTCGGAAAACGGCTTTGCATATACAGGCCCGACCGACCGCGCGTCCGCCGTTCCACCGCCTTGGAAAAGATGCGGTCGATTTTGCCGGGGTTCGGCTCTGTCTTCTTCATCGCACCTGCCGCATCGGTCAGGAACGCCTGGTAAAGCCGGTCGGCGTAGGGCCAGATCTTGCGCGCCACGAAACAGTCCGAGCGGCGCAGCAGTTGGAGGTGATCATCGTAAAAGATGTGCGGTTTGCCCTGGAAGTCGAATTTGGACAAAGTCAGCGACCGGCTTTCGATCTTTTCCGAATAGAGCCGCGCGAGCGTTTGAAAATAGGCCTCGTCGGGGATCCAGACATGACGGAAATACCGATCATAAGTTGCCCGCTCGGGATCCTGAAGCACCGCGGTAAGGGTGCGTCGTGACAAGCACCACCATTGCGACCCCATATGAGGGACAATCCCGTTGGGCATCTTGCGTTTAAGGCCGATCGCCCGCTGGATCGCAACCGACTTGTCGAACAGATAGCGCCGCTTCTTCCAGGAAAACGGGAAATGCATGGTGAACCGCTCTTCGTCCAGCCCGCCGACGGTCCAGGGCACATCGGCGGTTGTCGCGCTTTCGATGAAGTCGGTGTTGGGCCGTTCGTCCAGATAGTCGATCAACTCCTGCACCGGGCGCAATGGCAGGCAGGAGCCGGAGGCAAGATAGACATGCTTGATCTGCGGGTAGCTGGCCAGCAGCAGTTCCGACGCGCTTTGCGAGGCGGCGACAATGCCCCATGTTCCCCATTCACAGCGATACCTGGCGCAGAACGACACGTTCTTCAGGTCCGAAAGCGCGGTCACGAATGTGTCGTAGGTCTTGCGCGGAACGCCTTTGTCCACGTGGATCACCACCGGGCAGCCAGCCGCAGACCAGTGCCGCGCCACCTGTTCAGCGCGGCCAAGCGCGGTATGCACCAGCATTGCGATACCGACCGTCATGCCCAGTTCCCCTTGGACATCAGGCCCAGAATCTCAAGCTGTCGCCAGTTGATGTAGCGTTCCGACCATTTGCACCAAAGCTGGGGGTCTTCCTTGAGCCGCTCGGCATAGGCCTTGTATTCGACCGATCCGGCATAGTGCTGCGATCGCTCCAGTTCTTCCGCGGCTTTGGCGCCGAAGGTGTCGATGAACTTGGCATGCAGTAGCACGCCCGAGGCCTTCTCGCCGCCCCATTCGTCGTAAACCTGGTTCAAACCGCGCGGCAACAGCATGTGGGTCGAGCTTACATAGGTATAGCGCCGGTCCCATTTCACCAGTGGCACCTTGTTCAGCGCAGGCGCCTTGTCCGGTGTTTCGGGAAAGAAAACGCGGGCGCGCGGACCGCCCTGTATCCAGAGGTTGGTGAAAAGATGGTTACGCGAAATCGTGTAATTTCCGCTGTCGAACCACGCGGCGATCTCTATCGGGTTCTGGCCGGGTTGGTAGGGCTGCTCGTCCAGCCGCCCCTTGGGATACATGTCCAGCAGCATGGCCGAAAACGACTTGATCGAAGATGCATCCAGCCAGTCGGTCAGCGCCCGCAGGGGGCGCGTATCGCAGAACGGATAGATCAGGAATTCATCGGGATCGACGGTCAGCGCCCAGTGGCCGTGGGCATATTTCCGGGCCAGCCAATTCAGCCAGTCCACCCCAAACCGCGCCCGCTTGTAACTGGCTGTCGTGCTCCAGACCGATACATCGGGCTGGTCCGCGAGATAGTCGAGCGATCCGTCGGTGCTGTCATTATCGACAAAGAAGAAATGGCCGATGCCCATGTCCCGGTAATAATCGAGGAAATAGGGCAGCCGGATACCTTCGTTCCGCTGGGTGCAGAACAGCAGCAGATCGTCGGGCCGGATTTGTCCGGTCCGGTTCGCGACCCGCTTCAGTTCACGCCGCTTGCGCAGGGCGCGGACGCGCCACCGCTTGCGCTGCACCCTCAGCCAGTATGACTGCAATACTCCCAATAACCGCCCTCTACCTTGCCGATCCGGCCGCGTTTCGAGGCGCTACCATCTTAACCTTAATACGGTCTTGAAGTGCTGGTCCCAATCGGGACCGACAAAGGACCCCGGACCTTCAGAACCTACCGGCTTTGACGCCCACTCTTTTATAACATTTATCCACAAATACCGATCCGAAACAGGTGCGTAAACGGCTTTCTCATGCAAAAATTCCCGCAACACATCCAGATCGTTGCATAAAACCCGCGTTCCAAGCTGCGCCGCCTCCAGCGGAGGCAGTCCAAAGCCCTCGGAAAGGCTGGGGAACAATGCGCCGGAGGCGCCCTGCACCAGCGCCGACAACGCGGCGTCGGTCAGACCTGAAATCTCCTGCACCGGGTGGTCGGGCGGCAGCGCGTCCAGACGGGCGAAGAGCGTATCATTGTTCCAGCCCCTGCTGCCGCACAGGAACAACGCCGGCGCAGATGGACCCATTTCGTCCCAGAGGTTCAGCAGAAAGGCGTGGTTCTTGCGCGGCTCCAGTGTTCCCACGGTCACGAAGTACGAGCCTGCGGGCGGCAGTCCTGCAGGAAGCGCGGAAGGGTCGGGCAACGCCAGGTCCGTCCCGAGGTGGGCCACCAATCCGGGAGGTACCCGGCCCATGCCTTTCAGAACCTGCTCGGCCCGGTCCCGCGTATCGTTGGAATTGTAGATCACCCGGTCGGCCCAGGTGCTGACCCTGCGCAGCTTGGCCTCGAAGGTTGCCACGGTGCCCTGACGCTGGAACTCGGGATGTTCCAGCGGGATGACATCATGCACCAGAACGTGAATCCGGCCTTTCGCCCCCTTGATCCCGCCCAGAACGCGGTCGGTCAGATTGCTATGCCCGACGTTGAAGTAGTCGAAGCCATGCGGGAAATGGCGCTGCAGAAGGCGCGGCAGGCTGGCCCGTCGCGCGCGCGCCACAGCCAGCCGCCTCACGTCGCTTTCGGCCCGTCGGACAGCCTGCGGACGACGCCGCGCCAGCCGGGACAGCAGATCGGCCCGGCCCCAATCATCCCGTCCTTCCACCCGGTCGAGAAAGCATGTAAGCCCGAATCGGTCCAGCAGGACGTAGCCCAGCGCGGTGCGCACTATGCCGAAACAGGGTGCCTCGTCGTGCAGAAACCTCCGCAGGTAGGCCAGTTCGACACGGTCCACGCCCGTGGCAACCCGCCCGGCGCGGCGCAGGCTGCGTGTCAGGTCGAGCAGCCGCACGGGGGCGACGTTATGAATCGTAGTGTCCAGTTTGGTGCCATCTCCACGCATCGGTGATCATCTGCCCGAGCGTGGAGCGATGCGGATTCCAACCCAGTTCAGTCTTGGCGCGTTGCGAACCCGACACGAGCTTGGTGCAATCACCGGCCCTGCGCGGCCCGGCCACATGCGGCACCTCGCGGTTGGTCACTTCGCGGCTGTGGTCCAGCACCTCGCGGACCGAAAACCCCGACCCGGTCCCCAGGTTGAAAACCCGGCTGCCCTTGCCGTCCTGTAACCATTTCAGCCCCAGAACATGTGCATCGACAAGGTCGCAGACATGCACGTAATCGCGGATGCATGTGCCATCCGCCGTATCGTAGTCGGTCCCGTGAATCGTCAGCGCATCGCGTTTGCCGGCGATGGCGTCCAGCATCAGCGGCACCAGATGCGTTTCGGGCTGGTGGAATTCCCCCACTTCGGCCTCCGGGTCCGCGCCCGCCACGTTGAAATACCGGAAGATCACGTGGCGCAGGCTGTCCGACACCTCGAAATCGCGCAGGATGTCTTCGATCGCCCGTTTCGACGCGCCGTAAGCGTTCAGCGGATACTGGGCCGAGTTCTCATCCAGCACCACATTGTCCTGATCGCCATAGGTCGCGCAGGTCGAAGAAAAGACGAAATCCCTGCACTCCGCCGCCACCGCCGCTTCGATCAGGGTCAACGACCCCGACACGTTGTTGCGCCAGTATTTTCCTGGCTGCGCCATCGCCTCTCCGACCTGGCTGAGCGCGGCGAAATGCATCACGGCGATGGGTTGGTAGGCCGCAAAGACTTCGTCCAGCCGGGTGCGGTCCAGAAGATCGCCCCGCTCGAACGGGCCGAACTTTACCGCATCCTGCCAGCCGGTTGCCAGATTGTCGTAAGTCACCGGCGTGAAGCCCGCATGTTTCAGTGCCTTGCAGGCGTGCGACCCGATATAGCCCGCGCCGCCGGTTACCAGGACATTGCGCATGATCGCCCTTTCCGATGCCGCTACTGCGCCGCCTTGTCTACCTGCATGATGCTGCTGAGATAGGAATGCAGATCTTCGCGCAGATCTTCCCGGGCAAGGCCAAAGGCGACAGTGGCCTGCAGGAACCCGGACTTGGAACCGCAGTCGAACCGCTGACCACGGAACCGGTAGCCGTAGACCGGATTGTCCTGCTCGATGTCGCGGGCGATGGCATCAGTGAGTTGAATTTCGCCCCCCGAACCGGACTTGAGCTGGTTCAGATTGCGCAGAACCGACGGTTCCAGGATATAACGGCCGATCACCGCCAGGTTGGAGGGCGCGTCTTCCGCCTTGGGCTTCTCGACCATGCCTTTGACCTTGACCATGTGTCCCATGTCGTCTGATACATCGAGCATCCCATAAGACGACGCGCGCTCCGGTTCCACTTCCATCGCGGCCACCATATTGCCGCCGGTTTCCGCATATGCCTCGACCATTTGTTGCAGACAGGGCTTTTCCGCCGCAATCACGTCATCGGGCAGCATGACGGCAAAGGGTTCGTTTCCGATCAGCCGCCGCGCACACCAGACTGCATGTCCCAGACCCAATGCCTTGTGCTGACGGATATAGGCAATCGCGCCGCTTTCCATGTTGGTATCCTGAAGAGCCTTGAGCAGATCGTCCTTGCCCTTCTTGCGCAGTTCCTGCTCCAGCTGGGGCGCGTGGTCAAAGTAATCCTCCAGCGCACCCTTGCCGCGGGACGTGACAAAGATGAACTCCTTGATACCGGCCGCGCGGGCTTCGTCGATGGCGTATTGGACCAGCGGTCGGTCCACCAACGTCATGATCTCCTTCGGTACCGATTTCGTAGCGGGCAGAAACCGTGTTCCCAGCCCGGCAACGGGGAAAATTGCTTTGGTGACCTTTTTGCGCATTTTGTCCTAAGTCCCTTGGAAGTGACACAAGCCGTCCTGTTCTACGTTTTTCCGTCAAGATATGATACAGAACGATCTAAGTAAAAAACCTTCCAGCGTTTCAAGCTGGCTCGCCTTCACTCTTCGCGCAATCCGCGCTGGCTCGCAACGCGGTTCTGTTCCATTTTCAACCGTCTCTTGCGCGAATTAATGCTCAAAAGTGGCATTTCACGGTCCGACTTTCCAAAAATTCCGCCGCTTTGCAGCCATGATCCGTCCGGCTCGAATGTGACTCTGTGATATCGGGCCGTAAGGGAAAGGCAGATCAGAGTGACAATCTCCCCGTTCCCGACACGCTCTGCGGCGATACGCCGGTCGCGGCGCAGGTGTATTGGCCGGGTCGGCATGACAGTGGCACGACGTGGCAACGACGGGAAAGGCTGAAACGGGGCCCGCGGATGCATGGCGATGCCTGCCGCACCTGGTGTCCGCGTGTTTCCCTCGGCATATCCTTCGTCCAGTCGCCGCATCAGGCGCCGGATCTGTACCGGGTCCAGAGGGCCGGAGACCATGTATTTCAACAGCCGCTGCCGTTCTGTCAGTCGCAGACGATCCCATTGCGCCCTGCGGTCGTCATGCGCCACATGTTTGCGCTGGAAAACGGCCCAGCTTGCGCCGATGTCGAACAGGTCTTTCGGTACCCGGTTGGCACCGCGCAGCGCGTTTGCTGCGAACCCGTGGTGCACCTCTGCCAGGGGAACGATCGCCGTCGCGTGACCGGCGCGTGCCAGTCGCATGTTGAGGTCAGTTTCGTCCAGAAAATAGTGAAATGCGGGGTCAAACCCGCCCAGTTCTGCCAGCACACACCGCCGGAAGGCCATATTCGTACCCTCGGTCTTGATTGCCCGGCCTCCCGGCGGATGCAACACAGTGGGTCGGCGCGGGTCCACCTCCAGCGGCTGAGCCTCTCCAAGGTGATCGAGACTGCGTGCACGCCATTGGAAGGAGATGCCATTGCGCCCCCGAACAAAACCGCCCATCGCCGCGACCTCGGCCCGGTACGCGGGCTGAACCAGATGTCGCAGCCATTGTGGTTCGGGCACCGCGTCATCGTCGATGAAGGCGACGATCTCGCCCGCGGCATGGTCAATGCCGAGGTTGCGGGCAGCCGAGATATTCGGCTCATCGAAGGGCAGAATCTTGAGGCTTTCGGCAAAGGGGGCGGCCCGTGCCATGTCGACACCGCCAGGATCGGCCACCACAACGACTTCGAAACTTGGATACTGCAGTTGCGAGACCCCCAGCAGGCTGCGTCGCAACGCGTCCGGTCGGCCCCGGCTGACGATCACGACACTGACGGTCGGGTCGGTCATTCAAGGCCCATCTGGGCCATCATGCCTTCGATCTTGGGCACATCCTCGGGATTGTTCAGCTCCCAGAAGGCCCGGCCCCGCGCCGCGACCTCGACACACAGAACCGCGCGCCCACACTCCATGAAGCGCAGCTGCTCCAGCCCTTCGAGCTGCTCCAGAGGTCCGACAGGCCAGGTCGGGTAGGCCGCCAGCGCGTCGGGCCGGTAGGCATAGACGCCAACATGATGAAAAACCGGGGTCTGGTCAGTCTCTGCATAGGCCACAGGGGTATAGGGAATGACCTCTTTCGAGAAATAGAGCGCCCTGTGATCCTGCGCAAACACCGCTGTTGTGCCGCCAACGCGACCCGCCTTTCGATCCGCCAGAAGGCTGTTCAGCGCGGCCCCGTCGCATTGCAGAACCGGGGTGGCGATTTCCGCTTCGGGCGCATCACGTAGCCCTTTGACCAGGCTTTCGACAAACCAGTGAGGCGTGAGCGGTGCGTCGCCCTGAAGGTTCACGACGATCTCGAAGCCCCCGCCCAGCGCCGCATGCGCTTCGGCGCAGCGTTCGGTGCCATTGGCGCAATCGGTCCCGGTCATGACGACTTCCGCCCCGAAGCCTTCCGCAGCCTGCCTGATCCGATCGTCATCCGTTGCCACAACCACCCGGTCGACCCCCTGAACCGCGCGGGCCGCCAGCCACGACCGTTCGATCAGGCTCTTCGATACCCCGCTTGCTCCCTTCAGCTCCGCCAGCGGTTTGCCGGGGTACCGTGTGGATGCGTAGCGCGCCGGAATTACGACCAGAACGGACATCAGGCGGGCTTCAGCCCGACACCCGGCGCGTGGGCGATGAAGAACGGGTTGGCAAACCCCGCCTTGCCATAGGTCAGCGGAGCATGATCATCGAAACGGACCACGGCACCGCCGGCGCCGCGCAGCACCGCATCACCAGCGGCCGTGTCCCATTCCATCGTGCGGCCCAGACGCGGATAGAGGTCCGCCTCTCCGGTCGCGACAAGGCAGAACTTCAGCGACGATCCCGCACTCTTCATGTCTTTGACCGCGTATTTCGAGATATAGTCGTCGGTCGCCTGATCACGGTGAGACTTGGACGCCACCACCATCAGCGCCGCATTGTCCGCGTCCGAGACCGAAATGGGCGTAACCGCACCAATCTTGTCCTTGTCGAAATCGCCGGCCTCCTCAACCGACTGGCCGTCGGCCTGGGTGAAGAACATCCGCGACTTCGCCGGAGCATAGACCACACCGCGAGTCGGCACGCCATTCTCGACCAGTGCGATGTTTACCGTGAAATCACCGCGCCGGTGAATGAATTCCTTGGTGCCGTCCAGCGGGTCGACGATCAGGAATGTATCCCCCTGTGCCGCATGCGTTTCAGCCTGCTCCTCCGTCACCAGAGCCACGTCGGGAAATGCGGCGCGCAGACCTTTCGAAATGACTGCGTCGGCCGCTTCGTCAGCGGCCGTCACCGGGCTGTCATCCGACTTGGCTTTGACATCGAAATCGTCCTGTCCGTAGATCTCCATGATCCTGTCACCCGCTTGCAGGGACAGTTTCCGCATCACAGTCACCAATTTTTCGTAGTCCATAATAATTTGCCTGTATCGCATTCGTTGATTAGTCGGATCGCCCCCCTTATGCTGCGCCACTAACGGAACAGCAAGAATTCCGTGAAAACATGGCCAGATCGGAAGGCATTCGAGATGTTCCAGTCCACACGCAAGCCGAAGGGCGGTTTCAGTTCCGCCATGGCAATGGCAGAGCTGGTCTACCACTCCGTCGTCCGATCCGTTCGCAAGCAGCACAACAACGCCTTTGTCGCGATTTTCACAAACATGTTGCAGGCGATCATGTTCGTCCTCGCGTTCTATGTCATGTTTTCCATCCTCGGCATGCGCGGCGCAGCCCTGCGCGGCGATTTTCTGATCTACATCATGTCGGGCATTTTCCTGTACCTGACCCACACGAAAGCCCTTGGCGCGGTCGCAGGTTCCGAGGGTCCGGCAAGCCCCATGATGCAGCACGCACCGATGAACACCATCATTGCCATCGCCTCTGCCGCCGTGGGGGCGCTGTACATTCAGGTGCTGTCGCTGTTCGTGATCCTGTTTGCATACCACGTGGCCTGGACCCCGCTAGAGATCGACCAGCCGATCGCGGCTTTTGGCATGCTGCTGATCGCCTGGTTCACCGGCTGCGCCCTGGGGCTGGTTCTGCTGGCGTTGAAGCCGTGGTTTCCCACGGTGGTCAGCATGTTCAGCATGGTCTACCAGCGCGCCAACATGATCGCGAGCGGCAAGATGTTCGTGGCCAACACCCTGCCCAGCTTCATGCTTGCAATGTTCGACTGGAACCCGTTGTTCCACGTGATCGACCAGTGCCGCGGTTTTGCCTTCATCAATTACAACCCGCGATATACGAACTGGGAATATGCCATGTGGGTTGGTCTGGCCTTTGTCGTGATCGGCCTGATGGGCGAATTCTACACCCGCCGACACGCTTCGCTCAGCTGGAACGCACGGCGCTGACCCACCGCGCATTGACGGGCAAAGTGTTCAAACACGCGCCCGAAGTCGCCTTCAGCCGCTTTTCGGACGCCCTTCCACGCAATTTGCAAAAAATGATGGCAGATTCCGCGTCGGCGCATCATGCGGACGGTTGCGAGGGCCCCGACCGCCCCCTATATACCCACCGAACCGCCGGATGCAGCCGTATCTGGTGTCACCGGATCGGGGCAAGGGTGCCGTAACGGGCCTGCGCTCCGTGTCATCGCCTTGAATAGTATAAGGGATCGAAAACATGGCCAAAGTAATCGGCATTGACCTCGGAACTACCAACTCCTGTATCGCCATCATGGACGGCAGCCAGCCCCGCGTGATCGAAAACGCGGAAGGCGCGCGCACGACACCTTCCATCGTGGCCTTCACCGACGACGAACGCCTCGTCGGCCAGCCTGCGAAACGCCAGGCCGTCACCAACCCTGAAAACACCATCTTTGGCGTCAAGCGCCTGATCGGTCGCCGCAACGACGACACCGATCTTGCCAAGGACCGCAAGAACATGCCGTTCGAAGTGATCGACGGCGGCAATGGTGATGCCTGGGTGCGCGCCAAGGGCGACAAGTATTCTCCCAGCCAGATCTCGGCCTTCATCCTCGGCAAGATGAAGGAAACCGCTGAATCCTACCTGGGCGAGGAGGTCACGCAGGCCGTCATCACCGTGCCCGCGTATTTCAACGACGCCCAGCGTCAGGCAACCAAGGACGCCGGCAAGATCGCGGGCCTCGAAGTGCTGCGGATCATCAACGAACCGACAGCCGCTGCGCTGGCCTATGGCCTGGACAAGGACAATTCACAGACGATCGCGGTCTATGACCTTGGCGGCGGCACATTCGACGTGACCATCCTGGAAATCGACGATGGTCTGTTCGAAGTCAAATCCACCAACGGCGACACGTTCCTCGGCGGTGAAGACTTTGACATGCGGATCGTCAACTACCTTGCCGACGAATTCAAGAAAGAGCACCAGGTCGATCTGACCCAGGACAAGATGGCGCTGCAACGCCTGAAAGAGGCGGCGGAAAAGGCCAAGATCGAACTGTCCAGCTCCAGCCAGACCGAGATCAACCAGCCGTTCATCTCCATGGGGTCCAACGGCCAGCCGCTGCACATGGTCATGAAGCTGACCCGCGCGAAGCTGGAAAGCCTGGTGGGCGACCTTATCAAGGCATCGCTGAAGCCTTGCAAGGACGCACTCAAGGATGCCGGTATCTCCGCTTCGGACATCGACGAGGTCGTTCTGGTGGGTGGTATGACCCGGATGCCGAAGGTCGTGGATGAAGTGACCAAGTTCTTCGGGAAAGAGCCGCACAAGGGCGTCAACCCGGATGAGGTCGTGGCGCTGGGCGCCGCCATCCAAGCCGGCGTTCTGCAAGGCGACGTCAAGGATGTTGTCCTGCTCGACGTGACCCCGCTGTCGCTGGGCATTGAAACCCTTGGCGGTGTCTTCACCCGTCTGATCGACCGCAACACGACGATCCCGACGAAGAAATCCCAGGTGTTCTCGACCGCCGAAGACAACCAGAACGCTGTCACGATCCGGGTCTTCCAGGGCGAGCGTGAAATGGCATCGGACAACAAGATGCTGGGTGCCTTCAACCTTGAAAACATCCCGCCTGCCCCGCGCGGCATGCCGCAGATCGAAGTGACCTTTGACATCGACGCCAACGGCATCGTGTCGGTGGGCGCGCTCGACAAGGGCACCGGCAAGGAGCAGAAGATCACGATCCAGGCGTCGGGCGGTCTGTCCGAAGAGGACATCGAAAAGATGGTCAAGGACGCCGAGGAGAACGCGGAATCCGACAAGGAACGCCGCGCGCTGGTCGATGCCAAAAACCAGGCGGAAAGCCTCATCCACTCGACCGAAAAGTCGCTGGAAGAGCATTCCGACAAGGTCGATCCGACCACCGTGGAAGCGATCGAACTGGCGATTGCCGCGCTCAAGGATGACTTGGAAGGTGACAGCGCCGACAAGATCAAGTCCGGCATCCAGAACGTGACCGAAGCGGCCATGAAACTGGGTGAGGCGATCTACAAGGCCGCGCAGGAGGAAGGCGATGATGTGGCAGATGCCGCTGACGAACAGCCTTCGCGCGGTGGCAACGACGACGACATCGTCGATGCCGAGTTCGAAGATCTCGACGACGACAAGCGCGCGTAATCCCGCGCGAGGGAACCAATGACAGGGCCGGTCCGATTCAGACGGGCCGGCCCTTCACGTTCCAGCAAAAGGACCTGATCCATGGCAAAACGTGATTATTACGACGTGCTTGGTGTCTCCAAAGGCGCTTCAGCCGACGAGATCAAGAAAGGCTACCGTCAGAAGGCCAAGGAATTTCACCCGGACCGGAACAAGGACAACCCCGATTCCGAGACGAAGTTCAAAGAGGCCAACGAAGCCTACGAGGTGCTCAAGGACGCAGAGAAGAAAGCGGCCTATGACCGCTTTGGCCACGCCGCATTCGAAGGTGGCATGGGTGGCGGCGGTGGCGGCGGGCGCCCCGGTGGTGGCTTTGGTGGCGGCCAGGGCGACTTTTCATCAGCTTTCTCGGATGTCTTCGACGACCTGTTCGGCGACTTCATGGGGGGGCGCGGCGGCGCAGGCGGTGGCCGTCGCGCGGCGCGCGGCTCCGACCTGCGCTACAATATGGGCATCTCATTGGAAGACGCCTACTCCGGCCTGCAAAAGTCGATCAATGTGCCAACGTCCGTGCAGTGCGGGTCTTGCGACGGCTCCGGCGCGGAGGGCGGCGCAGAGCCGACCACCTGCCCCACCTGTTCCGGCATGGGCAAAGTCCGCGCGCAGCAGGGTTTTTTCACTGTCGAACGGACCTGCCCCACTTGTTCGGGCATGGGTCAGATCGTCAAGAACCCCTGCAAAACCTGCCGCGGGGCGGGCCGGGTTGAAAAGAATCGCTCGCTCAGCGTCAACATTCCCGCCGGTGTCGAGACTGGCACCCGCATTCGCCTTGCTGGCGAAGGCGAAGCCGGAATGCGGGGCGGCCCTTCGGGCGACCTTTATATCTTCATCGAGGTGAAGGAACACGAGCTCTTCGACCGCGACGGCCCGAACCTGTTCTGCCGCGTGCCTGTATCCATGAGCACGGCAGCCCTGGGTGGGAACATCGAGGTGCCCACCATAGACGGGGGCCGCGGCCGTGTGCAGATCCCGGCGGGCAGCCAGTCAGGCCGCCAGATGCGCCTGCGCGGCAAAGGTATGCCACCCCTGCGCGGCGGCGGCACCGGCGACATGATCATCGAACTGGCGGTGGAAACCCCGGTCAACCTGACCAGCCGTCAAAAGGAACTGCTGAAGGAATTCCAGGACCTGTCGGCGGACAACAACCCTGAAAGCAGCAGCTTCTTTTCCAGCGTCAAAAGTTTCTGGGATTCGATGAAGAGCTAGCCAGCGGTTCGGATTTCTTTTGATCCGCTGGCGCCTCCCTGCGCGATCTCCATTCGTTTACCGATTGGTAACCAGAATCCGGTGATCTTGCGGGATGGACCAGTTCGACGAACAACCGCTCCCGTTTCTGCTGGATGAGGCAGCTGAAACCGTTCCGCTGACGGGCAAGCAGCCCTCTTACATCAAGGATCACCGCCAGCGCCTGCGCGCCCGTTTCATGGCGGGGGGCGCGGCGGCCATGCCCGACTACGAACTGTTGGAACTGGTTCTTTTCCGCGCCATCCCGCGCCGTGATGTCAAACCGCTGGCCCATGCGCTGATGCAACGCTTCGGCGATTTCAATCGCGTCGTTTCGGCCCCCGAGGCGCGATTGCGCGATGTATCGGGTGTGGGTGACGCGGTCATCGTCGAGCTTAAGATCGTCGAAGCCGCGGCGCAACGACTTGCCCGTGCCAAGGTGTTGAAACAACAGGTGGTTTCCAGTTGGGACGCGCTTCTCGACTACTGCCACACCACCATGTCCCACCGCGAGACCGAGCAGTTTCGCGTGCTCTACCTGGACCGCAAGAATGTCCTCATCGCGGACGAGGAACAGGCGAAGGGCACCGTGGATCATGTGCCGGTCTACCCGCGCGAAGTTGCGAAACGGGCGTTGGAGCTGAACGCGTCTGCGCTGATCCTCGTCCATAATCATCCGTCGGGCGACCCCACGCCTTCCGGGTCCGACATCGACATGACGGCGCAGATCGCAGCCGCTTGCAACGCCTTGGGCCTGACCCTGCATGATCACCTGATCATCGGCAAATCCACCGAGCTCAGCTTTCGGTCCGAAGGGTATCTCTAGCGACCCGGCCGCGCGTCAGCTCAGCGCACCCAGACTTCCACCCGGCGGTTCGCCTGCCGTCCCCAGGCGGTATCGTCACAGGCCATCGGCATTGCCTCGCCAAAGGCATCGACGCCCAGATCGACCCGTTCCAGGTTCGCGGTTACAGCCGCGGCGGATACCGCGCGCAGTACCGCTTCGGCGCGGCGCAGCGCGATATCGCGGTTCGGTCCGGCGGCGCCGTCGCCGTCGCTGAAACCAACAAACAGCATTCGCCTCGCGTCGTACTGGCCTTGCTCCAGCGCGCGGGCCAGCTGCTGCACATTCGACCGGCTTTGCGCGTCCAGCCGGATGGACCCGGCCTCGAACCGGAAGGACGTGGTCAGCCGCGCCATCGGTTTCAATGTCGCCGTCATGCGCTGCAGTTCCTGCAAGGAAATTTCCTTGCCCGCCACTGTGATCGCATTCGCGAACCGATTGCCTTGCTGCTCCACGACGATTTCCTCGGGGGCCTGATCCACAAAACCGGCGCGCCGGATGACATTCTGCGCGGCGGGACCCCGGGTAAATGCCAGGAATTCCCGCGCGATCAGGGGCAGGCGCCGGGCCGGGAAATACAGAAACATCGGCGCCGTGAGCGGATAGTCTTCGGTCTTGATCGTTCGCCGCGCGGCGTTGAGGTTGAAGCCGCAGGTGCCGCCCAGGGTCAGCACCATCGTGCTGCGCTGCTCGGCATAGCTGGTGATGCCAAGCGACAGGCTGTCGCGGGCGATGGCATCGGCCAGCGCGCCGGGCGTGGCATGGCGCACGATGTTGTCAGTCAGTGTAAGCTTGGCCGGTTTCATCACCTGATCGACGATCGCCTGGCTCAATCCGCTTGAGCCGTCCGGCAGATGCAGTTCGATAGGGGCATCCGGCCCGCCCAGGTCTTGCCAATTTGTCACCTCACCCGCAAAGGCGCGCGCCAGCATCAGGGGGGAGATCGTGCGCAGCGGATTGGTCGGAGCGACGACGGGCACGACGGCATCCAGTGCCAGAACCCGGCTTCGGTTCGCTCCTGTCAGGTCCCCCATCCCGGCCTCGCGGGCGTTGATACGCTCCTCGCGCCCGATCTCGCGCAGGGCCATGACGATATCGGCCTCGTCCGCCAGCAGATCGGCGAACCCCTCATCCGTATTGGTCGCGCGGAAAAAGAACCGCGCAGCGGGTTTCCCTGTGTCCCGGCGGGTCAGCAGGTAGGTGAATCGCGTCGGGTCGTCCGTGTCTTCGCGGGTCACATCGTAGTCGGCGCGCTGGCCGTAGGCATTGATCAGCGCGGGCATCAGGACGGCACCCATCGTTGCTGAGCCCGACAATTGCACCTCGGCGACAAAATCCTCCAGATTGGGGCACCCCGGCCCGGCGCACAGCACACCAGACCCATCGACCGTCAGCTCACCATAATCCGTCTGGACGCGGTAGAATTCGCCGTCGAACCCCAGCAACATACCGCTGAGTTCGACCTTGCCATCCCGCGAGGTCAGCGTGACATCCTGCGCGCTGGCAGGATGCTGCCAAATGAGAAAAAGTGCGGCGATGATCGCCGCACATCTGATCAAGATCATGAGACCCCAAGGTGCGGTATTACTTTCCCGCGACTTTCAGGTCTTGGAGCAGATTATTCAACACCAGAAAGCTGCCAACCGCGTCGCAGGGCGGCACCGACAGGATCAGATCCTGCGTCTTGATCTGACCATCGGCCTCAAGCTGAAGCGACTGTGCCTCCGCTTCGATCCCGCAATTGGCTTGCGTGATCTCTGCCTCTACGCTCAACGAGACTTTCCCGCTTTGCTCCGATGCGGCCTTGGGAAAGGTATAGACCTCGGCCAGCAGCGGGTCGGACACCATACTGTTGCCATGACGGGTCAACACGCCACTGCGCCCGATGACGGCGTCGGCGATTTCGCCCGGCGCGTCCCGCCAATGGTGGCCGGCATCGCCGTAGTTCGCGCCGAATTCGCGGGCATGGATCTCGAACCCGGCACTGCCTTTCCATTGCAAGACGGCGCGGTTGTAGTCGGCCAGTTCCTCGACCTTGACCTGCGCCACCGCGCCTTCACCATTGCCGAAGGCAAGGATGAACATCGCATCCTGCGTCAATGCAGGGACGGTTGTGTCGAGGATACCCTTGTCGTTCGTCGTCTCGGTAAAGATCATACCGTTATGGTGGACTGTCACCCGCTCGTTCGGCAGGCAAGCCGCCTCAAGCCGGAGATCGACCATGGCCGCGGCAACCGCATGGGCCTGCGCGGTGATGTCACAGGCCGGTGCCGGCGTCGCCGCGCCGGGTGTCGGAGGACCTTCCAGAACGCTTTGCGGTGCGCGGACCTTGATCAAATTCTCGTCCGGGGCGGAAACGGCAAACGCGGGCGTCTCGGGCAGGTCGTCATCGCCCTTGAACGCGGCCGACGTCAGCTTGATCTGCTGCACGTCCAGCATCGCGCTGGTGGCCTTGTCCTCAAGCGCCTTCGGCGCTGTGTCGCCTTGGTCGCCATACCTCTGCTTTGCCGTATCGGTGCTCTGCATGACAAAGCCGATACCGATGGCGCAAGCAAGCGTGCCCGCCACCGTCAGAATTTGCTGCTTTCGCATCATGCCCCTGTCCTCTCGAAAGGAATCGTTCAGGGACGTTATGCTGCGCAATCGGGGCTAGGGTATGACGCGACGGTGCGTGAAATTGGGCGAATCCGGGGCGCCGCCCCGGCGCCTGTCAGGACAGACGACCGTGGCAATGCTTGAATTTCTTGCCCGACCCACAGGGGCACGGATCGTTGCGGGACGGGTTGCCCCAGGTCGTCGGATCGTCCTCGACAAAGCCTTCGGCCACGGCAACCGGCGAAGCCGCGGGCACTTGCGGCTCCTGCTCGGCGTTTTCGGCGGCCTTCTGCATCGCCGCCTGACGTTGCGCGATTTCCTGCATGAAGGCGTTGCGCTCTTCTTCCGACATCGGCTGCGCCTGGGCCAGCTTCTGCGTCACATCCTGACGCAGACTGTCGAGCATGGTTTCGAACAACTGAAAGCTCTCGTTCTTGTATTCATTCAGCGGGTCGCGCTGCGCATAACCGCGAAAGCCGACAACGGACCGCAGATGTTCCAGCGTCATCAGGTGGTCGCGCCACTTGCCGTCAATGGATTGCAGCAAAAGCTGTTTTTCGATGGTGCGCATGTTCTCGGGGCCAAAGGCTTCGGCCTTTTGCGCCATCATCTTGTCAGTCGCTTCGATCAGGCGTTCGCGGATCACCTCATCGTCCACCCCGTCTTCCTCGCACCAGGCAATGATAGGCAGGTCGATGTTCAGCTGTTCGATCACCGCCGCATAGAAACCCTGCGTATCCCACTGGTCGGCATAGGTGCGGGGCGGCATGTAGGTGTCGATCAGATCGTCGATCACCTGGTGACGCATGTCGGTGACGATTTCATGCAGGTCATCCGCCTCCATGATGTCGCGACGCTGACCAAAGATGACCTTGCGCTGCTCGTTCATCACATCGTCGAATTTGAGCAACTGTTTGCGAATGTCAAAGTTGCGTCCCTCGACCTTGGCCTGGGCGCGTTCCAGCGACTTGTTGACCCAAGGATGGATGATCGCCTCGCCCTCTTTCAGGCCAAGTGTGGTCAGAACCTTCTCCAGCCGCTCGGAGCCGAAGATGCGCATCAGATCGTCTTCCAGCGAGAGAAAGAAGGAGGTACGCCCCGGGTCGCCCTGACGACCGGAACGACCGCGCAGCTGGTTGTCGATGCGGCGGCTTTCGTGGCGCTCGGAGGCCAGAACATATAGACCGCCCGCTTCCAGCACCTTCTGCTTTTCATCGGCGTGCTGCGCCGCGATCGACGCGCGGATCTGTTCCGGATCGGCCTCGGGATCCTTGTCCAGGGCTTCGAGCACCTTCAGCTCGACGTTACCGCCCAGCTGGATGTCGGTGCCGCGCCCGGCCATGTTGGTGGCGATGGTCACAGCGCCCAGCTTGCCCGCGTCCGCGATGATCTGGGCTTCCTGCTCGTGCTGGCGGGCGTTCAGAACATTGTGTTCGATCCCCGCCGCGGTCAGCAACTGGCTAAGCTGTTCGGATTTCTCGATGGAGGTGGTGCCGACAAGGCAAGGTTGCCCCTTGGCATTCGCTTCCTTCACCTTCTCGATCATCGCATCGTATTTTTCCTGAACCGTGCGATAGACGGCGTCGTCCTCGTCGACGCGGGCGATGGGCAGGTTCGTGGGCACCTCGACCACACCCAGACCGTAAATTTCCTGAAATTCTTCGGCTTCGGTCAGCGCGGTGCCGGTCATCCCGGCCAGCTTGTCATAAAGCCGGAAGTAGTTCTGGAAAGTGACGGAGGCCAGCGTGACGTTCTCGGGCTGGATGGTGGTGCCTTCCTTGGCCTCGATTGCCTGGTGCAGCCCGTCCGACAGACGACGACCCTGCATCATGCGACCCGTGAATTCGTCGATCAGCATGACCTCGCCGTCGCGCACGATATAGTCCTTGTCCTTCAGAAACAGCTTGTGCGCGCGCAGGCCCTGATTGACGTGGTGTACGATGGTCGTGCTTTCGGGGTCATAAAGGGTCTGGCCCTCTTCCAGCAGCGACCGGGCGCGCAGCTGTTCCTCAAGGAACTCGTTGCCTTCGTCGGTAAAGGTGACATTGCGGGTCTTTTCGTCCAGCTCGTAATGTTCGGGCTGCAACAACGGAATGACCTTGTCGATGGTCACATACATCTCTGAACGGTCCTGCGCGGGGCCCGAGATGATCAGAGGTGTTCGCGCCTCGTCGATCAGGATACTGTCGACCTCGTCCACGATGGCAAAGTTGTGCTTCTTCTGCAGAATCTCGCTCAGGTTCGACTTCATGTTGTCGCGCAGGTAGTCGAAACCAAGCTCATTGTTGGTGGCATATGTGATGTCAGCCTCATATGCAGCGCGCTTGGCGTCTTCCGGCATCTGGGACACCGCGGCGCCGCAGGTCAGGCCCAGTGCATTGAACACCTTGCCCATCCAGTCCGCATCACGTTTCACGAGGTATTCGTTAACGGTCACGACATGCACGCCCTTGCCGGACAGCGCGTTGAGATAGGCCGCCAGCGCGGCGGTCAGGGTCTTGCCCTCGCCTGTCTTCTGCTCCGAAATATTGCCTTGGTGCAGAAAGATCGCCGCCATGAGCTGCGTGTCGAACGCCCGCAGACCCAGTGTGCGGCGCGCCGCCTCCCGGCAATTTGCGAAAGCCTCGGGCAGAAGATCGTCCAGGCTTTCGCCGGACATGGCGCGTTTGGCCAATTCTTCCGTCTTGTCCTTGATGGCGGCATCGCTCAGCTTTTCGAACTCGGGTTCCAGCGCGTTGATCTTTTCGACCAGCGGGCGCGTCGCCTTGATTTTACGATCGTTTGGCGTGCCAAACACCTTCTTGGCGATTGTTCCGATACCCAGCATGTGCTCTCCAGCCGATTTTCCTTGTCAGGCAGCGATCTGCTTGCCCACCGCCCAGTCAGACCATAGATGTACGGGTGAATGCCTGAGCCTTGCCTTTTAGGCGATGTAAGGGCCGCACATAACACTGTCAATGTAGCAGCCCCCTGCGGGGCTTAACGATAGGACAATCCATGCATAAACGACTCACATTCGTGGCCGCCCTGGCCGTTTCCACCTGCCTCGGCCTGCCCACGGCCGCACAGGATACGCCGCAGCTCGATACCGTCGTGGCAACGGTCAACGGGACCGACATCACGCTGGGCCACATGATCATCGCGCGGGCACGCCTGCCCGAGCAGTATCAGCAGCTTCCCAACGAAGTGCTCTTCAAGGGCATCCTTGAGCAACTGGTGCAGCAAACCGCCCTCAGCGATACGTTCGAAGGTGATCTTCCGCCCCGCGTGGAACTGTCGCTCGAAAACGAAACCCGTTCGCTGAAAGCAGGCGAGGTGATTGAGCGCATTATGGCCGAGCCGCTGGACGAAGCAGATGTTCAGGCTGCCTATGACGCGGAATACACCGGCGCAGAGCCGGAGAAGGAATTCGATGCGTCCCACATCCTTGTCGAGACTGAGGAAGAGGCCAAGGCCGTGAAGACGCAGCTCGACGAAGGGGCCGACTTTGCCGAGGTCGCGCGCGAGAAATCCACTGGCCCCTCCGGTCCGGGCGGCGGCGCGCTGGGATGGTTCGGCAAGGGCATGATGGTCCCGGCGTTTGAAAACGCCGTGATGGACATGGAGCCGGGCCAGGTGTCCGACCCGGTCGAGACCCAGTTCGGCTGGCACGTGATCAAACTGAACGATGTGCGCGACAGCGAAGCGCCCGAGCTGGAAACGGTACGCGAGGAGATCGAGCTGCAACTGCGTCAGACCCGCGTGCAGACCGCCATCGAGGAGATCACGGCAGAAGCCGAGGTCGACCAGTCCGCCGCCGAGGGAATCGATCCTTCGGTTCTGAACAACATCGAATGGCTGGAGTAAGCCTTGGGCAAGATCACGCAAGTTTCCCCGCTGGCGCCCGCGGCCTTTCCGGATCTGCCGGTCATTGACGGCGTTCGCTTTGCCACCGCGTCAGCGGGGGTCAAGTACCAGGGCCGGACCGACGTGATGTTGGCGGTCCTGGCGCCGGGCACCTCTGTTGCCGGGGTCTTCACACGGTCCAAGACGCGGGCGGCGCCTGTGCTGGACTGCCAGGAGAAAATTGGTGCCGCGTCCGAGGCGGGCGCGGCCATTCTGGTGAACTCCGGCAATGCCAATGCCTTTACCGGGAAGAACGGAGTTGCCTCTGTCAAGGCAATCACTGCCGCTGTCTCTGCGGCCTGCGATGTGCCCGAGGCGCGGGTCTTCACTTCTTCGACTGGGGTGATCGGCGAACCGCTGCCCCATGACCGTGTGACGGCCAGCCTTGCGGACCTCACGGCGGAGCTGGAGGCGGGCGGCATCGCCGCGGCGGCCAAGGCAATCATGACCACCGATACCTTTCCCAAGGGCGCACAGGCAGAGGTAGAGATCGACGGCAAGACCGTCAGGATCGCGGGCATCGCCAAGGGGTCCGGCATGATCGCCCCCGACATGGCGACGATGCTGGTTTATATCTTTACCGACGCCCACTTCGACCAGAGCGCCCTCCAGGAGGCTGTCGCAGAAAATGCGGACAAGACCTTCAACTGCATCACCGTGGACAGTGACACTTCCACCTCCGACAGCGTGATCGTCGCGGCAACCGACACGTCGGGCGCGGACGCGACCGGCAACGCGGTCTTTGCGGACGCGCTGCACGGCGTGATGCTGGACCTCGCGCATCAGGTCGTGCGCGATGGCGAAGGCGCGACGAAGTTTGTCGAAGTCACCGTATCCGGTGCCGCGTCGGACGCCGATGCCAAGACACACGCCATGGCCATCGCCAATTCACCCCTGATCAAGACCGCCATCGCCGGAGAAGACCCGAACTGGGGCCGTGTCGTGATGGCCATCGGAAAATCCGGTGCCGAAGCCGACCGGGACCGGTTGTCGATCCGGTTCGGGGAGGTCGAGGTGGCCAAGGACGGTTGGCGCAGCCCCGACTACTCGGAAGAGGCCGCAGCCGCACATATGAAGGGCGAAGAAATCCGCATCGCCGTCGATCTCGGCCTTGGCAAGGGGGCCAGCACCGTCTGGACCTGCGATCTGACCCACGGCTACATCGCGATCAATGCCGACTATCGGTCCTGAGCGCGTGGAAGAGCGTTGGTGAAAGTCGTACTTGTCTCTGCCGTCGCCCTGATCGACATTGACGGCCGCGTTCTGATCGCGCAGCGGCCGGAGGGCAAGGCGATGGCAGGCCTTTGGGAATTTCCCGGCGGCAAGGTCGAACCCGGCGAGACACCCGAGAACGCCTTGATCCGCGAACTGGAGGAAGAGCTGGGGATCAACACCTGGGCCTCCTGTCTCGCGCCGCTGACGTTTGCCAGCCACAGCTACGACACGTTCCATTTGCTCATGCCGCTGTATGCCTGCCGCAAGTGGGAGGGCACGCCGATGTCAAAAGAGGGCCAGTCGTTGAAGTGGGTTCGCGCAAACGATCTGCGAAATTACCCCATGCCAGCCGCGGACATACCGCTCATACCCATTCTGCGGGACTGGCTGTGAAACAATAATGCGCACATGCCCGTAATTTGCGCATTAATATTAAGCTTTTGTGAAACAATTCAGTGGAGTCTGCAGAATTGTTTGGTAAGCTTATCCCATCTTTCTGGGGAGGAAGCGGTATGTTGCGGACAATAACGATCGGATCCAGTATATCCGTGCAGGGAATTTTTGTCGGGAATACGCCGAACGGGCTGATGACCGTTCAGGTGGATGACAAGATTTATTCGGGAAAGCCGGTAAATCGTTCCAACTGATGAAAAATTTCCCTCGCTGACGAACTTCGCTCTGTATTGGGCGTTCTGCTCTGGGGCATGAGCCCCTGACAAACAGGGGCAGGATATGTCAGGCCAGCGTACAATCGTCATTGTCAATGCCGCCTCCGGGAACTTGGATGGCGACGCCAAGGTCGCGACCATTCGCGACGCGTTCACCTCGCGCGGCGAGTCTGTCGATTTTGCCAGGGTGCAGGACTATGACAGTGTTGAAGCCGCCGCAAAAGCTGCGCTGGCAGAGAGTGATGCGCGCCTGGCCGTGGCGGGCGGCGATGGCACGATCTGCGGTGCGGCTTCCGTACTTGCGGGCAGCGGTCGTGATATCGGTATCATTCCTGCGGGCACCTTCAACTATTTTGCCCGGTCGCTGGGTCTGCCCGAAGACACCGACGCCGCGGTCGAAGCCATGCTGAACGGCACCCCGCGTGAGGTCAACGTGGCCACGGTAAACGGGCGCATGTTCCTCAACAATGCCAGCATCGGCGCATATGCCGCGATCCTCCAAACCCGGGAGGGGACGTACAAACGGTGGGGACGCAGCCGGCTCGCTGCCTATTGGTCTGTGCTGAAGACGCTTGTGACCTTTCGCGCGCCCTTGAAGTTGACGGTGGAGATCGACGGCCAGCAGTATATCCGCCGGACACCGCTGCTTTTCGTGATCAACAATGCCTACCAGCTGAACGAAATGGGACTGAACGGAGCAGAGGCCATCGCAGAAGGTGAACTTGTGACGCTGATTGCCCCGAATTCAGGTCGCCTGGGCCTTCTGCGACATGCAGCGGCGCTGGCACTTGGCATTGCGAAACCGGAAACGGACTACGAAATGGTCAGTGGGAAAACCATAGAAATCTCCATGAAGCGCAAGCGCCGTCCAGTGGCCCGCGACGGCGAAATTACACGCATGGGCGGGCCCTTTACCATCCGCCACGCACCCAACCCGCTGCGCATCCTCGTTCCTTCTGCCGACGCCACTGCGGTCCGATGACCCGGCTTGTCCATCTGTCCGATCTGCATTTCGGCAAGGACCGTGCCGACCTGATCCAGCCACTCCTCACCGTGCTGGAAAACTTGCAGCCGGATCATGTGGCGATTTCGGGCGATCTGACCCAGCGCGCCCGAAGTCAGGAATACGAAAGCGCGCGCGCCTTTATCGACCGGATAGATGCCCCGGTTCTGTGCGTCCCGGGAAACCACGACATCCCGATCCACCGTCCACTGACGCGGCTTTTTCGGCCCTTCGGGAATTATCGCAAATACATCTCGTCCGATCTGACCCCAAGCGTCGAAACGGCTGAAATGGTGATGGTCGGCTTGAATACGGTCGACCGCTTTCAATGGCAGGCGGGGCGACTTTCGGCACTGCGGCTGCGCCGCGCCTGCACGGCGATGGGGGCCGCCCCCGCGCACAAGCTGCGGGTTCTGGTCGTCCACCATCCGCTGGAACATCCCGAAGGCGTGAGCAAGAAGCCGATCCCGGGCGCCGCAGAGGCGCTTGAGCGGCTGATCGGATGCGGTGCGGACCTGATCCTGTCGGGGCATCTGCATCTGTGGCACGCGGGCGAATTCGCCCACCGCGCAGGGGAACACGACCGCCGGAATGCGGTCCAGCTGCATGCGGGCACCAGCCTGTCGTCGCGGGTCCGCGGGGAACCGAACGACTTCAACGTGATCGACATCCTGGACAGATCAGTTCAGGTCGCCCGCCAGAGCTTCGACGAAAAGACAGGAGCTTTTGAAACGACAGAGACCCGGCAATTCAACCGGGCCTCCGACATTTCTCGAAGCTGACAGTAATCAGCTGAGCGTGCGGGTGACTTCCTCACGTTCGAAGATCTCGATCACGTCGTCCGGGCGGACGTCGTCGTAGTTCTCGAACGCCATGCCGCATTCCTGGCCCGACTGCACCTCAGCGACCTCGTCCTTGAAACGCTTCAGGGTCTTCAGCGTGCCCTCGTGGATAACCACGTTGTCGCGCAGCAGACGCACCCCGGCGGACCGGCGCGCCACGCCTTCTGTCACCAGACAGCCAGCGACCTTGCCAACGCCCGTGACCTTGAAGACTTCCTTGATCGTTGCATAACCAATGAAGTTTTCCTTGATCTCGTTGCTGAGCAGGCCAGAGGCCGCAGCCTTCACGTCATCGACAAGGTCATAGATCACGGAGTAATACCGGATTTCCACGCCCTTCTGGTTGGCTGTGTTACGGGCCGACGCGTTGGCACGCACGTTGAACCCCATGATCGGCGCCCCAGAGGCTTCGGCAAGACCCACGTCGGTTTCGGTGATCGCCCCGACGCCGGAGTGCAGAACGCGCACGCGAACTTCCTCGTTGCCGATCTTTTCCATCGCCTGAACGATTGCCTCGGCGGACCCTTGGACGTCTGCCTTCAGCAGGATCGGCAGTTCGCTGACATCCTCGTTCGCCTTGGCATTCGCCATGAGCTGTTCCAGCGTCGTGGCGGCACCGGCTGCGGCGCGCTTGTCCTTGGCGGCTTTTTCGCGATACGCCGCGATCTCGCGCGCCTGCGCCTCGGTCTCCGTCACGTTCAGCACGTCGCCCGCTTCGGGTGTGCCGTTCAGGCCAAGCACCTCGACCGGCACCGACGGCCCGGCCTCTTTGACACGTTCCCCGGCGTCGTTGATCAACGCACGGACCTTGCCGTACTGCTCACCCACGACAAAGATGTCGCCCTGACGCAATGTCCCGGTCTGAACCAGAACGGTTGCGACCGGCCCGCGACCCACATCAAGCTGCGCTTCGATCACGGCACCAACCGCGGCGCGGTTGGGGTTCGCCTTGAGTTCAAGGATTTCCGCCTGCAGCGCGATGGCTTCAAGCAGCTCGTCCAGACCCTGACCGGTAGTGGCGGATACTTCCACATCCTGAACGTCGCCCGACAGCTTCTCCACGATGACCTCGTGTTGCAGCAGGTCGGTGCGGACCTTGTCCGGGTTCGCCGCCGGCTTGTCGATCTTGTTGATCGCCACGATCATCGGCACTTTTGCCGCCTTGGCGTGGTTGATCGCCTCAATCGTCTGCGGCATCACGGCGTCATCCGCCGCCACGACCAGAACGACGATGTCCGTCACCTGCGCCCCGCGGGAACGCATCGACGTAAAGGCCGCGTGACCCGGTGTATCGAGGAAGGACAGCACGGCACCGGTATCGGCCGTGACCTGGTAGGCCCCAATGTGCTGAGTGATGCCGCCAGCTTCGCCTGCAACGACCTTGGCGTTGCGGATCGCGTCCAGCAAGGATGTCTTGCCGTGATCGACGTGGCCCATGATCGTGATGACCGGCGGACGGGGTTTCAGATCTTCCGCCTTGTCCTGGACTTCCTTGATCACGTCTTCCACGTCCGCATCCGACACGCGGACAACCTTGTGGCCGAATTCCTCGATGATCAGTTCGGCTGTATCCGCGTCGATCGTCTCGTTCTGCGTGACCATCATGCCGTTCTGCATCAACGCCTTGACTACGGCACCGACCTTTTCGGTCATGCGGCTCGCCAGTTCGGAGACCATGATGGCCTCTGGCAGCTGCACCTCGCGCACGACCTTCTCGCGCTCGACCGAACCGCCCAAGGCCTTCTGACGCGCGCGCTCCTGCTTGCGCTTCATCGCGGCCATTGACCGTTGGCGGCCACCTTCGCCGCCGGTCAGCGCCTGATTGACAGTCAGCTTGCCCGAACGGCGGTTGTCGCCGCCGCGGTTCTTCTTGTTGGTTTCCTCGCGGTCGCGCTCCGTCTTGCGGGCGGGCTGCGCGGGCGCGGCCTTGTTGTTGGGCGTGCGCGCCACGGCGGGTTCCGCCGGAGCGGCGGCTGCGGCCTCCGCAGCGGCGACGGCGTCGCGCTGCTTCTTGGCTTCTTCCTCGGCCTTGGCCTTCAGCGCCTCTTCGCGCTCTTTTTCCTCGCGCTCTTTCTCTTCCTGCTCGGCCCGGCGGCGTTCGCGCTCTTCGGCGCGCGCCTTTTCCTCGGCTTCGCGGGCAGCAGCCTCTTCGGCTTCGCGGGCCTTGGCAGCCTGCACAGCCCTCAGACGGCGGTCCATTTCGGCATCCGTGATCCCGGCAGGGCGCTTTGACGGATCCCCCACCGGAGAACCGCCCGCACCTGATTTGCCAGCACCCGGTTTGGGCACCACAACGCGCTTGCGCTTGGTCTCGACCACAACGTTCTTGGTCCGCCCGTGGCTAAAGCTCTGCTTTACGTTACCCGGACGCGCGCTGCCGCGCAGACCCAATGTTTTCTTGCCGTCACTATCGCTCATCTAGCTCGTCTATCCTTTCGACTGGCCCTTGCCAGTCTCGATTTTGCGCACGCCTTTAAGTCGTTGGGCTTCCTCTACAACACGTAGCGTGAGTCCACCAGAGGCGAGCGCCCCATGTATCACAGTTTGACGTCCGAAAGCCAAACCCAATTCATTTGCCGTCAGCCAACCAATGTAGTGGCCATAGTGCGGCGTGCTCAATTTGCTCTTGCCGCGGCCCGATCCGTCAGACGCCTGGATCAAGACCTCCGCCTCTTCATTCTGCAGCCAGGCCTTGACCTTTTCGTACCCCGCAACGGCACCACCGCCCTTGCGCTGCAACGAGATCAGATCGACGACGCGCCGGGCCAGCTGCCGCTCCACTTCCTCGATCAGGCCATCAGGCACGATGACCTGCTGCTTCGCGGAACGCGAGAAGAGCTTTTTCTTCACCGCCTGTTCCAATGCAGCCCGGTCCGCGGAGACATAAATGCCGCGACCGGGAAGCTTGCCCATGATGTCGGGCACGACCTGCTGGTCCGGACCCACCACAAACCGCACAAGCCCGAACTTCGGCTGCACCTCTCCCGTGGAGATGCATTTGCGTTCGGGACCGTCCGACCGGTCCTTGGATGCGCCACCGCGACCCATCAAGTGCCCCCGAGGCCTGAAATCAGGCCTCGGCCTCCTCGACGGTTTCGCCTTCGTCTTCATCTTCGTCCGCGGTCAGATCCTCGGGATCGACCCAGCCCAGCATGACCCGGGCGGTCATGATCATGTCCTGCGCCTCTTCGAGGGTGATGTCAAAGGGCTCCAGCGTGCCTTCGTCCTTGACCCGTTCACCGTTGACCGTGGTCCAGCCCCCGGCGATTTCCCAGTCGGCGCAGGTCGCGAAGTCTTCCAGCGTCTTCACATCGTCTTTTGCCAGCGCCTCTATCATTTGGGGGGTCAGACCTTCGAATTCAACCAGGCTGTCCTCGACACCCAGCGCGCGGGCCGCTTCCAGCGCCGCCTTGTTCTGCGCTTCCAGCACGTCACGGGCGCGGGCCTGCAGTTCATTCGCGGTGTCCTCGTCTACTCCGTCGATGACCAACAGCTCGTCGATCTCCACATAGGCGACTTCTTCCAGGTTGGTGAAGCCTTCGGAAACCAGCAGCTGGGCAAAGAACTCGTCCAGGTCCAGGTTGTCCATGAACAGCTTGGTCCGCAGCTCGAACTCCGCCTGGCGACGCTGGCTTTCCTGCTCTTCGGTCATGATGTCGATGTCGAGACCGGTCAGCTGCGACGCCAGACGCACGTTCTGACCGCGACGGCCGATGGCCAGCGACAGCTGTTCTTCCGGAACGACGACTTCGATCTTGCCTGCTTCTTCGTCCAGAACAACCTTGGAGACCTCTGCAGGTTGCAGCGCGTTCACAAGGAAGGTCGGCTGGTCTTCGTTCCACGGGATGATGTCGATCTTCTCGCCCTGAAGCTCGTTCACCACGGCCTGCACGCGGGAGCCGCGCATACCGACGCAGGCACCGACCGGGTCGATGGACCCGTCATAAGAGATCACGGCAATCTTGGCGCGTGAACCGGGGTCGCGGGCGACGGCCTTGATCTCGATGATGCCGTCGTAGATTTCGGGCACTTCCATCTTGAACAGTTCAGCCATGAACTCGGGCGCGGTGCGCGACAGGAAAATCTGCGGGCCGCGCTGTTCGCGACGCACGTCCTTGATATAGACCCGAATGCGGTCGTTGGGGCGATAGCTTTCGCGGCCGATCTTCTCGTTCCGGCGCAGGATCGCCTCGCCCGCACCCACGTCCACGATGACGTTGCCGTATTCTTCACGCTTGACCATACCATTGATGATGGTGCCCGCGCGATCCTTGAATTCCTCGTACTGACGGTCCCGTTCCGCTTCGCGAACCTTCTGCAGGATCACCTGCTTGGCCGATTGCGCGGCGATCCGGCCCATCTCGACCGGGGGGACTTCCTCGACCAGCGTGTCGCCTACCTTGGGGTCGTCCAGATACTGCCGGGCCTGTTCCACGGTGAACTCGGCCTGGTAATTCTCGAACTCCTCATCCTCGACCACGGTGCGCACACGGGTAAAGGTCGCGCGACCGGTCTTGCGGTCGATGGACACCCGGATGTCCATCTCAGCGCCGTAGCGGGACTTTGCCGCACGGGCGAGCGATTCTTCCATCGCTTCGACCACGAGGCCGGGGTCGATCATCTTTTCACGCGCTACCGCTTCCGCGGTTTGCAGCAGCTCCAGCTGGTTGGCAGATGTAATGGCCATTAGTCTTCTCCCTCAGCAGACCCGTCTTCGGTCTGAACTTCATCGAAATCTTGTTCGTTCAACGCACCAGCCGCCTTGCGCTGGCGCAGCATTTCCTTGATCAGCTCGTCGGTCAAAACCAGCTTGGCATCAGACAGCCAGCTGAAATCGAGCCCGATGGTACCTTCGTCGACGTTGATCAGGACCTCGTTGCCCTCGACCCCGGCCAGTTCGCCCTTGAAACGGCGGCGTCCGTCGATCAGCTCGTCCGTCTCCAGCTTGGCCTCGTAGCCTTCGAACATGTCGAAATCCTTGAGCCGCGTCAGCGGGCGGTCGATGCCGGGGCTGGAGACCTCAAGCGTGTATTCATCCAGAATCGGGTCCTCGACATCCAGAACGGTGCCGATGGCCTGATTGATCAGCGCGAGGTCATCCACCTCGATCCCGCCTTCGGGCTTGTCGGCCATGACCTGAAGGGTCGTGTTCTTGCCCGACATCAGGCGCACACGCACCAGCTCAAACCCCATGTCCTCGATCACCGGGGTGATGATCTCGGCCATGCGGCGGTCAATGGCGGCTTTTGCTATCAGATCGTTGGACATGGTTCCTTCAGGCACAAAAAAACGGGCGCGCGGCCCGTGTTCAAGATCGGTGGAGCGTTTGGTGTGGACCCTAACGCGCCGCTGTTGAAGACCATATACGCCTGCTTGCGGCCAATCGCAAGGGGCCAACAGAATTCAGGCAAACCACCAGCGTTCCGCCGCACGCAGGTTGTCCAGCGGACGCAGGGCGCTGACCTGCGTGGGTTGCGCAACCGCGGCGCTGACGGCCTGAACCGGCTGACGCGTGTCGGGCATCAGATGAATATCCGGCAAGCCGGACAGCCCCCCCGCATCTGTGATATCCACCGCGTCCACCATGTATTCGCTCAGTGCCTGGCCGCGCACGGATTCAGAGGGGATCGAGGTCAGCTCGACTTCGTCGAACCAGCCGGCGGTGCCGTCGCGGTAATGGCTCGCGACCCGGGTGGCCAGCACCTGTTGACCCGGCCAAAACCGGCGCATCCGGTAAAGCCCGGTGCCGATGCCCGCATCCAGCGCATGGGCGGGCCGGATCACGTATTCCGGACCGGACAGCAACATTGGCAAACCGACGTTGGGCCGCTCCAGCGTGATTCTCAGTCGGTCGGCGCCGGGCGCGCTGATCTCGCCCGCCACGCGCCCCCGCAGGCTGGCAACAGCATCCGCAGCCGTAAAGGCGGCGCCGTCATGAAACGGCACACCGGGCCGCAGGTCGAAGTCCCAGATTCGCGCATCGGCGGAGGCCTTCCAGCCCAGCGCGAGTTCCGCCCGCAGGGTGCCGTCGGCGGCAACTTCGGTCAGGGTGTCGTAGATCAACCCCTGCCGGGCCACCTGCATGAACAATCCGTCACCCTGCACCCATGAATCGCTTCGTGCCCCGCCGGAAAGCGCCATCCGCAACCGCCCTCCGCGCGCCGGAACGCCCGCCGCGCCGACGCCCGTGGCCGCCAGCAACGCCACCGCCGCCGCGCTGGAAAACACCGCCCGGCGGTCAAGGAGAGGCGACCGGCGGCTCATCTGCTGGCGATCCTGTCCATCGTGCGCACCAGTTCCGCGCTGATCCCCGGTTCGGAAAGCGCATGCCCCGCGTTGCGCACCATCGTCAGCTCGCAGGCGGGCCAGCGGGACGCGATGCGATGGGCGCTGACGGGCGGGCAGATCATGTCGTACCGCCCCTGAACGATGGTTCCGGGGATATGGGCAATGCGCGGCATGTGTTCGATGATCTGGCCGTCGAACTCAAGAAACCCGCCATTGGTAAAGTAATGATTCTCCAGTCGCGAGAAAGCACGGGCGTAGTCCGAAGGCCCTTCGTGCGCGGCGCCGGATGAGTGGATGGAGGCCAGCGCATTCTCCCAGGCCGCCCAGGCGCGGCCGAACCGCTGCTCCGTCGGCAAATCGCCCGAGAACAGACGCCGGTGATAAGCCGCGATCAGATCGCGCTGTTCCTCTTTCGGGATCAGCGACACGAACCGGTCCCAGACCTCCGGCCAGAATTTCCCGGCACCGCCGCCATAAAACCAGTCCAGCTCTGCCTGCGTCATCAGGAATACGCCGCGCAGCACCAGTTGCCGCACCGCGTCAGGATGGGTCTGGGCATAAACCAGCGCCAGCGTCGCCCCCCAGGACCCGCCAAAGACGATCCAACTGTCGATCTTCAGCGCGGTGCGAATCAGCTCGATGTCGGCAACGAGGTGCCACGTGGTGTTGTCCGTGACACTCGCATGAGGCCGCGACCGCCCGCAGCCGCGCTGATCAAACAGAATCACCCGGTAGACGGAGGGATCGAAATAGCGCCGCATCGACGGGCTGCAGCCGCCGCCGGGCCCGCCGTGAAACACGACGACAGGGATACCGTCCGGGTTGCCGCATTGCTCGTAATACACCCGATGGCCCTGCCCGACCGACATCATGCCCTGATCGAACGGGTCGATCGGCGGATAAAGATACTGCGTCGCGCGCTTTTGGTCGGGAAACTTATCCATGAGAGACCTATATAGGGGTCAGCACCACAAGAACATAGGGAGCGGAAAATGCAAACGTCTCGAACAACCGTCGATCCGTCGGAAATCTCGAAATTCGAGGCGATGGCAGCCGAATGGTGGGACCTCAACGGCAAATTCAAGCCGTTGCACATGCTCAACCCCTGCCGTTTGGACTATATCACCAGCCAGATTGCAGGTGAATTCGACCGGGACCTGAAGACCGACTCACCTTTCGGGGGCCTGCGCATTCTCGACATCGGCTGCGGCGGCGGCCTCCTGGCCGAACCGATGGCCCGACTCGGGGCCGATGTGGTCGGTGCCGACGCCGCCGAGGGGAACATCCCGGTCGCCCGGATCCATGCCGAGCAGTCCGGCCTTTCCATCGACTACCGCCACACCACCGCCGAGGCGCTTGCCGACGCGGGTGAAGCATTCGACGTTGTCCTGAACATGGAAGTGGTCGAACATGTCGCATCCCCCATCGACTACCTCACCGCCTGCCACGACCTGCTGAAGCCCGGCGGCCTGCACATCTGTTCGACGATCAACCGCAACCCCAAGTCCTACGCCATGGCCATCGTCGGCGCCGAGCACATCATGCGCTGGCTGCCTAAGGGCACCCATGAATGGTCCAAATTCATCACTCCGGACGAATTGTTCGACCTGTTGCGGCAGGCGGGTCTGGAACCGGTGGACCGCAAGGGATTCGTCTTTAACCCCTTGTCGTGGTCGTGGCGACTGTCCGACAAGGATCTGAGCGTGAACTACGTGACGGCCAGCGTCAGGAAAGCTTGATCCGGATTTCACGCAGAATCGGCAGGGCCGCGCGGGTCTGGTTTTCGCCCAGGCTTTCCACCACCTCGTTGATCATAGGGGCAATGGCCGCGACCGCATCGTCGCGCGCCTGACGGCCTGCCGGGCTGATCGCGACCATCTTGCGGCGGGCATCGTCCCAGTCGGGCCGGATGTGGACATATCCCGACCATTCCAGCTTTGTCAGTGTATTGGTCATTGCTCCGCGCGTTACGCCAAAGCGTTCCGCCAGTCGCGCGGGGCTGCTTTCATCGCCATGCCAGGCCAGGTGATTGAGCACGGAGAAATGAGAAATCTCCATCCCCTTCGGCAGGACCCGGGTCAGACGGCTGCGCACGGCGTGATCCGCTGCCAGCAGTTCGCTGAACAGCATGATCGCAATTGTCTGACTGTCATCGCTCATCCATTGACCCGGTCAAGAGTTCACTTGAGGCGGGTCAAAGTCCCGCGCGTTCGTCAGGCTGGGTACCTTTCCCCGCGCCCTGTCGACATCATCCATATCCAGGGTGAAATTGTAAACGCCGGGTGCGACGCCCGCATCCAGCAGCACCTCGCCCCACGGCGAGACGACAAGGGAATGACCGTAACAGTCACGGGTCTTGTGCGCGGCGCTCGCGTGGGTGCCGGTCTGAGCGGGAGCGATCACGAAACACCCCGTCTCGATGGCGCGCGCGCGCAGCAACGCGTGCCAGTGGGCCGCCCCCGTCACCGGAGAGAACGCCGCAGGCACCGTAACGATCCGGGCACCGGCCCGCGCCAGCGCATTGTAGAGCAGCGGAAACCGCACGTCGTAACAGACGCTCATCCCGATGCGACCGAACGGCGTATCGGCAACCACCGCCTGCGCGCCCGGCCTGTAACCGGCGGATTCGCGGTAGGTCTCCGTCTCGTTGATCTGCACGTCGAACATGTGGATTTTGTCGTAGCGCGCCACGATCTCGCCCTTGGGGTCGATCAGGAAGGACCGGTTGGCAAAGCGGCCATCGGCATCCCCGGTCTTCAACCCGAGCGAGCCGAGCAGCAGCCAGACGCCCGCCTCCGCCGCCGCCTTCCGCAATGCGGCGAGCGTGATGTCGTCCGTTTCGTGCATCAGCACGTCTTGCTGGTGCGCCCTGCTGGTGGAAACGCAGTTCGTCACCTCCGGAGTCAGGATGAACTCTGCCCCCGCGGCAACGGCTTCGCCAAACATGGCCAATGTTTGCCCAAGATTGCCGCTGGGGTCGTCCGAGACGTTAAGCTGCAGGATCGCGCCCTTCATCATGCGGCCAACATGCCATCCAGCTTACCCTCGCGCTCCAGCGCATAAAGCTCATCGCACCCGCCAACGTGGGTGTCCTCGATGAAAATCTGCGGCACGGTTCGGCTGCCGTTCGCCCGCTCGATCATCTCGGGCTTGCGGTCCGGATTGGCCAACACGTCCACCTCGGAAAAGCTGACGCCCTTCTGGGTCAGCAACCGCTTGGCCGCGTGGCAGAAGCCGCAAAGCGGCGATGTATAGATCTCGACAGATTTCATGTCTGGCCCTTTCTCAACAAAATAGGTGCTTGAGCCTGACTTAAGTGTCTTTGACCACGCGCGCCAGTGTTACCACACATACCTGACCGGACCCGGCGGCCAGACAGGCCGCTGTCGCGGCGGCCAGAGTGGCGCCCGAGGTCATGACGTCGTCGACCAGCAGAACAGGGCGCGACCGCACCATCGTACGCCGCGCGGGGTTCAGGCGAATGGCGTCCTGCAGCGCGTCAAACCGCGCCTCCCGCCCCAGCCCGTCCAGCGATGGCGTTGCGCGGTGACGTTGCAACAGGTCGGGACACCAGGTTCGAGCGGACTCTCGGGCAATCGCGCGGGCCAGCAGGGCGGACTGGTTGTAGCGGCGCGATGCCATGCGACGCCAATGCAGCGGAACCGGCACAATCAGCGTGTCCTCCCGCAAGAGCGGTTGGGCCGCCGCTGCCATCCAGCAGCCTGCTGGCCGCGCGATCTCCTGCCGGTCGCCATGTTTAAGCGCCAGAACCAGCCTGCGGCCGGTATCCGCGTACAGCACCGCGGCCCGGCCCTGCGCCCAGGGTCGCGGGCTTTGCAGGCAGGCGTCACAGGCAAGCACATCAGTCCCGGCCATCCCCGGAAGCGGCGCCCCACACATGTCGCAGATCGTGCTCCCGATGAATGCGACGCCGCGCCAGCATGGGCCGCACAGGCCATAGTCACTGCCAACCACATCGCCGCAGGACAGACAGCGGGCCGGATAGACAGCGTTCAACCCGGTTTGCAGTCTCTCCAACAACGGCATATTGGTCCCCCATGACCACCCCGGCCCCCCTGACCGACCAGATCGCATTGGAATTCCGCCGCGCACGCGCGCAGCCGGAGGCACTGTTCCTGCACCAGCAGGCCATAGACGAGATCCAGGATCGGCTCGCGATGGTTAACAAGTCGTTTACCGACGCCGCCGTGGTCACGGATTTTCCCGGTGTGTGGGCCGCTGCCTTCCCCGACGCAGCAGTTGCACCTGTGACCGATACACTGCCCTTTGGCGTACAGGCGCATGACCTGGTGATGCACGCCATGGCGCTGCACTGGACAAACGATCCGGTCGGCCAGCTGGTTCAGTGCCGCCGCGCGCTGCGGCCCGATGGGCTGTTCATAGGCGCCGCTTTCGGCGGACAGACACTGCAGGAACTGCGGGCCTGTCTGGGGCAGGCGGAGGTTGCGGTGACAGGCGGGATATCCCCGCGTGTCGCCCCGATGGGCGAATTGCGCGACATGGGTGGGCTGCTCCAACGGGCGGGCTTTGCACTGCCGGTGGCGGATTCGGTCCCCCTGACGGTGTCGTATCGCGACGCCTGGGCCCTGATGCGCGACCTGCGGGCGATGGGCGAGGCCAACGCGCTGCACGCGCGGTTGCGCACGCCCACCGCCCGCAGCGTCCTGAACGCTGCCGCAGACCTGTATCAGACCCATTTCAACGATGGCGAAGGCCGGGTTCTGGCCACGTTCGAGCTGGTCTTTCTGACCGGCTGGGCACCCGATGACAGCCAGCAGAAACCGCTCCGTCCAGGGTCGGCCCAGCAAAGGCTGGCGGATGCGCTGAACACGGATGAGACAAAGTTGCGCAATTGACCCTGCGGGAAATCCGGGTATTTCAGCACAATACGTTGACCAAGGACAGATCATGCAAGCCGCGCGCCCGCCACATGCCAACGCCGACCACCCCGCTGTTCCAAAGGAACGTGTCGGCGTTCTGCTGGCCAATCTCGGCACGCCGGACAATTACGACTACTGGTCGATGCGCCGTTACCTGGGCGAATTCCTGTCGGATCGCCGGGTGATCGACTACTCTCCCTGGCTGTGGCAACCGCTGCTGCAACTCGTCATCCTCAGCAAGCGCCCCTTCTCCAGCGGTGCCGCGTACAAGAGCATCTGGAACGAAGAGGCCGGGGAAAGCCCGCTGATGACCATCACCAAGGCGCAGACCGCCAAGATGGAAGCGGTGCTGAAGGCGCGCTACGGCGACGATGTCATGGTCGATTACTGCATGCGGTACGGCAATCCATCGACGCAGTCCAAAGTCGCCGCGATGACGAAGGCGGGCTGTACCAGGATCCTGTTCTTCCCGTTATACCCGCAGTACGCCGGGGCAACCTCCGCGACGGCCTGCGACGCATTCTTTGCCGCGCTGGGCAAGGAAAAATGGCAACCCATCGCGCGGGTGGTGGAGCCCTATTTCGACCGTCCCGACTATATCGAGGCATTGGCCCAATCCATCGAACGTGCCTATGCTGCCGCCTCGAAGCGCCCCGATATCCTCATCTGCTCGTACCACGGGCTGCCGATCCGCTACCTGATGGAGGGCGACCCCTACCACTGCCAGTGTCAGAAGACGACGCGCCTGCTGAAAGAGCGGCTGGGCTGGGACGACACCCGAATCATGACGACGTTCCAATCGAAATTCGGCCCCGAAGAATGGCTGCAACCCTACACGGTTGAGGAAGTCGCAAGGCAGGCGGAAGCGGGCAACAAGACCATCGCCGTCTGCGCGCCCGCCTTTTCGGCCGACTGCATAGAGACGCTGGAAGAGATCAACGAAGAGATCAGGGAAAGTTTCGAGGCCGCGGGGGGAGAGGATTTTACCTATATCCCCTGCCTTAACGACGACGACGCCCATATCGACGCATTGTCGAACGCCGTTCAGGAGAACCTGAAGGGTTGGCTGGACTGACCGGCTGAAGCTCCGTCAACCGACGCCAGAAATCTCGTAGTTCGGGCAACAAAAAAGGCGGTGTAGAACACCGCCTTTTTCGATTTGGTCGTCGCTTTGACTTAGTCAGCTGCGACTGCAGCAGCCACAACGGCCAGCAGGATCAGCGGAACCAGAACACCGGAGGAAGAAGAAGTTGCTTCTTCAACGATGACGGGCGCTTCAACGATCGGCTCTGCCAGCGAACCGGCGTATGCAGTCGAAGCAGCAGCTGTCAGAGCAGCGGCGAGAACGAGTTTTTTCATAGTATAACCTCCAGAAAAGGCGTGTTGCACAGATATGCAAACACGCACCCAAGACTTACCTCGTAAAACTTTGTAAACAGCATAACCGTGGGATTGCAAACCCGGATTCCGTTTCACCGCTCTACATGCCGGGAAATGTCGTCAAATAAGCAACACCTGCGTGCCCACCTTGGCCATCTCGTACAGCTCTTCGATGTGCTGGTTATAGAGGCCGATGCACCCGTTGGAAGACTTGCGTCCGATCTTGCGCGTGTCGTGCGTGCCGTGAATGCGGTAGTAAGTCCAGCTGAGGTGCAGCGCGCGGGTGCCCAGCGGGTTGTCTGGGCCGGGGCCGACATAGTCGGGCCACTCCGGGTTGCGCTCTTTCATCGACGGTGTCGGACGCCAGTCGGGTTCGGGGTCCTTCAATGTCACCCGCGTACGGCCACGACGGGTCAGATCCTCTGTCAGCGGCACGGAGGACGGGTACAATTTGTAGATGCTCTGGTCTTCTGACCAGAAATGCAC
Organism: Sulfitobacter sp. THAF37; assembly: GCF_009363555.1. Taxonomy (NCBI): domain Bacteria; kingdom Pseudomonadati; phylum Pseudomonadota; class Alphaproteobacteria; order Rhodobacterales; family Roseobacteraceae; genus Sulfitobacter; species Sulfitobacter sp. THAF37. Next base: position 1,030,250 of record NZ_CP045372.1, read on the forward strand.
CGCGCGGCTGTCGATATCGACCAGAATCGCGCCGTTCCGGGTGTTGTCGAAATAGGGCTGCCAATCCAGCATCCGAAAGCTCGAAATATTCCGACGCACAGACTCGTTCAGGTCGCGTTCGGTCTGGGTCGTCGCCGGCGAGTTGAGGCCGGTCGTGGACTGGGCGAGGGCGGGGGCGGCAATCATCGCTGCGGAACCCGCAAGGAACGCGCGACGGCTACCGAATTTGTTGTGCTTGTCGGACATTATCATGTCTCCATCAGAAAGCATTTAGGGAATTGTCCAAGATATATGACCCAACAGTCTCAGTATCAAATCAAAGACCTGTCATCAGGCGAGGTAACGCCGATGTGGGTTTGATCTGCAACGCCGTCCGCTGTAGGAGAGGCGAAACACAAACCCGTGGAGCTATGCCGTGATCCGTATTCTGTCCGTCCTGATGGCGTTCTGCCTTGCCCTGTCAGCCTGTGCGCCCGCCGCACCCCAACTGGGCAGCGACGGCAAACCGTTGCCCAAGGCATATCGGATTCGCGACAGCGAAACCGGCAAGGTCCAGTTTCGGATGCTCGATGCCGTCAATGCCCTGCGCGGCGCTGCCGGACAACAGCAAGTGCAGCTGGATCCACAGCTGAACGCCGCCGCGGCGACCCATGCCCGCGATATGTCGGTGCAGAATCGCCCCTGGCACTTCGGTTCCGACGGGTCTTCTCCGGTCGATCGCATCAACCGCGTCGGCTACCAGGGCGGCCTCGTTGGCGAAACCATTTCCGAAACCTACGAAACAGAGCTGGAAACGCTGGCGGCCTGGATGGATCAGCCCGACACCCGGCGGGTGATCATGTCACCCGACGCGCGCAACATGGGGTTTGCCTGGTTCCAGGAAGCAGGTGGGAAGCTTTGGTGGACACTGGTGATGGGGAACTGATCAACAGTTCCCCCACCCATCACGGGTTCAGCAGGATCGGCGTGCCGTCCCGCACCATCGCATAGATGTTTTCGATATCCTTGTTCCGGACCGCGATGCAGCCCCAGGTCCAGTCGCCCTTGTCCTTGCGCGACGGGTCCTTCTGACCGTGGATAAAGATGTCGCCGCCCGGCTTCTCACCCAATTCTTCGGCCCGCTGGCGGTCCAATTCGTTCGGATATGAAATCCCCAGCGACAGGTGAAACCTGCTGTTCGGGTTGCGGCGGTCGATGACGTAGGTGCCTTCGGGCGTCTTGCCGTCGCCTTCGATCTGCTTGTGACCGACAGGGGCAAAGCCCAGCATGATATCATATTCCTCAAGCACCCGGTCGTGGTGCAACAGCCACATCCTGCGGTCCTGCTTGTTCACAACGACGTAAGTTACTTCCGGGCCGTTATAGCGTTTGAATTTGCTGCTGCTGCACGCACCCAGCGCGACAAGCGCCGTGCCCCCCAAAATGAGTGTTCTGCGTTTCATCCGATTCTGTCCTGCCTGACGGGTCAAATTTATCTTTGCCTCTCGCTATCACATACCCCAAATTGCGCCGTTCAAAAAGTGGTGAGTCGCAACCAACCCCGCAGCTAGGCGTCTTTACACCGGCTTGGAGAAACAGGCGGCAAGTTCCGTATGGGGGGACCAGCGGAACTGATCCACCACCTGAACCCAGTCCAGCGTATAGCCAGCGCCAACCAGGGTGGCAGCGTCGCGGGCAAAAGTCACCGGGTTGCAAGAGACATAGGCGATCCGGGGCACATCCGTCCTGACGATCTCTGCCACCTGCCGTTCGGCCCCTGCGCGCGGCGGGTCGAGCACGATGGCGTCGAACCTCGACAATTCGTCCGGCAGCATCGGGCGGCGATACAGGTCGCGTGCCTCGGTACTGACGGGTTTCAACCCTTCGGCCAGGCGCCATCCCTGGTCCAGAGCCTCCAGCATTTCCGGCACGCCCTCGACCGCGTGCACGCGCGCCGTGTCTGCCAGCGGCAGCGTAAAGGTGCCGCATCCGGCAAAGAGGTCGGCGATTCGCGCCGCCGGGCCGACCGCCTCTTTCACCGCGTCACACAGAGCCGCCTCGCCATGGCGGGTCGCTTGCAGGAAAGCGCCGGGCGGCGGCAGAACGTCAGCCTTGCCGAATCGCTGCACCGGGCGAAGCCGCATGGCAATGGTTTCGCCATCCCAACTCAGCCGGGCCAGGCCCAGCGCCTCTGTCGCCTGCGCCAGGGTGTGACGCAAAGGACCATCCAGGGGTTTGCCCTGTGACACGCTCACATCCAGGCCCGCATCGCTTAGCGTCACGGTAACGGCCAGCGCCGCCTTGCGGCTGGTGCCGATCAACGCCAGATGTGCCGCAATGTCGAGCCCACCCGTCAGGTCAGGGTGCAACAGCTTGCAGTCCGGAATTTCGATGATGACGTCCGATGCCCGACCGTGAAAGCCTGCCATCGCGCTCTTTTTCGTCCGCCGTGCGGCGAAAGTCGCCCGGCGACGCGACTGCGCGGGCGACGTGACGATCGGCCTGAGTTCGGCGTCCACCCCCTGCGCGCCAAGAGAGCTGCGGACGAACTCCTGTTTCCAACCCGCCACGAAATCGTCCGAGGCATGTTGCAACTGGCATCCGCCGCAGGACTTGAAATGACGGCAGGGAGGCGCGACACGTTGATCCGACGGCTCCAGGATACGCACATCCGTCAGGGTGTCATTCTGGACGGTACCGCTGACCGTCTCTCCCGGCAGCGTCATGGCTGCGTAAAGCGGTCCTTCCGCGATGCCGTCGCCGTGATGGCCCAGCCGAATGATGCGATGTTCTGTCATGCCAGCGCCATACCCCCTGCGCGCGGCAGGAAAAAGAGGTTATTCCGCCGCCTCCAGGTCGAGAAAGCCGCCCGATTGCCGGTGCCAGTAGCGCGCATAGAGACCGTCTGCGGCCAACAGGCTTTCGTGGGTCCCCTGTTCGACCACCCGTCCCCCGTCCATGACGATGATCCGGTCCATGTCGGTCAGGGTGGACAGGCGGTGCGCCACGGCCAGTACCGTCTTGCCCTCCATCACCCGCGCCAGTGCCGACTGGATCGAGGCTTCGACCTCGCTGTCCAGCGCACTGGTCGCCTCGTCCAGGATCAGGATCGGCGCATCCTTCAGAATTGCCCGCGCCAGCGCGATCCGCTGACGCTGGCCGCCTGACAGTTTGACGCCCCTTTCGCCCAGATGCGCATCATAGCCCGCGCGGCCCTTGTGGTCCTTCATGTTCTCGATGAAGTCATGCGCCTCGGCCTTGCGGGCCGCCGCGATCACCTCTTCGAAGGTGGCGTCGGGCTTGCCGTAACGGATGTTGTCGAACGCTGAGCGATTGAACATCGCAGTCTCCTGCGTGACCATGCCGATCTGCCTGCGCAGGCTTTCCTGCGTCACCCGGGAAATGTCCTGTCCGTCGATCAGAATATGGCCCTTTTCCAAGGTATAGAGCCGCAAAAGCAGTGAAACCAGGCTCGACTTCCCCGCACCGGATGCACCCACGACACCCAGCTTTTCCCCGGGCGCGATGGTCAGGTCCATGTGTTCGACCCCGCCTTCGCCCCGTCCGTAAGTATAGCGCACATCGTCGAAGACGATGCCGCCCTCGGGGACCTCCAGTTCCGTCGCGTCGGGGGCGTCCAGAAGGGTCTGCGCCGGCGTCAGTGTCCGCATCCCGTCCTCCACCTCGCCCACATTGGCGTAAAGCGTCATCAACGTGAAACTGACCCATCCCGTCATCTGCGCCAACCGCAGCGAAACGGCACCCGTCGCGGCGATGTCGCCCGCAGTCACCAGACCAAGAGACCAATACCACAGCGCCCCGCCCACCAGCAGCACCGGCAGCAGACCTGCGATGGTCATCAACCAAAAGCGGAAGGACACGCTGACTTTGCCAAATGCGATCCCCGTGTCGCGGAAACGGCTCATCGACCCCAGCGCCGCGCGGTCTTCGTGGTCGGCGTGGGCAAACAGCTTGACGGTCTTGATGTTGGTAATGGTGTCGACGACCTGTCCCGTCACCATCGCACGCGCGGCAGCCCGCGCCTTGGACCGGGCCCGCACGCGCGGCATATAGCGCCGGATCAGGTAGACGTAGCCGACCATCCAGACGACCAGCCCCAGCGCGATCCGCCAATCGACGGTGCCCAGCAGCATCACCGCCCCGACAAAGGACGCCAATGCGAAAAGGACCGTGTGGATCATCTCGATCACCACATCGGTCAGGGCGCGGCCTGTCTGCATTTCCTTTTGCGAAATACGCCCGGCGAAATCGTTGTCAAAGAAGGACACCGCCTGACCCAGTGTGTAGCGGTGCAATCGCGACAGCACGAGGTTGAAGACATTGGGCCCGATTACGATGGACTGCATGAAAGAACTGGCACCGAAGATCGCCGGACGCAGGATCACGAAGAACGCCAGTGACAGCAGCAATACCCCGGTCTGATCCTGGAACACCGTCCCCGCGTCGGACGCCAGCGCGGCATCCACCACCTTGCCCAGGATCAGCGCCGCCATCACCTCGACCACCCCGGCGATGATCGACAGGATACCTGCGGTGGTCAGCGCCGGACCGGACCCCTTGAGCGTCCAGCGGAAAAACCCCAGCAGGTGCTGGGGGGGCGGGCTGTCACTTTTCGAGAACGGGTCTATCCAATCGGCAAGTCTCACTCGGGGGTCTCTTCCATATCCATCGCCAAGAAGCCGCCAGACTGGCGGCCCCAAAAATCAGCATATAGTCCGCCCCGCGCCAAAAGCGCATCATGGGTTCCGTCTTCGACAATATCGCCTTGATCCAGAACGATAATCCGATCCATTTCGGCAATCGTGGACAGCCGGTGCGCAATCGCGATCACGGTCTTGCCGGCCATCATGCCATATAGCGTTTCCTGGATCGCCGCCTCCACCTCGCTGTCGAGTGCGCTGGTCGCCTCGTCCAAGAGCAGGATCGGTGCGTCCTTCAGGATCACCCGCGCCAGCGTTATCCGCTGCCGCTGCCCGCCAGACAGCTTCACACCACGCTCGCCCACGCGCGAATCGTAACCGGTCCGCCCTTCCGGGTCGCTAAGGTCCAGGATGAAATCATGCGCCTGCGCCTGCTTTGACGCTGCGATCATCTGTTCTTCAGTCGCGTCGGGATTGCCGTATTTGATGTTGTCCCGCACCGAACGGTGCAGCAGGGAACTGTCCTGCTGAACCATGCCGATCTGTCTGCGCAGGCTGTCCTGCCGCACCTTCGTCATGTCCTGTCCGTCGATCAGGATCCGCCCCGATTCCGGGTCGTAGAACCGCAGCAGCAGCTTCACCAGGGTCGATTTTCCCGCACCGGACCGACCCACAAGGCCGATCCGCTCACCGGGCTTGATCGTCAGCGAAATGTTGTTCAGTCCACCCGATGTCCGACCGTAGTGGTGGGAAAGCCCCTGAATCTCGATCTTGCCCTCCGTCAGACGCAACGGTTCGGCATCCCTGTGGTCCGTCAGCGTCACGGGCTGCGCAATGGTTTCCATCCCTTCCGCGACCACGCCAAGCTCCCGGAAGAACGACGACAGCGCCCACATGATCCAACCGGTCATGGAGTTCAGTCGCAGTGTCAGCGCCGCAGCCGCCGCAACAACGCCGACGCTGGCCTCGCCCGCCATCCACAGCGCCATGGCCCAGCCCACAACACCGACAATCAGAAGGCCATTCAAGGTCACAAGGACAACGTCCATGATGGTAAACAGCCGCATTTCCTTCTGGAAAGTGCGGCGCGAGTTCTCGATCGCCTCCTTGGCAAACCCGACTTCCAGGTCGTGATGGGCGAACATCTTGACCGAATGGATGTTCGTATAGGCATCCACCACCCGGCCAGTCACCATGGACCGCGCGTCCGACGCCGCCTTGGATGCCGGACCGATGCGCGTGACCGTCCATTTGACCAGCGCGGCATACAGCGCGAACCAGACCAGAAGGGGGATCAACAGCCGCCAGTCGGAGGTCGACAGCAGGATCGCGGCGCCGATCATGTAGGCCAGCGCATAGGACATCGCATCGAAAGCCTGAAACACCACCTCGCCCGCCGCGGGCGGTGTCTGCATGATCCGGTTGGCGATCCGACCGGCAAAATCGTTCTCGAACCAGCCCACGGACTGGCGCAGCACATGGCGGTGCGCCCGCCACCGGATCAGCGTGCCAAAGTTCGGCAGAATGGTATTGTTCAGCAAGGCCACGTCAAAACCCTGCAGGATGGGCCGGAGCAGAAGCACAAAGATCGCGACGCAGATCAGCTCCGTCCCGTGGTCGGCCCACATCTGCGCTGGGTCCTTGTCGAGCAGGTCCACGAGACGACCCATGTAATAGATCAGCCCGATCTCGATCGCGGCAACCACGACGGACATGAAGGCGGTCAGCAGGAATATCCGTTTGAATGGCACGGCGTAGTCCCGCAGGAACGGCCATAGCTTGCTTGGGGGGGTATCCGTCTCTTCGTAAGAGACATACGGGTCGACGAGATTCTCAAAAAAACGAAACATGGCAGGGCCTCGGGGCAAGGACGAAAAATGTACCGGCCCGCGGCGCGCGCCAGTCAGGAAATCGGTTACGACAGCGTCAGCTGAACCAGATCCCGCGGTACATTTTACAACCCTCCAATTCGATGCATTTACACGTATTCGAAACGGCCCATTCTGTCGAGACCTCAAAATGTACCAAGCAATTCTTCGCGGCTCAGGACGAAGCCCGAGGCGATCCAGGCCCGCTCCAGTGCGTCGAGCCGGGCCCCCAGGGCGGCTCCCTGATAATCTGGCATGAGGTCCCGGGCGGAAACTGGAAATTGCGCTTGCGTGCCGGTCTCGATCGTCTCTGACCAGCCGCTTTCGGGTGGCGCGCCATTCAATGCGCAGCGCATCAGCATCGCCTGTTCGGCGATCTCGCGTCCGTGGCGGTAGGCGACTTCGGCCAGCGGCGGCCCCGACCACCCCACTTCGGACAAGAGCGCCATGTGCCGCGTAGTCGCCTTGCTGAGCCTCAGCCGCGCAGCGATGTCATCTCCGCCCAGCGCGGCCAGTCGTCCCCGCCAGTCCGGTGTGATGCGGCATTCCGTTTCCAGATGCACGTAGGGGGCAAGGAACCTGTCGTCGCTACCGGGCAACACCGCCGCCAGAACCCCGACCTCCCGCATGGCCGCAACGGCCGCCGACGGATCCGGCGCAGCCAGCAGCTTGGACATTTCCTGCCCCACACGCTCTGCCGAAAGCGTCTCTAACCCGCCGATATTCATAGCAATGCTGGCCAGGGTGTCGGCATCGAACCCGGCCTGCCGATCTGCATAATAGGCCCAGAACCGGAAATACCTCAGGATACGCAGGTAATCTTCCCGGATCCGTGCGTCGGGATCCTGAATGAAACGAACCCGCCGCGCCAGAAGATCAGCCATCCCCCCAAGCGGATCAACAACAAGGCCCTGCGGCGTGGCATAAAGGGCATTCATGGTAAAATCCCGCCGCAGCGCATCGTCCGCGATGTCCCGCGAAAAGGCCACGACCGCCCGCCGCCCATCCGTCTTCACGTCCCGGCGAAAGGTAGTGACCTCAAACGGTCTGCCATCCTGCACAACCGTCACTGTGCCGTGGTCGATCCCCGTAGGGACGGCGCGCATCCCGGCGGCTTCGACAGCCTTTATGGTTTCGTCGGGCGTGGCATCGGTGGCCATGTCCACATCGCTTGCCGGGGCATGCAGCAGCGCGTTGCGCACGCAGCCACCGACAAAATAGACGGCAAAACCGGCCTCCTGCATCGCACGGCAGACCGCCTGCGCGGCGGGGTCCGTCAGCCAGGCGGTGCCGGCCGGAATCAGGTGTTCATCCGCTCTGTCCATTCGCGCAACATACGCGCTGTTGCGCCCCAAATGTAATAGGGTCCGTAGGGCACAGTAAAGTAATGGCGCAACGACCCGCGCCAGCGGCGCGACTGCACCCGGTAGTTGGCCGGGTCCAGTACATGAGCCAGCGGGACGGGAAACACCTCCGCGACTTCGCCAGGTTCGGGGACAATATCGAATCTGTCTCTGACTAGGCCGATAACGGGGGTCACGGCAAAACTGGTGACAGTGGAATGCAGCGGCAGAGTGCCCAGAACCTCGACATTTTCAGGGTGCAGGCCGATCTCCTCATGCGCCTCACGCAGGGCCGCTGCGATGCTGTCGGCGTCGCCGGGGTCCTGCTTGCCACCGGGAAATGCGATCTGTCCGGGATGATGCTTGAGCGCGGAGGAGCGTTTGGTGAGCAGCAGCTCAAGCCGGTCGTTCACCACCTGGATCGGGGCAAGCACACCCGCCGGGCGCGACACGCGGTCCGCAGGCAGCACGACTTCGGGGTTGAGGTCGAAATCCGATGTGACCGCGCCCGGATCGCGCAGGGCGTCACGGATGCGGTCGATCTGGTCAGCTTTCACTGCGTGCTTCCGCCTCGAAGCCGACGGTGGCCGGGTCAAGTTCGTAGTGCGCGCCGCAGAATTGACAGTCCGCGGTCACGATCCCTTCGTCCGTGGTCATCTTTTCGATGTCGCGTGCCGAGTAGATGGACAGGCTCTGCCGTACCTTGTCTTCCGAGCAGCTGCAGCCGAAGCGAACCGCCTGTGCGTCGAAAACCCGGGGCTGTTCCTCGTGAAACAGCCGCAACAACAGATCCGTCGGCGGAACGCTGGGCCCGATCAATTCCAGGTCTTCGACCGTGTCGAGCAGGATATTCACGCGGTTCCAGTTCTCTTCGTCTTCGCCGTGTACGAGGTCCTGCGCCTGCAACACCTCACCCGACCCCTCGCCCTTGGCGGCAAAAGGTGACGCCTTGGGCATGTGCTGCAGCATCACGCCGCCCCCACGCCAATGTTCCGCCTCCTCCGGGCCGGAAGATCGGCCAAAGCTGAGAGAGAACCGTGTCGGCAGCTGCTCTGACTGCGCAAAATATGCTTCGGCGCAGGACGCAATCGAACTGCCGCTCAAGGGCGTGATCCCCTGGTAGGGTGTCATCCCCTTGCCCTGGTCGATCATGATTGCAAAATAGCCCTCGCCGACCTGATCGAAGGGTGCGGAATCCGTCAGCCTGTCCCTGTCAAAGCTTGCATAGGCTCTGATACGGGCCGATTTGCCTTCCGCCTCGGGCGCGTAATAATCGGTGGCGATCATCCGCACCGCCCCTTTCGATTGCACCTGAAGCGACAGCTTCCACCGCAATTTGACGGTCTGGCCGATCAGCGCCGTCAGCAATGCCATCTCTGCCACCAGCGCCTCGACCTGCGGCGGATAGTTGTGCTGGCTCAGAACCCCTTCCAGCACACCATCCAGCCGGGCGACACGTCCCCGAATGTTCGAATGGTCCAACTGAAACGGCAATACGCTGTCGTCCCAGGCGATCTTGTTTCCTGGCAGAGAGGGAGAGGTCATGGGGTTTCCTTGTCGCGGGTCGCTTGGCATACCGCGTCTATATAGGCGCGGCAAGCCGGTGATAAAGGGGACGGTCATGATCAGACGAATGGGAACGCCACCGCAAAGAAACGTGACCTATCGGTTGCGGCCCGGCGCCTATGCCATTTTGCCACTCAAGAACCGGTTCCTGATGACCGCGCAGATAACACCTGAAATCGACGTTCAACTGCCCGGTGGCGGGATTGATCCGGGCGAATCGCCCCTGCAGGCCCTGCACCGCGAAGTGCAGGAGGAAGTAGGCTGGCGCATCGCGGCGCCGCGCAGGCTGGGCGCTTTCCGGCGTTTCGTCTATATGCCGGAATACGATCTCTGGGCCGAAAAGCTTTGCGCGGTATACGTCGCCCGCCCCGTCCGCCGTATTGCAGAGCCGATCGAGCCGGACCATGTCACTTTGGTGCTGTCCGCCTCAGAATGTGAGGAAAGCCTGGGCAATGATGGCGACCGGATGATGTTCCGGCGATACCTCGGGCTGCGCAGCTAGGCCACCCCTACCCCGTCGCGGGGTCGTTGCGCTGGAACATGATCCCGGACAGATCATCGGGAAAATCGGACGCGCCGGCAAACTCCGACAGCTTCCACAACAAGCCTGACAGAAAGGCCTCGTCGTGCATGCCACCCAGGCTGTCGACGATGGCGGTCAGCCCCTCCTCCCCCAGCATTTTTCCAGACGCATCGGGGCACTCCGTAAACCCGTCCGACAGGATCAACAGCCGATCCCCCGGCGCCATCTGGATGTCGAACTGCTGGTAGGAAGCGCCGCTCATCAACCCCACAGGGAAACCCCCGGTGCCGAACTGTTCGATCTCGCCGGTGTTTCTGCGGATCAACGGATGCGGATGCCCCGCCTGGGCGATCTGAACAAGCCCGCTGTCCAGGTCCACATTTGCCAGCATCAAGGTAAAATAATGCTCGGTATCCATCTCGTTCAAGACAAGCTCGTTGATGGCATGAATGGCCTCTGCGGGTGGACGCGGGATCAAATCGCCCCATTTATCCCGTGTCAGAGCCACATTCTGCTCGGGGCTGGCCGACGACAGGTAGCCCGCCAGTCGCGCCGTCATCAACGCCGAGCTGATCCCGTGCCCTGACACGTCGATCCCAAACAGCCCCAGCTTGCGCGGCCCCGCTTCAAAGAATCCGACCAGGTCGCCGCCGACGTGTCCGCTGGACCTCAGCATCAGTGACAGCGTGCCACCGCGAAATATCCGATGCCGCTCTGGCAACAGGGATTGCTGCAGCTTCTTGGCCTCCTGCAGGTCCTTGTCCAGTGAATCGTAGAGGTTCTGAAGCTCGGTCAATGTCTCGCGGATCACGTGGTTACTGCGTGCGAGTTCGCGCTGGATGTCGATGATGCGTTCGCCTGCCTGGATGCGCGCACGCAATTCGTCAAAATCCACCGGTTTCGACAGGAAATCATCCGCGCCGGAGTGCAGCCCTACCGCCACCTCCGCCTTTTCACGCTTGGAGGTTAACAGGATGAAATAGGCATAGCGATCGCCGGATAGCTCCCGAAACGCCCGGCATAGATCCAGCCCGTTCATGCCCGGCATCATCCAGTCGCTGAGCACCATGTCGGGAAAGCTCTGCCCACTCTGGCGCAGCGCCTCTTCGCCCGAGGCCGCTTCGATCACGTCGTATCCCCATTTCGCCAACTTCCCGGTCAAGAGCCGCCGCTGAAGACGACTGTCATCGACGACAAGGATACGGGTCCTGGCATCGGTGCGGTCGGGCTGCAACCTGTTGGGCTGGATCGCGGTGAAATTGCGCATGTTGGCCGTGTGTTTGGAGTCTGAGCATGAACCGTTACAGCGATAGAGGTTAAGCGCCGCTGAAAGTTAAAAACCGCATCAATCCGCGCCGGAGCACGGCAGTATTTCTTAACCCTTGCGCGGGAACATTGTCGGCACGGGAGGTGCGGCATGATTGATTGGCAGCAGGTGACGACATTGCGCGACGACGTCGGGCCAGAGGATTTTGACGAGATCGTCGCGCGTTTTCTGCAAGAGGCGAATGAAACGACCCGGAAGCTTGCCGCGGCCTGCGACCCCCATCGGCTTGAGGAAGACCTTCATTCGCTCAAGGGCAACGCGCTGAACCTCGGCTTTTCCGCACTGTCCGATCTGTGCCAACGGGGGGAAATATCTGCGGCAGGGGGCACTCTTGACCCTGATGACCTGGGGCAGATTCTGTCGTGCTATGATGCATCCAGACAGAGCTTTCTTGACTGGTACGGCGCCAGCGGGGCAGCACAGACCGAATTCTAGGGTTCCAGACCTCAGATCACGAATTGCGCCAGCGTTTCGTCGTTGGTGATGTCGGTATAGGTGAACCCCGCCTCGTCGATACGCTGAAACATCGCTTGAAAATTCTCGGGCTTGTCCGTCTCGATCCCGATCAGGACAGAACCGAAGTTGCGCGCCGATTTCTTCATGTATTCGAACCGTGTGATGTTGTCGGCGGGGCCGAGCCGGTCCAGGAAATCGCGCAGGGCACCGGGGCGCTGCGGCAGTCGGAGGATGAAATACTTCTTCAGCCCCGCATATCGTTGCGCACGTTCCTTGACCTCGGGCAGCCTTTCGAAATCGAAATTGCCACCAGAAGCGATGCAGACCACGGTCTTGCCCCTGATCCGATCGGTCAGATCGCCCAGCGCCTCGATCGCCATCGCTCCTGCGGGTTCCAGCACGATCCCCTCGACATTGAGCATCTCGACGATCGTCTGGCAAATGCGGTCCTCGGGCAAATCCATGACGTCATCAGGTGACACATCCGACAGCCGCGCAAAGGTGCGCGCGCCAATTCGGGCCACCGCCGCCCCGTCGACAAATGAGTTGATCGGCGACACATCCACCGGCTTGCCCTCAGCCAGGGCAGCGGCAAGGCTCTTGGCGCCAGAGGGTTCGACAAAGGTATAGGCGCAATCCGTACCGAAATAGCTGCGCGTACCGGCGGACAGACCGCCACCCCCGACCGGCAGGATGATACGGTCCGGCACCCGGCCCAGCTCCTGCTCTATCTCGACTGCAACCGAGGCCTGCCCCTCGATCACATCCTCGTCGTCGAAGGGCGACAGGAAATGTGCGCCTTCCTGGGCGCAGAATGCCTGCGCGGCGGTCAGCGTCTTGTCAAAGTAGTCGCCCACCAGCCGCACCTCGACACTGTCGCACCCGAACATCCTGGTCTTGAGGATCTTTTGCTCCGGCGTGGTCACGGGCATGAAGATTACGCCGCGCACCCCGAAGTACCGGCACATGAAGGCAACCCCCTGCGCATGATTGCCCGCCGAGGCGCAGACGAACAGCCCCTGGTCCGGAATGGCCTTGCGCATCGCATTGAAAGCGCCGCGCAGCTTGTAAGAGCGGACCGGGCTCAGGTCCTCGCGCTTGAGCCAGATGTCCGCATCAAAGCGCGCCGACAGCAATTCGTTTCTCAAAAGCGGGGTCGGAGGAAACACCTGACGCATTTTTGCGGTGGCAAGGGTCGCCATCGCCTGGAAGTTCTCTGTCATGTCATCTGTCTCCGGCCTGCGTCCCAATTCGATATGCGCGCTGGCGGCACAGGTCAACGCGGCAGGCCGATCTTGCCCGCGCCCGGAAAACCCGGTACCTCGCCATGCAAGTCAGAAAGGAACAACCCATGTCCGCGCCCAAGAAAGTCGTGCTCGCCTATTCCGGCGGCCTTGATACCTCGATCATCCTCAAATGGCTTCAGACCGAATACGGCTGCGAGGTTGTCACCTTCACCGCCGATCTCGGCCAGGGCGAGGAACTGGAACCCGCCCGCAAGAAGGCTGAACTGCTCGGCATCAAACCCGAGAATATCTACATCGAGGACGTCCGCGAAGAATTCGTCCGCGACTTTGTTTTCCCGATGTTCCGCGCCAATGCGCTTTATGAGGGGCTTTACCTGCTCGGGACCTCCATCGCGCGGCCCCTGATTTCGAAACGTCTGGTTGAAATCGCGGCCGAGACCGGTGCCGATGCCGTCGCCCACGGCGCGACCGGAAAAGGCAACGACCAGGTCCGTTTCGAACTGGCAGCCTATGCGCTGAACCCTGAAATCAAAGTCATCGCGCCCTGGCGTGAATGGGATCTTGGCAGCCGGACCAAACTGCTGGAATTCGCCGAGGCAAACCAGATTCCGATTGCCAAAGACAAGCGGGGCGAGGCGCCGTTCTCTGTCGATGCGAACCTGCTGCACACGTCGTCCGAGGGCAAGGTGCTGGAAGATCCAGCCGACGAAATGCCCGATTACGTCCTTCAGCGGATTACACGGCCCGAGGATGCCCCGGACGAGCCCGAGATGGTTGAAATTACCTTCGAAAAGGGTGACGCCGTCGCGATCAATGGCAAAGAGATGAGCCCGGCCACCATCCTCACGAAGCTCAACGAGCTGGGCGGCAAACACGGGGTTGGCATTCTCGACCTCGTCGAAAACCGCTTCGTGGGTATGAAATCCCGTGGTATCTACGAGACCCCCGGCGGCACGGTCCTGTTGGAGGCGCACCGCGGGATCGAACAGATCACGGTGGATTCCGGTTCCGGCCATCTCAAGGACAGCCTGATGCCGCGATACGCCGAACTGATCTACAACGGCTTCTGGTTCTCACCAGAGCGCGAAATGCTTCAGGCCGCCATCGACAAGAGCCAGGAACACGTCAGCGGCACCGTGCGTGTAAAGCTGTACAAGGGCTCGGTCCGCACCGTCGCCCGCTGGTCCGATCACAGCCTTTATTCCGAAGCGCATGTCACCTTCGAAGACGACGCAGGCGCCTACGACCAAAAGGACGCCGCTGGGTTCATCCAGCTGAACGCATTGCGCCTGAAACTGCTGGCTGCCCGCGACAAGCGCGTGAAGGGCTGACCCTTGCCGCTTTGACGGGTGTGGCGGCGTTTCAACCACCGATAGCCTGCAGGCATGAAAAAGGGCCCGGATCTGATGACCCGGGCCCGTCACTCATTACGGCACTCTTTAAAGTACAATAACCGGAAACTCGTTACGCGACTCGTATCACTCGGCGGTCACAACCTTCATGACGAGGTTGCCATCCGGCTTGATCGGTCCGTCTTCGGTGGCGCCGAGCGTGTATTCGAATACGCCCGTTTCCATGCCACCTGCTTCGGAGTGAACCATCAGCATCAGCATGTCGCCCGATGCGACCTCTTCCTGAAGGATCGCTGCGACATCCATGTTCTCGCCACCGCGCAGGGGGGCGTAACCTACAACAGGTCCCGGCTTCATGTCGGCATCGGTGCGGTGCACCACCAGCCAACCGTTCTCACCGGCCACGACCTTGTCCGCGCTGACAATACCGTTCGACACATCCTGATCGGATGCCTCGACCATCGGCGTGGCATGCGCTGCGGCAAAAGCCACACCTGCGGTCAGGCTTAGTGCAACAATTGAACTCGTGACATACTTCATTTTCGTCTCCCTATCGCTGTGTGTCCGAAGCTACGGTGGGGGAGTTGCAGAAGTTTCACGAAAACTGAGTTTTATTTTCCGAGCCGCTGATTCCACAATTTTTCGTAGTGCGGCATGGCCCTTTCGGCGAGCTTGGCCTGATCGGGGTCAAGCGCGGGCAACGGCCCCTCGGCCCCGGCAAAGCCCGTGCTCTGATGAACCGCACCGTACCAGTGGCTGGCCCAGATGCCGTCTTCGACCCGCGCACCGGCGGGCCAATTCAGCATCGCGGGATCAAACGGCAGGCCAATCGCGTCACAAAGCCCGCGCAACGCCTTTTCCGGATCGGCACGAATGTCGTTGCTGTCGATCACCAGGCCTCCGACCTGATCGAACAGCCGGGCCTGCTGGACATAACCGATGTCGTCCAGCGTCAGCGTGCCCCGCTTGGCCGCATAGCTGGCAATGACCCGCGCCGGATGGCGCAACAAGTGAACATGCACGCACCCGTCGGCCCAGTCCATCGGAACGCCCGGCAGCATATGGTGCGGCATATGCTTCATATAAAGGTGCGGCGCGCCGTTGCTCTTGCAGGCTTCCGCCACCTTCAGCGGGTCGCGTTCATGATGCGCGATAATCTCGTCCCGCATCGGATGATCCAGCCCGGTCCGTTCGAGGTAAACCGCGTAGAATGGTTCGTCCATGATCGCGAAATCGGCCCGTGCGCCGAAACTGTACATCATCGCCGTGCTCAGGTTGCGCGGCCCGGACCACATCGCGATGCGCATCGGTTCAATCCTGTCTCAGGTCAGTGCCGCAATCCCGTCAAACAGGCGCGCGACATGAGTATCGTTCGTCATGGCTCCGGGCGAAATGCGAAGGATACGCCCCCTGGCATCTACGTGAACGGCTCTGTCCCGCAGCCCGTCCACGAGTTTGACAGGATCACTGTCCGTCGGCAATTGCAACATGACCGAACCACCCCGGCTGCTTTCCTGTGCCGGGCTGGCCAGGGGCAGCTTCATGTCCTGCGCACCTTCGATGACCAGCCGGGTCAGGGCGCGGTTCTGGTCCAGCAGCCCGGTCTGCGCGGCATGCCATTTCAGCGCCGGGATCGACCCGAGGCAGGCCAGCACGGATGGCGTGCCATGATCGAACCGGCGCGCATCGGGGGCGTAATCGAATTCGTCGAGGTCCCATGCAAAGGGATTCTCCTGCGAGAACCAGCCGCGCAATTCCGGTGCGCACCGCTCGATCAACGCCTTGCGCATCTGGATGATGCCCCCCCCGGGCGTTCCGCAAAGCCATTTGAGCGACGTCGACACCACGAAATCCACCGGCGTGTCGGCGACCGAGAACGGCACGATTCCAACGCCCTGGGTCAGATCCAGCCCGACGATCGAGCCCATGCGCGCGCCATGCGCGCGCAATGCGTCGACATCACAGCGATGGGACGCCGTCGACGTGACGAACGTCAGCAACGCCAGTCCAACCTCCGGCCCCCACGCCGCGATCATGTCCTCGTCACGGACCCAGAATTCCCCCTGTCGCACCGGCACGGTTTCCAGGGTATATCCCAGCCGGTCCGCCATGCCGTTCAGCAGGAAATGCAGTGAGGGAAAGCAATCCGCCCCCACCAGCACCTTGCGGCCCCGCAGATGTTCGGCGGGCAACCCCCCCAGAACGGAGAACAGCGCCGTCGTCACATTCTCAGAGGAGGTCAGTGTATCCTCTGGCGCGTCGATCACGTTCCGCCACAGGTGCAGAAACTCCGCCCGCGCCGTCAGCACCCGCGGCCATTGCGCATCGTCAGGCCGGCCCCAGTCCTCCGCGAAGACCGAAAGGGCGGCTGCCATATCCTCTGCCTTGCCGGGATACTGGCCGATGGAATGGTACAGAAAATAGGCAGGATCAGCGGTCATATCAGTCTCTAATCAGGTGGTTTCGGAGAGATTTTTGGTCATAGCCACTTCTGGAATGGATCCGGCAGGGGAATGGCCTGCAACAGCTCCTGCGTATAGCGTGCCTGCGGCGCGTCGAACAGGGCCGCCGTCTCGGCCTCTTCCACGATGACGCCCTGGCGCAGAACGATCACACGATCACACAGACGCCGGATCACCGACAGATCATGACTGATGAAGGCCAGCGTGAGGCCAAGATCCCGCACCAGTTCTTCCAGCAGGTTCAGCACCTGCGCCTGCGACGACACATCCAGCCCGGAAACGATTTCGTCAGCCAGGATGAAGTCTGGGCGCAGGGCAATGGCACGCGCGATCCCGACCCGCTGGCGCTGACCACCCGACAATTCGTGCGGATAGCGTCCGGCAAAATGAAGGGGAAGACCCACCATATCCAGTGCCTCGTCCACGCGGCCTCGTATCCCGTCGAAACCGTGCAACCGAAGCGGCCCCGCGATGATGCCCCCGACCCGCCGCCGCGGGTTGAGTGACGACATCGGGTCCTGGAATATCATCTGAAACCGCCGCCGCAGCGGGCGCAGCGCGGTTTCGCTTAGATGCGTGATGGTCTGTCCATCGAATACGATCTCACCCCCGGTCGGCTCCAGCAAACGCAACATGGCGCGACCCAATGTCGATTTGCCCGAACCGGAGCCGCCGACGATCCCGACCACGGCGCCCTTGGGGATGTCAAAGGTCAGCCCCTTCAGGATCTCTATCCGTGGCGTTGGCCCCAACAACGGTTTGCGCGTCATGTCGGGCAGGGACAGGTGCAGGTCCTTGATCTGGTAGATCATCGCGCGCGCCTCGCGTCGTGTTCGGCGACTTCGGCCTCGACCGCGGCAATCACATCCCGGGACACCGGCGCGAGACTGCCCTTCGGGTCGGTATAGGTCGGCGTCGCCGCCAGCAGCGCCGCGGAGTAGGGATGGATCGGCCGCATGAAGAAACGCTGCATTCGTGCGTTTTCAACCACTTTGCCTGCGTAGAGCACGCTCAACGTATCGCAGACCTTTGAGACGACCCCCAGATCATGCGTCACGAACAGCAACGCGGTGCCGTGCCGGGTCTGCATCTCAGAGATCAGGCGGATGATCTGCTTTTGCACCGTGACGTCCAGCGCCGTCGTCGGCTCGTCCGCGATGATCAGCCGGGGTTCCGCAGCAAAGGCGGAGGCGATCAGTATGCGCTGCCGCATGCCGCCAGACAGTTCGTGCGGGTAGGTGCGCATCACCCGTGCGGGGTCGGGAATATGCACCTCTTCCAGCAGGTCAAGCGCGCGGGCTTCGGCGGCCTTGCGGCTCCAGCCCAGGATATCCACCAGCCTTCGGGTGATCTGTGGTCCGATCCGCTTTGACGGGTTCAGGGCGGTCAGCGGGTCCTGCGGGATCAACGCAGCCGTGGCGCCGATGCGCCTGCGCCGCTCGGCGGCGGACAGGGCCATCAGGTTTGTCCCGTCCAGCCAGATCTCGCCTCCCGTCACCTCCAGTGCGCGGGGCAAGGTGCCCAGCACCGCCTTGCCGATCATCGACTTGCCCGCGCCGGATTCACCCACCAACCCGTGCACCTGCCCGGCGGCGACCTCCTGCGAAACCGCACGCAGTATGGGCGCGCCGTTTTTCAGGCGCACCGTCAGATTGCGGATGGACAGAAAACCGGTCATCTCAGCACCGGATCGAAGCGGTCCTTCAACCCCTCGCCCAGTTGGGAAAAGCTGAGCACCGTCAGAAACAGCGCGATCAGCGGAAAGACCAGCACCCACCATGCCTGGTGCACCGATGTTCGGCCCTCGGCGATCATGCCGCCCCAGGTCGGGCTATCGGTCGAGATCGACAGGTTCACAAAGGACAGGATCGCCTCAACGATGACGGCAATACCCATCTCCAGCGTCAACAGGGCCAGAACGGTCGGCAGCACGTTGGGCAGGATCTCTGTCAGCATGGTGCCCAGCTGCCCGCGTCCTGCAACCTGCGCGGAGGCGACGTAGTCCATCGCGCCCTGGCTCATCGCCTCGGCCCGGACCACCCGGGCAAAACGCGTCCAGTCGATCACCACGATGGCGATGATGATCGACCACAGCCCCGGCCCCAGCACGGCGATCAGCAGGATCGCGAAAAGCACCGGCGGAAAGGCCATCCAGATGTCTACGAAACGGCTGATGATCCGGTCCGGCCAGCCGCGATAATACCCTGCAATCAATCCCAGCGTCGCGCCGATGATACAGGTCAGCGTCCCGGCGACAAGCGCCACCACCAACGCGAGCCGCGCGCCGTACAGCATGCGGGACAGGACGTCCCGGCCCAGCGAATCCGTGCCCAGCCAATAGCCCGGCTCTGTCCCCGCCTGCCAGAATGGGGGCAGCCGACCCAGGAACAGGTCCTGCATGAGCGGGTCCTTGGGGGCAATCCAGGGCGCAAACACCGCCGCCAGTATCAGCAGGGACAACCAGCCGCCCGAAAGCCACAACCGCGCCCCGATCGGGCGGCGCACATCGCCTCGCGCATCACGCATGGCGCAACCTCGGGTTCAGGACGACGTACAGCATATCGACGGCGAGATTGACGAGAGTGAACAGCAGCGCGAAGAGGATCACGATCCCCTGTATCAGGGGCAAATCCCGGTTGATCACCGCGTCAATGGCCATATTGCCAAGCCCCTCGTAGCTGAAAAGGCGTTCGATGATTACGGTCCCGCCGATCAGAAAGGTAAACTGTACTCCCACCAGTGTCAGTGTCGGCAGGATCGCGTTCGGCAGGGCCTCTCGAATGATCACATGGTTCTCGGCGTATCCCTTTGTCCGCGCCAGCGTCACGTAATCGAGGTGCATGGTCTCTTTCAGCGACTGCTTCAACAGTTGCGAGATGATCGCCGCGAGCGGAATCGCCAGCGCCAGCGCCGGCATGAACATATGGGCGGCCAGATCGGCGATAACGTCGAAGCGCAACCGCGCGATGGCTTCGAACAGGTAGAAGTTGGTGCTGAAATCGATGTTGAGCGAAGGCGAGATGCGTCCCGAGATGTGGAAAACGGGCCAGAGCACCCCGAACAGCAGGATCAGGACCAGCCCCCACAGGAAATCCGGAATGGACAGGGCCATGCCCGCGGTAACATCCACCGCTCCTTCGGCCGTGCCGTCCCGAAACCGCGTGCCGATCAACGCCATGGTCCCACCCATCGCCACCGCCAAGAGCAGGGCGACGAAAGACAGCTCCAACGTGGCGGGAAGCCGATTCAGAACCAGCGTCGAAACCGGTTGCCGCAACGAAATCGACGTGCCGAAATCGCCTTGCAGCACACCGCTGAACCAGATGATGAACTGGCCGAAAATCGACTTGTCGAAACCGTACTGGGCCTCAAGCCGGGCAATGTCGGCATCGGTCGCCCCGGGCGGCAGCATCATGGCGATGGGGTTGCCCGGCACGACGCGGATGACGACAAACACGATCACCGCCACGCCGAACAGCGTGATGGCGGTGGTCAGCAACCGCAGGAAGATGGTGCGCAGAAATGCCATTCAAACCCGAAAAAAGGGGTGGGGCCGCGCAGACGACCCCACCAGTCAGGGAGAGCCGTCAGGCCCGCTTCATCAGGTGCGGCAGCAGCGCGCCCGACCGGTGCGGTGTTACCTTGACACCCGACACCGACAGGATCGGTTGAACATACTGCAGCAGCGGGATGACCTCGGCATTCTCGGCGACCAGGCGATCCACGCCTTTCCACCCTTCGATGCGTTTCTCCTCGTCCGCTTCAGCCCAAAGCGGAAGAATGGCATCGAAGGTTTCCTGCCCGTCCCAGACCGAGTGCGGAGAGGGGCCGAACATGGCGAACCCGGTCGAAGTGGTCGGGTCGCCAACCGAATTGCCCCAGTTGTAGAACGCAGCAGGGGCCAATGTATCCGCAGCGCGCAGTTCATAGTGTTTGGCGATCTCGTAAACTTCGATCTCGGCTTCGATACCGACCCGCCGCCAGAGACCGACGATGGCCTGAACCATCTCGTAATCCTTTGGCTTGAAGCCGCGGGTGGTCTGGATCTTGAACTTTACCGGGTTGTCGGGACCGTAGCCGCTTTCGGCCAGAAGCTGCTTGGACAACTCGGGGTCGTAGGGAACCTTGATCGTCTCGTCGTAGGCAACGTAATCCGGTGTCTGCAGGGTGTCGATCGGGATACCGTAACCGGACAGCAGCCGTTCGATGATCAGCGGCTTGTCGATCGCATGGGCCGCCGCCTTGCGGACATTGGGGTCGGTCATCACGTCGATGTCGTTGAGAAAGATCATACCGATGTCCGAAACCGGCTCGGCCACGCCGTCGATCCCGTCCTTTGCCTTCAACCGGTCGAATTCCTCATAGGGCACTTCAAGCGTCACATGAGAATTGCCTGACTCTATCTCGGCCACGCGGCTGGCGGCATCGGTCACGAACTTGATCGTCACCGTCTTGAACTCCGGCGCACCGCCCCAGTAGTTTTCGTTGGCCTTCAACCGGACGAAGGCGTTGCGCTCGAACCGGTCGACCATGTAGGGGCCGGTACCGATCGGTGCCTCCTCGAATCCTTCGGCTCCCACTTCCTCGTAGTACTTCTTGGGCAGAACATAGCCGGTGAGAAAGCTCATCCACTTGAAGAAGGTGGGTTCATATTCTTTCACATCCGCGGTGACGCGGTTGCCGTCGGCGACGATGTTCTCGACCTTGCCCCAGATGAACTGGATCGGGTTGCCGGTATCCGGGTTCGCCGCCCGTTGCAGCGACCACGCGACATCCTCTGCGGTGAAGGGATCGCCGTTGTGCCAGGTGACGCCCTCGCGCACATCCATCCACAGCTTGGTATTGTCCTCGTTCCAGCCCCAGTCGGTGATCAGGCCGGGACCAAACGACAGGTCCGGTTCCTGGTGAATGTACAGATCGTACACGGATTGGTAGATCCCCTGGATCGTCGGGTTGACCGCCGAAGGCCCGACCGTGGGATCCCAGCTGGGCAGGTTGACGTTATAGGCGATCACCAGTTCCTCGATCTCCTGCGCAAAGCTGGGCAGGCCGATGGTGGCAAAAGCGGCAGCCGCCGCCGAAGACTTGAGCAAGCTTCTTCTTGAAAGTGACATTGTTGTTCCCCTGTTGATCTGGATTTTTCCAGTTAGTTTCCGGCAAGTTTTCTGGCCAGGAGGGTGCCGGGCCCTGCCCCTGTGCCGCCACCGGGCCAGACTGCGGCGCCGGTGAGATAAAGATTTCGGATTGGAGTCGTCCCGTCGGCATAGCCACGCGCCGGACGGTTGATGAAATGCTGATGCAGATGATGGCTGCCGCAGACCTGATCGCCGCCCACAAGGTTCGGATTGTCCGCCTCGAACATGTCGGGTGTTACGACATGTTTTCCGATGATGTGGTCGCGCGTTCCGGGGGCGTAACGCTCCAGGATATCAAGGGCGCGGTCTGCAAAGGGCTCTGCCGTATCCTGCCAGTTTCTGGCATCAATGCCGCCAGCCGCGTCACCCCTGATCTGCCCCGGTGCCATGCGGACCTGAAGCCACAGGATATGTTTGCCCTCCGGCGCACGCGACGGGTCGACCACTGTTGGCTGACCGCAGACGATCACCGGTTCGTCCGGCAGCAACCCCGCCTTGGCCTGGGCATAGGTGCGTGCCATCTGGTCCATCGACGGTGCCAGATGCACATAGGCAAATCGTTTCAGCTCGGGCGCAGGCCACTCCGGCAATTGATCCAAAGCCAGATGGATCATCATCGTACCCGGCGCGTGCTGGAACGTCTCCATCGCCCGTTCGTGGCGTGGATCGCCCGTCCCGCCCGTCAGCCTGAGCAACCCCGCTGGCGAGACATTGGCGATCACCGCCTTTTCGGCGCGCACCACTGTCTCGTCAGCCAGCACGACGCCAATCGCACGCCCCCCTGCCTGTTCGATATGACGGACCTCAGCACCGCAGGTGACTGACCCGCCTCGCGCCTCTATCATCGAGATCATGGCACCGGTAATCGTGTCTGCACCGCCTTGTCCCAGCACCATGCCAAACGCCTGACCGGCCATCGCCTCAAGGTAGGGGAACACCGCGCCGCCCGCGATGTCAGGGGCGAAATCAAGATGCATCCCCCATGCCGCCAGCGTCGCCTTGACCTGATCGTGTTCGAAGGTCTGGTCCAGCCAGGCCCGGGGCGACGTCATCAGGAACCGCGCGAGGTCCAGCGCGCCGGGGCTGCCGCGCTTCCACATGGTCTTGCCCATGAGCATGCCCAGCGCCCGCATGTTCATCGGACTGCCCAGCACGCCAAGGATCGCTTCGGCATCGGCTGGAAAGCTCTCGGTCAGGCGCTTCCATGCCTCTGCATCCGCCTGGGAAAAACCGCGTATCCGCGCGGTGGTCAGCGCCGCGTCGTTCGACACACCCAGCCAGCGCCCATCGGGAAAGAGACTGGCAAAGGGGTTGGCGGTCGGTGCAAAGGAAAGCCCGTGTTTCGCCAGTTCGGCCCCATGTTGCTGGTGAAACGCTGACCCCGCGAACAGCGACAGGTTCATCGCCGCCCAGTCGTGGCGAAAGCCCGGCAACGTGTACTCTCCTGTCTTGACCGCACCGCCGGGCACCGCGTTCTGTTCATAGACCGCAACCTTCCAGCCGCGCGCCGCGAGGTGGCACGCGCAAGCGAGACTGTTGTGACCAGCCCCTATGATAATCGCGTCGGGATTCTCAGCCATTTGGTCTGCGCTCCTTGAACAAGATAATTGCAAACGCATGTAATTTTGTCTAGCATTGATTCATCTACTATAGCGTGAAGCCAATCACGCAGATCCAGGGAGACGATCAAATGAATGCAACTGATGTTGTAAGCAACCTAGGGGCGATGCTGGCCTCTGGCGGTGTCGAGGTGGTGGATTGCACCGGCATTCTGGGGCCCAACACACCCATTCTGCAACTGCCGCCGGACTTTGCCAAGAACACGCCAAAAGTCGAAATTCACAAGATTTCGGAGTATGACGACGACGGCCCGTTCTTTGCCTGGAACTGGATGGTGCTGGGTGAACATACGGGCACCCACTTCGATGCTCCGCACCATTGGGTCACAGGCAAGGACCACGCGGACGGCTATACCGACAAACTGGACGTCCAGCGCCTGATCGCGCCGGTCAACGTGATCGACTGCTCCAAGGAAGCGGCCGAGGACGAGGATTTCCTTCTGACCGCCGACCATATCAAGGAATGGGAAAAAGAGCACGGAGAGATCAAGGAAGGCGAATGGGTCGTGATGCGCACCGATTGGGATTCGCGCGCGGATGACGAGGGGAGATTCCTCAACGCCGACGAAAATGGCCCGCACAGCCCCGGCCCGACCCCGGAAGCGATCGAATATCTGCTGGGCAAGAAGATTGTCGGCTGGGGAACCCAGTGCATCGGCACCGATGCCGGCCAGGCCGGCGGGATGGAACCGCCCTTCCCCGCGCATAACTTTCTGCACCGGGACAATTGTTTTGGCCTCGCATCCCTGGCCAACCTGTCCAAGCTGCCGGCAAAGGGCGCCGTGCTGATCGCTGCGCCACTGAAGATCGAAAACGGCACAGGCAGCCCGATCCGTGCGCTGGCACTTGTACCCAAGGGTTAAGGGGTGGCGACGGTCGATCATCTGATCATCGGATCGGGTATCAACGCCCTGGTCGCGGCGGCCATGCTGTCGCGGAAAGGCGACAGTGTGTTGATGATCGAACGCGAAGACCGGATCGGGGGCTGCATGTTCACCTCCGATCAGGTCACGCTGCCGGGGTATCATCACGATGTCATGGCGGCGACATTCGTTCTGTTCCTGACCGGGCCAGCCTATGGCGCACTGGGCGAAGACCTGGCAAACCACGGGCTGGAGTTCTGCCATATCTCGCACCCGACCGCCGTTCTCAGGCCGGACGGCAGCGCGCTGACCCTCACAATGGACCGCGACAGCAACATCAGGACCTTCAACAGCCGTGGCGCAGGTGATGGTGATCAACATGGCGCGGATGTGGGAAAGGTCGAAGAGGACGCAGCGTTCCTGTTCGCCCTTCTGGGTCAACCGCTCTGGTCCGGAAAAACGGCTCTGTTACTGGCAAAACAGGCATGGAAGCGGGGTCTTGGCCCGCTCAAGACCTGGTTCGGGGAAGCGTTGGAGCCGACCCGCGGCTGGCTTGAGACGCGCTATCAAAGCGCCGATGTGCAGGCTCTCTGGGCGCCGTGGGTGCTGCACGTCGGCCTGACGCCCGAAGCCAGCTACAGCGGTCAGATGACCCGCGTGATCGCATTTGCGCTGGAGGCCGCGGGCGCGCCCGTGGTCAAGGGCGGCGCGGGACAGGCCGCTGCCGCATTCTTGTCTCTGATAAAGGCGAATGGCGGCGAAGTCCGCACCGGGGTGGAGGCCGCCAGCATCCTTACAGAGGGCGGCAAGGCCATCGGTGTGCGCACCATGCAAGGCGAGGAACTGTTGGCCCGCAATGTGATCGCCAGCACGGCGCCCGGCCAGCTTTACGGCGATCTGCTCAAGGCGGAAACACTGCCCGAACCGACAAAGAAGTTTCGACATGGCCGGGGCAATTTCCAGCTCCACTATGCGCTTGACGGACCCATAGAATGGGATGCCGAAGGGCTGGAGGATGTCGCGCTGATCCACCTCGCTGACGGGATAGATTCAGTGTCCAAGTCCAGCAACGAGGCGGAACGGGGCATGTTGCCGGAAACGCCAACGATCTGCGTCGGGCAACCTCACCGGCTGGACCCGACCCGCTGCCCCGAGGGCAAGGCCATCCTGTGGCTGCAAATCCCCGATGCGCCCCGCGTGATCAAGGGCGACGCGGCGGCAGAGATCGACACCACCCCCGACTGGACCGAGACCATGCGTGAAGCCTACGCCGACCGCATCGAAGGCATCCTGAAACGACACATCCAGAACTGGGATGCCATCCGGCTCGAACGCAGGGCCTATTCCCCTGCGGATCTTGAAGGCATGAACATCAACCTCGTTGGCGGCGACCCCTATGGCGGTGCCTGCACAATCGACCAGTTCTTTGTCTGGCGCCCCTACGCCACGCAGTCTAACAACGCCACGCCGATCAAGGGGTTGTACCATATCGGTGCATCGACCCATCCCGGTCCCGGCCTGGGCGGCGGTTCGGGCTTCAACATTGCGAAAGGTCTGGGCGCATGAAGCAACAGGACACGGAAAAGGACGCGCTCCGACTGGGTGAAATGGGTCTGGAGAATTTCGCCCCCTACCTGATGAATCGCATAATTGGCCGATACAATGCCTCCCTTTCATCCGAAATGGCGGAACTGGGGCTGACGACCCCGCAGATGCGGTCTCTGGCGGTGCTGTCCGTCATTGACGGAATTCTAATCCGCGAACTTGCGGTCTATGCCGTCGTGCAACAATCGACACTCAGCCGCGCCCTGGACGCGCTGGCAGTCTCCGGCCTGGTCCGCCGCGAGACGGACGAGAAAGACAGCCGCGCCACACGGGTGTTCCTGACGGACGCGGGACGCGAAGCCTACGACAGGCTATGGCCCCATATGTCCGCCTCTTATGAGGCGATGTTCAAGGGGATCAGCCCGGCCGAGCAGCGCAACTTTGTCGCCACGCTCCAGACCATGCTGCGCAACATACGGAAACACGACTTTTAAGAGGGTACTTCGATGGCTGAACGATCCTTCAAGGCGGAAGTAGAACACCTGCGCAAAGGCAACGGTGATGTTTTTACCGGTGAGGGAATCCTTGCGATCACCAAGGCGCTGCTGGAAAACGGCGTCGGATACGTGGGCGGCTATCAGGGCGCGCCGATCTCTCACCTGATGGACGTTCTGGCCGACGCGGAGGAACTGATGGCCGAACTCGGTGTGCGGTTCGAGGCCAACGCCTCCGAAGCGGCCGCCGCCGCGATGCTGGCGGCATCGGTCCACTACCCGATCCGCGGCGCGGTGACATTCAAGGGTCCGGTCGGCGTCAATGTCGCGTCAGATGCCTTGGCCAACCTGTGTTCGTCCGGCGTGAACGGCGGCGCGCTGGTGATCGTCGGAGAGGATTATGGCGAAGGGTCCTCCATCATGCAGGAACGATCGCATGCCTTTGCCATGAAGTCGCAGTTCTGGATGCTGGACCCGCGCCCCAACCTGCCCAGCATCACCAAGGCGGTCAAAGACGGGTTCGAGCTGAGCGAGGCATCGAACACCCCCGTCATGCTGATGGTGCGGATCCGGTCCTGTCACGTCACCGGCAGCTTTGAAACCAAGGACAACGTCCCGCCCCCGCTGACGGTGAAACAGGCCATCGCGAACCCGCAATCGGATTTCAACCGCGTCGTCCTGCCGCCGATGAGCTACATGCACGAACAGGACAAGATCAAGAACCGCTGGCCCGCGGCGGAAAAGTTCATCGTGGAAAACAAGCTGAACGAACACTTCGGCCCGAAGGACGCCAAGATCGGCATCGTTGTGCAGGGCGGCATGTACAACGGCCTGATCAGGGCGCTGCAACGCCTGGGGCTGGCTGATCTCTTTGGCCGGACCGACGTGCCGATCTATTGCCTGAACGTCACATATCCCCTTGTCAAAGACGAATTCGACGATTTTTGCGAAGGCAAGGACCATGTTCTGGTCGTCGAGGAAGGGCAGCCCGAACATATCGAACAGCATCTCGGCTCATTCCTGTACAAGGCAGGGCGCCGCCTGAAGCTGTATGGCAAGGACGTACTGCCGATGGCGGGCGAATACACCGGGCAGGTCATGCTGGACGGCGTGACCGGATTCCTCAAAGCCGCAGCGCCCGACATGTTGCCGGGAAAGGTCCGCGCACCGAATGCCGAAGAACCCAAGATCCCGGACCTGAGCAAGACGGTACCGATCCGGCCCCCCGGTTTTTGCACCGGTTGTCCGGAACGGCCCATTTTTGCGGGGATGAAGCTGGTTGAACAGGAATTGGGCAAGCACCAGATCACCGGCGACATCGGCTGCCACCTGTTCGGGTCGCTGCCGCCGTTTGAAATCGGCGGCGCGACGATGGGCTACGGGCTTGGTCCGGCATCCAATGCCGCTTTCGACGGGGGCGGTGAACGCAGGGCGATCTCCATGCTGGGTGACGGTGGCTTTTGGCACAACGGGCTGTCGTCCTCGATCGGGAACATGGTGTTCAACAAATCCGACAATGTGGTCGTGATCGTGGACAACTACTATTCCGCCGCGACCGGCGGGCAGGACGTGCTGTCATCCCGTGCACACAACGATACGAAGGCCACCAACAACCCGATCTCCGGCGCGCTAAAAGGCGTCGGCGTTGAATGGATCAGGCAGATCGACCACACCTATGACGTAGGCAAGGTGCGCGACACCCTGCGCGAGGCGCTGACCACCGATTTCAAGGGACCGAAGGTCATCGTCGCATCGTCCGAATGTATGCTGAACAAACAGCGGCGCGAAAAACCGTTGCGCAACAAGGCCATCGGCGAAGGCCGCCGCGTCGATGTGCCCCGGTTCGGCGTGGACAGTGACATTTGCACCGGGGACCACGCCTGCATTCGCCTGTCCGGTTGCCCGTCACTGTCGCTGAAACGGCTCGACGATCCGTTGCGCGATGATCCCGTCGCGCATATCGACCAAACCTGCGTCGGCTGCGGCAACTGTGGCGAGGTAGCAGATGCCGCTGTGCTTTGCCCGTCTTTCTACCGCGCCGACGTGGTGCACAACCCCGGCGGCTTCGAACGTTGGCGCGCCGGCTTTCGGGGCAGGGTCATCTCCTGGCTGCAGGCGCGACGCGATGCCAGACGCCTTCGCCTGACGGGGGCACCGACATGAACATGGTCCTTCAACAAAAGACACCCGACCCACACTTGGGGGGGATCATCAAGCTGGCCGTCATGGCGGTCGGCGGTCAGGGCGGTGGCGTGCTGACCAACTGGATCGAGGCGCTGGCGCGATCACAAGGGTACGCGTGTCAGGCCACGTCTGTCGCGGGGGTCGCCCAGCGCACCGGGGCCACGATCTACTACGTGGAAATGGCGAAAAAATCTGAATTAGAGCCTGTTTTTGCCTTGGCCCCTGCCGGGGGCGACGTCGATGTTCTGATCGCCGCAGAGATGATGGAGGTGGGACGTGCGGTGATGCGCGGTTTCGTGACGCCGGACCGGACCACGCTGATCGGTTCGACCCACCGTGCCCTGGCCGTGTCAGAGAAGATGACCCCCGGCGACGGCATCGCGGACGCCGACGAGGTCCGCGCCGCTGCCGAGATGGCATCGCAGAAACTGATCCTCGCGGACATGGACGGACTGGCTGTGGCGCAAGGGTCCGTGATCTCGTCCAGCCTGTTCGGCGCCTTGGCGGGATCGGGCGCGTTGCCCTTCCCACGGGAAGCTTTCGAGGACGCGATCCGCGCCGGGGGAAAAGCTGTCGACACCTCGCTGAAGGCTTTTGCCGCAGGCTACGACGCCCCCCAGAACGGTGCCGACACCGCCGAACGACCTCAGAAGGGCAAAGCGCCAGAACTCACCGGGCCCGTGCAGCAAAGCGGCACCAACCCAAGGCAGGACGTCACCGAGCTGACCGGGCCACCGCAAGAGATCGAGCGTTGGAACGCGCTTCTGCACCGGGCCAAATCCCTGCCGGAACCTGTAGCGGACATGGCGGCCAAAGGCTTGATGAAGGTGGTCGATTTTCAGGACTGCGCTTATGGTGAAACCTATTTGACGCATCTCGACCGGATCGTCGCCGTGGACAACGCGAATGAGAACTGGCTGCTCAGTGCAACGGCCGCGAAATATATTGCCAATGCCATGGCCTACGACGACATCATTCGTGTCGCCGACCTCAAGACCCGGGCCCCCCGAATGGCGCGTATCCAGGCCGAAATGGGCGCAACGGACGATCAGCTGCTGGAGCTGACCGAATTCTTCCATCCGCGCGCCGAAGAGATCGTGAGCCTGCTTCCCGCGCGGATCGGTGCCAGGTGGGAGGCCAACCCCAAACGCATGGCGCTGGTGGACCGCATTTTCAACAAGGGTCGACGCTTGCGCACGCACTCCCTGCGGTCCTTCGTGATGCTGCACGTTCTGGGTGGTCTGAAGGGGTATCGCATGAAGACCCGCAGGCACGAGGTAGAGACCGCACATATGGCCCAATGGCTGGAGGACAGCCTTGCCCCGCTGGGCGAAGACTACGCTCTGAGCGTCGAGCTGCTCAAGAACCGGCGGCTGATCAAGGGATACTCCGACACCCACGCTCGTGGCCTGACGAAGTTTGCGACGGTCATGAATGCAGCCGCCCTTTTGAGGGGGCGCAAGGATGCCGCGGAGTGGATGAACCGCCTGCGGGAAGCCGCCCTGCAGGACGCCGAAGGCAAGGCCTTGGACGGCGCGATCCGAACTGTCCGCAGCTTTGTTTGACTTAGGCCATGCCCGCCCTCTGGACCGGGCAACCAAAGGTTGGTATTTCTCGTTGATGTACAAGTTTAACGAGTATTTGGCCCTAAATCATGAATACCCCCCGCACCGAAAAGGACGCGAATGAGCCGCGTTTTTCGGATACCGAACCCGCGCTGATGACCTGTTACCGGGAACTGGCATATATTACCGCCGCTCTCATCGATAGGGAAGCCGAAGTGGAAGAACAAGCCCGACGCATCAACGCCCTGGAGGTGGAACTGACGCAGATGCAGCATGCATTGGGTCACGCACAGGGTATCGTACACTACCATCTGACAGAACAGGAAGCCATGCGGACAAGCAGGTCCTGGCGGCTGATGGCCACGATCCGAAGACTGGGCCGGGTGTTTGTCAGATAACCACCGAAAAACACGCCGGACGGCGCTGACGGGTTACCGGCAGGCCGTCCTATGGGCGACGATGCCAAAATCCTGCTATGTTCGGCCTATGAGGCTCCCCAATTTTTCAATGCTTCTCCAACCCGGTCCAAACCCTTGTGCAGATTGACCTCGGCGCCGCCCCCTACGCCCAGTCGGATATGGTCTGGTTGATCGTAGGCGCTGCCCGGCAACAGGAAGGTGCGGTATGGCTCTTGCAGCAGTAGCCGCGCGAAGGAATCGCTGTCGATCCCGGCGGGCAAGCGCGCCAGCCCTATAAGACCGGCCCTTGGCGGCACCCAGGTCAGACCCGGCTGCGAGTCCACCCAGGCATTCATTTCCGCGAGGTTCGCCGCACCTTCTTTGCGTGCCTTCTTCATCGCGGGCTGGTACCGCGCCGGCCTGAGCGCGATTTCGGCAATCACCTCTCCCATGATGTTCATGATCTCCGAGCTGTTTTCGCGCAGAATCACGGCATCCATGATCAATGCCGCATCCCGGCAAATCATCCAGCCCGTGCGCAACCCCTGCAGGCCCAGCGCCTTGCTGACCGACCCGGTGGTGATCCCCTTTTCGTACAGCCCCGCAACCGATGGCGCGCGGGGTCCGTCCCATTCCAACCCCGCATAAACTTCGTCCACCAGCAGCCAGGCACCGACACCGGACGCGATGTCCACCAGTTCATCCAGCTGGGCCGCGGACAAAAGGTCGCCCGTCGGATTGTTCGGGTTGGTGACAAAGATCATCCGCGTCCGTTCGGATACAGCATCGCGCAGACGGTCGAGCGGCAGGTGCCAGCCGTCGCTTTCCTGGCGCGTCACCTTGACGATTTTCGCGCCGATCGCCTTGGCCAGAACCTCGGCCTGCGGCCAGCCAGGGGTTTCGATGACGATCTCGTCTCCGGGCTGAAGCAGCTGCATGATCGCAAGGTAGTTGGCCTCCGCCGCACCGGCGGTGATCAGCACGTCCTCGGTTCGGCACCGGCCGTGAAGCCCGGCCTGCGACAGAACATGAGACCGCAGTTCTGGCAGACCCCTGAAATCACGGTTGTTCCAATCCAGCGACAGCTTCGGATCCAGCGCGTCCAGATAGTCGCCCAGCACCGGAGATCCGGAAAGGGAAAAGCCGACGATGGCCTCCGGCTCCGCATCGGTGGTTTCCAGCAGGTACTGAAACAATGTGTGAATCTTGACTTTCATGCGCCGCCCCTGGCTAATCGCGAACATGGATAAACCGATCACGCTCCGAGGCAAACCGAAACGTCTGGCCGTGCTTGATTACGGTCTCTTCGAGGTTCACGCAGGCCCCCGCACCATCGGCATCTGCGGTTTTGTCATCCAGACCGACGCGAACGAAGTGGTCCTGATCGACACGGGGTTTCCCCGGAAGTACGCCATCGACGCAGAGGCGGCGACGGCGGAGGACGATCTGGGCAGCTTCGGGCGCGTTCTGTCTGTGACCGAAGAAAACCTGCCCGGCCCGCAGCTTGCGAAACTGGGGCTGAAGAAATCGGACATCACCCTGATGATCCAGAGCCATACCCATATCGACCACGTGGGCGACATGGCAGGCTATCCCCATGCGCCGATCCTGATGTCGGCTGCCGAACGGGCCCTGCCCAGACCGCTCTACTGGTCCGGGAAACAGGCGATGGACTGGCCGGACAGGGACTATCGGCTGGTCCGGTCGGATATGCTGCTTGGCCCGGGGTTCGAGGTGCTGCATTGTCCCGGGCACGCACCGGGGCAGCTGGCGTTTATGGTTGAGCTGCCCGAAACCGGCTGGGTGCTGCTGACATCGGACGCGATCAGTCGGGCGTCGGAGATCGACGAGAAATTCGCGGGCTCCTGGGACGAGGAACAGGCGATCTTTCACGGGGACCGCCTGATGGCGCTTGCGCGCGCGCGTGACGCATTGGTGATCTATGGGCACAGCCCCGAGCAATGGCCGGACCTGCGCAAGGCGCCGAATTGGTTCGAATAGAGCCTAACGCACGTCTCTTCCCTGGTTCAGAATGATGACATTGCCGCTGGAGACGTCCCCGGCAGGCGAAATCAGGAACCCGACCCAGGCGGCGATCTCGGACGGTTGCATCGCCCGTCCATGCGGCATCTGGGAAATCGCCTCTGCCAGCACCTCTTTGCTGACCACGTTGAACAGCGGCGTTTCCGTCATGGCGGGCGCGATGGAATTCACCGCGATCTTTTCGGTCGCGTAGCGCCGCGCCAGATCCTTGGTCAGGGTGTCGAGCGCGGCCTTGGATGCGCGGTAATGCGGCGGGTCGAAAGCGTCGAAATTATAGGCCCCGTTGGAAGAGATATTGACGATCTTGCGCACACCCGGGCGGCCCTGCATCAACTTGATTGCCGCCTGACAGCAGTGGAACGCACCGGAGAAATTCAGCGCCATCTGTTTCTCGAATTCGTCCTCGGGAATGTCGGGAAATTCGGACATGAAGCAGGTGCCGGCATTGTTCACCAGGGCGTCGATGCCGCCGTGGCCGTCGGCAATGTCGGCAAAGGCCCGACCGATGGAGGCGGGATCCGTCATATCGGTCTTGATGCCGAGAAAGCCGTCGGTCGCCATGTCCATCAGGCCAGCCTCGTCAATGTCCAGGCCGACGACACGAAACCCGTCGCCCAGCAATTGCGCCACGATAGCGCGCCCCATGCCACCTGCGGCACCCGTGACGACTGCAACCTTGTTCACATCGTTCCTCCCTCTGGATACGGCGGTCCGACCGCCCGGACCCGGATGTAAACGCGTGTATCACGTCGATGCAAGAAGCGCCCATGTCAGGCCGCCCCTGACAGGTCTCTCATCAGGGCGTCACGGGCCGACCTGCCCTTTGATCGGCCCGCCGCACCTGATCGCCGATGTCGGATTGAGGTATTTTTGGCATAAAGAAGCGGGCGGTCGTGCGCCGCCCACACGGCTGGTCAGATGGTCTGGCGCAGGCCAAGGATCTGGCGGGCGTCCTGCCAGGTGGCGACGGGGCGTTCGTATTTTTCGCAGATTTCAGCCGTGCGTCTGACCAGCGCGGCATTCGACGGTGCCAGCGTGTGCCGATCCAGCCGGATGTTGTCTTCCAGGCCGGTACGGGCATGGCCGCCGCTGGCGATGGCCCAGTCGTTCAGGACAATCTGGTTCGGGCCGATTCCGGCGGCACACCACGGCGCATCCGCACCGAACAGCCGCTTGACGGTTTTCAGGTAGAAATCGAATACCTCCCGGTCCACCGGCATCGCGTTCTTCACCCCCATCACGAACTGGACATAGGGCAGTTCCTTGATCTGTCCCTTGCGGTGCATTTCGGCGGCACGAAAGATGTGGCTGAGGTCAAAGGCCTCGATCTCCGGTTTGACGTCATGGACGATCATCTGGTCGGCCAGCCATTCCACCAGGTCCGGCGGATTCTCGTAGACGCGCGTGGGGAAGTTGTTCGACCCGACCGACAGTGACGCCATGTCGGGCCGCAGAGAAAGCATTCCGCCCCGCGCCTGCCCCGCACCCGACCGTCCACCTGTCGATAGCTGCACGATCATGCCGGGACAGTGCTTTTCCAGCCCCTCTTTCAATGCCGCGAACCGGTCCGGGTCGCTGGTCGGGGTCTCGTCATCGTTGCGCACGTGGCAATGGGCGATGGTCGCGCCAGCCTCAAAGGCCTCTTGCGTGCTTTCGATCTGTTCAGAGACCGTCACAGGGACCGAAGGGTTGTCCGCCTTGGTCGGAACAGACCCGGTGATGGCGACGCAGATAATACAGGGTTGGGTCATGCAGATGCCTCAGATATCGAAGAATATGGTTTCTTTCGGGCCCTGCAGGTGAATGTCAAAACGATAGACGCCCTCCGCTTCCCTTTTGGCGAGCAGGGTCGACACACGGTTCTGATGTTCGATCCCGCTGAGCAGCGGGTCCGCGGCATTCGCTTCCGTCTCGTCTTCGAAGTAGATGCGCGTGTGCAGACCGATGTTGATGCCCCGCGCGACGATCCAGGCCGTGATATGTGGCGCCTGCAGGCGGCCATCCGGCATCGGAACCGCGCCGGGCTTCACCGTGTCAAAGGTGAATTGGCCGGTCTCCATGTCGCCCGGGGACCGCCCCCAGCCGGAAAAATTCGGGTCTGCCTTGCCGCGCGTTTCATTGGCAGAGGGGAACAGTCCCGCCGCGTCGGGCTGCCAGATTTCGATCATCGCGTCGCGCAACGGTGTGCCGGTGCCGTCAAAGACCGTCCCCTTGATCACGATTTCCTGTCCCTGGACGGGACCGGTCTTCATGGCTGTTCCCAGATCACCGCCATAAACCGCGATCCCCGTGAAATTCGGCGTGCAGCCGATATGCACATAGGGTCCTGCGGTCTGGCTGGGGCTTTCCCTAAGGTAATCGAGTTTCTGTCCCATGGTCAAAGCCCCTCCACCCGGTTTTCGAAATAGGTTTGCCGCCGTCCGCGCAAGACGATGTCGAATTTATAGGCGCGCGCGTCCATCGGCACCGTGCGGTGCATGTCCAGCGGCGCGGTCAGCTGGTCGATGGCCTCCTGCGATTTCAGAACACCCACGATGGGGCAAAGCGGGATGAGCGGATCGCCCTCGAAGTACATCTGCGTGATCAGCCGCTGGGCGAACCCGTGACCGAAGACCGAAAAGTGAATATGCGCCGGACGCCAGTCGTTCATGCCGTTGGGCCAGGGATATGGTCCCGGCATCACCGTGCGAAATTCGTAAGACCCGTCTTCCCCTGTGATCGTCCGCCCGCAGCCGCCGAAGTTGGGGTCCAGTGCCGCCTGATACTTTTCCTTCTTGTGCCGATAGCGCCCGCCGGCATTGGCCTGCCAGAATTCCAGCAATGCACCGGGCACCGGGCGGCCCATCTCGTCCAGGACACGGCCATGCACGATGATGCGCGGGCCGATCGCGCTTTGCCCGGACTGGGCAAAATTATGGATCAGATCATTGTCCAGCGCCCCGAGCATGCCATGGCCGAAAACCGGCGAGGTTTCTTCGCTCAGCGTGGTTGGAAAAGACAGCAGCGCCGCCTGCGGACTGCGCTTCACGCTGGTCTTGTAGGCCGGTGTCAGCGCGTCTGGCTGCCAGCTGCGGTCGCGGGGGACAAAACCGCCGGTGGTGGGCTTGCGTCCGGTGTTCATAGGTCGACTCCCAGTTCGGCGTAGGTCTGCTTGGCCAGCTTGATGGCATGGTTTGCCTTGGGCACGCCAGCATAGATCGCCACGTGCATGAACGCCTGCAGAACATCACGCGGTTCTGCACCGGTGTTGCGGCTGGCGCGGATATGCATCGGGATCTCCTCGAAATTGCCCATCGCCGCCAGCAGCGCCAGTGTCAGCATCGACCGCTCTCTGTGGGTAATCGTATCGTCCGCCCAGACCGTGCCCCAGGCCCCTTCGGTAATCAGCGTCTGAAACGGCGCGTCGAAATCGACCTTGGCCGCCTCTGCCCGGTCCACATGCGCATCGCCCAACACCTGGCGGCGTGTCTTCATACCGGTTTCGTGTCTGTCTTGCATGGTCTTCTCCAACTCTTCACCAGCGGTATAGACTGCCAAAAGACGCATTCAAAATGATAAAACTGGCGTTATACTTTCCATTATGGAACTTAACCGCACCCGACAGATCAAGATGCGCCACCTCGCGGCGTTTGTAGAAACGGTGCGCTGCGGCAGCCTCAAGGCCGCGGCGGAACGGATGTTCCTGACCCAGTCAACCTTGTCCAAGACCCTCGCCGATCTTGAAAACATATTGGGCACCACCCTCATGCACCGGGGACGCGGAGGCATCTCCCTGACCCGGGAGGGGGCCGTGTTCCGTCAGTTCGCAGAGCAGGGGCTGGCAGCCGTCAGTCATGGGCTGACCAGCCTCGATGCGCTCAGCGCGGGGCGCGCGGCCCCGCTGCGAATCGGCACGCTGCCCTCTGTTTCCGCAGACTTGCTGCCGGATGTGATCCTGCGGTTCGAAACCCTGGCCCCCTCCACGCCCGTTACCGTGGTCGAAGGACCCGTGACCACCCTGACCGATGGGTTGCGCGCCGCGGATTTCGACCTCGTGATCGGGCGCATGGGGCCTACTGACCGGATGACCGGTCTCAACTTCACGCATCTCTACTCGGAACGCGTGATATTTGCCGCGGCCACCGGTCATCCGGCAGCCGAGATAAACGACGCCGGGGCACTGGCGGCGTATCGCGTGCTTTACCCGCCGCCAAACGCCGCAATCCGGCCTCTGGTCGACCGCTTCATGATAGAACGGGGCATAGGGATCTTTCCGCGTTATATAGAGACTGTTTCAACTGCCTTCGCCCGCGCCATGACGCTGGGTTCGGCGCAGGCGGTCTGGATCATCAGCCAAGGGGTTGTTGCGCGTGACATCGCGGCGGGGCGAATGACGGCCCTGCCCATCGAAACCGACAGCATGTCCGGACCCGTCGGCATCATGACCCGGTCAGAGGAGGACCCGGCACCGGCACTGCGGTTGTTCCGACAGGCGCTTTTCGAAACCACCACAGACACCCGCGAGGGTGCAAAAACGCCAGCCTCACGCGCTTTCACCACACCGTGACATTGACCGATCCCTGCTTGTACTCGTCCCGGTGCGGGTCCAGCATCGTTTCAACACGATGGACGAGGGAGATGACCATGAAGCGACTGACACAGCTGAAGGCACTGGCGCTTGGCGCATTGATCGCCGTCGGCCTGGTGGTGCAATCCGGCACGGCCCGGGCCGCCGAGACCCGGACACTGACCGTCGCGGGCGGCTGTTTCTGGTGCGTCGAGGCCGATTTTGAATCGGTGCGCGGTGTGAAAGAAGCAATCTCGGGCTTTGCGGGCGGCACGGTTGAGAATCCCACCTACGAACAGGTCACTGCCGGCGGCACCGGTCACTACGAAGCCGTGCAGATCAGGTTCGACCCTGACGTGGTGAGCGTGGACAGCCTGCTGAACCTGTTCTTCCGCTCCATCGACCCGACAGATGCGGGCGGTCAGTTCTGCGATCGCGGCAACAGTTACCGCACCGCAATCTTTGCTGACGGGCCACAGCAAAAGGCAGCGGCGGAGAAAGCCAAGGCCGAAGCGCAAGCCGCGTTGGGTCAGAATGTTGTGACACCGGTGCTCGGTGACGTGCCCTTCTATCCTGCCGGGGACTACCATCAGGACTATTACAAGAGCAGCGACCGGCTGGCCTTCAGCAGCGTCGGCATCGGCGTCAAGAAATCCGTCGCCTACAAACGCTATCGCAACGGCTGCGGCAGGGACCAGCGGGTAAAGGAACTCTGGGGCAGCAACGCGCCTTTCGTCGGCTAGGCGCCCTGCCCGAAATCGTGATCCAGGACATCCTTTAGATCTGGGATCACGTCGGCGGTGCCCTGCCGTGCGACCATCAGTGCACCGGCCTTTTGCGCCAGTTCTATCGCCTCCGGCATCTTCATCCCGCGGTCCAACCCCGCGACGAGGTATCCGGTGAAAGTGTCCCCCGCGCCTGTGGTGTCCACCACATCGCTCCGGAAAGCGGCAAAGCTGCGCTCGGCCTCATTGGTTGCCGAAATCCAGCGGCATCCATCCGCGCCAAGGGTTACGACGATATCTGCAATCGGCAGATCGCCCAGAGCTATTCCCGTGGCGTCCTCCAGCTGTTGTGCCTCCACCGCGTTCAGAATCAACAGGTCGACCTTGTCCATCAGCCGGGTCACGCTGTCGGCTCGGAAGGGCGCCGCAGCATAGGCGACGCGCATTCCCAGAAGCTTGGCGGTTTCGGCGGCAAAGGGTTGGCCCAAAGTTTCGTTCTGCATCAACAGGAAATCCCCCGGCGACGCCTCGGCCAGGGCCGCGCCGATCATCTGGTCTGTGACCATGTGATTGGCACCGGGAAACAGAACGATGTTGTTCTCTCCATCCGCATCAATGTGAATATTCGCATGACCCGTCGTCGTGTCGATCACGGTGATATGCGCGGTTTCCACACCGTATTCCAGCAACCGCTGCAGCGCCCAGGTCCCGTCCTGCCCCACGGCGCCGATGTGCATCACCCGCGCCGCCGCCCGCGCGGCCGCCACGGACATGTTCGCGCCCTTGCCGCCCAGGCCCTGACGAAGGTCGGTCGCAGCGATCGTCTCACCTGGTCCGGGCAGATGCGGCAGACGGTAGAAGTTGTCTGCATTGATCGACCCGAGGTTCCAGATCATTCGCCAACCTTGCAGGCCGCGAGGATCGCCATGTTCAGGATGTCATTTGCCGTGGAAGTGGTCGAGCAGATCTGAATGCTCTTGTCCAAGCCTGTCAGGATCGGCCCGATCACCGTGGCGCCTGCCATCTCCTGCATCAGCTTGACCGAGATACTGGCCGAATGGCGCGCAGGCACGATCAGGATGTTCGCAGGGCCGGTCAGACGCGAAAACGGATATTGCTTTTGAGCGTTGGCGTTCAGCGCGACATCGACGGTCATCTCGCCTTCGTACTCGAAATCGACACCCCGCGCGTCCAGGATCTCGGGGGCGAGGTGCATCTTTTCCGCCCTTTCAGAGACCGGATAGCCGAAGGTCGAGAAGCTGACAAAGGCCACCCGAGGCTCCAGCCCCATGTGCCGCGCCACCGTTGCACCGCTTTCCGCGATATTGGCAAGGTCGGTCTCGTCCGGCCATTCGTGGACCAGCGTGTCGGCAATGAAAACAATCCGTCCCTTGTGCAGCAGCGCGGTAAAACCGGCGGCGCCGTGTTCGGCGTTTGCCTCGAACACGTGGTTCAGACGTTCAAGCACATGCGCCGATTTTCGGGTAACGCCAGTGACCAGCCCGTCGCCGTGCCCATGCGCCAGCATCAGCGCGCCGAATACGTGACGATCCCGCGCCGCGAGCCGGTGAATGTCCTTGTTGTCGAATCCCCGGCGCTGCAGCCGCTGGTAAAGGAAATCCTTGTAGGTATCCAAATGCTGCGTATTGGCCGCGTTCACGACTTCCAGTTCGCGCACCGCGTCCTCCATGCCCGCCGCCTGCAGCTTGGCCTTGACGTCGGCCTCCCGGCCCACGACCAGCGCCTTGCCCAGTCCGGCGCGCTGGTACATCACTGCCGCCCGCAGCACCCGCGGGTCGTCGCCTTCGGCAAAGATCATCCGCGCCTGGTTGTTGCGTGCCCGCGCATTGATGCCCCTCAGTATGTTCGCCGTCGGGTCCATCCGGGATTTGAGGTTCAACTCGTAGGCGTCCATGTCGATGATGGGCCGCCGCGCTGCGCCGGTATCCATTCCGGCCCGCGCGACAGCAGGCGGGATCCGGTGGATCAGACGCGGATCGAAGGGTGTCGGAATGATGTAGTCGCGGCCAAAGGTCAGCGTCTTGCCATAGGCGACCGCCACTTCATCGGGCACGTCCTCGCGGGCGAGGTTGGCCAGCGCATGGGCGCAGGCGATCTTCATCTCGTCGTTGATGGCGCGGGCGTGAATGTCCAGCGCCCCTCGAAACAGGTAGGGAAAGCCAAGGACGTTGTTCACCTGGTTCGGATAATCGCTCCGGCCCGTGGCCACGATGGCATCCATACGCACGGCGTGGGCTTCTTCCGGCGTGATCTCGGGATCAGGGTTGGCCATGGCAAAGATCACCGGGTTGTCCGCCATGCTTTCGACCATCGCGGGCGTCACGGCACCCTTGACGCTGACGCCCAGGAAAACGTCCGCACCTTTCATGGCTTCTTCCAGCGTGCGCAGCTCGGTATTGGCGGCATGGGCCGATTTCCACTGGTTCATGCCTTCGGTGCGGCCCTGATAGATGACGCCCTTCGTATCGCACATGATGCAGTTGTTGTGCCGCGCACCCATCGACTTGAGCAGTTCAAGGCAGGCGATCCCGGCGGCCCCGGCCCCGTTCAGCACGATCCGCACGTCCTCGATCTTTTTCCCCGACAGATGCAGCGCGTTGATCAATCCTGCGGCGCAGATCACCGCAGTTCCATGCTGGTCGTCATGGAAGACCGGGATGTCCATCTCTTCCTTGAGGCGCTGTTCGATAATGAAACACTCGGGCGCCTTGATGTCCTCAAGGTTGATCCCGCCAAAGGTCGGCCCCATCAGGCGCACCGCGTTTATGAACGCTTCGGTGTCCTCCGTGTCCAGTTCGATGTCGATGGAGTTCACATCCGCGAACCGCTTGAACAGAACCGACTTCCCCTCCATCACCGGTTTCGATGCCAGTGCGCCGAGGTTTCCAAGGCCCAGCACCGCCGTCCCGTTCGAGACCACGGCAACGAGGTTCCCCTTGTTGGTGTAGTCATAGGCCGTCTCGGGGTTTTGCGCGATCGCCTCGCAGGGCACAGCCACACCAGGAGAATACGCCAGGCTCAGGTCCCGCTGGGATGTCATCGGAACGGTCGCGGTAATCTCGAACTTGCCCGGGCTCGGCTCAAGATGGAACGCAAGTGCTTCTTCGGAGGTGATACGGTTGCTTGACACTGAAAGGGCCCTTTGGAGTTTTCACGACTAATAGACATGAAACGTTCCGCGCACAATCGCGCGGCACGCGACGGAATCACGCGACGTAGCGCACCCATTCGTGATTTTTGACAAAGGCGTCATGCCGTTCGGGGAAATCGGACTTCAACCGCGACAGCGCCCAACGGATGACCTGCGGACGTTCGACGCGGTTGGCGCACCAGATGATGCGGATCAGGGTCCGCCAGCGCGCCGTATCAGCTTTGAACGCCTTGTCGAGCGCGACAAGCTCTGACTTGGGCTCGTCCAGTTCCTTATGGCAATCTGCCTGCAACAGACACAGCTCCACATCCTCGATCACCAGCTTCGCATGTTTCTCCAGCACGGCCACCGCCCGATCCGCCGCCCCCGCCTGCAGAAGTTCGCGGGCAAGTCGGCCGACGGCATCGACGGATTTCAGTTCGGGCACATGGCCCAGGACACTGACGACAAAGGCCATGATCTGCGCCACGGCCCGTTCGGACAAAGCAACGGGGACGATCCCGTCCTTCGAGAAATGCGGCTCTGACAAAGGGTCTTCGGTATTGAAATCAGCGAAAAAGTTGATGTACCGACACTGCGACGCATGCGCCAATGGCCAAAAATCGCCCCACCGGAACTGTGCGGTCTGCAACGTCCCGATTTCGATGACATATGCGCCGGGATCGGCAAAGAGCATATTGGCAAACCCGGCACCATGGTACGAGATCATGACCTCGGCACGGGCCATCAGCGCGATCTGCTCGATCGGATGCAGGTTCTCGAAAACGACATATTCGAAACCGAACAGGCTCAGGTGCTCGAACAGCAGATCTTCGCCTGCCATATGCCTTTCGCGGCTTTGCCGACTGTCTCGGCCCACGAAGAACCTTTTGGGCAGATGCGGAAACTCTTCGCCTTCGATTGCGGCCAGCGCCCGGCTGCGCAACGCCAGCAACATGCTGCTGACAGAGTTCATGGCGAGGGTCGCGTTATGGCGGGTGTTCAGCCAGTCTTCATCCTCTACCAGACCCGGCGGAGCGAAGGACATGATACCGTCCAGCATCTTTTCCGGCATCTGCGCATGACCGCCGTTGAAATCATAGGCGGTGAGAACCCGCGCGTATTCCTTGGGTGCCCTCTCGAAAAAGACGCGCCCGGCATATTCGGGAAACAACGCCTCGACGAAAGCTTCGGTGAAGGGGCGGTGCTTTTCTTCGGAATTCGGAAAGTGAAAATAGATGTCGCCCTGAAACGCCAAACCGTCCAGCACGGTCAGCTGCGGCAGCGCCTCGGTCAGGAAGTGATAGAAATTGAACGTGTTACGGCATTCGACCGCAAAAGGCATTTCAGGATCCAACACGTCCGAAATTACCGGAAGCTGGCGCGCTTCATTGGCCTCTCGGCAGCCCGCCAGAAAGGCTTCCAAAGTGATGTCCACCGCGGGATCGGCATCCTCGTTTTCCCAACGATAGCGATTGATCAGCCGGGTTCCCGCCGCACCACTCAGCAGCAGACGGTCCGACGCCATGACATAGGATTTGCGAAAACTCGCCTGTTCCAGCAGGGCCGGTACCGCATTGAATTCCAGCGCCTCGCGAAACACTTTCTGCTTCTTCGTCACCGACAGGAACGACGTGATCTTGCGGTTGATCTCCTCGTGCGCGCTGGCGGCAAAGCCTTCGATCACCGCGCGCGGCATCGGCCGCCAGATGAACTCCGGCTGCCACAGAACGCTGAACCCCGGATCGGCC
Organism: Sulfitobacter sp. THAF37; assembly: GCF_009363555.1. NCBI lineage: Bacteria > Pseudomonadati > Pseudomonadota > Alphaproteobacteria > Rhodobacterales > Roseobacteraceae > Sulfitobacter > Sulfitobacter sp. THAF37. The sequence continues at coordinate 1,073,053 of NZ_CP045372.1, forward strand.
CAGGGGTTCAGGAACAAGGCGTCCGGGGGAAGCTGTAGTTCGATCTTGTTGCGCAAGGGATCGACTTCTTTCTGCCACATGAGTGTCGACGTCTTTTTTAGCACGCCAGATCAACCCGTCTAGCGTGAAGGCCCACACCGGCCCTTTCGCTGTGCGACCTGTTTTTGTACAGACACACAATCAGGGGAGAGTTCCGGTGAGCAGCGAAAAAACAACGCCGATGATGGCGCAATACCTTGAGTTGAAGGCGGATTACGCCGATGCCCTGCTGTTCTACCGCATGGGCGACTTCTACGAGATGTTTTTTGACGACGCCGTCGCCGCCGCAGAGGCGCTGGATATCGCGCTTACAAAGCGCGGCAAACACGGCGGCGACGACATCCCGATGTGCGGCGTGCCCGTTCATGCCGCAGAGGGCTATCTGCTGAACCTGATCCGCAAAGGATTCCGCGTGGCTGTTTGCGAACAGATGGAAAGCCCCGCAGAAGCGAAGAAACGCGGCCATAAATCGGTTGTGAAACGCGACGTGGTACGGCTGGTGACACCCGGCACATTGACCGAGGAAACACTGCTGGAAGCGCGGCGGCACAACTACCTCGCCGCCTTTGCCGAGGTCCGGGACGAGGCTGCGCTGGCCTGGGTCGATATCTCGACTGGATTTTTTCACGTGATGGTCCTGCCCGCGATCCGCCTGGGCCCGGAACTGGCCCGTCTGGCCCCGGCAGAGCTGATCGTGTCCGAAGCGCGAGAACCCGAACACCGCCATCTCGAAGCGGAGTTCGGGGTTGCCCTGACCGGGGTCGCGCGGTCCGCCTTCGACAGCACAAACGCCGAAAAACGCATCTGCGCGCTGTACGAGGTCGGCACGCTGGAAGCCTTTGGCAGCTTCACCCGTGCTGAAATTTCCGCCATGGGCGCATTGATCGACTATCTGGAAATCACGCAGAAAGGAAAACTGCCGCTTCTGCGCCCCCCTCAGAAAGAGAACGAAGCCCGCCATGTTCAGATCGACGCGGCAACGCGGCGCAATCTTGAATTGACGCACGGATTGAACGCTGGCCGCGCCGGTTCCCTGCTGGCCATCATGGACCGGACCTGCACTGCTGGCGGCGCGCGCCTGCTGGAACGCCGCATTTCGAGCCCCTCGCGCGTGTTAGAGACGATTCAGCGTCGTCTGGATGCGGTATCGTTCGGCTATGACGACATGCGTATCAACCGTGAGGTCAGGGATATACTGCGCAAGGTGTCCGATCTGGACCGCGCGCTCTCGCGCCTCTCGCTCGACAGGGGCGGCCCGCGCGACCTTGCTACCATCCGAAACAGTCTCTCCCAGGGCGCGATGCTCTCCCAGACGCTCGGAAAACAGACGCTGCCCCCGCTCCTGGCAGATGCGGTCAGCGGGCTGGACGGCCACGACGATTTGACCGATCTGCTGGATCAGGCCCTGATCGCCGAACCGCCGCTATTGGCGCGCGATGGCGGCTTCATCGCTTCGGGCTACAACGACGATCTCGACGAGGCGCGCAAGCTACGCGACGAAGGGCGCAGCGTGATCGCGGCCATGCAGCAGCAATACGTCTCTGACACCGGGATTTCCTCACTCAAGATCAAGCACAACAACGTGCTGGGCTATTTCATCGAAACGACCGCAACCCACGCGGAACGAATGTTATCGGCACCGCTGTCCGAGAAATTCATTCACCGTCAAACCACCGCCAATCAGGTCAGGTTCACCACTGTTGAGCTGTCGGAACTGGAGACCAAGATCCTCAACGCCGGCAATCACGCGCTGGAGATCGAGAAGCGTCTGTTCGCGGAACTCAGGCAAACGGTGCTGGATCACGCCGCCCGGATCGGTGTCGCCGCGTCCGGATTGGCGGAAATCGACCTGGCATTCGGGCTGGCCGACCTGGCGCAGGCCGAGAACTGGATCAGGCCGACGGTGGACGAAAGCCGCGCCTTCGATATCCGCGGCGGTCGGCACCCCGTGGTCGAACGGGCTTTGCGACAGCTATCCGGCGATCCTTTCGTTGCCAACGACTGCGACCTCAGCATCGACGGAAACGGCGCGCACATCTGGTTGCTGACCGGTCCGAACATGGCCGGTAAATCGACATTCCTACGCCAGAACGCCCTGATCGCCCTGATGGCGCAGATGGGCAGTTTTGTTCCCGCAGACAGCGCACACATTGGCCTGATCAGCCAGCTGTTCAGCCGCGTCGGTGCCTCTGACGACCTGGCGCGCGGGCGCTCCACCTTCATGGTCGAGATGGTGGAAACCGCCGCCATCCTGAACCAGGCCGACGACCGGGCGATGGTGATCCTCGACGAGATTGGCCGCGGTACCGCCACCTACGACGGGCTTTCCATCGCCTGGGCGACGCTGGAATACCTGCATGACGTGAACCGTTGCCGTGCCCTTTTTGCCACCCACTACCACGAGATGACCGCCCTTTCCAACAAGCTGGAGGGTGCGGACAATGCCACGGTCGCCGTGAAGGAATGGGAAGGCACGGTCGTTTTCCTGCATGAGGTCCGAAAGGGCGCGGCGGACCGGTCCTACGGCGTGCAGGTCGCCCAACTTGCCGGGCTGCCGGAAACCGTCATCGCCCGCGCACGGGTTGTGCTTGATGCGCTGGAAAAGGGCGAACGCGAAGGGGGTGCGACGCAAAAGACCCTGATCGACGATTTGCCACTCTTCTCGGTCAGCCCGACACCCGCCCCAAAACCGCAACAGAAATCCGTCGTGGACGAACAGCTCGCCACGATAATCCCGGACGAACTGACACCGCGCGAGGCGCTCGACCTGCTGTACAAATTGAAAGAGGCGGCCAAGAACTGACCGCCTCTTCATTGTTCACTAAATACACGAAAGCAACGATTGCCAGCCTAACCGCCCGTCATGGATGACACGCCGACCTGCGCCGGACGCAACAGGCGATCGTGCAGCATGAAACCTTCGGCAGCGACCTGAATGATGTCGCCCGCCTTGGTCTCCGGCACCGGCGCTTCGAACATGGCCTGATGCAGTTTCGGATCGAACCGGTCGCCGACTTCGGGTGCGATGATCTCGATCCCGTGTTTCTTGAAGACGTTCAGCAGCTCGCGCATCGTCAGTTCGACACCTTCCAGAAGCGGGCCGGAAACCTCTCTCTGTTCGTCCGTGGCGGCTTCAAGTGCGCGTTTCATGTTGTCGTACACCGGCAGCATGTCCCGGGCCAGCTTGGAGCCACCATAATTCTCGGCCTCGCGACGATCCTTGTCGGACCGCTTGCGCGCGTTCTCCGCATCGGCGAGCGCCCGCATGAAGCGATCCTTCAGCTGGTCGCGTTCCGCCCGCAACTGATCCAGTTCCAGCGCCTCGTCGTCGATTTCCGCAATGGTATCCGCGTATTCATCTTCTTCCGCCGCATCAATATCGTCGAGAAAATCATCGTTCTTTGGCTCAGCCATTTTTCCCCTCTAGCTCCGGTCGGAAATCAACTTACCGACCAGTTGCGCAGTGTAGTTTACAATCGGCACAATACGACCGTAGTTCAATCGGGTGGGACCGATCACACCGACGGCCCCGATCACCTTTCGATCAGCGTTCATATAAGGGGAAACGACGAGAGAGGAACCCGAAAGTGAGAAAAGTTTGTTCTCTGAGCCGATAAAAATGCGTACGCCCTCGCCCGCCTGGGCCAGTTCCAGGAATTCGGCGATGTCACGCTTGCGTTCCAGGTCATCGAACAGGGATCGAATACGCGCCAGGTCCTCTTCCTCTGCATCCGTTCCCAGCAAATGCGACCGTCCTCTGACGATCAACCGTTCGGAATTCTCGTCGTCCCCCGTCCACAAGGCCAGCCCGCTCTCCACCAGTTGCTGGGCCAACACGTCTATTTCCTGTCGGCGCGCCGCAATGGTCTGCGCGATGCTCCGTTGCAGTTCGCTCAGCGTCTTGCCCTCCACCAGGGCATTCAGAAAGTTCGCCGCCTCCCGCATGGAACTCGGCGTCTGACCGGGAGGCGGGGCGAACAGACGGTTCTCCACGTGCCCGTCGGAGAACACCAGAACCACGAGCGCGCGATCGTTCGACAGCGAAACGAATTCGATATGTTTGATCGGCGCTTCGTGCTTGGGCGTAAGTACCAGTGAAGCGCCCTGTGTAACGCCGGACAACGCCGACCCCACGCGGTCGAGCAGCCCGCTGACATCCGATGCATTGTCACCAAGCGTGGCGTCGATCTTTTCGCGGTCGGTCTCTGTCGGGTCGCCAAGCTCTATCATGCCGTCCACGAACATCCGCAGCCCCAACTGCGTGGGTATTCGACCGGCGCTGACGTGCGGGGACCCCAGAACGCCCATGTATTCCAGATCCTGCATGACATTCCGAATCGTCGCGGCGCTGACCTTTTCGCTGAAATCGCGGGTCAGCGTGCGGGATCCGACGGGGTCGCCACTGGCAAGATAACCTTCAACGACCCGGCGAAACACCTCGCGGGATCGTTCGTTCATCTCTTTCAGAAGATCCGAAGTCTCGTTCATGCCCCTAATAAAGGTAGGCTTTGGGCAAACGTCAATCGGGGTTGCATCCAGCGGCACCACGACGCTATGCCGAAGGCAGTTCAAAAAGGATGATACATGCGACCCTCTGGCCGGAAACTCGATGAAATGCGCGCTGTCTCTGTTGATGTCGGCTTTACCAAACATGCGGAAGGTTCCGCGCTGATCAAGGTGGGCGATACCCATGTGCTGTGCACCGCCACGATCGAGGATCGGGTGCCGCCTTTCATCAAGGGCTCGGGGCTCGGCTGGGTCACAGCTGAATACGGCATGCTGCCCCGCGCGACGAACACGCGGATGCGCCGCGAATCCGCCACGGGCAAGCAAGGGGGCCGGACAGTCGAAATCCAGCGTCTGATCGGCCGTGCCCTGCGCGCCGGAGTGGACCGTGTCGCGCTGGGCGAACGCCAGATCACCATCGACTGCGATGTGCTTCAGGCCGATGGCGGCACGCGCTGTGCCTCGATCACCGGGGGCTGGATCGCCCTGCGGCTTGCCGTCAACAAACTGATGAAGGCTGGCGATGTCGTCTCCGACCCGCTGGTCGATCCGGTTGCGGCGGTCAGCTGCGGGATCTATGCGGGCCAGCCAGTGCTGGATCTGGATTACCCCGAGGATTCCGAAGCCGGTGTGGACGGCAACTTTATCATCACAGGCTCGGGCAAGCTGATCGAGGTTCAGATGAGCGCCGAAGGATCGACCTATTCCCGTGACCAGATGAACCAGCTTCTGGACCTCGCTGAAAAAGGCGTGTCCGAACTGGTAGCGATCCAGAAATCCGTGACGGCATGACCCGCAAGTTCACAGAGGATCGCATCCTCTTTGCCACGCATAACGCGGGCAAGCTGGAGGAACTGCAACAGCTGTTTGCGCCCCACGGCGTCAGCGTTGTCGGCGCGGCAGAAATGAACCTGCCCGAACCGGAAGAGACCGAAAATACCTTTGTCGGCAATGCCCGCATCAAGGCGCATGCCGCAACCAAAGCCACAGGCATCCCCGCGCTTTCGGACGATTCCGGGATCGAGGTCGAGGCGCTGGACAACGCGCCTGGCGTCTATACCGCCGACTGGGCCGAGACACCCAAGGGTCGCGACTTCATGATGGCGATGCAAAAGACGCAGGATCTGCTTGAAGAGGTACAGGCCCCCCACCCTCGCCGCGCGCGTTTCCGCGCCACAATGGTTCTGGCCTGGCCTGACGGTCATGACGAGGTTTTCGAGGGCAAGGTCAAAGGCACGCTGGTCTGGCCGGTCCGCGGCGCCCTCGGTCACGGCTACGACCCGATGTTTCAGCCGGACGGGCATGAACAGACATTCGCGGAGATGACCGCCGAGCAGAAGAACGCGATCAGTCATCGGGCCGATGTTTTCGCCAAACTGCTCAGCGGCTGCTTTGACTGAAGACTGGCAAAACGGCGGGTTCGGCCTCTACATCCACTGGCCGTTCTGCGAAGCGAAGTGCCCGTACTGTGACTTCAACAGCCATGTAAGCCGCAGCATTGACCAAACCGCCTGGCGGAACGCGTATCTTGCCGAACTGGAACGCGCCGCAGGGGAAACGCAAGGTCGGGTGCTGAATGCCGTTTTCTTCGGCGGCGGAACCCCGAGCCTGATGGCGCCTGAAACGGTGGCCGCTATCATCGCCGCAATTCGGCATCATTGGCCCACCGCGAACGATCTCGAAATCACGCTAGAGGCGAACCCCGGATCGGTCGAAGCCGGACGGTTCGCCGCCTTCCGACAAGCCGGGGTCAATCGCGTCTCGATGGGGATTCAGGCGCTGAACGATCCGGACCTGCGGCGACTTGGCCGTTTGCACAGCGTGTCCGAGGCGCTGACCGCGTTCGACATCGCCCGTAACCAGTTTGAGCGTGTCAGTTTCGATTTGATATATGCCCGACAAGATCAGACATTGGAAGCTTGGCGGAAGGAACTCAATCAGGCACTGTCCCTCGCGATAGATCATCTTTCGCTATACCAGCTGACGATCGAGGGGGGCACCGCGTTTGCTGATCGCTATGCGCGCGGCAAACTCCGTGGGCTGCCAGACGAGGATCTCGGCGCGGACCTGTATGCCCTGACGCAGGATATTTGCGAAGACAGGGGTATGCCGGCCTATGAGGTTTCGAACCATGCCCGTGACGGTGCCCAGTCTCGGCACAACCTGATATATTGGCGCTACGGTGATAATGTCGGCATTGGTCCGGGTGCGCATGGACGCCTGACCATCTCGGGCCGCAAATGGTCGACGGAATGCTATGGACAACCCGATCGCTGGCTGAACGGCGTCCGGGATGGCACCGCCGAGAAACCCCGCGCCGCTCTGTCCCGCGCGGATCAGGCTGCTGAGTTTCTATTGATGGGTCTTCGCCTGAAAGAAGGGATAGACCCGGATCGGTACGCGACGCTGGCTGGCGCGCCGCTCGATCCGGGGACACTTGATCATCTGTCGGACATTGGCATGATCAACGCTACCAGAGATAGAATTACCGTTACAGATCAAGGGTTTATGGTTCTAAATGCGGTAATTGAGGCGCTGTTGTCGGATTAATTTCCACCCAGGATCCGGCAAAGCTCATCCAGCTGGTCGAGCGACTCATACCTCACCGTCAATTGCCCTGATTCCTGACCAGGCTTGTGGTCCAAGCTGACTTTCATGCCCAGAGATGCGGACAGGTCCCCTTCCAACGCTTTGGTGTCGGCGTCTTTCTCCTGTTTGGTTGACCTGGCCGCCGGGGCCTTTGTCGTGTCGCTTCCCTGCTGCTGCTCTTTCTTCACCAGGGCCTCAGTCGCACGAACGGACAGGCCACCTTTTACGATGGCTTGTGCCAGCTTCAATGGATCGGATGCCGGGATCAGTGCCCGCGCATGTCCAGCGCTCAGATCGCCCGACCGCACCATTTCGATAACCCCTTCGGGCAGGCTGAGCAAGCGCAGCAGGTTGGCAATATGGCTACGGCTTTTTCCCAGAGCTTCGGCCATCTTTTCCTGAGTGTGGCCGAATTTATCCATCAATTGTCTGTAGCCTGCCGCCTCTTCAATGGCATTCAGATCGGCGCGCTGGATATTCTCAATGATCGCGACTTCCAGAACTTCCACGTCGGAGAATTGCCGCACAATCACAGGAAGTTCGTGCAGCTGGGCAAGCTGGGCGGCCCGCCAACGACGCTCACCCGCGACGATCTCGAAACTATCGTCGTCTCGCGCCCGCACGATCAAGGGCTGGATGACGCCTTTTTCCTTTATCGACGATGCCAGATCGTCGAGATCGGACTGCGCAAACCGCTTCCTTGGTTGCTCCGGGTTCGGCGAAATCTGCTCGATCGGAACAAACCGTTCCGCGGCCTCGATCCCCTGGGCTGCCACGCGCTCTGTTTCCGTGACATCCGACATCAGGGCAGATAGCCCACGCCCCAACCCACGCTTGCGTTCCTGTTTATCCGACATGCCGTACCCTCATATTGAATTGTTCTTTATCAGCTCTTTCGCCAACGCCCTGTAGGCGGATGCGCCCTTGGACGTGGTATCATAAGACAATACGGGCATCGCAAAACTGGGCGCCTCGCTGACTCGGACGTTCCTGGGAATGACCGTTTCGAACACGAGATCACCCAGATTGCTGCGGGCATCGTTCTCAACCTGTTGGGAGAGGTTATTCCTGCGATCATACATTGTCAGGACGATGCCCTCGATGCGAAGATCCTTGTTTCCACTTTGCCGTACCTCACGGATCGTCAGCATGAGTTGGGACAGACCTTCCAACGCGAAAAACTCGCTTTGCAGCGGCACGAGGATCGAATGGGCCGCAATCATCGCGTTGACCGTCAGAAGGTTCAGTGACGGGGGACAGTCGATCAGGATATAGTCCAGGGCGAATGCATCCATCGCTGTCTGGCGCAGTGCATCATGCAGGAGAAAGCTGCGTTTCTCGTTCGAGATCAACTCAATATCCGCCGAGCTCAGATCGACTGTGGCCGGGACAATGAAAAGGCCGTCGAACGCTGTTCTTTGGACAACATCATCCAGCTCGATGTCTTCGAGCAACAGCTCGTAGGTCGTGTATTCCCGGTCGTTACTTTCAACGCCAAGCCCGGTCGATGCGTTTCCTTGGGGATCAAGATCCACCAACAGAACGCGCTTGCCTTGCTCTACCAGAGCGGCAGCGAGGTTAATGGACGTCGTCGTCTTGCCAACGCCCCCCTTCTGATTGGCTACAGCGATTATTTTCGGCCCTTCGGGACGGGACAAGTCAGACACGCTTAATATCCTTGATCAACAAAACGGCGGCGGCGGCGCTGGTTTTACTTTTAACGGGATCGAGGGAATATGACCATGTTTTGCGGGCCTCTTCATCCTCTTTCCGCCAGTTCTGCCCCTTGGGAAAAACAGCGGTACCGTGGTTGACCAGATGACGTTCTGCAAATGTCAGAAGCGTAGACAGATCAGATAGCGCGCGCGCAGACAAAGCATCCGCATTCAGCGGCGGCACTTTTTCAATACGCTCGGTCAGAACGATCGCGTTCAAATCCAGCTCTCTGATCGCCGTTTTCAAGAATATCCCCTTTCGTTGATCGCTTTCAACCAAAGTGATCTGGCCAGCCGGGTTTTGTTCTTTCGCCAAAATGGCCAAGACAATACCGGGAAGGCCACCACCGCTTCCGAGGTCCGCCCAATGATCAAAGGACGGCACCAGATCGAACAGCTGCGCCGAGTCAAGAATATGCCGTCGCCAAATATCGTCCAAGGTGCTCTTGGATATCAGATTGATTTTCACGGTCCAACGCGCAACGAGCGATGAGAACTGCTCAAGACGTTCCAATGTTTCACGTGAAACATTCAAATCTTCCAATGAACTCATGCCTTCAACCGGCTGCTCAAACGCCGCAACCGCGACAGAAGCAACGTGAGCGCCGCCGGTGTCATACCCTCGATCCTCGAGGCTTGCGCCAGGTTCGACGGTCTTGCGGCGATCAACTTGCTTTTGAGTTCGTTGGAAAGCCCGTCCAGACCGGCATAATCAAAATCATCCGGGATGGCGAAGCCCTCGTCCTTCCGAAGGGTATCAATATCCTTTTGCTGGCGCGCAAGATAGTTCGCGTAAAGCGCATCATATTGCACTTGGCGCTTAAGCGCAGGATCGAGCGCCTCAAGCTCTGGGAACAAGGGTGCGATGTCAGAGAATTCTGTTTTTGGAAAAGACAGGAGCTGTGTTCCCGTCTTGCGGCCGCCATCTTGGCTGGCGGTTATCCCGACCGCTTTGATCTCCTTCGGCGTAAATGACCGCGCGTCCAACATCGACCTCGCACTCTTCAGCGCAGCCAGCTTGCGGTTGAATATCTCGATCCGTTTCTCGGAAATGCAACCGATAGAAATGGCGCGCGGCGTCAGTCGTTGGTCCGCGTTATCCGCCCTGAGCGACAACCTGAATTCCGCCCGCGAGGTAAACATACGGTAGGGTTCCGTTACCCCCATCGTGGTCAAATCATCAATCATCACACCGATATAGCTTTCCGCGCGGCTAAACAGGATTTCCTCTTCTCTTCTGACCAGGCGCACGGCATTCAGGCCCGCGACCAAACCCTGTGCTGCGGCTTCCTCGTAACCCGTGGTCCCGTTGATCTGCCCCGCCAGGAAAAGCCCCCGAACATCCTTCAATTCAAGGGTCGGTTTTAATGACCGCGGATCAACGTAATCGTATTCGATAGCATACCCCGGTTGCAGAATAACCGCGTCTTCCAGTCCCTTTATGGAACGAACGTAAGCCTCCTGAACGTCTTCGGGCAAAGACGTAGAGATGCCATTCGGGTAGACTGTATGATCATCAACGCCTTCCGGCTCCAAGAAGATCTGATGCGAGGTCTTCTCGGCAAACCGAACGACCTTGTCTTCGATAGATGGGCAGTACCTGGGGCCTGTGCCGTCGATCATGCCACCGTACATCGCAGACCGATCCAGATTTCGCCGGATGATCTCGTGGGTGTTTTCATTTGTGTGCGCGATACCGCAGGCGATTTGCGGAGCGGTGGGACGATCCGAAAGAAAGGAAAACAGGACCGGATCATCATCACCCGGCTGCATCTGAAGCTCAGACCAATTGATTGTGCGCCCGTCCAAGCGCGGTGGCGTGCCGGTCTTCAGGCGGCCCATACGTAGCTGGAACTGGTCCAGGCGCTCAGCAAGTTTGACCGAAGGCCGATCCCCCATCCGCCCACCGGAGTAGGATACGTCACCGACATGAATGAGGCCCCGGAGAAATGTCCCGGAAGTAAGAATAACAGCGGCGGCCCCTAGCCTTTCGCCGTTGCCCAGCTCCACTCCGGTCACAGTCTGACCGTCCAGCAGCAAATCAACCACCTCCCCTTCGACGATGTCTAGGCTGGGCTGGTCCTCTGTCATTTTCAGCATGGCTTGCCGATACAGCTTTCTGTCAGCCTGGGTGCGCGGACCTTGCACAGCCGGTCCCTTCCGGCGATTCAGCAACCGGAATTGTATACCGGCCGCATCGGCGGCGCGGCCCATAACCCCGTCCATCGCATCAATTTCGCGGACAAGATGCCCTTTACCCAGTCCGCCAATGGCCGGATTGCAAGACATCACGCCGATATCTTCCCGGCGCATCGTGACCAGCGCGGTTGCGGCACCCATCCGGGCAGCTGCGTGCGCGGCTTCGGTACCAGCATGGCCGCCGCCAATGACAATCACATCAAAATGTTTCACGTGAAACACTCCATCATTTTCCGATGCAGAAGTTCGCAAAAATCTCATCGAGGAAATTCTCAACACCGACGCGACCAATCAGACTTTCCAACGCCTGAATCACCAACCGCAATTCCTCTGCTGCAAAATCATACTGGTCAGGACCGGCAGATGCCATGGCAATTGCGGAAATGAGGGATTCCCGCGCATGCAGTAAGGCTATGCGATGGCGTTCCTGTGTCGCAAGGCCAGCATCCTGTACGCGAACCGACAATATGCTCTGAATATCCCCGATCAATTGCGATACGCCCTCGCCCGTCTTTCCAGATACGGCGCCCGCTTTGTCCTTGCGCATGTCGGCCTTGGGCTTCAGATGAATGTCGCCAGGTTCCGGCGCCACGATCAGGTCCTCGCCCTCTTCCGACAGAAAGATACGAAGATCCGCTGCGCTGCTGCGTTCAACAGCGCGCTGTACGCCGATCTTTTCGATAGAATCCTCTGTTTCCCGCAGGCCCGCGGTATCCAGAAACGTCACCGGCAATCCGCCCAGATCCATGCGCACTTCAATCACATCACGAGTCGTACCCGCGACTTCAGAGGTGATCGCAGCATCCCGTCCCGCAAGCGCATTGAGCAGTGTCGACTTACCCGCATTTGCCGGTCCGATGATTGCAACTTCAAACCCGCTGCGAATGCGCTCTGCCGCGTTTACACCGGCCAGTTCCTCATCGACGCTCTTCAGCACACCGTTCAGAAGCTGTGCAACTTCAGGAGACACATCAACCGGCACGTCCTCGTCGGCAAAGTCGATCGTGACCGTCAGAAGAGAGGCGGCCCGTATCAGATCAGACCGCCATTGCTCCACCCGTTCAGTCAATTTACCGGACAAGCCACGCATCGCCTGCTTGCGCTGCGCCTCGGTCTCGGCCTCGATCAGATCACCTAGACCTTCGATCTGGACGAGGTCCATCCGACCGTTTTCAAGCGCCCGCCGGGAAAATTCACCAGGTTCGGCGAGACGGCATTCCGGAAATTCACCGATGTAGCGCAAGACGGCCCGAAGAACCGCGATGCTCCCATGCAGATGGAATTCGACGACGTCTTCACCTGTAAAGCTATGCGGTCCCTCAAAGCATAGAACCAATGCACGGTCGAGCAGAGCCCCCTCTGCATCGCGCAAGCTCCGAACCGCGGATTGCCGCGGCGCAGGCAGCGATCCTGCCAGGGACCGACCCACCTCAAAGGCCGCCGGACCGGACACGCGCACAACCGCCACGCCGGCCCGCCCCATGACTGTCGCCTGGGCAAAAATCGTGTCCATTTCACGTAACCTGTTGTTATTGTTTAATAACTTAGGTGTTCATCGAGTCGAAGAAGTCAGAGTTCGATTTGGTCTGCTTCAACTTGCCGATCAGGAACTCGATCGCGTCGGTGGTTCCCATCGGGTTCAGAATGCGGCGAAGGACAAAGGTCTTCTGAAGATCGGTTTTTTCGACCAGCAGGTCTTCCTTCCGCGTGCCCGACTTGAGGATGTCGATAGCTGGGAACACCCGCTTGTCCGCGATCTTACGGTCGAGCACGATCTCGGAGTTGCCGGTACCCTTGAACTCTTCAAAGATCACCTCGTCCATCCGGCTGCCGGTGTCGATCAAGGCGGTTGCGATAATGGTCAGCGATCCGCCTTCTTCGATATTCCGCGCGGCACCGAAAAACCGCTTGGGCCGTTGCAGCGCATTCGCATCCACACCACCGGTCAGCACCTTACCCGAGGACGGGACCACCGTGTTGAAGGCGCGGCCGAGGCGCGTGATGGAATCGAGCAGGATGACCACGTCACGCTTGTGTTCGACCAGCCGCTTTGCCTTTTCGATCACCATGTCGGACACCGCCACGTGCCGGGTTGCCGGTTCGTCAAAGGTCGAAGAAACGACTTCACCCTTCACCGACCGCTGCATGTCGGTCACTTCCTCCGGTCGTTCGTCGATCAGAAGAACGATCAGGTAGCACTCAGGGTGGTTCTTTTCGATCGAGTTGGCGATGTTCTGAAGCAGAACCGTCTTGCCGGTCCGTGGCGGCGCGACGATCAGCGACCGCTGCCCCTTGCCGATCGGCGACACCAGGTCGATGATGCGCGCCGACCGGTCCTTGACCGTGGGATCTTCGACTTCCATGGTCAGCCGTTCGTCCGGGTAAAGCGGCGTCAGGTTCTCGAAAGCCACCTTGTGGCGGGCTTTCTCGGGTTCTTCGAAGTTGATCTTGGTCACTTCGGTCAGGGCAAAGTACCGTTCGTTATCGTCCGGCGCCTTGATCAATCCCTCAATGGTGTCCCCGGTTCGCAAAGACCACTGCCGGATCATGTCGGGCGAGACATAGATGTCGTCCGGGCCGGGCAGATAGTTCGCCTCGGGCGAGCGGAGAAAGCCGAAACCGTCTTGCAGCACTTCCAATACACCGTCGCCGGAAATCTCCCATCCCTCGTCCGCGCGTTCCCGCAGGATCTGGAACATCATTTCGCCTTTGCGCATGGTCGAGGCGTTTTCAATTTCCAGTTCCTCGGCCATGGCCAGCAGGTTCTTGGGCGTCTGCGCCTTAAGGTCGGCGAGGTTCAGTGTGTCGGTTGTCATGGAAAATCCCGTGCAGCTGCGACGCATTGCGCGTCGGCCGGTCATCTTTGCAATGTTGAAGCTAGGCAATCACCCCGGACGGGGCGTTGCGACGGATATAGGCGGCAGCGCAGCCCAAGTCAATCGGATCAGAACTTCACGACCACGGATATGACGATCAGGATCATCAGAACAGTCGGCACCTCGTTCATCAGGCGGTAGTGCCGCCCGGTCAGGGAATTGCGACCTTGCCCGAAATCGCGCATGCGCACCACCAGCCATTCGTGAAAACCGGTCATGGCGATGACGCCAGCGGCCTTCGTATATGGCCAGATCGCCGACCAGTCGACGATCCCCGGCGTAAGGACCAGCGCAAGACCGAAAACCCATGTCCCGATCATCGCGGGGCGCATGATCACCGTTGCCAGCTTGTATTCCATCATCGTGAAAATATCGTGGGTGGCCCCGCTCAGACCTGCTTTTTCGGTATGATGAACGAAGAGCCGCGGCAGATAGAACAGCGCCGCCATCCAGGAGATCACAGAGATGATATGGAACGCCTTGATCCAGGGATAGGCGACAGAAAGAAGGTCAGACATGTTCTGCTCCGGTTTCGATGACCTTCTATTAATAATAAAAAAAAGAAGAAAGATGATGTTGTTTGTAGGGCCAGCCAAAACTGTGGATTACGGTGTTTTACCCTGTTTTGTCCCCAACCCGTATCAGGTCCTTCAGCCCTGTGCATAAGATCGGGTCAAGCCGAAAAATTCCGGTCGGAACCAGTGCAAGAACGGCTTTTCGCCCGATATGCCATGTGGATAGCCGGAGGGATAAGACCGTCAAAACTCGATTCCTCCCGGCTGGCGACTTGTTCTTTTGCACGCGTGTACTTCTGTGGCATATCACGGCGAAATTGTCGAAACTCGGAGATAGTTCCAGCGGGGTGTCCCTGCCGGGGAACAGTCCTTAATTACTCCGGAAGGTCCTGCACAGGTTTATCCCCATGTCCCAGCCGATCATTCTAGCGTCCGGATCGTCGATCCGCGCCAAACTGCTTCAACAGGCCGCCGTTCCTCACCGGGTCGAAGTCCCGAGGATCGACGAAGAGATGATCAAGAATGCCCTGATCGCCGAGGGTGCAAAGCCACGCGATATCGCGGACACCCTGGCCGAGATGAAGGCACGCCGGATCAGCGAAAAGAACCCCGAGGCATTGGTCATCGGCTGCGATCAGGTCCTGGATCACCAGGGCATGATGTTGTCGAAGCCGCAGGATGAACAAGACGCGCTTTCCCAGCTTTCTGCGCTGCGCGGCGATCGGCACGCGCTTTTGTCGGCGGCGGTGATTTACGAGAACGCCGAACCGGTCTGGCGCCATGTCGGGCAGGTCCGGTTGCGGATGCGCGATCTCTCGGATGGCTACCTGCAGGACTATGTCGCCCGAAACTGGGACAGCATCCGCCATGCCGTCGGCTGCTACAAGCTGGAGGAAGAAGGCGCACGCCTTTTCACCTCTATCGAAGGGGATTACTTTCACGTTCTGGGTATGCCACTTTTGGAACTGCTGAATTACCTGGCCCTGCGCGGAGACCTTGCCACATGACCTTGTCCAAAATCCCGCTGGCGGGGGTGATCGGATCGCCGATCGCACATTCCAAATCGCCCCAGTTGCAGGCGCATTGGCTCAGAACCTATGGTCTTGCGGGTTACTACATCCCTATGGATGTCGCACCGCAGGATCTGGAGACGGTGATACGCACCTTACCCAGCATGGGCTTTGTCGGCGTTAACGTCACAATTCCCCACAAGGAAGCGGTAATGTCTATCGCGGATCTAGTCACCGACCGGGCTATCCTGATCGGCGCGGCCAACACCTTGATCTTTCGCAAGGACGGTAAGATTCATGCAGACAATACAGATGGTTACGGCTTCATTGAGAACCTGAAAAGCGGTGCGCCGAACTGGAACCCGCGTTCCGGCCCTGCGGCGGTGCTGGGTGCGGGGGGCGCCGCGCGTGCGGTCATTGCCTCGTTGCTGGATGCCGGGGTGCCCGAGATCCTGCTGTCCAACCGAACAAGGGTCAGGTCCGACAAGTTGAAAACCGATTTCGGCAGCAGAATTCGGGTCTATGACTGGGTACAGGCAGGCAACATGCTGGATCATGCGCACCTGGTGGTGAATACGACATCGCTTGGCATGATTGGCAAAAGCGAGATGCGGGTTCCGCTGGACGGGCTCCAACCCGGTACCGTGGTGACGGATCTTGTCTACGCACCGCTCAAGACCCGTCTGCTGGAAACGGCGGAAGAGATGGGGTGCATCACGGTGGATGGTCTGGGCATGTTGTTGCACCAGGCTGTGCCGGGTTTCGAACGCTGGTTCGGCAAACGCCCCGAGGTTGACCGCGCGACCCGCGCGGCGGCGCTGCGCTGATGTTCAAACTGGGTTTGACCGGCTCCATCGGCATGGGGAAGTCCACAACAGCGGGCATGTTCGCGGAAGAAGGCTGCGCCGTTTGGGATGCCGATGCGGCAGTGCATCGGCTATACGATGTGGATGGTGCCGCAGTCATCCCGCTTGGCGCAGCCTTTCCCGAGGCGGTTCGCGGTGCTGCGATTTCACGCGAGGTGTTGAAGCGGATCATCGGGAACGATCCCGGGGCGTTGAAGATAATTGAATCCATCGTGCATCCCTTGGTTGGGGAAGACCGGGCAGATTTCCTGGCGAAAACAACCGCGGACATCGTTGTGCTGGACATCCCGCTGCTGTTTGAAACCGGCGGACAGAAAAGGATGGATGCAACCGTATGCGTCTACGTGGATGACGATACCCAGCGTGACCGCGTGCTGGCGCGGGGCACGATGACGCCCGCACAGTTCGAGGCGATCAAGGCCAAACAGATGCCCGCGGCGGAAAAATGCGGCCTTGCCGACTATGTGATCGAGACCGACACCATTGAACACGCGCGTGAACAGGTGCAGGACGTGGTGAGGACCATTCGGGAGACGTTGAAAAATGCGTGAAATCGTACTTGATACCGAAACCACCGGGTTCGACCCCGAAACCGGCGACCGGATCGTCGAGATCGGCGCGGTCGAACTGATGGGCCACGTCGCGACGGGCCGGACTTATCATCAGTACATCAACCCCGAACGGACCATGCCGGAAGAGGCATTCCAGGTACACGGGCTGGGGGACGAGTTTCTGCGTGACAAACCCAAGTTCGCCGAGATTGGTCAGGCCTTTCTCGACTTCATCGGTGACGCCAAGCTGGTGATCCACAACGCCGCGTTTGACATCAAGTTTCTCAACGCCGAACTCAAATGGATGAACCTGCCGCAAATTCCGTGGGAGCAGGCGATCGACACGCTGGCCATTGCGAAAAAGCGTTTTCCCGGCTCACCCGCCTCTTTGGACGCGTTGTGCCGCCGGTTCAATATCGACAACTCGTCGCGGACCTTGCACGGCGCGTTGCTGGACAGTGAAATTCTGGCCGAAGTCTATCTGGAGCTGATCGGCGGGCGGCAACCGGACTTTGCGCTGTCGGCGCAGCCGGAGCGCCGCGCGGATCAACCCCATGTCGAGTGGAGCCCAAAGCCGCGGCCCCGTCCCCTGCCCTCGCGCCTGTCCGAACAGGAATCCGCCGCCCACGCCGAATTCGTCGGCAAGCTGGGCGACGATGCCCTGTGGCGCCAGCTCTAGGCGTCGGCCTTCGGCGGGTTTTCCGCCTGCTGCCGACGGGCGACCTCGTTGCGATACATTGACATGAAGTCGATGTTTTCAAGGTTGAGAGGCGGGAAACCCCCATCGCGGGTGATGTCGCTGACGACACGGCGCAGGAATGGAAAGATCATGCGGGGGCATTCGATCAGCAGGAACGGGTGGATCTGGTCGTCCGGCACGTTCTCGACATGGAAAATACCGACATAGTCCAGCTCAAGAACGAACAGCGTCTGATCGCCGCCCTTGTTCTTGGACGTCACGTTCAGCTTGATGGACGTCTCGAACTGATGATCCGCCGGACGCTTCTTGGCATCCAGGTTGACCTGCACCTGAACGTCGGGCTGCACATCGGTCGGCGCGCCCTTCTGCGCCATGATGTTCTCGAACGACATGTCGCGGATGAACTGACCCAGCACGCGCATTGTCGGCGCTGTCGGTTGTGTCGGTGCCTCTTCGGCCATTGGATTTTCCTCGCAAATTCCTGTTGCCGAAGGACTTATCAGGTTGAAGGGCTGCCCTCAATGGGTCCCGCGCCTAATGACGCGTCCAGCCAGAGGGTTTGCCAGATGTCGGGCGATCGGCTTCGTCGATTTCGTGATACTCGCCCTCGATCACATCACCACCGCGGGTCTGTCCGCGGCCGCGCTGAGACTGGTACGGATCGGGACCGGGACCGGTCTGGGCGGAAAAGCTCTGGACATTGACGCGCGTGCGAAGGAATTCGAACGCGGCGCGGCGCACACCCGGCACCAGCAGGGAAAATCCGACCGCGTCCGTAAAGAACCCCGGCGTCAGCAGCAGCGCCCCGGCAAACAGGATCATCGCACCGTGGGCCAAAGGCTCCGTCGGGTCCCGCATGTCGGAAAAAGAGCTGCGCAACTGACCCATCGCAAGCGCCCCCTGCGACCGCGCGAGCGACGCGCCCAGAATGGCCGTGACCACCACGATGGCCAGCGTCCAGCCCAGGCCGATGGCACCGCCAATCTGGATGAATAGCGTGATCTCGATCAGCGGGATGGCAAGGAATGCAATCAATAGCCACATGTTCAAGCGTCCTTATCTGGGAGGCAGAGTGGACTCGCCCCGGTCAAGCACCTACATAAGTCCTCAACCAACGTGTTTCCATGTTTCACCCGCAAGAGGTTCCAATGAATTCACCCCTGATACAGCTTCTCGTTTTGGCCGGGATCGCCGTATTTCTGATCCTCCGGCTGAAAAACGTGCTGGGAACACGCGAAGGATTCGAGAAACCGACGGTCGCCGATCACAAGACCGAGCGGCGGACCGGCCCTGCGCTGGAAGTCATCGAGGGCGGGCCGGATCTGGACATCGCGGACCACCTGCCCGAGGACAGCGACGCGGGCAAGGCGCTCGCTCGGATGAAGCGGATCGAACCCTCTTTCGGCGTGAGCGATTTCCTGAGCGGCGCGCGCCATGCCTACGAGATGATCGTCATGGGGTACGAAAAGGGTGAATTGGACCAGATCCAGCCTTTCCTGAGTGAGGAAATCTATGAAAGCTTCGTCGATGGCGTGGCGGCGCGCGAGGATCAGGGTCTGACGATCGAGGCGCATTTCATTGGCGTGCGCGAAACCGAACTGGTCGATGCGACGCTCGACAACGACACAAACGAAGCGGAACTTACGATCCGCTTTGTCGCCGAACTCACCTCGGCGGTTCGCGACTCTGCCGGCGACATCGTCGAGGGCAGTACGAAGGAAATCAAGCGCCAGAAGGACACCTGGGTCTTTGCGCGCATCATGGGCTCGGATGATCCGAATTGGATGCTGGTTTCTACAGACGGCTGATCCATGTGGTCCTTGCATGGGCATGGGCGGGGGTTGCAACAGTGACCCCCGTTTCCGCAAACGATGTCTCGTACACGGTGATGTCATTCGACCAGCTGGACGGTTGGGAAAACGACGACCACGCCGCCGCACTTGAGACCTTTCTCAACACCTGCCGGGACATGGACGAGATCGACTGGAGTGCCGTCTGCCGTTTTGCCCAGACCGACCCCGATCCGCGCCAGTTCTTCGAACTCTTTTTTCGGCCTGTCTTGATCGAAGATGGTCAGGATGCCCTGTTTACAGGGTACTTCGAACCGGAACTTGACGGTGATCTCTATCGTTCCGACCGGTTTCGCTATCCGGTCTACCGGATGCCCGACGAGGCGCTGGCCCAGAACCCCTGGCTGACGCGCCGGGAAATACTGGATGGCGAGGTGTTGTCGGGCCGCGGTCTGGAAATCGCCTGGGTCGATGATCCTGTGGAATTGTTCTTTCTCCAGATCCAGGGGTCGGGGCGCATCCGGCTGCCCGATGGGCGCTACATTCGCGTCGGCTATCGCGGGGCCAATGGCCATCCCTACAAATCCGTCGGCGTGGAACTGGTGCGACGAGGTGTGTATCAACCCCATCAGGTCAGTGCGCAGGTGATCAAGAATTGGGTACGGCGCAATCCGATCGACGGGCAGGAACTGCTCTACCACAACCCATCTTACGTATTCTTTCGGGAAGTCAGTGAAGTCCCGGCAGACAAGGGTCCGCTGGGTGCAATGAACCGCAGCGTCACTGCGATGCGGTCCATCGCGGTCGATCCGTCCCACGTCAAGCTGGGCGCCCCGGTCTGGATCGAAAAGGACGGGGAGAACCCTCTGCGGCGTCTCATGATCGCGCAGGACACCGGGTCGGCCATCAAGGGGGCGCAGCGCGCCGACGTGTTCTTTGGTACCGGTGACAGGGCCGGTCTGGAGGCGGGCAAGCTGCGCGATCCGGGTCGCATGATGGTCCTGATGCCGATCCAGCGCGCCTATGCGCTGCTCCCCGAAAGCGCGATATGAAACGCGCAGCGGGAAAACCACGGCTGAACGACGACGACCTGGAATTGTGGCGCAAGGTCACGGAGCGGACGGAAAAGCTGGACCTGAAATCGCTGTTCACCCCCGAGATCGACACGCCCGCCGCCCCGCCCGACATCAAAAGGGCACGCTCCACGGTCGGGGGCAAACAACCCCCCAAATCGCGCCGCACCACCACGCATGACCTGGCCCCTTCCCTGCCGGAGCAGTTTCGCAGCGCACCGGTACAGATGGACCGAAAATCCTTTACCAGGATGAAGCGCGGCAAGTTGCGGCCCGAGGGTCGGATTGACCTGCATGGGATGACCCTTGACCGGGCACACCCTGCGTTGACAGGGTTCATTCTGTCATCTCATCGCGACGGCAAACGTCTGGTTTTGGTCATCACCGGCAAGGGTAAGGCCCGCGACGATGGTGGGCCGATCCCGGTACGGCATGGCGTCTTGCGCCACCAGGTGCCGCAATGGCTGGCAACGCCGCCGCTGGCCTCGGCCGTGTTGCAGGTGACGCCAGCCCACATAAGTCACGGCGGCGGTGGTGCCTATTACGTCTATCTCAGGCGGCGACGCTAACGGTCGAGCCTGGGAAAGTACCGGACGATCCCATAAGTCGCCATGGCTGCGGCGATCAGGTAGTAGAGCGAGATCGGCAGCATCTGGTCGGGAAAGTCGATCCCGAGGTCGATCAGCAGCCCAGTGATACCCGGGCCAATGGCCGATCCGAACACCATCAGCGCGGCGGCAACCGATTTGATCGAACCGATATGGCGGGTGCCGTAGTATTCTGCCCAGAAAGTCGATGTCGCGGTGCCCTGCATCCCCTGCCCCACACCAAAGATCACCAGCCCCACACCAGCCGCAAAGATCGTATCTGCAAAGGCCAGCACGGCAAAGGACACGGCAAAGGGCAGCATCTGAACAGGAACGACCCGACTGACGCCGAAACGGTCGATGGCCCATCCCGAGACAAAGGTCGTGGCAACCGATGACAGCGTATAGATTGGCATCAGCGCGACAAAAGCGACCAGTTCCCAACCTTTGACCTCGACCAGGTGAACCTGCTGGAAGAACAACGCCGTGCCCCATGCCGCAGGGCCGACAACCAGCGGGATCATCAGGAAGAACAGCCCCGACCGCAGCATCTGCGCCCGCGTCCAGTGTTCTCCGTTCATGCCGGCAACCTGCGCCTCGTCCGCCATGGACTGGGGCGTGCGCTCTTTTCTCAGCAACAGCATGATGACGGGAATTGTCAGCAGGATCAGCCCGGCTGCAAGCATCCACAAGCTGCGCCAGCCTGCCACGGCAAAAAGCCCGACAAAGACAACCGGCAAGATGGCCTGCCCTACGGCAAAGCCCATGGACGCAAGCGACAGCGCCTTGCCGCGAGAGGCCTCGAACCAGCGTACCATCGCCACCGCGCCCAATTGGGACATCATCCCCTGCCCGGTCAGCCGCAGCGCGTAGATGACGAAAATCAACAGCAACCACGACGTGTTGATCGCCATCAGGATACAGGCCCCCGCCAGCGCCAGCATCACCCCGAGCGCCAGCGCCCGAACCCGAAATCTGTCTGTCAGGACACCGGCCCAGATCATCGTGACGGCGGAAAGTGTGGTTCCGACCGTATAGATCCCGCCCCACTGCCCGTCACTGAGCGCGAAGTCGGTCTTTATATCACCCGCGAAGAGCGAGATGAAATAGGTCTGCCCATACGACGAGGTAAAGGTCAGCGAAAAACCCGCCAGCAGAAAAAGCCAGTTGAGGCGCAGAAAACTGAGATAGTTCATGCCCCTTCATCGGCGGGGCATGAAGAAATGAAAAGCCCTAAAACAACGTCAGAGCACGTAGCGGCTGAGGTCTGCGGACCGGGTCAGCTCCCCAAGGTTCTCCTCGACGAAATCGGCGTTCACCTCGATCTCTTCACCGGCGCGGTCGGGCGCATTGTAGGACAGTTCTTCGAACACCCGTTCCATCACGGTATAGAGCCTGCGGGCACCGATATTCTCGACGGACTGGTTCACATCCGCAGCAATCTTGGCCAATGCCGCGATACCCTCGGGGGTGAAGCTGACCTTGACGTCCTCAGTCCCCATCAGCGCGGTGTATTGCAGCGTCAGCGCGTTGTCGGTTTCCGTCAGGATGCGTACGAAATCTTCTTCGGTGAGGGCGCGCAGTTCGACGCGGATCGGCAGGCGGCCCTGCAGTTCCGGCAACAGATCAGAAGGTTTCGCAATGTGGAACGCGCCGGAGGCGATGAACAGGATATGATCCGTCTTGACCGGTCCGTACTTCGTGCTGACCGTGGTACCTTCGATCAGCGGTAACAGGTCACGCTGCACCCCTTCCCGGCTGACATCGCCGCCGCGGGCATCGGACCGCGCGCAAACCTTGTCGATCTCGTCGAGGAAGACGATGCCGTTCTGCTCGACCGCTTCAATCGCGTTGCGGGTGACGGCCTCGTCATCCAGCAGCTTGTCCGCCTCCTCACCGATCAGGATGTCATAGCTTTGCGCGACAGTCAGGCGTTTCTTGGTCTTGCGACCGCCCATCGCCTTGCCGAACAGATCACCGATGTTCATCATCCCGGCCCCACCGCCCGGCTGGCCCGGAATGTCCATCATCTGGAACGGGTTCGAGCTGTCGGTGACTTCCAGATCAATCACGGTATCGTCCAGTTCGCCGGACTTCAGCTTCTTGCGAAACATCTCGCGCGTGCCGTCACGCGCATCGGTCCCGGCAACGGCGTCGATCACACGGTCCTCGGCGGCCTGATGCGCGGCAGTTTTCACATCTTCACGCATGTATTCGCGGGTCATGGCGATGGAGGAATCCAAGAGGTCGCGGATGATCTGTTCCACGTCCCGCCCGACATACCCGACCTCGGTAAACTTGGTTGCTTCGACCTTGAGGAAAGGCGCACGGGCCAGTTTCGCCAGACGGCGGCTGATCTCTGTCTTGCCGACCCCTGTGGGCCCGATCATCAGGATGTTCTTGGGATAGACCTCGTCGCGCAGGTCGTCGCCAAGTTGCTTGCGCCGCCAGCGGTTGCGCAGCGCCACGGCCACAGCGCGCTTTGCGTCTTTCTGCCCGATGATGAAACGGTCGAGCTCGGAAACGATCTCGCGGGGAGTAAGGTCGGTCATTTTGGCTCCGTGACTGTGTTTCGTTGACATAGGTGTTCGGCCCGGCATTGAAAACCTCGGAGAGTGGATGATTTTTCAGCGGTGACTGCAACGGCGATGGTTATTCCGACGAGACCGGCGCACTCTTCCACGAGTGACCGGCGCCAGCGGCTAGCCATCCGTTTGGACCTGGATATGTCTCAAGGGCGCGGCGCGAAGCGGCATCATGTGACAGGGTGCTGCACGGATGATCCGTCAGCCGCCGATTGCCTCGACGGTGAGATTGCCGTTGGTATAGACACAAATGTCAGATGCGATGGCCATGGCGTCGCGGGCGATCTGCTCCGCATCGCGGTCTGTGTCGTAAAGACCGCGCGCCGCAGCGAGCGCATAGTTGCCGCCGGACCCGATGGCGGCAATGCTGTGCTCCGGTTCCAGCACGTCACCGGCACCGGTGATGACCAGCAGATCCTTGCCATCGGTGACGATCAGCATCGCCTCAAGCTTTTGCAGATACTTGTCCGTGCGCCAGTCCTTGGCCAGTTCAACGCTGGCGCGTTGAAGTTGTCCCGGCGTTGCTTCCAGCTTGGCTTCGAGCCGTTCCAGCAGGGCAAAGGCATCGGCGGTGGAACCCGCAAACCCAGCGACCACATCGAACCCGCCCGGCGACAGCCGACGCACTTTCCGAGCGGTACCCTTGATGACGGTCTGGCCAAGGCTGACCTGTCCGTCGCCCGCTACGACAACCTTGCCGTTCTTGCGCACACCGATAATCGTCGTACCGTGCCAGCCTGGAAATGAATCGTCTGCCATGTTCTTTGTCCTGCGCGTTGCCTTTGGCCTATATGGCCCCCATGAAACGGGCAGACAAGGGGCGGGGCGGCGCTGGGCCGGGTCCGGCCGGATTGGAGAACCCTGATGGCCGAGGACAGAACACTGGTGATCCGGCTTGAGCCGCCGCTGCTGCGCAGCGCGTTGGCGGGGGAGCACAATTTTATCAATCTCATCGCAAGAGTGGCAGAGAACGCCCGCTACAGGGTCGAATTCCGCGACATTCATGAAAAAACGGAACCGGGCTTTACGCACACATTGACCCATATGGCACCTCCGCCCGATGGGCGTGGCCTTGTGTTCAGGCGGGTGTATCAATATCCATTCTGGCAGATCGAAGCGACCGCGGAACGCTGGGACTGGGACGTGGCACGCGCGACGTTCGATCCCGATATGACCGCGCCGGATGCCAAGAGGTTCCATCGTTTCTGGGGCAGACGCCTGTTCGGTCAGGGCCCGGATCAGGCCCGCCGTTCCGGATACGTCTACGTCCCGCTGCAAGGACATCTGACGCGGCGGCGGTCCTTTCAGTCATGCTCCCCGTTCGAGATGATCCGCCACTGCCTGCACTATGACCGTCACCGGCCCGTCGTGGCGACCCTGCATCCAAAGGAAAGCTATTCCCCGCAGGAGCTTTCCCAACTGGAAGAACTGGAGCGTGCGCATCCACGGTTGACCATCGGGCATGGACAGATGGAAACCCACCTGCGGGACTGCGACTATGTCGTCACCCAAAATTCAAGTGCGGCTTTCTTCGGCTACTTCTTTCGAAAACCTGCCATGCTGTTCGGCAAGATAGACTTTCATCATATCGCCGTCCGGGCAGATATCGACAGACTGGAGCATTGTTTCGGTCGTGTCGCCAGCCACGCCCCGGCGTACGAGAAATACGTCTGGTGGTTCTGGCAAGACCGATCCATCAATGCAGGTCGCGAAGATGCAATGCTCAAGATCGAAAACCGGTTCAAACGCTTCGGATGGCCGATGCATTAAGGGCGCCCGAACCGGACGCCCTTTGCAGTTTGATTATCTGGCGTAATTCAGATGGATTCTTCGATCCAGCTTTGCAGTGCCGCCTTGGGGCGCGCACCTGCGATGTTGGACACCACTTCACCATCCTTGAAGATGAACAGCGCGGGGATACCGCGAACACCCATCTGCGCGGGCGAGTTCGGGTTCGAATCCACATCGACCTTCACGATCTTCACCTTGCCGTCCATCTCGGAAGAAAGCTCTTCGAGCGCGGGGCCGATCTGTTTGCAGGGACCGCACCATTCGGCCCAGAAATCCACCACTACCGGGATGGAGGAATTTTTCACTTCGGCGTCGAATGTATCGTCTGTGACCGCGACGGTTGCCATGCTGCTCTCCTGACAGGAATTCGTTTGGGAAATTGAACTGAGACCTGAACCTATGAACGCGGACCCGGCGCGTCAAGATAGGGCAAGCGGTCAAAGGCGGACAACACGATATTGTTTGGCAACCGCATTAGGGTTCTGTCTGCGGTCCAGAGTATGGCGGTTTCAATCTGCCGATCCGGGTAGATGGTGGCGAGCATCCGAACATACGCGCCCATCTGCTGCAGTAGCCCATCCGGGCAATCCTCGATGCTTTGGGGCACAACTCTGTTGGTCTTGTAATCCACCACCAGGACCCTGTCCGGCGACAGCACCAACCGGTCGATGATCCCGTTGAACCGCGCTTCTTCCACCGGCGCGGTCAGCTGGACTTCGGCCAGGGTACCGGGGGCAAAGACGGGGGCGAGCGCCGGGTCGTTCAGCACCGCCAGTGCCTCAGCCTGGGCTGCCTCGTGCATGCGCGGATTCAACCCGGCATGCAGCATTTCCGCCGCAGCGATCGGGCGGGCTTCGACCGACAGATCGACAAGCGTTTCGAGCATCCGGTGCACCAAGACCCCGTAGGCCAGCGCGGCCTCCTGATCCGCGCCAGCCTCGCCCGGCAGGGCCTTTGCGCCGCCAAGGTCGGAAGGCGACCAGACCAGAGGTGGATAGGCAAAGGTGTCGATGCCGCGCAGGAGGGTGGGATTAACCGGGGCCGTCTCGTCCCTGTTGTCGGGCATCGCGACAACCTCTGACCCATGCCAGTCGCCCTCTTCAAAGCGCAGGGTGCCATCGTCATCAACGGGCACCGCATTGACGTGGGACAGGGCCGCTTCGACGATCTGGTACCAGCTTGACCCGTCCTCGGGCAGATCGCCCGCTGCCGCGACCATCAGCCATTTCTCGGCACGTGTCATCGCCACGTAGAGCAGTCGCAGCCGTTCATCGAACTGGGCCTGTTTCATCTCTTCGATGGTCGCGCTCACCCGGTCCGGCATATCGGCGGCCGCGGGTTTCCATACCGGCACGCCGTCCAGAGCAATGATTTCGTCCTTGATGGAGATGGTCCGCTGGCCGGTGTCGGGCAGGATCACGATAGGTGCTTCCAAACCCTTGGAGCCATGGACGGTCATCACCCTGATCTGGTTCGATGCGGAATCGATCTGGCGTTTGATCTCAAGATCATCGGTCTGCATCCACTCGATAAATCCGGTCAGGCTTGGAATCTCGTTCCGCTCGTAAGCAAGCGCCTGGGTCAGCATGGCGTTGACCCCGTCCTCCGCCTCGGGACCCAGGCGGGACAACAGCCGTCTGCGCCCATCATGCCGGGTCAGAATCCGTTCGATCAGGTCATAGGGCCGCAGAAAGTCGATCTGCGCACGCAGGTCGCGCAGTATCTCTATAGTTGGGCTGTGGTCTTCTGTCCGGCCGCGCAGGGCCTGCCAAAGGCTTGGCGCGTTCCGTCGGTGGGCAAGGTCGAACAACGCCTGTTCCGACCAGCCGAACAGCGGCGACTTGAGCGCGGTGGCCAGAGACAGGTCATCGTCGGGCGTTGCCAAAAACGACAGGAGCGCGCCCAGATCCTTGACCGCAAGTTCGGCCCCGACCTTAAGCCGGTCCGCCCCGGCGATGGCCAAACCCTTGGCCTTGCACGCGCGGATGATCTCGGCAAACAAGGCCGAACGGCGCTGGACCAAGATCAGGAAGTCGCCCGGCTGGATGCGGCGGCGGAAATAGCGGCCTTTGTCATCATCCGGGATGTAATGTTCGTTGCGGGTCAGGTCGCTGATACGATCGGCGATTTTCTCTGCCAGTATCACGGTATGATGACGCGCACTGCGGCGGTCCACGGGGTCGGTCCAGGGCCGGTCTTCGTCTGCTTTGGCCTTCTCGACCAGCGGCCACAGGTCTACCCGGCCCGGCAGCGCGTCCTTGAAAGCCAGATGCGCGGTCGGATTGGCGAAACCAAAGGGCTGACGCGGGTCGAAAGCAGTGTCTACAAGGCGTAAAATGGCGCTGGAGGATCGAAAGGAATAGTCAAGGCTGCGGTGCTGAAACACCTTTCCCGCCGCATCGAAAGCCGCGCCGAAACTGGATCCCTTATGGTCGAATTCACGAGGGTCGGCACCCTGGAATGAATAGATCGACTGTTTCTTGTCGCCGACAACGAAAAGCGTGCGGTCCACATCGGGTCTGGCGCCCTGGCCGCTGTTGAATTCGTCCGCCAGTTTCTCGATCACTTCCCACTGGCGGGGGGATGTATCCTGTGCCTCGTCCACCAGAATATGGTCGATGCCGCCATCGATGCGGTACAGCACCCAGGCGGCAACGGCGGGATCGTTCAGCAATGCGCGCGCCTTGTCGATCAGGTCGTCGAAGTCGAGCCAGCCGCGCAGTTGTTTGGCGGTCTCGTAGCGGGTCAGGAATTCCCGCGCGAAGCGGTGCAGCACCTCGGACCGGTTGGCCAGTTCCAGCGCAAGGCGGGCAGGGCGGGCCGCCTCTACCCGCTGCATCAGATCGTCCAGCGCGGGCATATGTGCCGCGATGACCTCTTGGGTGGGCTTTGTCGGAAAGCTGCCGATCTTGGCGGTGAACGGGGATTTTCCGCTCTTTGTCAGCAGAACACCCTCCAGCGCGAGCAGCGCGGACAGGTCGAGGGTTTCAATCGCCCGCAAAGCTTCCCCGGCCTTGCCGTCGTTGCCGCCCTTGGCCAGAAGATACGGGATAATGTCCGATAACAGTGCCTGTTCACCGCCCAGAAAGACCGAAGATTCGATCCGCTCCTGGGTCAGGTCGGCGGGTTGGTCCAGCAGGTCCAGAAGCGTCTTCCGACTGATGTCGCCCCCGAACCGGTCACGCATGCCGACGATCCGGCGCGTCAGCCCGGCAAAGTCTTCGCCAGTGTAAAACCGCGCGACCGGTGCGATGTGATCCGATGCGCTGTCCGACGCCATGCGGTCCACGATCTCGGCCCGCAAGAGATCCGCCGCGCGGTCCTCGACTTCCTTGAACTGCGGGCTGACGCCCGCCTCCAGCGGAAACCGCCGCAACAGGGACGCACAGAAAGAGTGGATCGTCTGGATTTTCAGACCACCGGGCGTTTCGATTGCCAGCGCGAACAGCGTCCGCGCCTTGCGCAGGTCAACGGGGGTCAACGCCGTCTCGATCCCCAGCTGCGCCATGGCGCTACGCAGGTCATCGTCCTTCAGCATCGCCCATTCGCCCAGGCGCCGGAACAGCCGGTTCTGCATCTCTGACGCGGCGGCCTTGGTATAGGTCAGGCAGAGAATCTTGTCAGGTTGCACATTGTTCAGCAGCAACCGTGCGACGCGGTCGGTCAGCACGCGGGTCTTGCCCGACCCGGCATTCGCCGCCAGCCAGGTTGACGCATCGGGGCGTGCCGCATCGATCTGCGCGCGGGTGGCGTCGTCAAAGATCATGTCAGATCCTCGGCTGTCGATATTGTGGTGCCGTCCCATTCTCCGAAACGTGCCAGCTGGTCGTAATCTCCTGACGCATCATCGGTCTTGACCAGACGTCTGGAGGTATACCCCTGATTAGGGTCGAAGTAGTGCTGTATCAGCGACCGAAGCCCGGCCATCACCACGGCTGGCGGTTCGTCTTCCAGCGGTGCGGGCACCTCGACCGGTTTGCTGCCCAGCCCGATGAAGGCCGCCCGCGCAACCGGTGCGGCGCCGACTTTGGCAAATCCGCCCTCTTCGATCATTGCCGCTTCGATCAGCAGCTGCTTGTCAAAGTGGGTCTGCTCTTTCTTGCTGGGTGGCGTGCCGGTCTTGTAATCGTAGATCAACGCCTCTCCATTTGCGTTCATGTCGATCCGGTCGGCGTAGCCGGTTAGTGTGAAGCCCAGATCCTCGAACAGATGGACGCCCTTGGCTGCCTTCTCGAAACTGACCGGCGTGGCGTCTGCCTGACGCAGCCTTTCCTGCGCGATGAACCAGTCTGCGACCCGTTCGATTCGCGCCAGCCACATCGCCCGCGCAGCAGGCCAGGGCGCGGCTTCGGACAGAACGTCGCGCGAGGTTTCCAGCAACGCTGCCTTCGTCAGTCGGGCAGGATCGGCGCGCACCTGTTTGACGAACCGTTCCATAATCTCGTGAAGCGCGATACCGCGGACCGGGGCATCGGGCGACTGGACCAACGGATTGATGGGGCGCAGACGCAGGGTGTGTTTGGCGTAAATGGCGTAAGGATCGCGGATCAGTCGCTTGATCTCTGTCACCGACAGCGCGTGTGGCCGTGCGGCGGGCGGTGGCCGGGGCGAGGGGCGTACCGCGGGCGGAACCCGCTCTATCGCTTCCAGCGCAGTGACCTGTCCAAGCCAAACCGCGCCGCGGTTGCGCATGGCCTCCCACGCCTGCGGTCCGTTCTGCTCCGGGAGACCGCGCAGCAGATTTTCGAGCCGGTTCAGCCAGCGGGACGGCACGGTTTCAGCTTCGTCCGAACGGATCGACCGGCTGAGCCAGACCTCAGGCGCGGCGATGGCCTGCTGATAGTCATGCGCTGACAGCCCGATACGGCGCTCTGGCAGCAGCAGCCCGGCCTGCAGTCGCATCTGGCGGTTCAGCCAGGGGTCCGGGGCCGGAGATTCCGGCCAGGTGCCATCGTTCAGACCGCCGAGGATCACAAGGTCGGCCCCCTGCACACGCGCTTCCAGCGTGCCCCAGATCATCACACCGGGATAGGCGCCTTCGACATCCCGTACCTCCTGTTCCGACAGAAGCGCCGCGATCAGATCCGCATAGTCCCGCGCGGAAAGGCTACCGCCGTGGTCCGCCTCTGCCGCCAGACTGTCCATCAGCGCCCGGGCCGCGCGGCCTGCGGCCTGTTTCCACAGCTCGGACGCGGTGTCCGGCGACCTGCCAGCGGCAATACGCTCGGCCAATTTCACATGGGTTTCGGTCCAGTTGGCGAGGCTGCGGTCATCGCCGTCCTGACGGTTACAGAAGGTATCGCAGACCCATGCTGCCCAATCGCTGAAATCAGCCGGGTCGGACAGGCGGTCCGCGATCCTGCGTGTGACCACGGCCAGGCCGGCCGGATCGGGATAGGGCAGGCCGTCGCGTCTGATCTGCATTTCCAGTCGCTGGGTATGCAGTTGGTGGGTGTTTCGTCCTGCCGCGCTGTGGGTCAGGGGGTGCTTCAGCAGGGTAAGCAGCGCCGCCGCGTCCAGCTGCCGGACCATCAGATCGGCGACATGGCGCAGGAACCTGCCCGGAGGCGACAGTTGCAACGGCGTTCCGGCACTGTCGTCCGGCAGGATGTTCCACCGGTCCAGCGCGGATGTAACCTGACGGGTCAGCATCCGGTCCGGCGTGATCAAGGCTGCCGTCTTGCCCTCTTCCACGGCGACGCGCAGACGCGCTGCGATGGCCTGCGCCTCGATCCGGGGGGTCGGGGCCTCGATCAGGGTCATGTTTTCGGTCGGCGCGCGCAGGTCGCCCAGTGTCGGCCCCTCGGTCAGCCAGGCATGGGTGACAGGGGCCGGTCGCAGCGACAGCGAGACAAGCGCGTTACGGGCGGCGCTGGGCGGTGCGGTCCCGCACCAGGGATGGATGTCGCCGCGCGGCAGGTCGAGCGCGCGCATCAGGGCATGGAAACGGTATTGCGGATGATCCTCGGCGATGGTTTCGCGGTCCAGCTCCTGCCAGACCGCGGTCGGCATCTCAAAATCGAAACCCGGCAGCACAACGGCCCCCTGCGGCAGACGAGAGACGGCCTGCATCAGCATGGCAGTTGTCCCGCGGGAGCCTGTCGAACCGGCCAGGATCACGGGACCCTGCGGTGGTGCATCCTGCCACTTTCTGACAAGATCAATTACGATGCTCCTCTGCCGGGCCTCGGTGTCCGGCGTGCTCACGGTCTGGTCGAGGTATTGCTGTGCAAGCGCCAGAAATTGCTGCGCGCGGGCCCAGTGACCTGACTGGTCGCTGACGTCCAGTGCCGCGACGCTGCTGGCTGAAACCCCTTCGCCCTGCATCTCGTCCATCAGCGTGGCAAGGCTGTTGGCCAGATCGTAAAGCGAACTGCGGGGGGCAAGGGCCGGATCCGCGTCAAGCAGGCCCGAGACCAGATTTGTCAGCTCCAGCCGTTTCCGCAGGGGTGATATGATGGCTGGCGCGGCAAGGCCGGGCAGCAGGTGGCCAAGTTCCGTGATCAGCGAAATGCGGGGCAGGAACCCCGGCGGCCCGGCATCGAAAACCTCTTTCAACCGGTGCCGCGTCCGCTGGCTGTTCACGATCAGCGTGACCCTGGTGATCGCCTCGGGCGGCTGATCGGCCAGTCTTTCCCGGATGCCGGCAATCAGTCCGGCCGGAAAATCCACGCCGGGCGCCAACCCGAAAACGCGCGGTTTGTCCTCAGGCTCAAACACCGGCGGCGGCCAGCATATCTTCGGCCACGCCGATGCCGGCGGGATGGCCCACATCGCACCAGGAGCCGGGATAACGCAGCCCGAACAGCCGACCGCGTTCGTGCATCATATCCCACAGCCGGTTGAGCGAGAATACCCGCTCCGGGATCTGGGGCAGCAGGGTCGTCTTGACGATCTGGACGCCGCCAAACAGCAGGCCGGGACCACGGGTCAATCTGCCATCGGGTTCAAGCGTGAAATCCCCGGCACCGTCGTAGCCTCTGGCCTGTTGCAGCGGAATGGCGATTAGCAGGGCGTCCATCTGCTCAGGCTTCCAGGCCTGGCGCAAAAGGTTGATCGGGTTCGGACCTGCCCAGATCGCATCGGTGTTCATCGTGACCACGGTGTCCTGCCCCAGGGTAGGCCCGGCATTGCGCAGCCCACCGCCCGTGTCCAGAATATCGGGCTGCTCGCGCAGTGTGATTACTTCGGTGCCCGCCAGGTGGCGTTCCAGCTGTTCCGCCTTGTAGTGCAGGTTCGCAACGATGGGTGCGCATCCTGCGTCCCGACCCAGGGCAAGCGCGTGATCGACCAGCGGCTTTCCCGCCACTTGGATCAATGGCTTGGGCCTGTCGTCGGTCAGCGGTTTCATTCGCGTGCCGAAGCCTGCGGCGAACAACATCAGGGGCAGGGCGGTCATCTGGCTTTCAACTGCTCCAGGAAATCGGGTGTCGGGTCCGGCAGGGCCGCAAGCGCCCGCGCCACCGGTGCAAGGTCGGGGTGGGCGAGGTTGCGTTTCACATACTCCCAGACCCGCGGCACAAGATCAACATACGATGGCTTGCCGTCGCGCTTGGCCAGGCGGGCGAAGATGCCCAGAATGCGCAGGTTGCGCTGAAGCCCGAGAGCCGCGTAATCGCGTCTGAATTCAGCTTCATCGACATGGGTGCGGGACAGATAATACTCCAGCATTTCAGTCTTTGTTTCGGGCGAAACGTCCCGTCTTGCGTCTTGCAGGACTGACACGAGATCATAGGCGCGATGTCCGGACAGCGCATCCTGAAAATCCAGCAGACCAACCCGCGCGACGCCATGTCTGTCGGGTAGCCACAACAGGTTCTGGGCGTGGTAATCCCGCAGGATCGTCACCCGTGGGGCCGCGGCCACCAGTTCCGCACAGGGACGGAAAGCGGCGTGAAAGGCGGCGCGGTCGGTGGCGTCTTCCCGGTGCAGATACCATTCGAAAAACGGGTCGGTCATGTCGATCAGCCAATCGGCGTCACATGGCGGCAAAGGCAAAATGTCGGCGGCGTGGAGGGCAATCAGCACATCCACGGCCGCGCGGTAGAGCGGCGTCTCGGTCGTCGGATCCTGCTGCATCAACCGCGCAAACAGCCCGTCGCCCAGATCTTCGAGCAGGAGGAAACCGGTCGATTCATCGGCGGCCAGAACCTCCGGCGCACTCAGACCAATGCGGCGCAGGTGCGCCGCCACGTGGACAAAGGGGCGGGTGTCTTCTCCGGTCTCGGGAGGGGCATCCATCAGAATCGCTGTGCCGCCTTCTGCGCGCGTCAGCCTGTCATAGGCTCGGTTGGAAGCATCACCAGCGATGCGGACGCGAGAGGAATCTTGCCAGCCGCAGGAGGCGAGAAACCGGTCTGCCAACGTCTGGCGGGCGGGGGACGTCACCATGCCGTCAACCTGTCTGTCCATTTGTCGTCCTGCCATTCGGCGAGGATTGTTCGGGCATCTGGTGTCGGACCGGGCGTAATTTTCAACGACAGGGCCGATGGGGGCGCAAGGTTGCCCAGCCTGTCCGGCCATTCGACCAGGCAGATCGCGGTTTCGAAGGCGTCGATCAGACCCAGCTCTTCGACTTCCTGCACCGCGCCGAGCCGATAGAGGTCGGCGTGCCAGATCTCCGCGGCGGGGGTCTCGTAGGTCTGGACCAGGGTGAAGGTGGGCGAAGGCACGTCTTCGGGGAAGGGCAGCATGGATTGGATCGCAGCACGGGCGAAATGCGTTTTGCCGGTCCCGACCTCCCCGGTCAGCAGGATGACATCGCCGGGGGTCAAGCCGCGGGCCAGTCGCACGGCGTAGCGTGCGGTCTGTTCCGCGTTGGCAGGGGAAAGGCTGCGGGATCGGGTGGTCATGGTGCATGCATAACCAAGGCTTCATCGGCTGCAAGACAAAACGCTGTCAGGTGGTCGGGGCGCAGACCTTGTCCAGCCGCCGGAATTTGACCATCGTCGCACCCGATGCGATTGGCTCGGAAACGCAGGACAGTCTTTGGCCGTCGGTCATCGTGATGGTTCCGGCCTCGGAGCTGCGGTGCCTTCCGGCGTCCGGCAGATTCAGAAGATTTGACCAGGTCAGATCCGTCGTCGCCCCACGGCGCCAGAGTGCCACGCAGTCGGCGATGCTGATGTCGGCAAACGCCGTATCCGGGTTCTGATGCCACAACGCACGGTAGGCGCTGTTGCAATAGGTCAGCGTGCCCGAGGGCGAGAAGACCGCGATGCAGTCCTCGACGCGGTCAAGCAGGTGTTGGGTCAGCTCCAGCTCTGCGCGGAAGTTTCGTGTCAGGCTGACCTCTGCGCTGATGTCCTCGAACAAGAAGACGGTTGCGCCGTCCGGATGCGGCCGCCCCTGAACGGAGTAGGTCCGGCCATCTTCGAGCGACCAGGTTTCGTGATAGCGGCCATCGGCAGCGGCCAGGACAAGCTCCGCAATTTCCTGGCGCCAGTTTTCGTAGTTCTTCGGCTCGGGCATCCGTCTGTTTTCGCGCAGTTGGTCGAAAAAGGACAACAGGTTGGGCCGCGCGCTGAGAAACTCTGCCGGAAGGCCGGAAAGATCCAGCAGCGCGGGATTGAACAGGACAAGCTGTTCGTCCCGGTTGAAGATCGCCAGACCGATCGGCAGATGGGCAAAGGTCTTGGCCAGTGTCTGGACGAACCTGCGCTGCGCCTCTTCGGCCTCGACCAGGGCGTCGATTGAGGTCGCATGGTGAATGATGACGTCGTCATATTCCTGCGCGGTGACGTCGAACCATGCCGAGGCCGCACGCCCGGCGCCCGTCAGCGCCACCCGGCGGTTGTCCGACCCTTCCTTCGGGTCGAAAAGGTGATCGTCACGCCGGGGTTTCCTTCGGTGAATGTCCTTGAACAGACTTTCGTAAGCCGCGTTGTGCCATGTAACCTGACCTCTGCGGTTTGTCTGCCAACAGGCATGGGGCGTGCTTTCAACCGCGCGGCGCAATGCTGCGGTGCCGTGATCGGTCACTGCCCCGCCCGGCGGTCGACGGTCGATACAAGTCACCCAGCACAGCGACCCGCGCCAGGAAATCTCGACCTCGTGCAGATCGTCGTTTTCGTCCGCGCGAAGAGTAACGCGGCCCGCTTCGCCCGTGGCGGGGTGGTCGGGAAAGTCTGGAAACCGGTCCCTCAGCGTGTCACGCAGATCGTCCCAAAGGTGCGCGCCTGGCATCAACGCAAAACGCCGCAACGCTGTGGCCGTGGCGTGATGCAGGATGCCATCGTCAAACAGCATCGCCAGCGGTTCCTCGACGAAAACGTCGGGTGGCGTGTGGTTCCGCTGTGCCCGGCCCAGCCAATACACGGCCGCCAAAGCGGCGAAAGCGGCGATGGTGGCAACGAAAAGAATTTCGGCCGGAGACAGCACAACACGTTCCAGTCCGGTTATGAAAACATGCCGGAACTCTCGACCTGTTTGATTAACACTTGGTTAAGATCACGAAGGGCCGGCCCCTGTACTTTCAGGCTCTCAGGCTGTGATGCGCTGGTTCTCTCCCAGCGGTCCGGTCTGGGCGGGTGTCTTGATCACCAATTGGCTGACCGGCCAGATCACCTCCACCACCGCGCCTGTCAGCGGATGCTCCGGCCCATTGGCAAAGCGAAGCTGCGCGCCCGAGCGTTCCAGCAGGGTCTTGGCGATGAACAGGCCCAGACCCATCCCTTCGTATTCCGGTCGTGCCCCCATGATCCGGCTCACCTTGCGCTGGCGGACAAAGGGGTCGCCGATGCGTCCGATCACATCCGGTGGAAAACCGGGGCCGTCGTCGATGATCCGGACGGAAATGAAACGATCTGACCAGTCGGTCTCAATCCAGACTGTCTCACGGGCGAAATCGACGCCGTTCTGGATAAGGTTGCGCAGACCGTGGATGATCTCGGGCTTGCGCTGAATGGTCGGCTGATCGCGGGCGCCGTCATGGTGCGGCGCGTGTTGACGGATGACATTGATGCCGCGGTCCACATGCGGCTCTGCCGCCTCGGCCACCACGGCCTCCAGCGGGGCATGACGCAGGTGCAGGTCGTCCTTTCCGGCGCGGCCCATGTCGCGCAGGATATCCCGGCAGCGGTCGGCCTGATCCCGGATCAGCGCGGCATCCTCTGCCAGCTCCGGCTGATCCTTGAGGTCGTTCAGCAGCTCGGAACTGGTCAGTTTGATCGTCGCGAGCGGGGTGCCCAGCTCATGCGCTGCCGCGGCGACGACACCGCCGAGGTCGGTCAGCTTCTGCTCGCGAGCGAGCGCCATCTGGGTGGCGGCCAGCGCATCCCCCATCGAATGCACTTCCGAGGTGACACGCCGGGAATAGGCACTGGTGAAGATGATCGCGATGAGCAGCGCGGTCCACTGGCCAAAGATGAACAGCGCCGGAATTTTCAGAACCTCACCTTCACCGTTGATCAGGGGCAGGTAGCTGAAGCCAAGGACGCTGACCAGCACGATGGCGGTCGTGCACAGCAGCACGGTTGACCGCAGGCTGAGCGCCGTGGCCGAGATGGTGACTGGCCCCAGCAACAGCAGGGAGAAGGGATTGTTCAGCCCCCCGGTCAAGTACAGGAGGAAGGCGATCTGGAGCAGGTCGAACATGATCATGCCCAGGTTTTCCCGCTCTGTCAGGCGCTTGTTTTCGGGGAATACGAACGTCGCTATCAGGTTGCCGATGATCGAGACGCCAACGGCAAAGTAGCACAGGCTAAGCGCCAGTTGCAGGCCGAACATGACCTGCGCCACCGTGATCGCCACCAGTTGCCCGATGATCGCCACCCAGCGCAGCAAGATCATCGTGCGCAGACGGATCCAGTTTGCCCGGGTGCGCCCGGATATGGGGCGGATATTGGCCTGCGTCATCAGCGCACCTTTCGCTCATTGGGCGTTGCATGTCAGAAAATCTAGCGTAGGTCTGCAACCGGATCCGATCAAGGCGCCCGATTGGCGCAGGAGAACACGATGAAACGAACACTCGCACTCTCAGCTTTGGCCATTGCGGCGGTATTTCTGGGGGGGACCTATTGGCTGACGGCCCGCACGTCCGACGCGGATCGTTTCGCGCAATGCCGTAGCTCAACGGTGGCAGGCGAAATTGGCGGGCCCTTCGAACTGGTCAACGCCAGGGGAGAGACGGTCACAGACAAGGATGTGGTCACGGAACCCACGCTGATATACTTTGGCTACACCTTCTGCCCCGACGTCTGCCCGCTGGACGTGGACCGGAATGCTCAGGCGGTCGAAATTCTGGAGGACCGCGGCAAGATGGTCACGCCGGTCTTCATTTCCATCGACCCCGCGCGGGACACGCCGGATGTGGTGGGTGAGTTCGCAGAGGCGATGCACCCCCGGATGATCGGACTGACCGGGTCGGACACGCAGGTAAAACAGGCCAGCCAGGCGTACCGCACCTACTACAAGGCGCATCCGCCGGAGGATGGCACCTATCTCGTGGATCACTCGACTTTCAGCTATCTGGTGATGCCGGATGCGGGTTTCGTGGACTACTTCCGGCGCGAGCTGCGCCCCGAGGAACTGGCTGACAAGGTGCAGTGTTTCGTAGACAATGCCTGAGCGTTTGACCGTTTGACCAAACGGATCATATGGTGTGACAGAGCAAAGGCAGAGCGTGCTACATGACTGAAACCGATCACGATCTCGGCCCCGACCGGACGCTGCTTCTTGTCGACGATGATGAGCCGTTTCTGCGCCGTCTGGCCAAGGCCATGGAAAAGCGTGGTTTCGAGGTCGAGACGGCGGACAGCGTGGCAGGGGGCAAAGCAATCGTCACCGCAAGGCCGCCGGCCTATGCGGTCATCGACCTTCGGCTGGAGGACGGCAACGGGCTTGACGTGGTCGAGGCGCTGCGGGAGCGTCGTGAGGACGCGCGCGTCGTCGTGCTGACGGGATACGGTGCCATCGCCACCGCCGTCGCTGCGGTCAAGATCGGCGCCACGGACTATCTGTCGAAACCTGCCGATGCGAACGACATCACCCATGCCCTGCTGGCAACGGGCGACCACATGCCGCCACCCCCGGAAAACCCGATGAGCGCGGATCGCGTGCGGTGGGAACACATCCAGAGGGTTTATGAGCTGTGCGACCGCAACGTGTCTGAAACGGCGCGGCGGCTGAACATGCACCGGCGCACCTTGCAGCGTATTCTCGCAAAACGGTCACCGCGCTGAAAACCGGCCTGTGACCTCGCTGTTCCGACGGATGCGCCCTTGCTGGTCAAAGGTCGTAGCGTTTGAGTTTCTTGTCGACGACCTGTCCGTCCGACATTCGGTGGCCTTCTATGACGCCGTAATCCTGAAACCCACGGCTTTGATAGTAGATCAGCCCGCCTTCGTTGTCCGCACGGATATTGGCGTTGATCCAGAGATAGCCCAAGGCCCTGGCCGCTGTGCGGGTCGCCTCGAACAGGGCAGACCCTATTCCCAGACCGGTCTGGCCGATCTGGACGAAGGTTGCGATGTTGGCGGCTTCCGGCGGCAATGACGCATCGGGCTCGATCCATTGAAAGCCGACGATCCGCTCATCCGCGTCGACAGCGACGTGCCATGCGCTGCGCGGCGGATCGAAAGCGATCCATTCCGCGATGTCCTGTGCTGTCACCGGGCGGGCCAGCGCCGTTGTCCCACCGGCGGCGATGATCTGGTTCAGCAGCCGCGCCATATCGGCGGTATCCAGTGTGAGCGGCGGGCGCACCCTGATCATGACATCTGCTCCAGCAAGGCGGCATGGCGCGCCGTGAAGGCAACCCGGGTTTCGACGGCACTGCGCAGGACGATATCCAGCCCTTCGACGACGGACGGGTCGGGCTGGCCAAAGAACTTTTTCGCCTCAGCAGCCGAGAACCCGGCGATCTGCGTCGCCTCCATATAGGCGCTGATCTTGTCCGCCTTCTTGATCTGTTTCTTGACCGTGGCGGGCAGGGCCGCCGGCAGCCCGAACCGGATGCGGATGGCAGCGGTCAACCGTTCGTCCAGCGCGCCGTAACCCGGACCGACTGCTGCTTTGACCGGCGATATCATGTCGCCGATCACATATTCAGGCGCATCGTGAAGCAATGCGGCCAATCGCCATTTTGCCGGAGCCTGCGGATTGATCCTGCCGAACAATGTTTCGACCAGCAAGGAATGCTCTGCCACGGAATAGGCGTGATCACCCTGCGTCTGGCCGTTCCACCGGGCCACAAAAGCCAGTCCGTGAGCGATATCCTCAATCTCGACGTCCATCGGGGTCGGATCCAACAGATCGAGCCTGCGTCCGGAAAGCATGCGCTGCCATGCGCGGGGCTGTTGTGCCATTGGGCCGGTCTCCATCCATCTGACAGTGTTGGAACTTTCTGTTCGCCGGACGGTTCTATCCGCGAAGGAGACGATCATGAAACCCATTATTTCGACGCTTTTCATGGCAGCTGCTCTTGGGCTTGCCGCACAATCAGCAAGCGCGCAGAGCGAGGGCACTCAGGACGTTTGCATGCCCGCGGCCGAGATGAAGGCTTCGCTGGTCGACTGGTACGGTGAGCGGCCGGTGGCCGAACCTTCGCAGGACGGGGAACAGATGTGGGCCTCGGACCGGTCCGGGACATGGACGATGGTCAAGCTTCTGGCGGACGGCAATGCCTGTGTGATTGCCCAGGGAGAAAACTGGATGGCCGGAGTCGAAGCCCCCGAACAGCTGGCTTTGCTGGACGATTGAGCACTGCCACCGAAGCGTGTTGAGAAGCCCATGAAATGATGCTACTCGCCCTCTAAACAAGGTTTTAGAGGTGTTTCATGGCCAAAGACTATATCGTTAAGGACATAAATCTTGCGGCCTATGGCCGCAAGGAACTGGATATCGCGGAAACAGAAATGCCGGGCCTGATGGCCTGCCGCGAAGAATATGGTGAAAGCAAGCCGCTGAGCGGCGCGCGCATCGTCGGCTCGC
This sequence comes from Sulfitobacter sp. THAF37, assembly GCF_009363555.1. Classification (NCBI taxonomy): domain Bacteria; kingdom Pseudomonadati; phylum Pseudomonadota; class Alphaproteobacteria; order Rhodobacterales; family Roseobacteraceae; genus Sulfitobacter; species Sulfitobacter sp. THAF37. The sequence continues at coordinate 1,113,376 of NZ_CP045372.1, forward strand.
TGCACATGACGATCCAGACCGCTGTTCTGATTGAAACGCTTGTGGCGCTGGGTGCGGATGTGCGCTGGGCGTCCTGCAACATCTTCTCCACTCAGGACCATGCTGCCGCAGCAATTGCCGAAGGCGGAACGCCGGTTTTCGCGATCAAGGGCCAGAGCCTCGAAGAGCATTGGGATTACCTCGACAAATCGTTCCTGTTCGATGACGGCCCGAACATGATCCTGGACGATGGTGGCGATGCGACGCTGTATGTTCTGCTGGGCGCGCGCGCCGAGGCGGGCGAGGACGTGATCCCGGTGCCGCAGTCCGAAGAAGAGGAAGTGATCAAGAAGCAGATCGCCAAGCGGATGAAGGAAAGCCCCGGCTGGTTCACCAAAGTGCGTGACCAGATCAAAGGCGTTTCCGAAGAGACCACGACAGGTGTTCATCGCCTTTATGATCTGCACAAGAAGGGTCAGCTGCCGTTCCCCGCGATCAACGTGAACGACAGTGTGACCAAATCGAAGTTCGACAACAAGTACGGCTGCAAGGAATCGCTGGTCGACGGCATCCGCCGCGCAACGGACACCATGATGGCGGGCAAGGTTGCCGTGGTCATGGGCTACGGCGATGTTGGCAAGGGGTCCGCCGCGTCGCTGGCGGGTGCCGGTGCCCGCGTGAAGGTGACTGAAGTCGATCCGATCTGTGCGCTGCAGGCCGCGATGGACGGTTTCGAAGTCACCACGCTGGAAGATGTGGTCGCCACCGCTGACATCTTTATCACCACCACCGGCAACAAGGATGTGATCCGCATCGAGCACATGCGCGAGATGAAGGACATGGCCATCGTCGGCAACATCGGCCACTTCGACAACGAGATCCAGGTCGCTGCCCTGAAGAACCACAAGTGGACCAACATCAAGGAACAGGTGGACATGATCGAGATGCCGAATGGCAATCGTCTGATCCTGCTGTCCGAAGGCCGTCTGCTCAACCTCGGCAACGCGACGGGCCATCCGTCCTTTGTGATGTCAGCATCCTTTACGAACCAGGTTCTGGCGCAGATTGAACTCTGGACCAAGGGCGACGAATACAAGCCCGGCGTTTATATCCTGCCCAAGCATCTGGACGAGAAGGTTGCGCGTCTGCACCTTGATCGGATCGGGGTCAAACTGAGCAAGCTGAGCCCCGATCAGGCCGCTTATATCGGCGTGACACCTGAGGGTCCGTTCAAGCCGGAACACTACCGGTACTAAGCTCCACCACCTTTACGCGACAGACAGCGCCGCCCCGCACACAGCAGGGCGGCGCTTTCTTGCTGGTTTGTCGTTACATTATTTTGGCATGGAACCATGCTTTCGCGGCAACGGTTTTGTCTTCAAATCAGACCTGCAACTTAAAGGAGACAGCCATGAAGCTTGTCACGCTGAGAACTACCGTCGCTGCAATTGCGATTACCTCCGCCGCTTCCGCATGGGCACAGTCGGACTTGAATGCCGACGCAAACGCAGACGCATCGGCCGATGTGGAAACGTCGACCACCGTGGACAACGCACTGGAAAACAGCGGTGACGCCATTGAGAGCACCGCTGACGCACTGGGCGATGCTATTGAGGACACGAGCCAGGCCATCGCGGATGGTGCCGAAGATGCCTATGAGGCAACGGAAGACACCGCAGAGGCGGCTACCGAAGACACGAATGCCGAAGCAGATGCGAATGTGACCGCCGAGACCGACACAGAGGTGACTGAAACAGACAGCACTGCCACGGCGGACGCGCAGTCCGAGCAGGTCGCGCCCGATGCCGAAATGGTCGACGGCTTTTCCGGCATGACCGTTGCCGATATCGTCGGCCAATCGGTTGTCGAAGCCAATGGTCGCACCGTCGGCGACGTGGACCATGTGATCAGGAATGGTGATGAGATCGCCGTCGTCATCGGCATGGGCGGTTTCCTCGGGATCGGACAGCATGATGTGGCTGTCCCGCTCAGCCAAGTGACGCAGGGTGCCGACGGCACACTTCAGCTGTCCGACACCACGGAAGAGGAACTGAACCTGATGCCGGAAGTGGACCTGGACGCCGCGACCGAACTTTCTGCAGATCAGTCGATCTGAACCGCAGAACAGAGCTGAAGCCTACGGAAAAGGAGGGTGCCGCAGGGCGCCCTCCTTGTTGCGTCGGGAACAGGGACGAAATTTTCACTTTGTCGGGTCCGGATATGCCGGTACGGTCGCCTTGGGTCGGTTACGACCGGAATTGAAGTCCAAGGTGGGAGAGATACGAATGGGAAAACGTGACGAATGGATCGCCAAATACGCGGATGATCTGAAGAACAAATGCGGCATGACACCTGACATGGATCTGCTCACGAAGGTGACGATCGGTTGCGGTCCGTCCATCTATGACGCGGACGCCCAGACTGTCGCCAGCAGCCAAGAAAGCGAGCTGGAGCTGGTGAAGAAGAACTTTCTCATGAAGAAGCTCGGCCTGCCGGATGGACCGAACCTGATGGAAGCCATTCATTCGGTTGTCGAAACCTATGGCAAATCCGAGCGGAACAAATACCGCGCCGTGATCTACTACATGCTGACCAAGCATTTCGGGAAAGAAGCGGTTTACGGCTGATTAGTGCCGATACAACAGAGACTTGACGCCCGCTTGGTTAAGCGGACGTTTCGTTTTTGCGCCGGATTGCGCGGTTGATTTTGTTGATCTGATCCATGTTTCAGGGTAGCTTCCAATCATCGGCCAGGACGGCCAGAACAGATTTCCATACGTGTGCCGGGGTAAGGGAGCGCACGGGGTGAGAAGGGTTCTGGCTTTCGTGTCGGAACCCTTTTTCTGTTTTGCACGCCGCCTCAGAACAGCGTCAGCACCAGCCCGATCACTGCACAGCCCAGCGTCGCATAGCCCCCGTCTATCAGCGTGAGCCGAAGAGGCCGCCCGGCATAGGCGTTATTGATCATGATCCAGGGGCTGATGAAGAACAGCCCGACACCAAGGCCGGACACCAGCCCTTCGCCGGGCAGGTGGATCCCGGACAGGGCAAAGATGTGCCGCATCATGCCCGCTACAAGCAGCATTGCGACAGCGGAAAGCACGAAAGGCAGGGCCGAGCCGTTGCCCTCGGGCTTGCCATCGGGCCCAACCTTGATGCCTGCTGCCGCCATCCACGGTTTCGCCAACAACATGTACCAGACCGCGCCAACGGCAAAACCTGCAGCGGCAGCGGCGATCACAGCCAGATAACCCATTGAACCCTCCTCTTGCCTGCGGTGCTCGCCGTTGTCTTCAGGGCGTCGTCTTGCCCAGCGCGCAGACGATGCGCCATTCCTCATCCGTTACCGGCTGTACAGACAACCGCGAGTTCCTGACCAATACCATGTCCGTAAGCCGTTCGTCTGCCTTGATCTCGTCCAGGGAGACGCTGCGTGTGAATGGCCTGACGGCCTTGATGTCCACGCATTCCCAGCGATCATCTTCGGTGGTGCTGTCCGGATGCGCCTCGTTGATGACCTCGACAATCCCGACGACCGATTTCTCTTTCAGGGAATGATAGAAAAACCCCCGGTCGCCCACCTTCATGTCGCGCATGAAGTTGCGCGCCTGGTAGTTGCGCACGCCGTCCCACTCTTCGCCCTTGTCTCCTTTGGCAACCTGATCGTCCCAGCCCCATGTGTTCGGCTCGGATTTGAAAAGCCAATGCGCCATCAGCCGATGACCCTGTTCCAGTGGGTCAGGCTCACGTCCGCGAAAAGCCCGGCCTTGGCATAGGGATCGTTGGCGGCCCAGGCCTCTGCTGCGGCCATGTCCGGCACATCGAGCACGATCAACGACCCGATCATTGCCTCATCTTCGTTCAGCAAAGGACCGGCCTGTGCGACCATGTCGGTGGATTTGAGGTATTCCAGGTGTGCCGGCCGGTTTTCGGCGCGAATATCCTGCGCTCCCGGCTTGTCTTTGGCGATGAGAACAACAAACATTCTATTCTTCCTTCAGTGATCGCGCCAGGAGGGACGCCATGGCGCTTGATACATCTTGCCTGTTCTCGATCAGACCGGCAACAACAGCCGTGATCGGTAGATCCAGACCGGCCTTCAGCGCGAGACGATGCACAGCCTTGGCGGTCGCGGCCCCTTCAACGGTCACGGCCCGGTCGAACGTGCCGCCCTCGCCGATGGATTGTCCCAAGCGGTAGTTCCGCGATTGGGGCGAGGTACAGGTCAGCACAAGATCGCCGAACCCGGACAGACCGGAGAGCGTTTCAGGCCGCGCGTCGAGATGTCGGGCGAGACGCTTCAGTTCGGCGAACCCGCGGGTCAGCAACGCAGCCCGCGCGCTTTCGCCCAGTCCGGCGCCCATCGCGGCACCGCAGGCAATGGCGATGACGTTCTTCAGGGCCCCGCCCAGTTCCGCCCCGATGGTATCGGTCGTGCGGTAAAGCCGCAGATTGTCCGTTGTCAGAGCCTGTTGAAGCGCCTTTGCCGCGTCTTCATCTGCGCAGCCAAGGGTCAAGGCGGTGGGCAGACCCCTGGCAATATCAGCGGCAAAGCTGGGACCGGTCAGAATGGCCGCGGTGGCATCGGGAACTTCCGCCGCGATTATCGACACCGGGCCCAGGCCGCTGCCGATCTCCATCCCCTTGCAACAGGCGACCAGCCGTTTGCCCCTCAGAACATCGGCATGAGCCCGCAGCACCTCACGGAGTTTCTGCAAAGGAACAGCGAGCAAGATCACGTCGGCCCCCACGGCCTCTGTCAGGTTATCCGTAACTTGCAAGTTGGGGGGAAAGGGACAATCCGGCAATCGTGCCGTGTTGACCCGCGTGGTTTCCATGTCCCCGGGCCGCCGCGCCCAGAGTGTCACCGGTCCGTTTCCGCAAAGCGAAATGGCCAGTGCGGTGCCAAACGCCCCCGCCCCGAGAACCGAGAAGCTCATGCCTTTGCACCCTTCTTGCCACTTCCCAGCATGGGGGCCTGCACCCGGTCCAGCGGCCAGCGGGGCCGCGCAGCGAGCGTCATGCCATCGGGCGCGCGGGTGCCTGCCTGTTCCGCCGCGGCGAATGCGATCATCGCGGCGTTGTCCGTACACAAGGCCAGCGGCGGCGCGACAAAGGAGGCGCCGAAAGCGTCGGAAACAGTCTCTAACGCCGATCCGATAGCCTGATTTGCGGCCACACCACCGGCAACGCAGAAACTGCGCACGCCCGCCGCCTCCGGCGCGGAGAGGGCGCGGCGGCTCTTTTCGGCCAGAACATCCACCACGGCTGCTTGGAATCCTGCTGCAAGATCGGCCTGATCCTGCCGGGTCAGTCCTCCCCGATCGGCGATCAGGCTGTCGCGGGTCCGCAGCACCGCGGTTTTGAGACCCGAAAAGGACATGTCGCAGCCGGCCCGATCCAGCAAGGGCCGTGGGAAGACAAAGCGTTCGGGGTCGCCCCCTTGCGCCGCGCCTTCAATCGCCGGACCGCCGGGTTGCGGCAGGCCGATCAGGCGGGCAATCTTGTCGAAAGCCTCGCCCGGTGCGTCGTCGATGGTACCTCCCAGGCGACTGAAGGCATCCGGGCCGGAGACCAGCAGGAACTGGCAGTGCCCTCCAGATACCAGCAGCATCAGATAGGGATAGGCGACGCCGTCCGTCAGCCTTGGGGTCAGCGCGTGCCCCGCCAGGTGGTTCACTCCATAAAGCGGCTTGCCTGTGGCCGCCGCCAGTCCCTTTGCGCACATTACGCCAGATAAGACGCCGCCAATCAGCCCCGGACCGGCAGTGACCGCGATGCCGTCAATCCGGGAAAACGTGGTTTGTGCCTTTGTCAGAGCCTGTTCGACACAGATATCCAGCTTTTCCGCATGGGCACGCGCGGCGATTTCGGGGACGACACCGCCGTAGGCTGCGTGCAGTTGTGCCTGTCCCAAGACCACCGATGACAACACCCGCGCGCCCTGCTCATCCACTCTAACGACCGCTGCCGCGGTATCATCGCAGCTGCTTTCCAGTCCGAGGATCGTCCGAGGGTGTGACATGGCCGTACCATTGCAGGGGCGTTTCACGGCAGGTAACACTGGTTCAATCTTCAAACAATGCCGGGATCGCGCATGAGCAAGCCAGTTCTGCTGTTGACCAGGCCCGAGGACAAGTCCCAGGCGTTTTTTGACGGCTTGACGCCTGATGTCACCGCGCGGGCAACGCTGATCGTTTCTCCGTTGCTCGACATCGTCCCGACCGGCGAAGTTCCGCGATTGGCCGATGCCTGGGGGGTGGTCTTTACCTCTGCGCAGGCGGTCAGACTTGCACCGGAGGGGCAGGGCCGACCTGCCTTCTGCGTCGGAGAGACCACGGCAGAAACGGCAGCGGCCCGCGGTTGGGAGGTCCGGCAAGTCAGCGCCACGGCGGACGACCTGCTTGCGGAGCTGGATGGGAGCCAGATCGGCGGACCGATGGTCCACTTGGGCGGTCGGCACCTGAGAGTCGATATCGCCAGGGCGCTTCGGGCACGGGGTGTCGAAGCGATTTCGCAAACATTGTATGATCAGAAGCTTCGCCCCCTGAGCGATGCGGCGCAATCCGCGCTGACAGGCGGCGCACCCGTGGTCGCACCCTTGTTTTCGCTCCGCACCGCAACACATCTTGTCGCGCAGGCGGCGGACCTCGGGCGGGTCCATGTCGCCGCGATCAGCCCTGCGGTGGCATCGGCTGTATCAGACAGGAATTGTGCTGCGGTCATGACGGTGGCCCGGCCGACTGCTGATGAAATGCGCCGCAGCGTTGAAAAGCTGTTGTCTGATGGCGGGTTGGCTTGAAGCTGGGCGGCGAAGACGGGTAAGGTTGTCGGGTCTAACTGGTCGGAAAGATCAGAATCGGAAAGGTGGGTCAGAGTGGCGAGCGGGAAGAAGACAGACGCGGAAGGCGGTCCTGAGAAGCAATCCTCGGACGGCGGGGCGGCCAAGCCCTCCACGACAAAGAGCACAGCGGCAAAGGCTTCAAGTTCCCGATCAAAGACAACCAAGGTGGCCAGCGACACCAAGGCTGATGCACCCGTGTCCAGCGCCAGCGCGGCGGCAAAGAAAGCTTCGGCCAAGCCAGATGCGAAAGAGACGAAAAAGGCCGACACCACCCCGCCGACAAAGGCAAGCAGCACTGCCGCCACGGCGCATAACCCGGCTGCCTCTGCGCCCGCCGCACCGACCGATGGCGCAAGAACGGCGGATATTGATCCGACCCGCAAAGATCCCAAGACGGCGTTTCAGCCGACCCGCCGGGTGATCGCCAAGAGCACCGACAGCATCGAAACGGCGTCTCCGACCAGGCCGCCGGAAGCGGCTTCGCACCAAAGCGGTCGGTCCGGCAGTATCTTCTGGCCGCTCGTTCTGGGCGGTGTGGTTGCTGCGGTGCTCGGCTTTGCTGCGTCGGAAGCGAACCTGCTGAACCTTCGCGGGGCGAATGACGCGGTCGAGGCCCGGCTCGACAGTCAGGCCCGGGACATCGCGGAGCTTCAAGGCGCGGCCCCCCCCGAGGCGGATCTCAGCGGCGTTGAAGAACAGATCGCACAGCTGTCGGAGACGGTCCAATCCTTCGAAACCCGTATCGCCGCGCTGGAAGACCGCCCCGCGAACGGGTCCGGTGACGGGTCCGCCGGTGCCGCGGATCTGCAAGAGATGCGCGCGGCGCTTGACCAGCAGAGGTCCGAGATCCAGCGCCTGCTGGAAAACGCACAGAGCATTGAAGATGCGACTGCGGCGGCGGCACGTGCGGCGGCCGTTCAGGCGGGTGTGAGCAAGATCACGGCGGCAATCAGCAGTGGTGCGGCTTTTGACAGTGCGGTGGATGACCTGAGGGATGCGGGCGTGGACGATCTGCCGCAGCCGCTGGTCGATGGCGCCGCCGAGGGGGTCGCCACCCTGAACAACCTGCAGAATCGCTTTCCCGACGCGGCGCGCGATGCCCTTTCAGCCGCCCGCGCCAGCGGACAGAGCGGTGAGGAAAACGGCGGCGTGACCGCGTTCCTGCGTCGGCAGTTGGATGCACGGTCTGTGCAGCCGCGAGAAGGGTCCGACCCGGATGCGGTCCTGTCGCGGGCCGAAGCGGCCCTGCGGGATGGCCGGGTGTCCGCCGCCCTAGAAGAAATAGAGACTCTGCCCGACGAGGCGAAGACCGCCATGTCTGACTGGATCACCGACGCACGCGCGCGCGCCGGTGCCGAAGCGGGGGTGGAAGACCTGTCGCAAAGCCTGACGGCAAACTAAGGATACCCTGAATATGCTGTGGTCGTTGATTAAGATTATCGTTTTCGTTGCCGTCGTCGGCGCCTTGGCCTGGGGTGCCGGGTACCTGCTGGAAAGTCAGGGTGGCGTGCAGGTCACGCTGATGGGAACGGAATACAGCTTTGGTCCGCTGCAATCCGTCATCGCGGTGCTGCTGCTGCTGCTGGCGGTCTGGTTGCTGCTCAAGATCCTGTCGTTGCTGTCCGCCACGCTGCACTTCCTGAACGGGGACGAGACCGCGTTGAGCCGCTATTTCGACAAGAACCGGGAACGCAAGGGGTTCGAAGCACTCTCGGACGGGTTGATGGCGCTGGCCAGCGGAGAGGGGAAGATCGCGATGGCGAAGGCCGCCAAGGCGGACAAATACCTGAACCGCCCCGCGCTGACCAACCTGCTGACCGCGCAGGCCGCCGAGTTGTCGGGCGATCGTCGCAAGGCGGAAGCGACCTACCGTAAACTTGTGGCCGACGAGAAGACCCGCTTTGTCGGGGTGCGCGGGCTCATGAAGCAGAAGCTTGCCGAGGGTGATACAGATACCGCGCTGCAACTTGCGGAAAAGGCGTTCGCGCTGAAGCCGAAGCACGAGGAAACCGGCGATGTTCTGCTGCGTCTTCAGGCCGAGAAAGAAGACTGGAGCGGCGCCCGCAAGACGCTGAGCACCAAGCTGAAGAACGGCCAGCTGCCGCGCGATGTGCACAAGCGGCGCGACGCCGTGCTGGCCCTGTCCGAAGCGCGCGACGTTTTTGCCGAGGGCAATGACATCGAGGCGCGCGAAGAAGCGATCGAAGCGAACCGCCTGTCGCCCGATCTGATCCCGGCGGCGGTGATGGCCGCTCAGGGCTACATCGACCGCAAGAAGCCGCGCTATGCCTCCCGCGTTCTGACCAAGGCATGGAGCGTGCATCCGCACCCGGACCTCGCGGCCGCTTTTGCCGCGATCGAGCCGGACGAGAAACCCGCCGCCCGCATCAAACGCTTCAGCGCCTTGACCCGTTTGCAGCCCGATCATCCGGAAACCAAGATGCTGCTGGCGGAACTGAATATCGCGAACGAGGATTTCCCCGCCGCCCGCCGTGCGCTGGGCAAGCTGGCAGAGGAAAACCCGACAGCGCGTTCAGTAACGCTCATGGCGGCTATCGAACGGGGCGAGGGCGCGTCGGATACGGTGGTCAAGGGGTGGCTTGCACGTGCGCTGACAGTGTCGCGCGGGCCGCAGTGGATCTGCGAGAACTGCCAGCACATTCATGCAAACTGGAAACCGATCTGCGAAAACTGCAAGAGCTTCGACACGCTGGCCTGGAAGACGCCGCCGATGTCGGAAGTCGCGATGCCGGGTGGCGTCCAGATGTTGCCGCTGATCGTCGGCGCGCCTGCGGATGAGACAGGGGCGGATGGCGCTGAAAAGGTTGCCACCCGCAGCGATATCGAGGACGCGCAACTGATCGTCGATGACGATGATGCGAAAGAGAAGGAACAGCCTGCATCCTGATGGGGCGCGGGTCCTGACCTTAGCCCTTGGCCCCTTGGCCACGGGCGTAGACGTCTTCGTAGCGCACAATGTCGTCCTCGCCGAGGTAGCTTCCCGTCTGGACCTCGATCAGTTCCATGGGGACCTTACCGGGGTTCTCCATCCGGTGTACGGCGCCCAGCGGGATGTAGACGGATTCGTTCTCGCACACGAGCTGCACCTTGTCGTCGATCGTGACCTTGGCCGTTCCCGCGACGACGATCCAATGCTCGGAACGGTGGACATGGCTTTGCAGGCTCAACGCGGCGCCCGGTGTGACGACGATGCGTTTGACCTGAAACCGTCCGCCCAGGATCAGCGTCTCGAAAAAGCCCCAGGGACGGTGATCCTTGGGAAAGGCGTCAGCTTGCGGAATGCTGCGTTTGCGCATTTCTTTGACCACATTGCCCACGTCCGCAACCCTGTCGCGATGGGCGATCAGGACGGCGTCGGGCATTGCAACGGCGACGATACCGTCCAGTCCCAGGCCAACCACCTGCTGGCCCGCGTTCTCGGACCTCAGCAGGCTGTCCATGCAGTCGATCGCCAGTGCGGCGCCTTGCACCGCGACCCCGTCTTCATCTTTACCGGCGTGCTGGTGCACGGCCGCCCAGCCCCCCAGATCGGACCAGTCGCCGTGGTGCTCAATGACGCTCAGGTTCGTCACCTTCTCCATGATTGCATAATCGACGGAGATATCCTCGCAACGGGACCAGGCTTCGGGGTCAAGCCGCAGAAAGCCAAGATCGGGGCGAGCTCCCTCCACGGCGGCCCGTACATGCGTCAGCAAGTCGGGTGCATGGACGGCATAGGCATCGACCAGGGTCCGGGCGGTGTACATGAAAATGCCCGCGTTCCACAGGTAGCCGCCCGACGCCAGCATCCGCTCCGCCTCGGCCAGTTCAGGTTTCTCGACAAAGCGTTTCAGCGGTACGACAGCACCGCCGTCACCTCCGCCGACTTCGAGATAGCCGTAGCCGGTTTCGGGGCGATCCGGATGGATGCCGAAGGTGACGATCTGTCCGGCGACTGCCGCGTCCACCCCACGCTGAACGCTGTCGCGGAATTTGTCAGCTTCGGTGATGTAATGGTCCGAGGGCGCGGCCAGCATCAGGGCGTCCGGGTCCGTCTGCATCTGTACCAGGGCTGCCGCCAGCAGGGCAGGGGCGGTGTTGCGGGCCTGCGGTTCAATCAGGACGGCGCCTGGATCGAGCCCGGCGTCGGCCAGCTGTTGTGTGGCGATGAACCGGAAATCGGAATTGGTGACGATCATCGGGGCAGCGTAGCCCGGCCCGGACAGACGCGTGCTTGATTGTTGGTAGAGGCTGCCCTTGCCGATCAGTGAAATGAACTGCTTGGGAAAGCTCTTGCGGGACACGGGCCAAAGTCTTGTGCCTGACCCTCCGCAAAGGATAACCGGGGTGATTTCCGGTGCTGTCATCGCTTGGTCCTCTTCATTGTTCGGCGCACTATAGATTGCGCATAGCGGCAGGGATATGGCGGGCTGACACACCCCGGCCGATTCTGCCGAGCTGCGCTATTGAGACCCCGGTTTGCTGCACAACTGGAAACACGCGGGTCTGCGGGTCCGAGATGGCCACAGTTACCCTGCGGCACTCAGAGCTTGGCAAGTTCCTTGATCGCCTCGGTCAGGGGATAGTGGTGATTGCCCACGAACAAGCCGTGGGCGTCGATGTAATCAGCGTTTTTCGGAGTGCCGTGAATCTCATGGTCGATATACTGCATGACTTCGTTCTTGGCGAAATTGCCCGCAACGATGGGGCGGCATTCAAATCCCTTTGCCCCAAGGTCGCGCACCATCTGGGCACGGGTCCCGGCGTGATCTTCGCGCAGCACGAGGGAGAAGCCGAACCAGCTCGATTTTCCGATCTCCTTCTGGATCATGACGCGCGGGTGATCGCTCAGCGCCTCTTGCAGCAGTGTTCCGTTGGCCCGACGTCCGTCGATAAGGGCAGGCAGTTTGCGGATTTGTTCTCGGCCCAGGGCACCCGACATTTCCAGCGGGCGCAGGTTGTACCCTGGCAGGACAAAGCGAAAGCTCTCCTCGAAGGGGTCATCGGATTTCTCGCCGGTGACATGGTTGAACTTTGGCAGGTTCCGCGTCCACCCGTGGGCGCGCAAGGACAGCATGACGTGGTACAGTTCCTCGTCATCGGTTACGACCATGCCGCCTTCCATGGTCGAAATGTGGTGCGAGAAGAAGGACGAATAGCTGCCCATGACCCCGAACGTTCCGGCTTGCTTGCCTTCAAAGGTCGCGCCCATGGATTCGCAATTGTCCTCGATCATGACGATCCCGCGCGGTTCCGTCAGCGCCTTGAGGCGGGCAAAGTCGTTTGGGTTGCCCAGCAGATTCACCACCATCAGCGCGCGCGTCTTGTCGGTGATCGCGGCTTCCAGTGCGGTCAGATCGTAGTTCAGCGTTTCGCGGTCGATGTCCACGAATTTCAGCCGCAGGCCATATTGCGATAGGGGAAAATAGGTGGTCGACCAACTGACCGCTGGCACGATCACCTCGTCGCCCCGGTTGAGCTTCAGCGCAGGGTTACGAGAATAGAAGAGCGCCGCTGTCATCAGCAGGTTCGCGGACGATCCCGAATTGACCATGACCGCGAACTTTGAGCCAAACAGATCGGCGAACTCTTCTTCGTATGCGCGTACCTCCGGTCCCATCGAAAACATGTCGGATGCGATTACCCGGTCAATGGCGGCATATTCCGCGTCGTCCCAGGAGGACGTGGCAAGGGGGTATGTAAAGCTCATGTGGCGTAGTGCTCCAGGTAATAGTTGTAGGTTCTGGCGATCCCCTCGCGCAGTGGGGTGGGGGCCTGCCAGCCCCAGGCAGTCTGCCGGTCGGTGGCGCAGAGTTTCTGTTTCATGCCGACGGGGCGGGACAGGTCGTGGGTGAACCTCCCCTCCCAGCCGATCACCTCGGCAACGGCTGCGTAATAATCGTTGATCGAATGGTCATGACCCAGCCCGATGTTCATGGCGCCGGGCAGGGCGGCGGGGTCTTTTACCGCTTTCCAGACGGCACCGGCCAGATCCGCTGCGTACATGAATTCGCGCCGTGCGGTACCGTCGCCCCATATTTCGACTGTTTCCGCACCCGTGCGCATCGCCTCGTGCACCTTATGAATGATCGCAGGCAGCAGGTGCGACGCCTTTGGGTCGAATTTGTCATATGGCCCGTAAAGGTTGCAGGGGATCAGCGTCTTGTAGTGCGCATCCGGGTCTTCAATTCGGATGTAGTCGCAAAGCTTCATCGCCATGATCTTGGCAATCGCATAGCCCTCGTTCGTGGGTTCGAGCGGCCCTGTCAGGATGCTTTCCTCCCGCAGGGGGTTTTTCGCCTGCGCGGGGTACATGCAGGTGGACGCGAGATTGATCAGCCGTGCCACCCCTGCGGCACGCGCGCCCATGATGACGTTGCGGCCGATGGCGATGTTCTGTTCCAAAAATGCCACCGGATGCGCCATGTTCGCCTGAATGCCTCCCACGCGTCCTGCGGCGTGAACGATCACGTCGGGCTTCTGCGCGGCGATGTAGGCGGCGGTCTGGCCGGCATCCGTCAGGTCCACCTCGGCGGAGCCGGGGGCCAGTATCGTCCATCCGGACGCGCCTGTATGGTTTCGGATGTTGAGGCCGACCATGCCGTTGCCGCCGGTGAGAAAGAGCTTGCCCGCCACCGCTCAGTCCTCGCGCGACATTTGCGGATCATACCCGTGATCCTTGAGCACGCGTTCGCGCTGGGCGTTGCGCAGGTCACTGGCGACCATCTCGGCACACATTTCCTGCGCCGTGATCTGTGGGGTCCACCCCAGCTTGGCCTTGGCCTTGGACGGATCGCCCAGCAGCGTTTCAACTTCTGCCGGTCGGAAATAGCGCGGGTCGATACGAAAGATCACGTCCCCCTCCCGCAAAGCGGGAGCCTTGTCGCCGGTGATGCTGTCGACGATGCCGACCTCGTCCACCCCACTGCCTTCAAACTTCAAAGTCAGGCCCAATTCCGCCGCCGACCATTCGATGAACTGGCGAACTGAGTACTGGACCCCGGTGGCAATCACGAAATCCTCGGCGACGTCCTGCTGCAACATCATCCATTGCATGCGCACATAGTCCTTCGCATGGCCCCAGTCGCGCAGGGCGTCGATGTTGCCCATGTACAGGCAGGGTTCCAGCCCCTGCGCGATGTTGCAAAGTCCGCGGGTGATCTTGCGGGTGACAAAGGTCTCCCCGCGGCGCGGGCTCTCATGGTTGAACAGGATGCCATTACAGGCATACATCCCGTAAGCTTCGCGGTAATTTACCGTGATCCAGTAGGCGTACATCTTGGCCACGGCATAGGGGCTGCGAGGATGGAACGGCGTCGTCTCTGTCTGCGGCGTCTCCTGCACCAAGCCGTAGAGCTCGGATGTCGACGCCTGATAGAACCGGGTCTTCTGATCCATCTTGAGAAAGCGAATGGCCTCAAGCAGGCGCAGCGCACCGTTGGCGTCCACGTCGGCGGTGTATTCCGGTGCCTCGAAGCTGACCGCCACATGGCTTTGCGCCCCGAGATTATAAACCTCGTCCGGCTGGACCTCTGCCAGAATGCGGGTCAGGTTCGATGTATCGGTCAGATCCCCGTAGTGCAGGTGAAAATTGCGGTTCCGTTCGTGCGGATCCTGAAAGATGTGGTCAATTCGCTGGGTGTTGAACTGGGATGCGCGGCGCTTGATCCCGTGTACCTCGTAGCCCTTTTCCAGCAGGAATTCCGCCAGATAGGAACCGTCCTGACCGGTCACGCCGGTGATGAGTGCTGTCTTCATGTGATTTTCCTGCCGTCTATTTCGGTCCTTCTATGGCATAGGGTGTGTATAGCCAACACGCTTTCCATTGACGACGCCGGGCTGGCGGTGTTCGTTGCGCCCAGCGAAAGGAGCTTGCCCATGTTTGTTTTCGACCCTCCCCGCCAGGCCAGCCTTGCCGTGCAGGACAGCGATGCGCGTTTCCCTGTACGCCGGATCTTTTGTGTGGGGCGCAACTACGAGGCCCACGCGCGCGAAATGGGCAAGGACCCGACGCGGGAGGCGCCGTTCTTTTTCACCAAGCCTGCAGATGCGGCGGTGGATGCGCCTTGCACCATGCCTTATCCGCCGCTGACCGAGAACCTGCATTACGAGATCGAGTTGGTCATCGCCATTGGAAAGGGCGGCGCGGAAATCGCAGAGGATGACGTGATGGATCATGTCTGGGGCGCTTCCGTGGGGCTGGATATGACCCGCCGCGACCTTCAGGCCGAGGCCAAGGAAATGGGCCGCCCCTGGGACTGGGCCAAGGCATTCGACCAGTCGGCGCCGATTGCAGCGATCAAGCCGCTGGCAGATGTACCGAGTGTAGAGCGCGGGCGCATCTGGCTGGCGGTCAACGGCAACCTCCGGCAGGAGGCGGACCTGTCCGATCTGATCTGGTCGGTGCGTGAACACGTGTCGATCCTGAGCCATGCCATGACCCTTGCTCCGGGTGATCTGATCATGACCGGCACCCCCGCTGGTGTCGGGGCCGTCGTGACGGGTGACGTGATCACCGGCGGCGTCGAGGGCATCGGCGAGCTGAAAGTTACCATCGGCGAGCGCGCATGAGCGACCTGGTTCTTCACAACTACTTTCGGTCCTCCACCTCTGTCCGGGTGCGCGCGGCGCTGAACCTCAAGGGGTTGGCGTTCGACTATGTGCCGCTTTCGCTTTTGCAGGGCGAACAGGCCAGCGCCGCGCATCTGGCGCTGAACCCGTCGGGACTGGTGCCGACACTGGTTACACCGCAGGGGGCCTTGCCCCAGTCGCTGGCAATCCTGGAATGGCTGGATGAGGTGCACCCGGAACCCGCGCTGCTGCCCGACGACCCTTGGGGCCGGGCGCGTGTACGCAGCCTGGCGCAGATCATCGCGCTGGATATCCATCCGGTGAACAATCTGCGCGTCCTGCAGCACCTTGAGACCGAGTTCGGTGTCGATGCGGCGGGCAAGGCAGCCTGGTTCCGCAAGTGGGCAGGGGCCGGGATGCAGGCGCTCGAAACCCGGCTCGCGGCGGAGCCCGAAACGGGCCGCTTCTGCCACGGCGATACGGTCGGAATGGCGGACCTGTGCCTTTATGCCCAGGTGCTGAACAACGCGCGGTTCGAAGTGGACATGAGCAACTGTCCCACGATCCTGCGCATCCATGAGAATTGCATGGCGACCCCGGCGCTGGAACGCGCAGCGCCCGCGCATCAGCCTGACGCTAGCTGAAGGGATGGGCCGACAGAAAATCGTCCAGATGTGACACGACAGACTGCGGGGCGTCCCAGACAATGGAATGGCCCGCATCCTCGACAGTGGCTTCTCGCAGGTCGGCGATACCTTCGAAACCCGGCCGGGCCAGTGCGGGTGGCACGAGAACATCCTGTGCCGCATAGAGGATCAGTGTCGGGCAGGCGATATCCGACAAGCGGGCCTGGGGTCGGAACGCCTTGAAGGCGTCCAGCTGATGCGCCATCGCATCGGCGGTCTGGGCATAGGGATAGGCCTGCGCCGCTTCCAGCGCCGCCTCGACGCTGCCGGGTTGGGCAAAGAATTCCGGCCGGAAAATCCAGGGATAAAGCGCACGAAGCCAAGCTTCCTCGCCTCCGGGCATCCGCCGGATCGCAAGCAGTGCCTCAAACACCGCCGTGGTGCGCGGGCTGCGCACCCGACCCGAGGCCATGACGGTGGCGCTGGCCACCCGGTCCGGGAACAGTCCGGCGACTTCAAGCGTCATCAGCCCGCCCATGGAATGGCCCGCGACATGGAACCGCGGATGTCCCAGATGATCCATCAAAGCGACGACATCCTGCACCATGTCATTCATGGTGGCGGGAGCGTTCACGGGGGTGGTGCGACCGGTGGTGCGGTTGTCGGGACGGATCAGGGTGAAGCGGTCACGCAGCAACGGGATCAGCGGCGTCCAGGCGGCATTGTCGCTCAGCATCCCCGCCAGCAGCACAAGCGGTGGACCATCGCCTTCGATTTCATAGTGCAAGGACAGATCGTCAAGCGTCAGGTCAGGCATTCAGGTCGCTCCAGCAAGGCAGCAGGTCGCCGGGGCGCGGCGTCGCATGGTAGATTGCCCGTGCAATGGCGCGGGACAGGCACAGTGCGGCGGCATGGCCGATCAGCGTCACGTCCCCGGCGGCCCTGCCCGCGGTGCTGAGCGCAAAGACGAGATCGCCGTCATGCGGTGTATGTGCCGGGACGGTGGCGCGGCCGATCCCGTCATGTGCGGCGACGGCGACGCGTTGGCATTGCGCCTTGGTCAGGGCGGCGTCAGTGGCGACTATGGCAATCGTCGTGTTCTCTCGCGGGGACATCGCCCGCATCTTGCGGCTGTCGAGCGTCCTGCCCAGCCCGGTGGCAAGGTCCGGCCCGATACCGCCGAATTCCGCCCCTACCTCGAAGGGGGCGGCGTAAAAATGCCGGTCCCCCGGCGTTGTCACGGCGCCGACCGGATTGGCAGCCACCAGCGCGCCCACGGTGCTGCCATCCGGCAGCACCAGCGAAGCGGACCCCAGACCGCCCTTCATCATCGCGCTGAGCGCGCCTGTGCCGGCGCCTGCGGTGCCCAGCTCGAATTCCGTTGTCGCCGCGTCCAGTGCCTGTCGGCCCAGCGCACGGTAAGGATTCTCGGTCCAGGTTTTGTCGCCGCCGTTCAGCAGGTCAAAGATGATCGCACCGGGGACAAGCGGAATGACGGCCGGGCCGATGGTAAACCCGCGACCTGCCGCCCGCAGCCCGTCAACGACGCCCGAACAGGCGTCGAGCCCATAGGCCGAACCGCCCGACAGCACCAGCGCATCCACCGCATCGACCGATTTGTCCGGGGCCAGCAGATCGGTCTCGCGCGTGCCGGGCGCGCCGCCCATGACATGCACGGAGGCTACGAAGGGTGCCTCGCCGACCAAGACGGTCGTGCCGGATTTCAACGCATCGTCCTGTGCGTTCCCGACCTTCAGGCCGGGCACGTCGGTGATCAGATTTCCGGGTCCGGTATTCATTTCACGCCTGTCGGGATCGGGGTGTTCAGAAGTCGTGCTGCCAGGCGGTACCGGTCATATGCACCGTCCGCCATCCACTTCCATGGCGACGCCGGTGATCATGCTGGCCTCATCCGAGCAGAGAAACAGCGCCGCATTCCCCATATCCTGCGGCGTCGAAAACCGGCCCAGGGGGATGGTCGACAGGAACTTCGCCCTCATTTCCGGCGTGTCCTCACCCATGAAGCTTTTCAGAAGGGGGGTTTCACCCGCGACCGGGTTCAGCGCGTTCACGCGAATGCCCTTCGGGGCGAGCTCGACTGCCATCGCCTTGGTCGCGGTGATCATCCAGCCTTTCGAGGCATTGTACCAGCTCAGGTTCGGTCGCGGCGACACGCCGGCGGTGGACGCGACATTCAGGATCGCCCCCGCGCCGCGTTCTTTCATGTGCGGCGCCAGCGCGCGGGCGGTCAGGTAGACAGATCGCATGTTGACCCTGAAAACGCGGTCGAAGTCCTCTTCGGACACGTCATCCAGCGGTGTCGGAAGGTGAGTGACACCGGCGTTGTTGACCAGTATATCCACATGACCAAAGACATCCATCGCGGTGCGGGCCATGTCGTTGACAGACGCGCCGTCGCCCACATCCACGGTATGGGCCACGGCGTGGTCCCCCATCTCCTCGGCAAAGTCGCGTGCCGCGCTGGCGTTGATGTCCGCGATCATCACCCGCGCACCTTCCTGGATGAAGCGCCGCACGATCCCCGCGCCAAAGCCGGAAGCACCGCCGGTGATGATTGCTGTCTTCGCGGTCAGTCGCATGGCTTTGGCCTCCTGGTCGTTCAGCGCCCAGTGTGCCGCTTGCCGGGACGCTTGCCAAGCCCGGTCCGCGATCCACCCGAAAAGAGAAGCTTCCCGCCGGTCATCCCGTCTCTTGCAGTTGCGGCAGGACCGGGGCCGCATCTATCAGCGTCCTGGTATAGGGATGTTGCGGGTTCTCGAAGGTCTGTTCGGTTGGTCCTTCCTCGACGATCTTGCCTGACTTCATGACCAGCACCCTGTCCGTGACCGTGCGCACCACCGACAGGTCGTGCGAGATGAACAGATAGGTCAGGTCATAGGCACCGCAGAGATTGGCGAGCAAGTCGAGAATTTGGCTACGCACGGAGACATCCAGCGCGCTCACCGCTTCGTCGAACAGGATCAGCTCGGGCCGGATGATCAAGGCGCGCGCAATGGCGATACGCTGCCGTTGACCGCCCGAGAATTCGTGAATGTACTTGCGCGCGTCCGACGGGCCGAGACCGACGGCGGTCAATGCCTCGTCGATGGCGCGGGTGCGCGCGGCCCCCGTCGGCGGGTCGGGCAAAAGGTGGAACGGTTCCGTCACCAGCCGATCCACCCGGTGTCGGGGGTTGAAGCTGCCGAAAGGATCCTGGAACACAACCTGCATCTTGCGCCGCACGGCAAGATTGGGCGCGTTGCCCGAAAACACAGGCGCACCGTCCAGCGTGATGCTGCCCGCCTGGACCTGTTCGAGCCCCAGCAACGCGCGGGTCAGGGTGGATTTTCCACAGCCGGACTCGCCGACAAGCCCCAGCCGCTCCCCCCTTTGTATGGTAAAGGACACGTCATCGACGGCGCGGAAATGCTCGACCGGGCCAAACAGGGTCTTGCGCGGCAACCGATAATCCCGGCTGACGTTCGTGACCTCCAGCAGCGGTTTCTGTGCGGCTACCTTGGGCAGGGATACCTGATGACCGGAGGCCGCAAAGAGCATCTTCGTGTAAGGGTGGTTCATGTGTCGAAGCAGGTGCCCGGTTTCGCCCTCTTCCACCACTTCGCCGTTGCGCATGACCACGATACGATCCGCCAGGTCGGCGACCACAGCCAGGTCATGGGTGATCATCATCAGGCCCATCGCGTCCGTGCGGGCGAGGTGCCTGAGCAATTCGAGGATCTGCGCCTGCGTCGTGACGTCCAGTGCGGTGGTGGGTTCGTCGGCGATCAGCAAACGAGGCCGCAGCACGATGGCCATGGCAATCACCACGCGCTGGCGTTGCCCGCCCGACAGTTCGTGCGGATACCGGCTGAGCGGAAAGCGGTCCTGCGGCAGACCCACCCTCGCAAGGGTCTGCGCCGCGCGTTCCTCGGCCTCGGCGCGGGAGGTGTCGGGTTCGTGGATGCGGACGGTTTCGGCCACCTGGGCACCGATGGTCTGCACCGGGTTCAGGGCCGTCATCGGTTCCTGGAACACCATGCCGATGTCATTGCCGCGGATGCCGCAAAGCGTCTGTTCGCTTTGTTGTGCCAGATCCCGGTCCGCGAAGATGATCCGGCCCTGCGTCTGCGTCCCCTTGGGCAGCAATTGCATGCTGGCCAGGGCGGTTAGGGATTTGCCCGACCCGCTTTCTCCGGTGATCGCGACGATCTCTCCCTCGTTGATGGACAGGGTCACATCGCGCAGGATGTTGATCCCGTAGATCGACAGCGACAGGTTCTGGATCGACAGCAGGCTCATGCGCGCACCACCCGCAACCGCGGGTCGAGATAATCGCGCAGCCCGTCGCCCATCAGATTGAGACCCAGCACAGTGAGAATGATCGCGAACCCGGGGACCAGGGCCATATGCGGTGCGATGCTGACCAGTGTCTGGGCATCGGCCAGCATCCTTCCCCAAGAGGGCGTCGGCGGCTGCGCGCCCAGGCCCACATAGCTCAGCGCGGCCTCGGCCAGAATCCCCAGCGAGAACTGGATGGTGCCCTGAACGATCAGCAGGTTCGTGATGTTGGGCAGGATATGCTCGACCGAGATGCGCGGGGCGGATTTGCCCGCAACCCGTGCCGCCAGGATGAACTCGCGCTGCCACAGCGACAGCGCCGCGCCCCGTGTGATCCGTGCGAAGACAGGGATGTTGAAGATACCGATGGCGATGATGGCATTGATCGCCCCGGCGCCGAAGACTGCGGTGATCAGGATCGCGATGACGATGCTGGGAAAGGCAAAGACAAGGTCGTTGCCCCGCATGATCAGTTCGTCCAGCCAGCTGCCCTGACGCGCCGCGGCCCACAAGCCCAGCGGAATGCCCAGCCCCATGCCGATGCCCACCGCCACCAGCGCGACGGCGATGGAGGTGCGGGCACCGACCATAATCATGCTCAGGATGTCGCGGCCGAAATGGTCGGTGCCCAGAAGATGTATCGCATCCGGTGTCTGAAGCTTGTTCGGAATATCCAGCGCGGCGTAGTCGTATGGGGTCCAGAAAAAGCTGATCAGCGCAGCGAGGACGAAGAGCGCGGACAGCATTGCGCCGATGATAAGGTTACGCCTCATGTTCGCGACCTGAGCCTCGGGTCCACCGCCGCATAGGCGAGATCAACAAGGAAGTTCACCAAAATGACCGAAAACACCAGCAGCATCACGACGGATTCCACGACGATCAGGTCCCGGGCCGAGATCGACTGGAACACCAGCCGTCCAAGCCCGGGCAGATAGAAGACCTGTTCAATGATGATCGACCCGGCCAGAAGGAAAGAGAACTGCAGGCCGATGATCGTCAGCACCGGGATCAGCGCGTTGCGCAGCCCGTGCCGCCACAGCGCCTGCCGTTCGCTCAGCCCTTTGGCGCGTGCGGTGCGCATGAAGTCCTCACCAAGGACGTCCAGCAGCGATGACCGCATGACCCGCGCCAGAATCGCCGCCTGCGGCAATGCCAGCGCGACGGCAGGCAGTGTCAGTGCGTGGATGCCTGCCCAAAAGCCGCTGTCCCATCCGGCAAAGCCCCCCGCCGCGAACCAGCGCAGATTGATGGCAAAGACCAGCACAAGCATCATTGCGAACCAGAAGTTTGGGACCGCCACGCCCAGTTGCGTCGCCCCCATTACGCCGATGTCTCCGGCCTGCCCGCGGCGGGACGCCGCGAAAAGGCCCGCGGGAAAGGCCACCGCCGTGCTAAGCACAAGCGCGTAGATCGCCAACGGCAATGAGACCCACAACCGGTCAGCTACCATGCCGATCACCGGCGTCCGGTAGGTGTAGGATGTTCCGAAATCTCCGGTCAGCATGCCGCCGACCCAGGACAGGTACCGCTGGACCTTGGATTCGTCCAACCCAAGCTCCGTACGCAGGGCCGCCAGAGTCTCTGGCTGGGCGTTCATCCCCAACATGAACGAAGCCGGGTCGCCCGGTGCGACTTCGATCACCGCGAAAATCACCACGGACGCGACGGCGAGGCTCAGCAGCAGGGAGAGCAATCTTTTGAAGGTGTACCTGACCATTTTTCAGAAGGTTATGCGCAGTCGTGAGAGCCGTCCAGAGCAGATGACAACGCATCTGGCGCGGGCCTTCACATCGTCTAGAATTTGTTCATTCATCATCGCCGAGCCCGCCTGTCAGCGGAATTCCGCATGTTATTTCAGAACCAATTCTCTATTTGAATTCAAATGATTGGATCATTTCAGGCGGCTGTTGCCTGCAGAAAACTTTGCGCGAATATGGAACCGTCGCTTGCTGAGGTTGTTGTCACTTCAACAGTTAGCAAAGGAGATTAAGATGAATATTGCACTCAAAACGCTCGCCGCAGCCACTCTTGCCGGGTCGTTTGCCGCACCGGTTTTCGCCGCTGCGCACATGGATGTGTCGACCATGACCTGCGAGCAATACAATGAACTGGGTGGTGCGGACCGCGACAAGGTCGCGATGATGGTTCTGGCCGATATGGATTCCAACACTGCTGGCAGCGATGGCACTGCAACTGCGACCGAGTCTGCAGACATGGAGCAAGCGGAAGAAAGCAACGATACCGCATCGCTTGAAGGTTCCGCAAACTCCACTTCCATCGCCGGTGCCGACGATGATCTGGCCATGATGGCCGAAGACATCAAGCGCCTGAACCGCGTCTGTTCGCGCAACTGGGACGCAATGGTGACGGAAGCCGCAGCTGGCCTGCCCGGCACGCGGTAACTTGGCCGATTGACCGGTCCGCGCCATGCGTGGTTCTTCTCAGCAATGAGGCCGGAATAAACTAGTGAAGTTTGGGGCACCTTCGGGTGCCCCAAGTGCATTGGGCATCTGACGTATAGAAAGATGTCACGTCGGGAAACGGTCCCCGGACATTCCGTTGAGCCTTCAGGCGGCTGATCCCGCCCTTTCATACAAGCAAGCGCGTGCAGACAAGTCAGGCCCGCGCGTACCGATATTCAGCGTCTCACCCCATGCGCTCGATCGCCAGCGCAATGCCCTGACCGCCGCCGATACACATCGTGATCAGGGCACGTTTGCCGCCGATCCGTTCCAGTTCGTACAACGCCTTGACCGTGATGATCGCGCCTGTGGCACCCACCGGATGTCCCAATGCGATGGCCCCGCCGTTGGGGTTCACCTTGGCCGGGTCGAAGTTCAGCTTCCGGGATACCGCGACCGCCTGGGCGGCGAAAGCCTCGTTGCTTTCAATGACATCGAAATCTTCGGCCCGCAAACCGGTGCGTTCCAGCAGCTTTTCGACAGCAGGGACCGGGCCGATCCCCATCACCTCGGGCCGGACTCCGGCGTGGGCATAGCCGAGGATACGCGCGCGCGGGGTCAGCCCGGCCTTTTGTGCCGCGTCGGCGGTGGCCAGCACCAGGGCGGCGGCCCCGTCGTTGATGCCGCTGGCGTTTCCGGCGGTCACTGCGCCATCTTTCTTGAATACGGGGCGCAGACCGGCAAGCGCCTCTGCGGTGGTGGCCTTGGGATGCTCGTCCACCTCAAAGGCGACGGTCTCACGCTTTACCTTCACATCGACAGGGGTGATCTGTTCCTTGAAATGTCCCGCCTCAATGGCAGCACGTGCCCTTTCCTGGCTTTCCAGTGCGAAAGCATCCATGTCTGCCCGGCTGATGCCGTGTTCCGCGGCGACGTTTTCGGCGGTGACACCCATATGGCCACTGCCAAAGGGGCAGTTGAGCGTGCCCAGCATCATATCGACGGATCTGACGTCACCCATTTTCTGCCCCCAGCGGGCGTTCTGCAGAAGGTAGGGCGACCGCGACATGTTCTCGGCACCACCGGCAAGGCCGAATTCCGCATCGCCCAGCATCAGGGATTGCATGACCGAAACGATGGCCTGAACACCGGAGCCGCACAGGCGGTTCACGTTCATCGCGGGAACCTCTTCCGGGACACCTGCCTGCATGGCGGCGACCCGCGACAGATACATGTCGCGCGGTTCGGTGTTGATCACATTGCCGAAAGCGACATGCCCGATGCGGTCCGGGGCGACACCGGCCCGTTCGATTGCCGCTTTCGCCGCTGTGCAGCCCAGGTCGATGGGCGCAACACCCGCCAGCGCCCCGCCGAAGGTGCCGATGGCGGTGCGGGCGCCGCCCAGGATTACGATATCTTTTGTCATGATGTTTCCTTTGTCCTTCGTCGAATATGGCCGAACCTGAACCGAATGTCAGGACCAAACCGGCGCGTTGACTTTTCCGACAGCACCGGCAAAACCCTCCGTTATGACGGAGAAGCCGGACCCCATGTTGTCGAAACTGCCCGCCCGCCTGAAACAGGCGCGGCTGGGTCAGGGGCTGTCACTAGAGGCGGTGGCGAAACTTTCGGGTGTCTCGCGTTCCATGGTCAGCCAGATCGAAAGAGGGGAATCGTCACCGACCATCGCGACGCTGTGGAACCTTACCCGTGCTCTTCAGGTGGATTTCGCGGGGTTGCTGGACCAGGACCCGCAGGTTTCGCGGATTGAACTTTTAAGGGCGCATGACGTCCCCACCATCAACAACCTTGGATCACGCTGCCGGATCAGGATCCTGTCACCCCCGGAGGATGCAGGCCGGCACGAGGTCTATGAACTGCGCATGGACGATGGCGGCACGCTGGACAGTGACCCGCATGCGCGCGGTGCGCGGGAGCATCTGACGGTGATCAAAGGTCAGGTCACACTGACCAGCGGGGCCAGCCAGGAAACGCTCCAAGCGTCCGACACGGCGCGCTACCCGGCGGACGTGGCGCATTCCATCGCCGCGCGAGAAGGCCCGGTGCATGCGTTTCTCGTGGTTCGCTATACTTAGGCCATCGCCAGGATCCCTTAAAACGGATTTTGTCCGTAATAACGGATTATTTTGTTTTCAGCCGGATCAGGCCATGTTAACTGGCAGGAAAAGGACCTGCCCATGACCCAAACCTATCTCAATCATATCGAAGACATGCTGGCCGAGATCGACAAGGCTGGCATGATGAAGAAAGAGCGGTTGATCACCTCGCCGCAGGCGACGACGATCAAGGTCGGCGGGCGGTCCGTCATCAACCTGTGCGCGAACAACTACCTGGGCCTGGCCGACCATCCCGACCTGATCGCGGCCGCCAAGGATGCGATGGACCCCAAGGGGTTCGGCATGGCGTCGGTCCGGTTTATCTGCGGCACGCAGGACATCCACCGCGAGCTTGAGCAGCGCCTGGCCGCCTTTCTGGGCAAGGACGATTCGATTCTCTTTGCCGCCTGTTTCGATGCCAACGGCGGATTGTTCGAACC
This sequence comes from Sulfitobacter sp. THAF37, assembly GCF_009363555.1. Classification (NCBI taxonomy): domain Bacteria; kingdom Pseudomonadati; phylum Pseudomonadota; class Alphaproteobacteria; order Rhodobacterales; family Roseobacteraceae; genus Sulfitobacter; species Sulfitobacter sp. THAF37. Next base: position 1,138,693 of record NZ_CP045372.1, read on the forward strand.
CCTGTTCGGACCGGAAGATGCCGTTGTCTCGGACGCGCTGAACCATGCGTCGATCATCGACGGCATCCGGCTGTGCAAGGCCAGACGCTATCGCTATGCCAACAGTGACATGGATGACCTCGAAGGTCAGTTGAAACTGGCCCGCGAAGAAGGCGCGCGTTTTATCGTGATCGCGACCGACGGTGTGTTCAGCATGGACGGATACCTGGCCCGGCTGCCCGAGATTACGGCGCTGGCCGAGAAATACGAGGCGCTGGTCATGGTAGACGATTGCCACGCCACCGGTTTCATGGGGCCAAAGGGCGCTGGCACGCCAGCACACTTCGGGGTGGATGTGGACCTGCTGACCGGCACGCTGGGCAAGGCGCTGGGCGGGGCCCTTGGCGGTTACATCGCCGGTCCGCAGCCGGTGATCGACCTGCTGCGCCAGCGTGCGCGGCCCTATCTGTTTTCCAACTCCCTGCCGCCGGCCATCGTCATGGCGGGGCTCAAGGCGCTCGACCTGGTCGAGGCTGGCGATGACCGCCGCGCGCGCCTGTTCGAGAACACCGAATATTGGCGCGCCGGACTGGACGCACTGGGGTTCGACCTGTTGCCGGGTGAACATCCGATCGTGCCGGTGATGCTGGGCGAGGCGCAGCTTGCGCAGGATATGGCGACACATCTGTTCGAAGAAGGTGTCTATATCAGCGGGTTCTTCTTTCCGGTCGTTCCGCGCGGACAGGCGCGCATCCGGACACAGATGAACGCGGCGCTGACGCGGGATGAACTTGATCAAGCTCTCGCCGCCTTTGAGGCTGCCGGTAAGGCCTGTGGAATTCTGGCATGAGCAACGAGATGAAGGCGCTGAGCAAGCTGCACCCCCGCGAGGGGCTTTGGCTGACCCACGCCCCGGTGCCTGAGATCGGCCCGGACGACGTGCTGATACGGATCAACAAGACCGGCATTTGCGGCACGGATATCCACATCTGGAACTGGGATGACTGGGCGGCGTCAACGGTACCGGTGCCGATGATCACCGGTCATGAATTCGCGGGCGAGATCGTCGAAATCGGGCGCAATGTCGAGGGACTGGAGATCGGCCAGCGGTGTTCGGGAGAAGGCCATCTGATCGGCAAACAATCGCGCCAGTCGCGGGCCGGAAAATTTCACCTGGACCCGGCAACCAGAGGGATCGGGGTGAACGAACAAGGCGCCTTCGCGGAATACCTGCGTTTGCCCGCGTTCAACGTCGTTCCGCTGCCCGACACCATCAGCGATGACATCGGGGCCATTCTGGACCCGCTGGGCAATGCGGTACATACCGCGCTCAGCTTTGATCTGGTGGGTGAAGACGTGCTGATCACCGGCGCCGGGCCGATCGGCATCATGGCAGCGGCGGTGGCGCGGCATGTGGGCGCGCGGCATGTGGCGATCACCGACATCAACCCGGCGCGGCTGGACCTGGCGGCGAACGTGGCGGACGTGGTGCCCGTGAACGTGGCCAAGGAGGACCTGCGCGATGTCGTCGCGCGGTTGAAGATGAAGCAGGGCTTTGACGTGGGCATGGAAATGTCCGGCGCGCAGGCGGCGCTCGACCAGATGGTCGAGGCGATGACCATGGGTGGCCGCATCGCCATGCTGGGCATTCCGCCGGGAAAGTCGCCGGTGGATTGGAGCCGCATCGTGTTCAAGGCGATCACGATCAAAGGCGTCTACGGGCGCGAGATTTTCGAGACCTGGTACAAGATGATCGCGATGCTGGAGAACGGTCTGGATGTTTCTGCCATCATCACCCACCGCTTTGCGGTCGATGATTTCGACGCCGGTTTCGCGGCAATGAAGTCAGGTGAGTCGGGCAAGGTCGTGTTGGACTGGACTGGCGCGCGGCGCTCCTGAGCCTTCGGCCAGGTCGCCCCGCCCGCCATCCCGTTGCGCCTCGGCGCGGACGGTGCAAAACAGGTCGAATGTTCAAACGTCTTCTGCATCGCCTTGCGCACCGGGTCGAGCGCGTCATCGACCGCTTGCGCGGCCAGCGCGACCGGCGGCGGGTCATCGACCCCTATATCGGCTATGCCACACCCGACCACCTGGTGGTGCGGGGCCGGGTGCTGACCGCGCTGCGCCGCAACAAACCCGTTCCCGATCAGTCGGCGTGGCTGAACCTGCGTCAGATGGTGTCGCTCTTTCTCACGGACGAAGTTGTCGGGGTCGAGGTGCGGGCGCGGGGTGTCGCGGCGCTTTCGGACGACGAAGGCTACTTTACCCTGTTGCTCCCACGGGGCGACGACACGGGTTGGGTGGACGTGACGGTTGCGATTGCAGGGCATGAGGCTGCAGCGACCTGTCCCGTCCTGATCGCACGGGCGGACGCGTCCTATGGCGTGATTTCGGACATCGACGACACCGTGCTGCGCACCGGGGCATATTCGCTGCCGCGCAACCTGTGGACCTCGCTCACGGGAAACGCATTGACCCGAGAGCTGTTCGAAGACGCGACGACCTTCATGGCAGACCTGTCGGATGGCGGTCGTAATCCCGTCTATTACGTCAGCTCCAGCCCCTGGAACCTGCATCATTTCCTGCGCCGCATCTTTGCCGCCGCTGGCCTGGTGGAAGGGCCGAAGTTCCTGCGCGACTACGGCATCGGAGAGACCCAGTTCATCACCGGCACGCATGGCGATCACAAAGGGTCCAGCATCGACGTGATCCTGGCCGCCAATCCTGCGCTTCGCTTCGTCCTGGTGGGCGATACCGGTCAGCACGATGCCTTTGTCTATCGCGATGCCATCGCCCGGCATCCCGGACGTATCGCGGCGGTTGTCCTGCGGGAGCCGGGGCCGGGGCCGGGTCCGGACGATGCGGCAGCGATGCAGCAGATCGCGGCCAGTGTCCGGCTGTTCCATGCGCCGACATTCGATGGTTTCGCCGAACCGCTGCGCAAGGCGCTGGGCGCAGGCTGACCGGCTGCCCCCTGCTCAGGGCGTCAGCGGCACCCGGCCGGTTTCGGTCAACAGCCAGCAGGCGTGCCCTTCGAACACCACCGCCGACAGCGGTTCGCCGTAACCCGCCCCGCTGTCGAGGTTGACCCGGTTGCCGTAATGACGGGCGGAGGAGACCGGCGTGTGGCCATGCACGATGAGCTTGGGGTGCGCAGCCTCGTAATCGTGGAATTCCTTGCGAATCCACAGCAGATCTTCTTCATCCTGCGCGGCCAGCGGCACGCCGGGTTTGATGCCGGCATGGCAAAAGAACAGATCGTCGGTTTCAAAGGACAATTCGAGCCGGGCCAGAAAGTCCAGATGGCTTTGCGGCACGGCATCCCGTGCGGCGCGGTGCACCGCGAGCATCCTGCTTCGCCCGCTGAAATCAATCCCGTAAGAGGCGAGCGTGGTGTCACCGCCCAGCCGTTCGTGCAGCCAGTAGAGGTTCACGGGCAGGTAGGCTTCGTGCCGGGGATAGTCCTGCATGAACCATTCGAACATGCGGTCGTGATTGCCTTTGATAAAGGTCCATGGCCTGCCTTCGCGCTGTCCTTCGATCAGCGTTTCAAGCACGCCCCGGCTGTCCGGTCCGCGATCCGTGTAGTCCCCCAGGAAGACGATGCGCGCCTGCGCGCCGCCGTCCGCTTCGATCAGGGAGAGGACCCGCTGCAGTTCGTGCAACTGTCCGTGAATGTCGCCAACGGCGTAGATGGGATTGCTCATGGTCAGGACGTAACCCGGTCGGCAGATCAAGGAAAGGGGGGCTGCGCGGGTGGCGGAGTTTCATGATCAAGCGGTGCCATCAGATCGGCGATGACACCCCTGATCCAGCGATGTGCGGCAGCATTGGTACGCCGGCGGTGCCAGATCATGCCGATCATCGGCCCCGGCATCGCGAGGGGGGGCGTCAGGATCTGAAGGTTCAGCTTGGTGACGATCTTCTGGGCCAGCTGATCGGGTACGATAGCGACATAGTCTGTCTCGGCCACCGCACTGCATACGCCGTACATGACCGGCAGCGTCATGACGACCCGCCGTTCACGACCCACGGCGGCCAGCGCGGCGTCGCTCATTGCCTGCAGATTCCCCTCGGGCGAGAAAAGGATATGACCGAGGTCGCAGAAGGTATCCAGGTCGATTTCACCCGGTGTCGGCAAAGCGGCCAGTCTGGGGTGGCCACGCCGTGCGATCATGGCAAACCGGGCCCGGAACATCGGTTGCCATTCCATCCAGGAGGGGCCCTTCATTTCGGGGACCATGGCAAGGTCGACATCCTGCCGCTCCAGTGCTCCGGCAAAGTTGTCGGGCACGAGGTCCACCAGCTGGATGCGGACGCCCGGCGCGTCCTGTCCCAGTTTTTCGGCCAGGGCGGGCATCAGCATTTCGGCGAAAAAGTCGCTGCCAGACAGACAGAATCGGTCCTCTGCCACCGCCGGGTCGAAAAGCGGTGGACCGGACAGAACGGCTTCGGTCTGTTCCAGCACTTTCCGCAGTGGGTCGGCCAACGAAAGGGCATAGTCAGTGGGTTCCAGACGTGGGCCGACGCGGACGAGCAAGGGGTCGTTCAGCGCGAGGCGCAGCCTGCTCAGCGCCGCCGACACGGCAGGTTGCGACAACCCGATACGCTGACCGGCACGGGTCGTGGACCGGGTGTCCAGCAGTGCGTCGAGAACGCGCAGCAGATTGAGGTCGAAGCTGGAGAAATTCATGGTGTGGATAATGATAATACATTCAATAGATTTTTTGTATCATAATTCTTCTGGCAGACTGCACGCATGATTTGAAAGAAGTCATACTTGCCTGAAGGGCTGCCTTTCGCATCTGCGGTGGCAGCCCTGATTATGCAGGGTCGGAGAATAGGTTTGGTGGCAAATCGCCCGAAGAGGTCGAAATGAAAGGTAAACTATGAAGGGTCTGTCGTTTTACTTCCTGGTCGTGGGGGTGCTGTCGGCGCTGGTCGGAATGGTGTGGGGGATCCAGATGTCCGCCACGCATGATCACGGCTTGTCGCCCGCGCACGGGCATCTCAACCTGATCGGCTGGGTCAGCATGACGCTGTTTGCGCTCTACTACCACGCGGTGCCCGCCGCCGCGGATAGCAGACTGGCGAAGGTTCACTTCGCGGTTTCGGTCGTCGGTTTGGTCGTGCTGGTGCCGGGCATCGCCATCGTGCTGTCCGCGGGAACGGAACTGCTGGCGCAGGTGGGATCGCTGGTCAGCGTTGCGGCGATGTTGGTGTTTCTGGCCGTGGTTCTGCGCAACCGGGTGGCATGAAGGAAAAAGGGCGCCCCTGCCGGAGCGCCCTGAACCGCCTGTCAGGCCACGTCGAACTGGAGGGGCTTGATTTGTTTGAACATGCCCGTCGCGTGCAATTTCTGAATGACCGGTTCGGGCACGACTTCATCCACATAAAGCAGCGCGATGGCCTCTCCCTTGGCGGCTGAGCGGCCCAATGTGAAGTTGGCGATGTTCACGTTGTTCTCGCCCATGGTCTGGCCCAGCGTACCGATGATGCCGGGCACATCCTCGTTCGTGGTATAGAGCATATGCGCCCCGATCTCGGCGTCGATGTTGATGCCCTTGATCTGGATAAAGCGCGGCTTGCCGTCGGAAAAGACGGTGCCTGCGATGGACCGCTCGCGTTTGTCAGTGACCACAGTGACCTTGACATAGCCGTCAAAGACCCCCGATTTGTCCTGATTGGTGGTGCTGATCTGGATGCCCTTTTCGCGTGCGACGACCGGGGCAGAGACCATGTTCACATCTGGGTTGGCGCGTTTCATGATGCCCGCAACCACCCCACAGTTGAGCGCGTCGAGGTTCATCTTGCCGACCGACCCGTCGTAGAGAATATTGATCGCCTTGATCGGTTCATCTGTCATCTGACCGATGAAAGCCCCCAGATGACCGGCCAGTTTGAGCCAGGGACCCATGACCTTGGCTTCCTCGGCGGTGACGGATGGCATGTTCAGCGCGTTGCTGACGGCACCTGTCAGCAGATAGTCCGACATCTGTTCGGCCACCTGAAGTGCGACGTTCTCCTGCGCCTCTGAGGTGGCGGCACCGAGGTGCGGTGTGCAGACCACGTTGGGCAGGTTGAACAGCGGGTTTTCGGTGGCGGGTTCAACCTTGAACACGTCAAAGGCCGCCCCTGCCACATGGCCTGATTTCAGCATGTCGGCCAGCGCCTCTTCGTCCACCAGACCGCCCCGGGCGCAGTTGATGATACGCACGCCTTTCTTGGTTTTCTGCAGGTTTTCGCGGCTGAGGATATTGGCGGTCTGGTCGGTGAAAGGAACGTGCAGGGTGATGAAATCGGCGCGTTTCAGCAGGTCGTCAAGTTCGACCTTCTCGACGCCCATCTTCTTAGCCTTCTCGTCGCCGAGGAAGGGATCATATGCGACGACCTTCATCTTGAGGCCGCGTGCACGGTCACAGACGATACCGCCGATATTGCCCGCGCCGATCACGCCCAGCGTCTTGCCGGTCAGTTCGACGCCCATGAATTTGGACTTTTCCCATTTGCCCGCGTGGGTCGAGGCGGACGCTTCGGGGATCTGGCGCGCCACGGCGAACATCATCGCGATGGCGTGTTCGGCGGTCGTGATCATGTTGCCGAAAGGCGTGTTCATGACGATCACGCCTTTCTTCGACGCTTCGTCCTTGTCGATGTTGTCGGTGCCGATACCGGCGCGACCAATCACCTTGAGGTTCGGCGCATTGGCGAGGATCTTTTCCGTGACCTTGGTCGCCGACCTGATGGCGAGACCGTCGTAGTTGCCGATGACTTCGGCCAGCTTGTCCTTGTCCTTGCCCAGATCGGGCTGAAAATCGACGTCAATGCCACGGTCCTTGAAGATCTGCACGGCGGCGTCGGATAGTTTGTCGGAGATGAGTACTTTGGGAGCCATTGCTGTGGTCCTTGAATGGAATGGGGGGATGGTGCGTGGAAACCACGGACCCTACCGGCAGGGGGCAGGGTGCGTGCTCGGCACGCACCTATGCGTTGATTTCGGCCTCGAACGCCCAGGCGAGCCAGGGCAGCATTGCCTCGATATCGGCGGTTTCGACCGTGCCGCCGCACCAGATGCGCAGGCCCGGAGGGGCGTCGCGGTAGGCGCCGATGTCCAGTGCCACATCCTCATCCGCCAGACGCTTCGCCACGGCCTTGGCAAAAGCGGCGCCGTCGATGATGCGGTCATCGGTGAACTTCAGGCAGACCGACGTGTTGGACCGCGTGGCCGGGTCGGCAGCGAGGAAGTCTATCCAGTCGTGTTCCGCGACAAATTCGGCAATGGCCCTGGCGTTGGCATCTGCCCGTGCGATCAGACCTTTGAGCCCGCCCACAGATTTGGCCCAGTCCAGCGCCAGCAGGTAGTCCTCGACACAGAGCATGGAGGGGGTGTTGATCGTTTCACCCTTGAAGATGCCTTCGTTCAGCTTGCCGCCTTTCGTCAGGCGGAAAATCTTCGGCAGCGGCCAGGCGGGGGTGTAGCTTTCCAGCCGTTCCACCGCGCGGGGCGACAGGATCAGCATGCCGTGGGCCGCTTCACCGCCCAGCACTTTCTGCCAGGAGAATGTCGTCACATCCAGCTTGTCCCAGGGCAGGTCCTGCGCAAAGGCGGCCGAGGTCGCGTCGCACAGCGTCAGACCCGCACGATCCGCCGGGATCGCATCGCCATTCGGCATCCGCACGCCGGAGGTGGTGCCGTTCCAGGTAAAGCAGACATCGTTGTCGTAGTTGAGCGCGGTCATGTCCACGATCTGGCCATAGTCAGCCTCGTGCACCGTCGCTTCGATCTTGAGCTGTTTGACCACGTCAGTGACCCAGCCCGCGCCGAAGGATTCCCAGGCGACCATTTCGGCAGGGCGTTCGCCCAGCAGCGACCACATGGCCATTTCGAAAGCGCCGGTGTCGGAGGCGGGCACGATACCGATGCGGTAATCCGCGGGCACACCGAGGACCTCGCGGGTCGTCTCGATCGCCGCAAGCAGTTTGGCTTTGCCGGGTGCGGCGCGGTGGCTGCGCCCCAGGGGCGCGGACGCCAGCTTGTTCAGATCGAATGTGGGGATTTTGGCACAGGGGCCGGAAGAAAAACGCGGATTAGCCGGCCGCGCAGCCGGTGCAGTAATAGCCATTGATGCTACCCTCTCAGATATGCGCCCTTCGTTGGGGAAGGGTGTCCCAAGATTGCGTTTAAGGGGTCACTCTGGCTGGCGCAATCTGAAAAACGTGTCTAGAACGCCGCCTTGTCGCACATTTGCGACCTCAATGACGCGGATCGGAAACTTCGGATGTATACAGTTGTCTTGTTGACCTCACCCCGGGCGCGGACCCTTGAGCCCGCATTGGTCGAAAACCTGCGCAATGCCTGGGGCGGCGGTGAAGCGGTCTGGCTGGCGCCGGACGAGGCGGCGGAATTCGAAATCGCGCATCATCCCGACAATTTCGAGACGGTCTGGGAGGATTGTCAGAAAATGGGCGTCGATCTGGTTGTCGTGTCGGCCGCAAATCGACGCAAGCGGATGCTGTTGGCCGACATGGACAGCACGATGATCCAGCAGGAATGTATCGACGAACTGGCCGATGAGGCCGGTGTCGGGGCAAGGGTCAAGGACATCACGGCGCGCGCGATGAATGGCGAGCTGGATTTCGACGGCGCGCTGCGTGAGCGGGTCGGTCTGCTGAAAGGGTTGCCGGAAGCGGTGATCGACAAGGTGCTGGCGGAACGGATCACCCTGATGCCGGGCGGCCCGGCGCTGCTGGCGACGATGAAGGCGCAGGGCGGCCATGCGGCGCTGGTCTCAGGCGGCTTCACGGCCTTTACGGAGAAGGTTGCGGGTCTATTAGGCTTTGACGAACATCGGGCCAATCGGTTGTTGGTCGACAATTCCCTGTTGAGCGGTGAGGTGGGAATGCCGATCCTGGGCAAGCAGGCAAAGGTCGATGCGCTGGAGCAGATCACGGCGCGGCTGGGCATTGCCGAGGCGGATGTGATCGCCGTGGGGGATGGCGCGAACGACCTGGGGATGTTGACGCGGGCCGGTCTCGGTGTGGCGCTGCACGCAAAGCCCGCCGTTGCCGCGCAATGCAATGTACGGGTGAATTTCGGCGATTTGACCGCGCTGCTCTATGTGCAGGGGTATGCGCAATCGGAATTCGCCGCCTGACGGCGGCCATCCGGTGGGGGCGCTGCCCCCGTCCTTCGGACTCCCCCGGAGTATTTTCCTGCAAAAAGAATCAGAGGAGCCCTGCTGCGGGTTTCAGCACGCCGGTCACGATGTTTCGCCTGTTGGTGATCGGGGCATTCATGCGCTTCAGCGTGGCGGGATGGTTCGGATCGAGGGCACCCAGCTTCACCAGTATCGCTGCGATGGCGCATTCCGCGGCTCGGGTGGTGCCGCAGGCGGCTTTGATCGCGATGCCAAGCTTCTGTTCGGGCAGTATCGCGATGAAGAAACCTTCGGCGCCCGTTTTCAGTGCGACCTTGCCGTTCATCGCGCGCATCAGTTCGGTGCAGGCACGGCCTTCTCCGGCCACCAGTTCCGGATGCAGCCGCATCGCCTGATGCAGCCGCGCCTCCGCCGATCCGTCGGGTGCGGCGGCAAATCCGGCCATGGCGCGTGCCATGCCGTGCAGGCTGGAGGCGAAATTCGGGGCGGAACAGCCGTCGATCCCGAATCCGGGTGACGTTTCGCCTGTCACCTCCTCGAAAGCGGCGAGGCAGGCGCGCTGCACCGGGTGCGCGGGATCGACATAGTCCGCGCCGCCGCCCAGGTGCCTCTTCAGCGTCAGGAAGCCCGCGTGTTTGCCCGAGCAGTTGTTGTGCACCTGGCAAGGGCTTTGGTGTGCCCGTATCAGGCGGTCACGCATGTCGCGGTCGTCGGGTTCCTGCGGGCCGCACCGGAAGTCGGAATCGTCCAGCCCCAGGGCGGAGAGCCAGTTTTCCACCCGGTCGGTGTGGATCGCGGCACCGTTGTGCGAAGCGCAGGCCAGTGCGAGCTGTTCGGTACCCAAGCGGGCTTTGTCCGCCGCGCCGGAGGTGATGAGCGGCAGCGCCTGGATCATCTTGGCGGAGGATCGTGGCAGGATCACGGCCTCGGGATCGCCCCAGGCCTGAACGATCTCCCCCCGGTCGTCGCAGATCACCGCATGGCCGGAGTGGACGCTTTCCAGAAAGGGGCCGCGCCAGATTTCAGCAAAGGGGCTGGGTTGGGTCATGGATTCCTCCGATTCGTGCGCGAATTCCTGCCAATCAGGGTTTCGTCTGTCGCGTGTTTCGCGTTATTATGCTTGTTGTCGAAAAGATAACAGGCACTTGCGGGAGAGCGGCCAGGAAATGCCGTCATCAAGGCTTGCGATTGAGTTGAGGTCAAGGACAGCTGGAGGCTGGACAGATGGGAATGATTAAGAATTTCGGTGTTGTCGCGGGATTGGCCGCGCTGGCGGCGTCCGGTGCCGCCGCTCAGGATCAGAGTACGAACCGCGTGGCGGCCAAGACCGACTGGAGCGTGTTCGTGGAGGATAACCCGACCGAGTGCTGGGGCGTCTCCACACCGAAGGAGACCGTGAATTCGCGTGACGGACGGGTCGTTGCGGTGAACCGGGGTCAGACCCTTCTGATGGTCTTCTACCGCCCGTCTGCCGGCGCGAAGGGGCAGGTCGCCTTTACCGGCGGATACCCGTTCAAGTCGGGGTCGACGGTGACGATGGACATATCCGGCAATTCGTTCGAGCTTTTCACCGAAGGCGAATGGGCGTGGCCCGCGACCACCGACGATGACGCCAAGATCATCACCGCGATGAAGCGTGGTGCCGATGCGGTTGTCAGCGGCGTATCCGGCCGTGGCACTGATACGAAGGACACGTTTTCGCTTCTTGGCTTCACGGCTGCGGTCGAAGATGCGGCCAAACGCTGCGGCGGCTGACAGGAGATGGCCGCGTCACTTACACGACGCGCACCATCAATATCATGGCTGCCAAGGCACAGCCGATACCGGCGAGCTCCCTGAACTCCAGGGTTTCGCCGAATCTCAGCACCCCCAGCGTGCAAAGCGCGATCAATGTGATCATGGAAAAACCGACCCCCGCCTGCGAGAGGGTCACGTGTTTCAGGGAAAAGTACCAAAGCAGGGCTGAAACGGCGTAAAGGGTGCAGCCCGTGAACACCGGCAGCGAAGTTGCCGATTGGCCATTGTCTACGGCGGTTTTGATCAGGTAGTCACCGAGTATGACGATGAAAGCCGTGCTGGCCGTAAGCGCGAATCCGTAGAAAATCGACATTTCAATATCCTTCGAGAATATCGACTTTGCCCCGGGTCTTGAAACGACTTGAAATGAAATCGTCGGGAACGAAGCCTTGTGGGAACCAGTATCGTCGGCTGCCGGGTCCGCCTCAAGTGGGGATAACCTTACTCTGAAGGGGTTTCACCAAGACCTTTTGCAATTTCCGGCACGTTCTATATAGAGACGCATCCACCCAAGGAGACTCGCCCCATGACCGCCACCGCGCCGATCACCCAGGACGTCCATACCATTCCGCGCAAGGTGGCGGAGGGGCCTGTGAACCTTGTCGGGATGACCCGCGACAAGATGCGCGACGTCCTGATTGCCAATGGCACGCCGGAAAAGCAGGCCAAGATGCGGGTGGGCCAGATCTGGCAGTGGATCTACCAGTGGGGCGTTCGGGACTTTGCGTCGATGACCAACCTCGCCAAGGCCTATCGCGCCGATTTGGCCGAGAAGTTCGTGATCGAGGTTCCCGAGGTCGTGACCCGCCAGGTCAGCACCGATGGCACGCGCAAATATCTGGTCCGGATCGCCGGCGGCCACGAGGTGGAGGTGGTCTATATCCCCGAGGACGGGCGCGGCACGCTTTGCGTATCGTCTCAGGTGGGCTGCACGCTGACATGTTCGTTCTGCCACACCGGTACGCAAAAGCTGGTGCGCAACCTGACGGCTGCCGAAATCATCGGCCAGGTCATGGTCGCGCGCGACGATCTGGGCGAATGGCCGGTGCCCGGAGCGGTGAAGGACGAAACGCGCCTGCTGTCCAACATCGTGCTGATGGGCATGGGCGAGCCGCTCTATAATTTCGAGAACGTGCGCGACGCGATGAAAATCGCGATGGATGCCGAGGGCATTCAGCTGTCACGTCGTCGCATTACCCTGTCGACCTCGGGGGTGGTGCCGGAAATCTGGCGCACCGCCGAAGAGATCGGCTGTCAGCTGGCGGTTTCGTTTCACGCCACGACCGACGAGGTGCGCGATAAGTTGGTCCCGATCAACAAACGCTGGAACATCGCCGAACTGCTGGAGGCGCTGAAGAGCTATCCCAAGGTCAGTAACTCCGAGAGGATCACATTTGAATACGTGATGCTTGACGGGGTGAACGACAGTGATGAAGACGCCCGCCGGCTGGTGAGGCTGATCGACGGCATTCCGGCCAAGATCAACCTGATCCCCTTCAACGAATGGCCCGGCGCGCCCTACAAACGGTCCAGCAACAACCGCATCCGTGCGTTCGCGGACATCATCTACAAGGCTGGTTATGCCTCTCCGATCCGGACGCCGCGGGGCGAGGACATCATGGCCGCCTGCGGGCAGCTCAAATCCGCGACCGAACGCGCGCGCAAGTCACGCAAGCAGATAGAGGCGGACGCTGGGATCACCTGATGATGCCCTTGGCGTCGCGCCGGTGCATGACGCCTGCCGATTTATGTGCGGGTCAGCTATAGCCCTGTGCCTGACCCGGACGCTGGGGATATTTACCAACCAGCGCGGGTATTAAGGCGGAATATCCGCGAAATGACCCCTATATCGCCCCGGTCCTGGGCAACTGTGGCCATGGTCTTTTCCAAGATCGTTTCCTGTAGACCCCAATCAGGAAACAGAACATGTCTGCCATGATCAACAAAGAAGCAGTTGTGACCGCTCAGGTCATTGACCTTGTGCTGCGGGAACGCGCTTTGGCGTTGTCCAGTCGCGAATGGAAGCATCGGTTGGCCGGATATGGCTACGCGATCAAGGAGACTGATCACGGTCAGGTCGTGGAAACCCTGCCGGATCGTGTGGAAGTCGGGGTGCTGCCGGTTCCGCCGGAGGTCTGATCCAGTTTGACGGTTATCCATTCAAACTTGCCATCGATATTCCCCACCAGAGCCCTCTCCGCAACCGCTATCTAAGCAGGCTCAGTCCTTTGGAACTGTCCAACGGCGACAAAGGAGGGGAGAGCAACTGAATCATGACGGTCGCCCCAACCGCAAAGACAAAGGCAGCCTGCGGTGCCGACAGTTCAGCCATACTGCAAATGCCTGTTGTCGCCACCGCCCAACGCCACATCACGCATAGCGCAGGTTTGCCCTGCAAAAGCATCGACGGCGCGGATCGACGCGGGGTGCTTAGCGTCCCGGGATTTCCTGGCGCGGCGGCGTGACTTTCCAGTTCTCGATCAGCTCCATCGCCTCGGCGGCGGTTTCGACGAAGCTGAACAGTTCGAGGTCCTCGGCCGAAATGGTTCCCGCGTCGGCCAACGCCTCCCAATTGATGATCTTTGTCCAGAATTCGCGCCCGAACAGCAGGAAGGGCACGGGTTCCATCCGGCCGGTCTGGATCAGGGTCAGCGCCTCGAACATCTCGTCCATGGTCCCGAAACCACCCGGAAACACGCAGATTGCCTTGGCCCGCATCAGGAAGTGCATCTTCCGGATCGCGAAGTAGTGGAAGTTGAAGCAGAGTTCCGGCGTCACGTATTCGTTCGGCGCCTGTTCGAAAGGCAACACGATGTTCAACCCGACCGACCGTCCGCCTGCGTCCATTGCGCCGCGGTTCCCGGCTTCCATCACACCGGGCCCGCCACCGGTCACGATCACGCCGTCTCGCCCGTCGCCCTGCATGGATTTCAGTGTCATCAGTCGGGCGAATTCCCGGGTCTCCTCGTAAAACCGTGACAGCTCGGCCAATGTCTCGGTCCGGGCGCTCTGGCGTTCCGATGGGGCGGGAATGCGGGCGCCGCCGAAGAGCACGATGGTGCTGTCCACGCCTTCGGCGTCCAGCATCAGCTGCGGTTTGAGCAGCTCAAGCTGAAGCCGCACCGGGCGCAATTCCTCGCGGCACATGAAATCGTCATCGGTAAAGGCAAGACGATAGGCAGGTGCACGGGTCTGGGCCGTATCGGGCACCGTCTCCGCCGCTCTGCGGTCGCTTGACGCATGGCGCAAGGGGTGGCGGCGGTCGTCGTCTTTCATCTTTCTCTCCGGATCTGGTGGCAAGCCAGCGTGGCGCGGTTGGCCGGAAGTTGCAATGGGCCATCGGAATCGTCGAACCGGCCAGCCCCTCGATCGTCTCGGACATTGCGCGGACACCGGCGCGCAGGTATAGGCCGACAAAGTCTTTCTTCTGCAGGAGTGCGCCCGATGTCCAACGCCCAGCTTGAAACTGCCATCGAAAATGCTTGGGACACCCGTGACCAGATCAATTCAGCCACCACCGGTGAGACGCGCGAGGCGATCGAGGATACGCTGAATGCACTCGACTCGGGCGAGCTGCGGGTCGCGGAGAAGCTGGAAGACGGCAACTGGCACGTGAACCAGTGGGCCAAGAAGGCCGTGCTGCTGGGGTTTCGCATCAAGGACATGGAACAGCAGGATGGCGGCCCGCAGGGCGGCGGCTGGTGGGACAAGGTCGACAGCAAGTTCAAGGGCTGGGGCGACAACCAATGGAAAGACGCCGGTTTCCGCGCCGTTCCGAACTGTGTCGTGCGCCGCTCGGCCTATATCGCGCCCGGCGTGGTGCTGATGCCGTCCTTTATCAACATCGGCGCCTATGTGGACAGCGGCACGATGGTGGACACATGGGCCACGGTCGGCTCCTGCGCACAGATCGGCAAGAACGTGCACCTGTCCGGCGGTGTTGGCATCGGCGGTGTGCTGGAACCGATGCAGGCGGGGCCGACCATCATCGAGGACAACTGCTTTATCGGGGCGCGTTCCGAAGTTGTGGAGGGTTGCATCGTCCGTGAAGGTTCTGTTCTGGGCATGGGTGTCTTCATTGGCCAGTCGACCAAGATCGTGGACCGCGAGACCGGAGAAATCATGTACGGCGAAGTGCCGTCCGGCTCTGTCGTGGTGGCGGGCACCATGCCTTCAAAGAACAACGTCAGCCTTTACTGCGCCGTCATCGTCAAGCGGGTAGATGAACGCACGCGGTCGAAAACGTCGATCAACGAGCTTCTTCGCACCTGATTTCGGAACCATCGGCCCGATTGCCGGTTTGTTCCTAAATTGATCAAAGGGACGAACGACATGACAGGTTTGGGCTGGATTGCATCCATCATCGTTGGCGGCATCGCCGGTTGGCTTGCGGAAAAATTCATGAAGGGAGACCACGGGCTTCTCCTGAACATCTTCATGGGCATTGTCGGCGCGATGCTGTTCAACGCCATACTGCTATTCATCTTCGATTCGACGCTGGGCGGCTGGATCGGACAGTTGTTTGTCGGCTTTGTGGGTGCCTGCCTGCTGATCGGCATCATCCGCGCGGTTCGCGGTCGCGGCTGACGCGAATATGGACGCTTGACGGGGGGCAAGCCACGGGGCCTGTCATCCGTCCTCCCGGATGATTTCCTCTCTTCCCCTCCCGCTTTTGCTGCTGGTCTTCGCAGCGGCAATCCTCGTTGTGGTTCTGGCTTCGGTGAAGGCAACGCAGCTTGCCGATATAATCGCGGACCGGACCCGCATGGGGGAGGCGCTGACAGGCGGATTGATCCTCGGCGGTGCCACTTCGCTTGCCGGGATCGTTGTTTCGGTGAACGCCGCGGCATCCGGCGATGCAAGCTTTGCCTTTTCAAATGCAGTCGGCGGGATCGCGGCCCAGACATTGTTCCTTGCGCTTGCAGACCTGCTGCACAAACGCGCAAATCTCGAACACGCTGCGGCGGAGCCCGCGAACCTGTTTCAGGCCGTCATGCTGATCATCCTGCTCAGCTTGCCGATCAGCGCCATGGCGGGGCCGAACCTGTCCTATTTCGGCGTTCACCCCGTTTCGGTCCTCATGTTCCTGGCTTACGTGGCGGGCACGCGACTGTCCTCCACCATCAGCGAAGAGCCGATGTGGCGGCCCGTCAAGACGCCGGAAACCCGCGAAGACACCCCCGAAGACGACAAGGAAGCCGGTCGTTCGGCGCGTGGTCCGGCGATCAAATTTGCCGTGCTCGTGGCGCTCATGGGCTGTGGCGGCTGGGTAATCAGCCAGGTTGGCGGCACCTTCATCACACGGTTCGCACTTTCGTCCAGTCTGGTGGGTTCGCTCATCACCGCGGTGGTGACGTCCCTGCCCGAACTGGTGACAACGCTGGTCGCGGTGCGGCGCGGCGCGCTGCAACTGGCAGTCGGGGGCATCATCGGCGGGAATACCTTTGACACCCTGTTTCTCGTGGCCTCGGATATCGCCTACCGCGACGGGTCGATCTTTCACGCCGTCGCGCTGCATGACCTGTATTGGCTGGCGACGGGTCTGATGATGACTGCTGTTCTGTTGGGCGGGCTGATCCTGCGCCAGCGGGCAGGGCCGGCGCGGATCGGGATTGAAAGCGTCCTGATCATGGCGATCTACACAACGGCCCTGGTCGTCGAGGTCACGGCTTGACAATGGTCCCGCCGCTCCGCCAATTGCGCGCATGGCAAAGAATGGTCCAAGCAAGCAGCAGGTCTATACCCTATTGGTCGAAATCGGCCGCAAGGAAGGCGACGGCCTGCCTGACAAGGCGACGGGCGCGGCGCTGATGTGCTTTGCCTCCGGCGTTGACGAGGCCGAAGCGGTGCGCGAAACCGTCGCGATCCTCAAGCAGGCTGATACCAATCCGCTGGACGTGACGGGCTACGGCACGCTTGCCGAGCGCGAGGCAGAGGGTCACGAGATCGACGCGGAAGAGCGTGCGCTGATGACCCGTGCGCTGGAAGAGAATTCGGTCATTGTGGCGCAGATGACCCCGTTTTTCGATTAGCAACGTAACCGATCACGCAGCGCGCTGGCGGGCCAGATGAATGGCATCATGCCATTTCAACACGTGATGCGCGGGTTTGCCGTGTTCCGGCAGGCTGTTGCGGTCCAGCTGTTGAAGGAGGCTGGCGTGCATATGCTGGCCGTTACGGCGAATGCGCCCGATGTAGAGGCTCTCCAGCGCGGTGCCTGCAGCGATCAGCGTTTCGTGACTGGGCAGCAGCAGCTGGGTGTAGCTGATCGTAGGCCCACAGGGTTCATCCATGGCGGCAAACCCGTTGACGAGATGCCGGGCAGGCACGAGCACCGCTTCCTGACCAAACAGATATTCAACCTCCGGCCCGTCGATGAGCAATCGCTGGTCGGGTGATACAACGATATCCTGCTGCAAACCGAAATAGGGCGCACGCAGGCGAACCGGTCGATAGCTGCCGCGCGCCGGTACAGTGCGGCTTATGCTGTGCAGCACCGGCACCACACCCGCCCCACGCGTCAGGACGGTATCGCCCCGTTGCAGCGTGACGGCTGGTTTGTAGCCCCAGGGCGTCGCGAGGGGCGTACCCGGCAGCAGGCTGGGCATCGGGCCGGTGGGTTCGATCCGGTCCGACAGCGCGGCAAAAATCATGTCAGGCGCGAAAGTGCTCCCGCCTGTGCCCAGCATCAGGTGGCGAACGTCCTCCAGCGACAGGGGATGCGGGTTCTCGACATAGACGCTTGTCAGGGTCGTGTCCTCGGGCTGCTCCAGCGTCAGTCGGCCCCATTTGGCGCAGCTGTCCCAGGAATAGGTGATGCGGACGACATCGGTGCGCCCGGCATCCTTGCGCTGAATCGCTGCGTGAGCAATCGACTTGCCCTGCACCTGAACCATGGCGATGCCACCGCCCGGGATCGCCTGGAAGGTCAGGCTTCGCTGCCAGGGAAAAGTCGTGTTGTGCCCAAACAAGAGCTGCGGTCGACCGTCCGCCGAAAGCCGGGTTTCGAAAACGATTGAGCCACGGGTCAGCAGGCTGCGCGGATCATCTGCGATACACGCCTCTTGCTGCTTGTCACTACCAAGACCCCGAACGGAGAAGCGGCGCTCGTCATGATCGCAAAGTGCCAGCCAGGTCATGTCATGCCGCCTTTGACGCGCGAAGCAGGTTGGCCTCGAACCGCTTGAGGGTGCGCCGCGCGGCTGGGGGATAACCTGCGCCCGTGTCGGGGTCGATCTCGGGGAACAGGGCACAGATCTCGTTAACGATCTCCTGCTCGAAACTGCGTTTGGTCTGAGGGCCGGGCAGAAAGCTCTCGGTTTCGAGCCCTTCGGAAAAGACGACCTGGTGCCGGTCGAACAACAGATGGACATAGGTCACGTCCCCCCCGGTGCGGCGTGTCACTGACCGATCGTTGACCAGATCCCGTGCCGCAACCAGCACTTCGGCCTCTCCGAACAGCAGTTCGGCCAGGTTGTCCCGGATCAGCACGCGGTGCAGGGGTGACACCAGCAGGTCACGATGCGTGCCGAAAGTGTTGGAGCGGATGTGGATCGGCGCAAACTCAGCCTCGGCCGGAACTGTGCGTGTGCCGCGCCAGCGTAGCGGCTGGGGGCCGTCATCCTTGGTCAGCACGAGGTCGCCGGGCTGCAGGCTCTCCGCCGGGCGTTCCCCGTCCGGCGTGGCGATCAGGGTACCGGCCACAAAGCAGGGTACGCCCGTGGCATTGACGAAGCCGACATCGGTGTTGATGCCGTTGTCTATGGTGTAGGTAAAGTTGAAGTTCTCGACATCGCCGTCACCGGTGACGGTGAATGTCCCGTTGGCGTTCAGGCGCACGGTCTGGCCGGTGGGTAGGGTGATGGTATCACCCGCACTGACGGCGGCCCCGTTGATGTGCGTGATGGTCAACGTCCCGCCGCCATCGTTGATGTCATTGCCCAGCACGTCGATCTCGCGTTCGCCATCGGGGAACAGGTCGACATTGTCGGACATTGCGATCAGGTCGGTCTGAATCGAGTTTCCGGCGATCAGGAGGTTGGAATCGTAGTTGCTGTCCGAGACGTCTGCTATTGCAAGGCGAAGCGAGTTCACGACGCCGGGGTTGACGTACATCGTCAATGTCAAGGTGATCGTGAAGCCGTCCATCTCGGTGTTGAACTGGTCGGCCTGGTTGTTCACGTACATGTTGATGTTGTTGGCGGTGTTCACGTTGCCGGGATCCACGTCGCCGTTGCCAACGTCCATCGGCACCAGTGAACCGTTGACCCAGACACCGACAAAATCTTGATAGATGGAGTTTTCGAACTCGGGGTATTCCTCGGACGAGAAGATGAACTGCATGGTCATCACGCTGTTGTCCGGAATGAAATCGACATCCAGTGTGGCTGCGTCATAGGTTCGGGCGCCCGCCACGCTGTTGTAGGGTCCGTAGTTATTCGTTCCCGATGTATTCGTGGAGGTATTGGTGTTCTGGTTCGACTGGCCGCTGGAATTGGTGAAATCCTGCGCATTGCCCGTGGAGAGGATCACGCCGCTGTCGCCCGGGGTGACACCGGGTGCTATGTTGTCGCCGCCGCTGTAGGTGCCCGCGCTGTCGATATCGCCGTAGTAGGTCGCGCCGACGACTGTCACCCCGTTGCCGAAGATGGTCTGCGCCATATCCGTGGCGGTGGTGCCTTCACGGACCGTTTCGATGGGAAGTTCTGATGCTGCTACCACGCCTCTGCCTCTGCTCTTGGGTCGAGGCGGCACTGGTCAGCACGGCACGGAAATAGCCCGCGCGGTTCGGAAAAACGGATGCAGATCTGGACCTGTTTTCAGGTGCTCGGTCCTGCGATTGCTGCTGATGCCCTGCCTCGGGTCATATTATTGCCACAACAATAACACTATTCGCGCGAGGCTGTTAAGCATTTCGTAACCCGCACCCCTTGGCACCGCGCCTTTTTGGCCACAAAAAGACCTGGCCAAGGATGGAATGCCGCGAAAGGACACGAGAATGCCCGGGACAGACCCTGTCGATCTGACTGCACGGCTGGTGCGCTGCGCCTCTGTCACCCCCGCCGACGATGGCGCGTTGGAGATCATAAACGAGATGCTGTCGCGGGCGGGGTTCGACTGTGTCTGGGTGGAACGGGGCGGCATCCGCAATCTCTTTGCGCGGTGGGGGCGCAAGGGCAACGGCAAGGCGTTCGGCTTTAACGGCCATACTGACGTTGTGCCCGTGGGCAACTCCGACGACTGGACCATGCCCCCTTTTGGTGCCGAAATCAGGGACGGGATCATGTATGGCCGTGGCACAACGGATATGAAATCCGGGGTGGCGGCCTTTGTCACCGCCGCGATCGACTTTGTGCAGGCGGCGCCGCCAGACGGGTCAGTCGTATTGACCATCACGGGCGACGAGGAAGGCGAGAGTGTGGATGGCACCGCCGCGTTGCTGGACCATATGGCTGCGCAGGGTGAGCGCATGGACGTCTGCCTGGTGGGCGAGCCGACCTGCCCGGAACGGATGGGCGACATGATCAAGATCGGCAGGCGCGGGTCGATGACAGCATGGTTCGAGGTCATTGGCACCCAGGGCCATTCCGCCTATCCCCACCGGGCCAACAATCCGCTTCCGGCGATGATGCGGCTGATGGACCGGCTGGCCAGCCATACGTTGGACGCGGGCACCGATCATTTCGACCCCTCCACATTGGCCATTGTGACGGTAGATACAGGCAACCCGGTCACCAATGTGATCCCGCGAAGCTGCTCTGCGGCGGTGAACATCCGTTTCAACGATCGCCATAGCGGCGCCAGCCTGACAGAGTGGCTGGAAAATGAGGTGTCTCAGGTGCGCGATGCCTACGGTGTGGAAATCAAGCTGAGGATCAAGGTGTCCGGCGAAAGCTTCATTACGCCACCGGGTGCATTGTCTGCCCTCGTGTCAGCTGCGGTCGAGGCGGAAACCGGCGTCAAACCCGAGCTGTCGACGACAGGCGGCACCTCCGACGCCCGCTTCATCAAGGCGCATTGCCCCGTGGTTGAGTTCGGCCTTGTCGGTCAGTCCATGCACCAGGTCGATGAACATGTCGCTATTGAGCAGATCCACCAGCTCAAGGCGATCTACGGCCGCATACTGAGGGACTACTTCGCATGACAGTGACTGTTGCCCCGACAGAAGACCTGGAAACCTGCCTGAATCTGCGGCGTATCGTCTTCATGGACGAACAGGGTGTGAGCGAGGCGGAAGAGATTGATGGGCTGGACGAAGACTGCCTGCATCTGCTGGCGCGCGAAGGCGACCTTCCGGTGGGCACCGCCCGCGTCTATTTTGACCAGGACATCGCAAAGATCGGGCGTGTCTGCGTGCTGAAGTCCCATCGCGGCACCGGATTGGGCGCTGCCCTGATCCGGGCGGCACTGGCAGCATCCGAGGGCCGCGCCGTGCGGGCAAAGCTGGGGGCGCAGACCCACGCGCTGGGCTTTTATCGGACCCTGGGGTTCATTCCGGTCGGGCCCGTCTATGACGACGCCGGTATTCCGCACCGTGACATGGTGCGCGCGCTTTGAGGCGGACACTGATTGTCATGGTGAAGGAGCCGCGACCGGGTCGGGTCAAGACGCGGCTGGGCAGGGACATCGGCATGACGGCGGCGGCGTGGTGGTTCAGACATCAGACCGCCAGCCTGCTCAGACGTCTGAGGGACCCGCGGTGGCGGCTGGTCATTGCGATTTCTCCAGATATGGAAGGGCTGCACAGCCGGGTCTGGCCTGCGGACCTGCGGCGTTTGCCGCAAGGGCGGGGCGACTTGGGTGCGCGGATGGCGCGGATGTTGCGCACGGTCCATGATGGCCACGCCTGTCTGATCGGTGCGGATATTCCGGGCGTGCGCCCTGCGCATATCGCCAGGGCATTTGCCCGATTGGGAGAACACGACGCGGTGTTCGGTCCCGCCCCGGACGGTGGCTTCTGGCTGGTCGGTCTGAAACGACCCGCCCGCCCGCCTGCCGGATTCTTTCTCACCGTGCGCTGGTCAACGGCTGACGCGCTGTCCGACAGTGTCGCGACCCTCCCGGATCACCGGATCGCGCTGTGCGATACTCTAAGAGACGTGGATACGGCGGACGATTTGACCATGACGTCCGGAGGGTCGCGTGCTAGCTCAGGGGGATGAGCAACATTCCCACCAAGGCCGAGATTCTCGACTGGATCGAACAGAACCCAACCCTGACCGCCAAGCGTGACATCGCAAAGGCGTTCGGGATCAAGGGCGCGGCGCGCATCGACCTCAAGCGGCAGCTCAAGGAGCTGGAAGCCGAAGGGCACCTGGAGAAGCGCAAGCGCAGCTATCAGGATCCGGACCGGCTGCCTCCGGTGTCGGTTCTGGTTATCAGCCACGCGGACAAGGACGGCGATCTGTTCGCCAAACCAATGGAATGGCAGGGCGAGGGGGTGGAGCCGGTGGTCCTGGTCATTGCCCGCGCTTCGGACCCGGCACTGGGCGAGGGCGACCGCATTCTGGCGCGTCTGACGGTGGTCAAAGAGGACAGCCACAACTACGAAGCGCGGCTGATCCGGCGTATCGGAACAAACCCAAGGCGGGTGATGGGCGTTTTCCGCAAGGGCAGCGAAGGTGGGCGGATCGTCCCTATCGACAAGGGGGCGGACCGCGAATGGGTGGTGGCAGAGGGGGCGACCCACGGCGCGAAGGACGGCGAACTGGTCGAGGCGGAGCAAGCCGGACCTAAGGGTCGCATGGGTTTGCCCAAGGCCCGGATTGTGGAACGGTTGGGCGACCCCTCCGCCCCCAAGGCGGTTTCGCTGATCGCGATACACCAGCACGGCATTCCCGACCATTTTCCTGACGAAGTTGTCGCAGAGGCGGACGCAAAGAAACCTGCGGGGTTGAAAGGCCGCGAGGATCTGCGTGATCTGCCGCTCATCACCATCGACCCGTCCGATGCGCGCGATCATGACGACGCCTGCTATGCCCATGCCGACGACGACCCGGGAAACGAAGGCGGTCATGTGCTTTGGGTCGCGATTGCTGATGTGGCGTATTATGTCACGCCCGGCTCTGCGCTGGACCGCGAGGCACGCAAGCGCGGCAACTCCACCTATTTCCCCGACAGGGTGGTGCCGATGCTGCCCGACCGCCTTTCCGGCGACCTGTGTTCGCTGCATGAAGGTGTGCCGCGTGCCTGTGTCGCTGTACGCATGGTGCTGGATGCCGGGGGCAATAAGCTGAAACACTCGTTTCATCGCGGGCTGATGCGGTCGCCCGCCTCATTGCATTACGAAGAAGTGCAGGACGCCATCGACGGCAAGCCCAACGACCGGACTGGTCCGCTGCTGGAGCCGGTCCTGATGCCGCTATACGCGGCCTATGACGCGCTGAAACACGCGCGGGCCGACCGCCAGCCGCTTGATCTGGATTTGCCGGAGCGGCGGATCGAACTGGCAGAGGACGGCACCGTCAGGTCGGTAAACTTCAAGGACCGGCTGGATGCCCATCGGTTGATCGAGGAATTCATGGTGCTGGCCAATGTCGCCGCCGCCGAAACGCTTGCGGCCAAAAAGACACCGCTGCTTTACCGCATCCACGAAGAACCTTCGCAGGAAAAGCTGGATGCGCTGCGGGAAACAGCCGAAGCGGCGGGGTATACGCTGGCAAAGGGACAGGTCTTGCACACCGCGCATCTGAACCGTTTGCTGAACGACGCGGCGGGCACCGACGATGCCGAGTTGATCAACCTCAGTACGCTGCGGTCGATGACGCAGGCCTACTATGGGCCAGAGCACATTGGCCATTTCGGGCTGGCGTTGAAATCTTACGCGCATTTCACCTCGCCCATCCGGCGCTATGCCGATCTGATCGTGCACCGCGCGCTGATCACCGCGCATGGCTGGGGCAAGGACGGGCTGACCCCTGAAGATATGGAAAGCCTCGATCAGACGGGCGCTCATATTTCGGATACGGAGCGTCGGTCGATGACGGCGGAACGGGACACCACCGACCGCTATCTTGCCGCCTATCTGTCGGAACGGGTGGGCAGCGAGTTTACGGGTCGGATCAGCGGAATCGCCCGGTTCGGCGCCTTCGTAAAGCTGGACGAAACGGGTGCCGACGGGCTGCTGCCGATGCGGGCACTGGGGCGCGAATATTTCCACTACGACCGTGAGGCCCAGACCCTGATGGGCGCCGACACCGGCATGATGATCGGGATTGGCCAGCGTGTCACGGTGAAGCTGGCCGAGGCAGTGCCAGTCACCGGCGGCATCGCGCTGGAGCTGGTCGAAATCGAGGGGCAGAAGGTACCGCAGGGGCGGCAATCTCCGGCCGGCCGCAGCCCGCGTCGTAAATCTGCCAAGGCCAAGCGCAAAAAGGACAAGGTGAAGCGCAAGGTATCCCGCACCCGCCGTTCGAAGTAGGGTCTGGCGACAGGGCAAGCTGTCTAAATCTGCCCCGATGAGATAGGCTGCGCGCATGACCCGGACCCACCGCCTGTTCCAGATGATGACCACATTGCGCCGATTGCCTGCGCCAGTCCGCGCACAGCAGCTGGCGGATGAACTGGCCGTTTCATTGCGCACGGTTTACCGGGACATTGATGCGTTGCGGGGGCTGGGCGCGGTCATCGACGGAGAGGCGGGTTTCGGGTACACCCTGATCGAAGATGCGGCCTTGCCGCCGCTGGGGTTTCAGGACGATGAGCTGGAGGCGCTTGTACTGGGGCTGCGGAACGTCACGGTGATCGGCGACCCGGCCCTTGCCGCAGCGGCCGGAACGGCGCTGGCGAAACTGACCGCGCGGGTGCCGCCGCGTCAGGGCCACCGGCTGCAGCATGCGATACTGGATGCCCGCCGCTTTGACCCGCCCCCGCCGCCGCGCATCGACGTGGCGGCGCTACGTGCCGCGACGAGGGAGGAAGAGGCGGTGTCTTTTTCCTATGTGGATGCGAAAGGCGCCGCGACGGTCCGCGAGGTCGATCCCTTGGGGATCGTCTATATGCAGGAAACGAGCATGCTTTTGTCCTGGTGCCATCTGAGGCGGGATTTTCGCGCCTTCCGGCTGGATCGGATGGACGACCTCGCCCTTACCGGCAAAAGCTTCCGGCCCCGGCGGGTGCCGATGTTGCGTGACTACACCGCACGCCTTCGAGAGCAAGCCCGCCTGCGCAATGCGGAACATGGATAGTTCTGGCTTTTTCAGGGCGCCAAAGGAAAGTAGTCTGATGCGAAACAATGAGGGTTTGCCATGCGAGGAAGGATAGGTCTTTCGGTCGCGTTGGTGTGTCTCGGCACTTTCGCGATTGCTCAGAAGGCGCCGGATGTCTCTGCAAGACCGCCGGAACGCCTTGTATCGGCGGTGAGCGGGGATGATGCGGCAAGCGGAACAACCGGCGAACTGCGCGCCTGGGTTGCCCGGTTTCGCGACCGGGCGTTGCAGGAAGGTGTCGACGGCGCGGTCTACGACCGCGCGTTGCAGGATGTGGCCTATGACGCCCAGGTCGTGCGACGCGACCGGAACCAGGCGGAGTTTACCAAGACGATCTGGGACTATCTGGACACCGCCGTGTCAGACGTGCGCATCGCCAACGGCAAGGCGGCGCTGCAGAAATGGAACGGGGCGCTCAGCCAGATCGAGGAAACCTATGGCGTGGAGAAAGAGATCGTTGTCGCCATCTGGGGACTGGAGAGCGCCTATGGGACGTTTCGTGGCCAGAATTCCGTACTGAATTCCATGGCCACTCTTGCCTATGACGGACGGCGGGCGGAATTTTTTGAAGATCAGCTTCTGGCTGCACTGCGTATCCTTCAGGCCGGGGACACCACGAAATCCGACCTCATCGGGTCATGGGCCGGAGCCATGGGCCATACCCAGTTCATGCCGACGTCCTTTCAGGATCATGCGGTGGATTACGACGGCGACGGCAAGCGGGACATCTGGGGCGATGACCCGGTGGATGCGCTGGCATCGACGGCGGCCTACCTGAAGCATCATGGCTGGACGCGCGGCCAGCCTTGGGGGATCGAAGTACAGATCGCGGACGGTTTCGACTATATGCTGGCGCGCCGTTCTCTGCGAAAAATGCCCAGCGAGTGGGCGACACTTGGAGTAACCCGGCCGGGCGGGACAGCGGTGAAGGACTACGGCCTCGCGTCTGTCCTGCTGCCGGGCGGGGCGGATGGGGCAGCTTTCCTGGTTTTCTCGAATTTCGCCGTGTTGGAAAGCTATAACACCGCCGATGCCTATGTGGTAGCGGTGGGGCACCTGGCCGACCGGATCAAGGGGCGTTCCGCGTTCGAACACGGATGGCCGCGTCATCTGCGGGTGTTGACCTTTGACGAGCGGATCGAATTGCAGAAGCGACTGACCAGTGCCGGGTACGACACCGAAAAGATCGACGCCAAGATGGGGCCGCTGACGGTGGACGCGATCCGCCGGTTCCAGGCGGATCAAGGCGTGTTGCCTGATGGCTATCCGTCCCTCAAGGTGCTGGACCGGCTGCGCGCGTTGTAGGAGGGTGGGGTGACGTGCGCCCGGTCGGGCGACACCCCACCCACCCTCCCGCCAACCGTCAGGACGCGGATTTGAGCATGTCCTTTTCCTTGAGGTCTTTGTACGTCGCGTCGAGGGCGAGCTTGGCGCGGGCCTCGAACACTTCGATCTCTTCGGGTGTGATCACCAGCGGCGGCGATATGATCATCCTGTCGCCCACGTGACGCATGACCAGATTATTCGCAAAACAGTGTTCGCGGCAGATGTAGCCGACAGCACCACCTTCGCTTGCGAACTTTGCGCGGCTTTCCTTGTGCGGCGTCAAGGGCAGCGAGGCCATCATGCCAGATACGTTTACCGTCCCGACAAGCGGATGTTCCCCGAGGTTCTTCAGCGCCGCGTGAAGCGCAGGGATCGCGGTGTTGCGAATGTGGTCGAGCAGGTTCTCCTCTTCCATGATCCGCAGGTTTTCCAACGCGACGGCCGCGCAGACGGGATGGCCCGAATAGGTGTAGCCGTGATTGAATTCGCAGGCACCGATGACGGCGGCGATCTCGTCGGAGACGATGGAGCCGCCGATGGGCGCGTAACCGGAGCTGAGGCCCTTGGCGATGGTCATGATATCGGGCGTGATTTCCATGGTTTGAGAGCCGAACCAGTTCCCGGTCCGGCCAAAACCGCAGATCACTTCATCCGCGATCAGCAGCACGTCGTGCTTCTTGCAGATGCGCTGAATCTCGGGCCAGTAGGTGCTGGGCGGCACCACGACACCGCCCGCGCCCTGGACCGGCTCCGCGATGAAGGCCGCGACCTTGTCGGCGCCGAGCTCGTTGATCTTCGCCTCAAGCTCCTGCGCACGGGCGAGGCCGAAATCCTCGGGTGTCATGTCTCCGCCCTCGGACCACCAATCGGGCTGTCCGATATGGTGAATACCGGGAATGGGCATGCCGCCCTGCTCATGCATGTAGGTCATGCCACCCAGACTGCCCGACCCGACGGAGGAGCCGTGGTAGGCGTTCTTGCGGCTGATGATGTGGCTCTTTTCCGGCTGACCCTTTTGCGCCCAGTAGGTTCGGACCATACGCAGGTTGGTGTCGTTCGCCTCGGATCCTGACCCGGCGAAGAAGACATGGTTCAGGTCGCCCGGCGCAAGTTCGGCAAGTTTGCTGGCCAGGGCAATCGCGGGCACATGCGAGGTCTGGAAGAAGGTGTTGTAGTAGGGCAGTTCGTTCATCTGGCGCGCGGCAACCTGGCCCATCTCCGGCCGGCCATAGCCCAGGTTCACACACCAAAGGCCCGCCATCGCGTCCAGTATTTCATTTCCGTCGCTGTCCGTCAGATAGATACCGCTGGCGCGTGTGATCACCCGCGCGCCTTTTTCCGCCAGTTCTGCATTGGTGGTAAAGGGATGCATGTGGTGGGCCGCATCGAGGGCCTGGAGTTCGGCAGTGGGCAGATGATTGGTAATGGTCGACATGAAATGACCCTTTCGGACAGACGGTTCAGGATTGCGGGCAGAATATGATCAAATTTTTCGAAGTCAATCGAATCGCTGGATCTGTCACTCTTCGTTCAGCGCCGCCCTGATCTGCTGCATACCTTGATCGACGTCTTCCGCCATCGCTTCCGCCGCCGCGTCGGCATTACCTTCGGTAAGAGCCGCGATCAGGTCGGAGTGCTTGTCCGGCAGGCTGGATGTGCCGTATCGTCCGCAGACCACCCGCAGGGAGGGGCCGAACCGAAGCCAGAGGCGATCGACCGTGGCGGTCATGATCGGTGCGCCCGCGGCGGCGTAGACCTGAGAATGAAATTTGTAGTTGTGTGTGAGGTATCCGCCAATGTCGCCGAGCGCGATCGCGGTGTTGAGATCGCCATCGCAGGCCCTGAGCCGGTCCAGGCAATCGGGGGTCATGCGCAAAGCCGCGCGACGGGTCAGTTCCAGTTCCAGTGTGCGCCGCATGAAGTGCAGTTCATCCAGGCAGTCGGCAGTCAGATCCGGTACGGAAACGCGGCGGTTTCCCTGGTGAATTAATGCCCCTTCGGCGATCAGGCGGCGCAAAGCTTCCCGCACGGGGGTCATGCCGGCCCCCAGGGTTTCGATCAGCCCCTGAATGGTGACGGCCTGCCCCGGGGCCAGATCACCAAACAGAATCATCACACGCAATTGTTCGTAGACCTGCTGATGTGCCGGTATTTTGGCGGTTTCGGCCCCCACAGACGGGGTCCTCTCAGCTATCACCTCATTTTTCATTTTCAGCGCCTTTTTTTTGTCCAACGCCAGCACCTTGCACTAGGATGCAGTGAATGAAACCATATCTGAACTTGCCGAAAGAGGCAAAACTTGATCAAATTTACCGCAAGCCGGGGATAAACCCGGTAACATATGGGAGAACCGAATGAAGAATCGCATTCTTGGCAGCATTGCTGCTGCCGCAGTCATGGCAACGGGTGCCGTCGCCGAGGAAGTCCGCGTCTATAACTGGTCAGACTACATCGACGAAAGCCTGCTTGAAAAGTTCGAAGAGGAAACCGGGATCGACCTCGTCTATGACGTGTTCGACAGTAACGAAGTGCTCGAAACCAAGATGCTGGCGGGCGGATCCGGTTATGACGTGGTTGTCCCCTCGGGCACCTTCCTGCAGCGGCAGATCACGGCAGGTGCGTTCCAGAAGCTTGATATGTCCAAGCTGCCGAACAAGGACAACCTGTGGGACGTGATCGAGGACCGGCTGAAAAAGTACGACCCCGAAAACGAATATGCAGTCAATTACATGTGGGGCACGACCGGCATCGGCGTGAACGTCAACAAGGTCAAGGAAGTTCTGGGCGAGGATGCCCCGATGGGGTCGCTCGACCTGATTTTTGATCCCGCGAACATGGAAAAGCTTGCCAGCTGTGGCGTGCATTTCCTGGATGCGCCCGCCGAGATGATCCCGGCTGCGCTTGCCTATATCGGCGAAGATCCCGATGCACAGGACGCGGAGACCATTGAAAAGGCTGAACCGGTGCTGGCGGGCGTGGCGCCTTACGTCCAGAAATTCCACAGTTCGGAATACATCAATGCGCTGGCCAACGGCGACATCTGTGTGGCGTTCGGCTGGTCGGGTGACATCCTGCAGGCCCGCGATCGCGCCGCTGAAGCCGACAACGGGGTAGAGATCGAATACAACGCACCGTCGGAAGGGGCGCTGATGTGGTTCGATAACATGGCGATCCCGGTGGATGCGCCGAACCCGGATGCGGCGCATCAATTCATCAACTTCATCCTGGATGCGCAGAACATGGCGGCAGCGTCGAACTATGTCTACTACGCCAATGGCAATGAGGCATCCCAGGAGTATCTGGAGGACGACGTCATCGGGGATCCTGCGATCTATCCCAATGAGGCCACGCTGGAGAACCTCTACACCACTTCGCCCTACGGTCCGAAAGTACAGAGGACAGTGACCCGCATGTGGACCAAGATCAAATCGGGCACCTGACCGATCCCGGGGGCGGGGCCTGATGGCCCCGCCTTTTTTCATGACCCCGCGTCGCGCAAGGATGAATTGAATTGACCCAGACCGTATTTGCCCCTTGGGACGATCCCGATGAAAAGCCGTTGATCCGCTTTCAGAACGTGACCAAACGCTTCGGCGAATTCGTCGCCATCGACGATCTGACACTGGATATCTTCGAGAAAGAATTCTTCGCTCTGCTTGGGCCGTCGGGCTGTGGCAAAACCACCATGATGCGCATGCTGGCGGGTTTCGAAACCATCAGTGAGGGCCGGATCGAACTGTCGGGCAAGGATATCGGGCACGTGCCGCCGAACAAGCGTGCGGTGAACATGATGTTCCAGTCCTATGCGTTGTTTCCGCATCTGTCTGTCTGGGACAACATCGCCTTCGGTCTGCGCCGCGACCGAAAGAGCAAGGAAGAAATCAACGCGCGGGTGGAAGAGATGCTCAAGCTCACCCGGCTTGGGAAATTCGCTCGTCGCAAGCCACACCAGATTTCCGGTGGTCAACGGCAGCGTGTCGCCCTCGCGCGGTCGCTGGCCAAGGCCCCCAAGCTGCTGTTGCTGGATGAACCGCTTGGGGCTCTGGACAAGAAGCTGCGCCAGGATACCCAGTTTGAACTGATGGACATTCAGGAAAGCACCGGCACCACTTTTGTCATCGTGACCCACGACCAGGAGGAGGCAATGACTGTGGCCTCCCGCGTGGCGGTGATGGACGAGGGACGGGTGATTCAGGTCGCTACACCCGCGAACATCTACGAATACCCCAATTCGGTTTACGTGGCCGACTTCATCGGGGATGTGAACATAATCGGCGCAAAGGCGCGACCGACGGGCGAGAACGTCTTTGCGCTGGACTGGATTGACGGGCAGCCGCCCCTGACAGCGGAGAGCAAGACCCGCTTCAGCGAAGGGCAGCAGGCCCATCTGGCCATCCGTCCCGAAAAGATCCGCATCTCCAAAGAGAAGCCCGAGGATGCCCCAAACGTGCTGGAGGGCAAGGTGCTGGACATCGCCTATCTGGGCAACCTCAGCACCTATCACGTGCGACTGCCCGACGGGCAGGTGATCAAGGCGCAGACGGCCAACACCCGCCGTATCGCGCGGCGTGACATCACCTGGGAAGACCCGGTCTGGGTCTCGTGGAGCGCCACCGCCGGCGTTCTGCTGGAGCATTGAGATGCGCCGCTTTGCCCTGATCGCCGTTCCATATGCGTGGCTGCTGGCGCTCTTTCTCGTTCCGTTCATCATCGTCTTCAAGATCTCGCTGTCGGATCTCGCGCTGGCGATTCCGCCCTATACGCCGACCATGCGGGATGGCATCGGCGAGATGTTCGCAGCCTTCGATTTCGAGAATTTCACCTTTCTTGCGGAAGATGACCTGTACTGGAAAGCTTACCTCAGCTCACTTCGGATTGCGCTGCTGTCGACGCTGATGACGCTGCTGGTGGGCTATCCAATCGCCTATGGCATGGCCAAGGCGCCGGACGAATGGCGCGCCACATTGATGATGTTGGTGATTCTGCCGTTCTGGACCTCTTTCCTGATCCGGGTCTATGCGTGGATGGGTATTCTCAGCAACGAAGGGTTGTTGAACCAGCTTTTGATTTCCCTGGGGCTCATCAGCGAACCCCTGCAGATCCTGAACACGAATACCGCCGTGTATATCGGCATCGTCTATACCTATCTGCCATTCATGATCCTGCCGATCTATGCGGCGCTTGACCGGCTGGACGAATCGCTGAACGAGGCGGCGGAAGATCTGGGTTGTTCACGTTTGCAAGCCTTCTGGCTGGTGACGGTGCCGCTGTCACGCAACGGGATCATCGCGGGTTCGTTCCTTGTCTTCATCCCTGCGCTGGGCGAATTCGTCATCCCCTCGCTGTTGGGCGGGTCGGGCACGCTGATGATCGGCAAGGTTCTGTGGGAAGAGTTCTTCAACAACCGGGATTGGCCGGTGGCCAGTGCCGTGGCGGTGGTGCTGCTGTTGATCCTGATCATTCCCATCGTTCTGTTCCAGCGAAACCAGCAGAAACAGGCGGAGGCGGAGCAATGAAGCGGATGTCATGGTTCAATGTCACCTCGCTGACATTCGGTTTCGCCTTCTTGTATCTGCCGATGATCATTCTGGTGATCTACAGCTTCAATGCGTCCAAGCTGGTGACGGTCTGGGCAGGGTTTTCAACCCGGTGGTACGGGGAGCTGATACAGAACGAGGCATTCCTGGACGCGGCCTGGGTGACGATCAAGGTTGCCGTGCTGTCATCGACAATGGCCACCCTTCTGGGAACGATGGCGGCCTACGTGCTGGTCCGTGGTGGGCGGTTCATGGGGCGGACGCTGTTCTCGGGCATGATCTATGCGCCGCTGGTCATGCCAGAGGTCATTACCGGCCTGTCGCTGCTGCTGTTGTTCATCGGCATCGGCCTGGACCGGGGGGTTCTGACCATTGTTCTGGCACATACGACGTTTTCGATGTGCTACGTTTCGGTCGTGGTGTCGTCGCGCCTGGTCACATTTGACCGCTCTCTTGAGGAGGCGGCGCTCGACCTTGGATGTTCAGGCTGGGAGGCGTTTCGCCTTGTCACCCTGCCGATCATCGCGCCCGCGGTGATCTCAGGCTGGCTTCTCGCGTTCACCTTGTCGCTCGATGACCTTGTGATCGCATCCTTCACGGCCGGTCCGTCCGCCACGACTCTGCCGATCAAGATTTTCTCGGCTGTTCGTCTGGGGGTCTCGCCCGAGATCAACGCCCTGTCGACCATCATGATTGGCATCGTTGCGGTCGGTGTGATTGTCGCGTCGCTTGTCACCAAGCGGAACGCTCTGAGGGCCGAAGCGGATACGCGGGCAGCGGAACGCGCGCCGGCATGAAGCGTATCTACGGCGATTTCGCCTATTCCGACGCGCCACGAAAGGGGTGCTGGTGGGACAGGACATGCGACATCCCCGACCGGCCCAGCCTGCAGGGTGATCACCGCTGCGATGTGGCGATTATCGGCGGTGGGTTCACCGGCATTTCCGCCGCCCTGCAATTGGCCGAGGCCGGGGTCAACGTGATTGTGCTGGAAGCGCGCTATGTCGGGTGGGGGGCGTCCGGCCGAAACGGCGGTTTCTGTTGCCTGGGCGGCGGCATGTTGGACAACGCGGCACTCGAGAAACGATTTGGCAAGGAGGGGCGGGTTGCCTGGCGACAGACGGAGCTTGCTTCGATCCGTTATGTGGAGGAGCTGCTGGCAAAATACGACATCGACGTCGACCGGCATTCAGACGGCGAGACCCAGTTGGCGCATCGCCCCAAGGATTTCGCGGCGATGCAGGATCAGGTCGCCTATTATGCCGACAGTTACGGGGTTGAGGCGCGGCTGACCCCGGCGGGGGATCTGGAGGCGGAAGGGATGAGCGCCGGGTTCCAGGGGGCGATCACAGTGCCCATCGGTTTCGGCCTGAACCCGCGCAAGTACATAGCAGGTCTTTCGGCTGCCGCTGAAGCAGCCGGGGCGCACATCCATCACGAGACGCCCGTGACGTCGATCACCCGCACTGGTTCCGGCTTTGCGCTTGCTACACCCTCGGGGCGGGTCGACGCCGCGCGGGTTATCGTAGGGACAAATGGTTATTCCTCGGAAGACCTGCCCGAATGGCTCGCGTCACGATATATGCCGACGCAATCGAGCGTTATCGTGACGCGCCCCCTTACCCAGAGCGAGCTGGGCGCGCAGGGATGGACCAGCGGCCAGGCTTCCTATGATTCGCGCCACCTGCTGCATTACTTCCGGCTCATGCCGGATAATCGGATGCTCTTTGGTGTGCGGGGCGGCTTGATGGCCAACAAGGGGTCAGAGCGGCGTGCAATGCGACGCGCGCGGGCCGATTTCAACCGGATGTTCCCTGCCTGGCGCGATGTGGAAACCCCCTACAACTGGTCGGGGATGGTCTGCATTGCCCGAGACCGGATGCCATTCGTCGGTCAGGTCCCGGATCAGCCCGGCATTTTCGCCAGTCTGTGCTATCACGGCAATGGCGTGGCGATGGCAAGCTATTCCGGCGCGCTTCTGGCCGATCTGGTTCAGGACAAGGCGCCGGAACGCATGTATCCCGAGGCCGTCCAGCGCCCTCTTGAAAAGTTTGAACTGGGGGGCTTTCGCCGCGCGATCATGCCCTTTGCCTATATTGGTTTCAGCCTCTCCGATCTGTAGGGACCGATCCGTTCGACGACCCGGCGCCGGCGGAACCGGACAATGGTGCCGCAAGGCCGGGCTCGCGCAATCCGGTCACGTCGCTGGCCAGCACGGCTGCGCCGCCTTCAAGAACCAGGACGGTCTGACCCCCCTGCATCCGAGCTTCGGTGACGCGGCCATAGGTCTCCACAGGGTCGGTCAACACGACCTCGCCGCCCGCCCAGCTTTCGATTTCAAAGCTGTAGAACCCGTTCGCAAAGGGTGTGCCGTCGTCCGCGACACCTGCCCATTGAAAGGGATCCGCAGAAACCGGGATTGAGCTGCGCTGCACCTCGGTTCCGTTTTCGTCATAGACGACCAGAAACACCTCTTCGGAAGCAGCAGCAGGATTCGGGGTGATCGTTATGGGGGCGCCATCGAAATATGCGGGTGCGGTGCTGAGCGCCTCCATCCCGATCCAGCCGGTCAACTGGGCCATATTGCCCGACCCCAGTTGTGCGGAAAGCGCGGTCAGCAGATCGTTGGACAGCACCTGCTGCTCCACCATGGAGAATTGTGCGAGCTGCGCGGCATACTCCGACGAATCCAGCGGCTCCAACGGGTCCTGAAACCTCGCCTGGGCTGTCAGCATTTTCAGGAAGGTTTCGAAATCCGAGGACAGGACCGAGGTCGAGGCGGCAGGCGTAGCCGTGTTGCCGCCAGGGTGTGCGAAGGTGGTGGAAGTGGGTGTGATCATGTTGTGTCTCCGGTCAAAGCCTGATGTCGACGCCGGTGTCCGGCGCGGCGGAAAGGGTGATCTCGACAGGGTTGTCCGGCGTCCCCTCGCCGTCCGGTTCAGTGGCGCCCAACGGTGTCGCTCGCCCCTCGTCACGCGCGTTACCGTCGGCAAAGCTGAAGCTGACATCCGGATATCCGATGTCTCTGAACTCTTGGGAAAGCTCCGCAATATGCCGACGTACCAGGTCGAGCGTATCCGGTCGTTCTGCCGTCACATGCATCACCATGCCGCTGTCCGACACCGACATCGTT
Organism: Sulfitobacter sp. THAF37; assembly: GCF_009363555.1. Lineage (NCBI taxonomy): Bacteria > Pseudomonadati > Pseudomonadota > Alphaproteobacteria > Rhodobacterales > Roseobacteraceae > Sulfitobacter > Sulfitobacter sp. THAF37. Next base: position 1,173,830 of record NZ_CP045372.1, read on the forward strand.
AGCCGCAGGCGGCCAAGCTCTTCGGGATTGAGGGCGATGTCGACCGGCCGCAGAGAGTTCCCTTGCATCGCTTCCGCAAGCTGGCGGGCGATATGTACCGGCAGATCGGGACGCTGGTGGAGTGTATGTTGCGGCGCCTGCGGTACCTGAACCGTTTCGATGCGGGCGGTGGCCGACAACTCCGCAATTGGGGGTGAATTCAAATCGTCGCCCCCCTGACCGATGTTGGCGTTGGCCCGGCCAAGGTTGGGCCCCAAGGATGGTATTCGCCCTGTTGCGGATGCCTTGATCATGCTGCGCATCTTGTCCGGTGTTGCGGCCGTCGATACCGAGACGTTATTGTTCGCTTCTCCCGACGAAATCTGGGCAGTAGCCATTCTGGACAGATCTTTCAAAGCGGGGTGCTGGGATGACTGTCCCGGCGGAACGGAATCTGCAACTGGCGCTGCTGATATTTGGGGTGCCGAATCGACGGAAGTCCGTGGCGATGGATCCATCGGTTGCCCCGGTCCACGGGTCGGCGCGCGCGCGGGCACAATCGGCTCGGAGAGCCTTTGGACTGCGGTTGGCATGGGTGGCAGGCGGGCACCCGACTGATCTGACTGCACGCGAGACGGCGGCGGAGCACCAGCATCTTGCTGCGTAGAGCTATCGGATGTCGCGATTTCTATTCGAGATGCGTGCCTTAGATGATGCAAGATCGGCCCTGCGGAAGGGGAAACCGTATCAAACCCTGACGCCATTTGCCCGGAAATGGTCCTTTCGACGAGGGTTTCCCGCCGCGGCGCGGCCGGTGTCGCCTGACCCGCGACAGGAAGCGGGTTTCCATGTCCATTCAGGCTTTCAGCTGCTGCGGGCCAATCAGCGGTTTCGGGGGCTGCCGTCCCAGCCTGCGTCGGCAAAGAGCGAATACCCATCCCTTTATCATGCTCAATACCGGTGCCGGTGACCCGCGCCTGCAGCGGCAATTCCGCTCTGGCCATCCGCCCCGAAACATCGGTTTCCCGCATGGCCGGGTTCGGATGATGAGATGTTTCCTCTTCCAGCATCACCTTGACCGGCACCATTTTTTCGGGCCGAGACACATCGTGCTCCACCCTCCAAGTGGACCGGAACCCGGCGCTTGCTATGGCATCTGATGGCTGGTGGGTATCACCGCGTGGTGCCTTTGCCCGGTCGGGAGAGTGCGCCTGCGCCGGCAGGGCATCAAAAGGCACTTCGGTCTCCTGCGGCTCAAGGATCACCTCCTTTTCCGAAAATTCCGGCGAATCAGGCGGCGATTTTTCTTCGGCGCTTGCGATCTGGCGGCGGTCTGCCGGATCGGATCCCTCGGACCAGTCCGCCCGTGACGCTGCCCCGCCAGAGGCGTGCGAATAGGTCCGACCGAAATCTGGACCCGCGTAACTCCTCTTGTCATTCGGTATGTCATGCGGGACCCCCTTACTCTGTGAAGTGGTTTCGCCTTTCATGAGCGGGCTTTGGAAAATGTTCACTTGCACCTCCGGGAGTTCTTCTCCGTCGGCGGTTATATGTCGCAACATCCTTACCCGTTATTTACCGGTCCCTGCGCATCCTTGGAAAAATGCGGTGCAATTTAAGGAAACCCCCATGCAGATCACATCTACACCCATACCGAAACCGCCGACCGATCATGGCGACGGAAAGCTAAGAAAAGCTGCCGAGCAGCTGGAGACGGCTTTTCTCGCGGAGATGCTGAAGGCTGCTGGCGTAGGCAAGTCGCGCGATCACTTCGGCGGCGGCGCGGGGGAGGACCAGTTTTCCTCCTTTCTCGTGCAGGAGCAGGCGGCGGCGATGGTCCGCGCCGGGGGCGTCGGGCTGAGCGAGGCGCTTTACCAGTCTCTCAAGGAGAAAGACAAATGACGGATCGCTTGAAAGTGGATCGGATCGACGCCCTGGACGAGCTGTTGGAATCGGAGCGCGAGGCGCTTCTCGCCGGTGATCTCGCCAAGCTGGCTGAGATGCTGGAACCCAAGGAAACCCTGATTGAGGCGATCAACGCGATGGATCCGACGGAGATCGAAGGGCTTCGGCATCTGGATACCAAGGTCAGGCGCAACCAACTTCTTCTGGATGGCGCAATAGAAGGGATACGCGCGGTTGCCGCACGCATGGCGGCGTTGCGACAGGTCAGGAACGGGCTTGAGACCTATGGCGCGGACGGTCGCAAGCGCACGATAGACATTCAGGACGGTCCAAACCTTGAACGGCGCGCATGAAAGGCAGTCGATCGGGAAAGCGGCAAAATCAGTTCAAATCAGTGGAAGTCTGTGTGGTGGCATTCAGCGAACATTAACAGCGCAGGCTGCATGAAGGCGCTGCATCCGAAATCGGATGGCGCATCCCCTGTCACAAGGGAAAGTGCATCGGTCAGAACGCCACAATCAGTTGCCCCAAGGGGGGTGAGACTCCACGGGCGCAAAGCGTCCCAGCCTGAAGGAACATGCTTATGTCGAGCATTCTAACCAACAACGGTGCAATGGTTGCACTGCAAACCCTCAAGTCCATCAACAAGGACCTTGCTCAGACGCAGAATGCGATCTCAACCGGTAAAGATATCGGTTCTGCCAAGGACAATTCCGCCATCTGGGCCATCTCCAAGGTGATGGAATCGGATGTAGCGGGCTTTTCTGCCGTTCAGGATTCACTCGCGGTGGGTGAATCCACCGTCGCAGTGGCATCCGCCGGTGCTGAGCAGATCGTCGAGACGCTGAAGGAAATGAAGCAGCTCGCGATCGCAGGTCAGTCCGAAACAGCGGACTTCGCCAAGATCCAAGCCGACATGACCGAAAAAGCCGAGGGAATTTCGGCCATCATCGGCGCGTCGCAGTTCAACGGCGTGAACCTGCTGGCCACGGACGTCGACGGGAACGGCGGCACCTCGCTGACGGTTGTCTCGTCGCTCGACCGCGTTGGCGCTGCGTCTCCGACCGTTTCCACCATCGGCGTGGATACTGTCGACTTCGAAGCGAACATCGACGCGGTCAGCAACCTGACGGCGATCACCGATGCCGCTTCGGCGGCAACGGCTTTCGGTGAGCTGGAGACGTTCCTGACCACTGCGATCGACGGTGCTGCGGCCCTGGGGGCGTCCGCCAAGCGGATTTCCGATCAGAGCGAGTTCGTCGGAAAGCTCAATGACGCCGTCAAATCCGGCATCGGGTCTCTGGTGGATGCGGACATGGAAGCGGCCTCGGCCCGCTTGCAAGCCCTGCAGACCCAGCAACAGCTGGGTGTTCAGGCATTGTCCATCGCCAACCAGGCACCGCAGACGATCCTGTCTCTGTTCCGGTAAAACCACGGGCGGAGGCGCCATCCGGCGCCTCCGCTAACCTACAAATTCGGATCTTGAGCAGGTAAGGAAAAGCCGTGAACGCAACCGACAAGGCAAGACGTGCCTATGCGCCAACCACCGCGCCGACCAAGTCAGAGCGCAGCATTGAATTCGAAGTCATCGCACGTATCACCGCGCGCTTGAAGGCGGCGATAGAGGCGGCGCATTTTCCAGGGCTATTGGAGGTCTTGCATGAAAACCGCAAGCTCTGGCGAACCCTCGCGACCGATGTCGCCAACCCCGAAAATCTGCTGCCCGGCGACCTGCGTGCACGGATCTTCTACTTGGCCGAGTTCACAAATCACCACACGAGCAAGGTGATTTCCCGTGAGGATACCGCGCACCCATTGCTGGAGGTCAACACCGCCATTCTGCGCGGCCTGAAACAAAGGAGTGCCCCGAATTGAGCGGACTTGTCCTGAAACTGAGCCCCAAGGAGCGCGTATTGATCAACGGCGCGGTCATCGAGAACGGGGACCGCCGCAGCCGTCTTTCGATCATGACGCCCGGTGCGAACATTCTGCGTCTGCGCGATGCAATTCACCCTGAAGACGCGAAGACTCCGGTCAGGCGTGCCTGTTTCGCCGTGCAACTGGTCCTTTCCGGCGACATCGCGCCTGCCGATGCACATCATGGCCTGCTGCGTCAGATCGAGGAGTTGAGCCAGGTGTTCAAGGACGCCGATAGCCGGGCTCTGCTGGCCGAAGCGGGCGCCGCGCTGATCACGGATCAGCATTATCGTGCGCTGAAATGTCTGCGCGGGTTGCTGGCCCGTGAAGACAGGCTCCTGTCGATTAGGCCGCACTGATGTTCCAGCCCGTCGTCCCCATTTCCGGCCTTGCTGGCTGGCGGTTCCTGCAACGGACCTACGACACGCAGTTCGACACCTTTTCCAAGGGGGCCACGCTGCAGCGGGACGCCGAGTATTTTCGGGAAAACATCGGGCAGGTACGCACGGCCGAAGACCTTACTTCGGACCGGCGCCTGATGACGGTCGCGCTCAGCGCATTCGGGCTGCAGGATGATGTCGACAACCGGTATTTCATCCGAAAGGTCCTGGAGGAAGGTGTCACGAACGAAGACGCCCTCGCCAACCGTTTTTCGGACCCACGGTACCGCGAGCTGTCCGAGGCATTTGGATTTGGGCCTGGAGAGTATCTGAAAACCGGTGAGGTCGATTTTGCAGAGGCGATTATCACCCGCCACCTGACCAACAGCTTTGAGGTTGCGGCGGGTGAGCAGGACGCCAGCATGCGCGTGGCGCTCTATGCGCAGCGCGAACTGGCGGAGCTTGCCGGGGGGGACATGTCGAACGATGCGAAATGGTTCACCGTGATGGGGGACCCGCCCATGCGGCAGTTGTTTGAAACCGCCTTCAACCTGCCCGCGGCACTGGGTCAGATCGACATCGACCAGCAATTGCAAGTGTTCAAGGATGCGGCGAAGTCGGTCCTGGGCAGCGATGATCTGAGCCTCTTTACGGCACCCGAGGCGCGCGATGACCTGATCACAAAGTTTGTGGTGCGCGACCAGATCCGCAGTTTCTCGGCCGGGATGTCCGGGACGTCAATCGCGCTGACACTGTTGCAGGGCTAAGCCGCGCCCGGTCCATCACAGGCCTTACCGGGGTTTGCGTTGCGCAGCCTTGGCACGGCGAAAGATCAGTTCCAGCTGCCGGAAGCTGTTGGCGCATCCACCCGTTTCCGGTTTGGCCAGAAAGGCGTCGAGTTCGGACCACAGAGCGACCGCCTGATCAACCTCGGCATCGGAGCCCTGCACGTACAGCCCGGCCCGAATCATCATCGCGTTCTGGTCGTACAGGCCCAGCATCTTGCGGGTCTGCAACAACAGAGCGTTCTCAGATTCGCTGGCAGCCATTGGAAGGCTGCGGGAAACGGACTTCAACACGTCGATGGCGGGATACCGCCCGCGCTCGGCAATGGCGCGGTCCATCACGATATGTCCGTCTAGAACACCGCGCAAGATATCTGCGACCGGTTCATCCATGTCTGACCCAGCCACCAGAACGCTGAATATGGCTGTGATGTCTCCCTGGCCCTCTGCCCCCGGTCCGGCGCGTTCGCACAGGGACATGATGAGATGCGATGTGGAGGGGGGATAGCCGCGCAGAACAGGTGCCTCGCCTGCGGCGACCGCGACTTCACGATGTGCTTCGGCAAACCGGGTGATGGAATCCATGAGCAACAGCACCGATTTTCCCTGATCTCGAAAATGTTCGGCCACGGCCATCGCGCTCCAGGCGCAGCGGCGGCGTTGCAGCGGGGACTGGTCGGATGTCGCGGTGACGATGACGGACCGTTGCAACCCAGCTTCGCCAAGCACTTCTTCGATGAAATGGCGCAATTCGCGCCCCCGTTCACCCACCAGCCCGATGACGACCACATCGGCCTCCATATGCCGTGCCAGATGACCCAAAAGGCTGCTTTTGCCTACACCGGATCCCGCAAACAGACCGACCCGCTGGCCTTCGACAATAGGAAGCAGCGTGTTGGTGACTGCCATGCTGGTTGCCACCCTTTCTCCCATCGGCCGCCGTTTGGCGGCAGGGGGTGGTGCGTTGCGCAGGTTGAGAGTGCGCGCCCCCGGAAGCAGGGGGCGACCATCCAAGGGGCGCCCGGAAGGGTCGATGACCCGCCCGATCCAGGCATCGGAGGGAGCCAAGGTCGGGGCAGGCAGCAATACGGCACGGTCATTGAGCGCGATGCCATCCAGAGAGTCCTCTGGCAGGGTGACCAGAACGTCGCCCCGCAACTGGACGACTTCGGCCAGCAGCGGTTCGGCACCATCGCGCTGGATGGCGACGATTTCCCCGATCCGTGCGATCTGCGCCAGACCGGCGACATGGGCAACGCCACCCTCGACCCGGCAGACCCGCCCGACCGAACGCACCGGCGCGAGCCGGTCGATCAAAGCCCTCAATCCATCGAATTGTGCCGAAATTTCCATGTGATCCCCGCCGAAGATGATCACCGTTTCTAAAGGAATCGGAGTTAAGCCTTGATTGAAATGCAACGAGGGAGAAGCCCCGATGTTCGAGAATCTGGAAATATTCAGAATGTCCGCTGCACTGGCCAGGTACGGCGGACAAAAGCAGGCGGTTATCGCGCAGAACGTCGCAAACGCGGATACGCCCGGCTACCGGGCGCGCGATCTGCCGGCTTTTGATACCCTCTATACCCAGCGCGGCGCGTCAGCGGCACAGAAAGCGACACGTGCAGGTCACATGAATGGTGCGCGCGAAGGGCAGGCCGCCCTTATCCCGGTCGAGGCCGGCGGGCAGGACTCGCCCAATGGGAACCAGGTATCGCTTGAAACCGAAATGCTGAAATCGGTCGAAGCGAAACGGTCGCATGACCGGGCGCTGGCCATCTACAAATCGTCGCTGGGCATTTTGCGCAGCGCGATCCGCACATGAGGGTGACAGGATGAGCGATTTTTCCCAGGCGCTTGGCGTCTCCTCCAGCGGGCTGCGGGCGCAGGCAACCCGGCTGCGCCACCTTTCCGAAAACATCTCGAATGCGGATACGCCCGGTTATCGGCGCAAGACGATATCGTTTGAAGCGGCCCGAGGCTCTGGCGACAGCGTTGGACAGGTCACGCCAGGCCGGGTCCGTCTGGACCGCGGGGAGCTTGAACTTATTCACGACCCAAGCCATCCGCTCGCGGATGAGACCGGTCATTACGAAGGCAGCAATGTCGACCTGCTGATCGAACTTGCCGATGCGCGGGAGGCGCAGCGCAGCTACGAGGCAAACCTCAAGATGTTCGAACAGACGAGAAAGATGTCATCGGGTTTGATGGACCTGCTGCGGCGCTGATCCAGACCATTCCGAACATTTGAAAAAGGAGATCCAGAATGGATATCAAAGGGCTTTCAGCCATCCAGAAGTATGCCGAAGCGAGACCGGCGACGGAACCCGGTGAAGGCGCGGCAACCAGTGGTGCGGTGCGCGGAGCGTTTCAGGATTTTGCCAGCACGCTGGCCCAGGCCGAAGAGACCGCGAAGGCCTCTATGGTGGGCACCGCCGACCCACACGCGCTTGTCACGGCACTGGCCCAGACCGAACTGGTGGTCGAAACCGCCGTGACCGTCCGCAACAAGGTTGTCGAAGCCTACCAGGAAATCCTGCGGATGCCCGTCTGATGCTTAATGAGGTCGTCTTCTTCGACACCCTGCGGCAAGGCATCTGGGTGGCGCTGATCATCTCCGTTCCGATCCTGACAGTTGCATTGCTGGCCGGGGTCGCCATCGGTCTGGTCCAGGCGCTGACATCAATACAGGAAATGACGCTGACCTTCGTCCCAAAACTTGCCGCCATCGCGGCGGTGTTCTGGGTGTCGATGGGGTTCATGACCCAAACGCTGGTGTCCTTCTTTCACGACCGCATCATCCCGCTGATCATCGGAGGCTAATATGGAAAATACGTCCTATACCACGTTGACCCGGCAGTCGGGCTTGATGCGGGAAATGCAGATTGTCGCAAACAACATCGCCAATGCGGCGACGACCGGCTATCGCGCCGAGGGGCTGATTTTTTCGGAATACGTCAGACCCGTGGAAAACGGCGCGTCTTACTCCATGGGGCAAGGGAACATCTCGAGCACCTCTTTCGTACAGGGGGCGCTGACGCAAACCGGCAACCCCTTTGACATCGCGATTGAAGGTGACGGGTTCTTTCTGATCGAAACGCCGCAGGGCGAACGACTGACCCGCGGCGGAGCATTCTCTCCTTCGGCCAACGGGGATCTCGTGACCGGCGACGGTTTGCGCGTGCTCGACGCAGGGGGTGCGCCGATCTTTGTGCCGCCGGGTGTGGATATCGCCATTTCCGCCGATGGCACGCTCAGCGCGGATGGCGCGCCGCTTGGCCAGGTCGGCATTGTCCGTCCTGTCGATCCGCGGGGCCTGATCCGTGAGGATGGTGTGATGTTTCGCGCCGACGCAGGATTCGAACCCAGCCCCGATGCGCGGGTGCTGCAGGGTTTCGTCGAGAACTCGAACGTCAGCGCGATCAACCAGCTTTCCCGGATGATCCAGGTGCAGCGTGCCTACGAACTGGGACAGAGCTTTCTGGACGCCGAGGATGAGCGCGTGCGTGCCGCCCTCAAGTCCCTGATGACATGAAAAAGAAGGAGATCGCCGATGCGCGCCCTGAAAATCGCCGCGACTGGCATGTCGGCTCAGCAGATGCGGGTCGAGACAATTTCGAACAATCTCGCGAACATGTCGACCACGGGGTACAACGCGCGCCGGGCGGAGTTTGCGGATCTGCACTATCAGCAGGTGGCCCGTGCCGGGGCCGTGAATGCCTCTGATGGGACCGTGCTGCCGACTGGCGTGCAGCTGGGCCTGGGGGTCCGTCCCGCCGCCGTGTCCGTCTACCTCGCGCAGGGGTCCCTGTCGGCGACGGGCGGAGATCTGGATATCGCCATCGACGGCAAGGGCTTCCTCGAAGTCACGCTGCCCTCGGGTCAAGCGGCCTACACCCGTGACGGCGGGCTGAAGCGTACCGGTGAGGGGCTGATTGTCACCTCCGACGGCTATCCGGTAGCGCCCGAGATCGTGATCCCCGCCGACGCCCGCCAGCTGTCGATCAACGGCGAAGGGGAGGTTTATGCCTATTTCGCGGATAATGCGGAGGGCCAGCTGCTGGGTCAGTTCAGCTTGTCCGGGTTCTCCAATCCGAAAGGCTTGGAATCCCTCGGCGGCAACCTCTTTGCCGCAACCGAGGCTTCGGGTCCCGCCATCGTCTCTACCGCCGGACAGGACGGCTTGGGCAGTCTGCGACAAGGCTATCTGGAGGACAGTTCCGTCGATGCGGTACGCGAAGTCACCGAACTGATCGAGGCGCAGCGCGGCTATGAAATGAATGCCAAGGTGATCTCGGCCGCCGACCAGATGATGGGCGCGGCAACGCAGGTGCGCTGATGATCCGCTTTCTCCCTTTGTGTATCTTGTTCGCGATGCCGGCCCCGGCGGATACCGTCGTGCCGACCCGGACGATCCGGGCGCAATCGGTCATTGTCGATACGGATGTCACCCTGTCTGCGGCAGAGCTGCCGAACGGCTACACACGGATTGCCGATGTGGTCGGGCAGGAGGCCCGCGTCGCCCTGTATCCGGGTCGGCCAATCCGTGTTGACGATATCGGGCCACCCGCCATCGTGACGCGCAATCAACTGGTCGTCATCAATTTCTCCAGCAACGGCCTGCTGATCAGCACCGAGGGGCGTGCCCTGGAACGTGGCGCCGTGGGCGACCGGGTGCGCATCATGAACCTTTCGTCGCGCGCGACACTCTTCGGGCAAGTCCGTCCAGACGGCACCATTCAGGTCAAGCAATAAGGAAACCAAGATGAATAGACTTGTATTGAGTCTGATTGCCCTGACCGCTGCTGCGGCCTGTGGGCGTAGCGATCATATCGGCAAGGCACCCTCCTTTACCGAACCGATGGAGTCGGCTGAACATGCGGCGATGATCTCGCCGGGGCTGCCCATCCGTTTGGTAGAGGACCGTCCGGTCGATGCGTCGTCGCTATGGTCGGGAACGCGGGCGTCGCTTCTCGGTGACAGGCGCGCGGTCCAGCGCGGTGACATTCTCACCGTCGTGATCGAAATCGACGAAAAGGCCGAGATATCGAACGCCACGGACCGGTCCCGGTCTGGGTCCGAGGCGCTGGGCATTCCGGGCTTATTTGGCTTGCCGCAGCGGTTGGACCAGAAGCTGCCCGAAGGTGCTTCTTCGTCCGAGCTGGTGGGCATCAATTCGAACAGCACGTCTTCCGGCGACGGATCGGTCAAGCGCAAGGAAAAGCTGACCCTGCGTGTGGCGGCGACGGTTGTCGACGTGTTGCCCAACGGAGTATTGTCGATTGCAGGCTCACAGGAACTTCGGGTGAATTTTGAGCTGCGAGAACTGATGGTGACGGGCTACGTCCGGCCTGCGGATATCTCGCGTCAGAATGAAGTGACATACGACAAAATCGCATCGGCCCGCGTATCTTACGGCGGACGGGGCCAGATTACGGATGTCCAGCAGCCGCGGGTGGGCCAGCAGGTGCTGGACGCCGTTCTGCCATTCTGAGGAGCCGTCATGTTGAGCAAGATCATTCCCGTCGTCCTGTTGCTAATCGGGTCCGGCGCAGGGGTCGGGGCCGGTATTTTCCTGCGCCCGCCCCCCGAGCCACCGACCGAAACAATTGCGGAGACGACCGAAGAGGACCATGCAGAAGATCCACAGCCTGATCCCGACGCACCGGCGGCGGAGATGGAATACGTCAAGCTGAACAACCAGTTCGTCGTGCCCGTGGTCCAGGACAAGCAGGTCGCCGCGCTGGTCGTCATGTCGTTGAGCGTGGAGGTGCCGGAGGGGAACAAGGATGCGGTCTTTCGCCGCGAACCCAAGTTGCGGGATGTCTTTCTACAGGTTCTGTTCGATCACGCCAACATTGGCGGGTTCAACGGCGCGTTCACCGATGGAAACAACCTTGCGGTTCTGCGCAGTGCCCTGCGCGATGTGGCGCAAAAGGCGCTGGGGAAGGAGACTGTCAAGGACGTGCTGATCCTTGAAATCGCACGCCAGGATTATTGACGCTCAAAAGAGCGATTGGTCAATGGCCCGCAACAGCGCCTGTTTTGCCAGGCGCTGTTTCCTTGTGTCATGCGCGTCTGCCAGCAACTCATCGAGGACCAGCACCTTTCCGTAGGCCTTGCGCACTTTTGTCTGGTGATGCGCCTTGACCGCCAGCACGCGGGCAAGCTTCATGTTAAGGTCGGTTCTGGTTCGTCCCAGCCAGCCTTGCCATATCACGTCGGCGCCGAGCGACCGGTGGGTGTCGTCGGTGTTTTTTCGGGCCTCTTGCTCCATCTCGCCAAGGCGGGCCAGCTCTGTCCGCAGTGCGGTTTCTTCCGCTATGACTTGTTGCAGCTTTTGCTTTTCGCGATCATATCCGGCGCGGGTGATCCGGGCGAGCGTGGGCAGGTCTGTCATATCCGTCCCTTTGCCCGGTTGCGCATCGCCTCGGCAAATCGGATTGCGGCGGCGACGGCGCGATAGAATTCGGGCTCTATCTGATCACCGATGGCCACCGTGGCGTGAAGGCTGCGGGCCGTTGGCGGGTCACTGTGGATCGGCACGCCATGTTCTGCGGCCAGTTCCCTGATGGTACGGGCAACCTCGTCAACGCCCTTGGCCACGCAGACGGGCGCCTCACCGGGTAGCCTGCTCCATTTCAGGGCCACGGCGTAATGGGTCGGGTTTACCACCACCACGTCGGCAGTCGGCACATCGGCCATCATCTGATTCTGCGCAATGGACATGGCACGCTGGCGACGCTCCTGCTTCAGATGTGGATCGCCCTCGGCCTGTTTGGTTTCATCCATAACCTCCTTTCGGGACATCCGGTTCTTGCGCAGGTGTTCGAAATGCTGCCAAACCGCGTCGATACCGCCGATCACGCCGGACACCAGGACCACGATAAACAGAAAGGCGACGCAGAGCTCCGCCAGCAGGGAGAGCACCAGGGTCGGCGAGGTCTGCAAGGCCCCCAGCATGTCTGGCAGGCGCAAACGGATAAAGATCGCGAGGCAGACGGAGTAGACGCAAAGTTTGGTGAAACTCTTGGCGAATTCGAACAGGCCGTTCCTTCCGAACTTGTTCTTCGCATTCGAGATCAGCGAAATCCGCGACAGCTTGGGCGCAAGTTTGGTCGGGGCGAAAACCAATGCGCGCTGGGCGACGATGGCCAGAATTACTGCGGCCGCCGGCATGGCAAAAAGCGGCGCGAGCCCCAGGACAAGCGACCCGAACAAGCCGCCAAGCACTGGCGCCGGCGCGCCGCCGAACGTCAGGTCGGCAAGGCCGGGGGCCTGGTCGATCATGACCATCAGTGCCGTACCGATGTGCCGTATCGAAGAAGGCCCGGCCATCAGCAGCGCCGCCAGCAGACCCGCGTAACCGGCCGCTGTCATGAGGTCTGTGGACTTGGCTATTTCGCCCTTTTTGCGGGCATCGAGAAGCTTCTGCGGCGTCGCCTCGAAAGACTTGTCGGTATCGTCGTCCTGACCGCTCATGGCTGTACTTTCAGCGGATTTGCCAGAAATGCGTCCAACGCGGACATCCAGGTTTCCAGCATCAGCGGCGACGCGACAGCCAGCAAGAACAGACCGCCGGCAGTGATCACCGGCGCGCCGACGAAGGCGACCATCAGCTGCGGCATCGCCTTGTTGATGGCCCCGAGCGCCAGGTTGTAAATGACTGAAAGGATCAGGAAGGGCGCGGCAAGGGTAAAGGCCAGCGAAAAGGCATGACGCACCTGGCCGACCCCCCATTCCGAAACCATCGAGCCCGATGGAAATGCACCCATCGGCAAGAGGTCATATGACAGGATGATGAACTGGGCGGCCTTGATGTGCAGTCCGGCGATGACCGCCAGCGCCAGTGCTGCCACGATCAGGATATAGCCCATGGCGGGCATTGGATCGGCAGCCGCCCCGCCGAGGATTTGCGAAAGAGATGTGGACTGCGCAGCGATGGAACCTGCTGTCTGAAGCGCCAGGATGAACATCCTGAGGCCAAGGCCAAGCAACACCCCGGCGAGCGTTTCGGTCAGAGAGAGCAGAATGAGTGCGTCCACAGTGATCGGCCGGCTCTGGATCGGTATCGCGGGGGCTACGACCAGTACGAAAGCCAGGATGACCACCAGTTTGATCCGCATCGGCACAGTCTGTTCACCGAAGGCGGGCATCAAAGCCACCAAGGCGCCGACACGCAGGAACACGGCAAAGCCATGCCACAGCCATTCCTGTGCAATACCGAGAAGGTCCGCGATCTGGTCCATCAGGCGGCGACTACGCCGACCAGGGCGGGCCGCGCGTCCAGTCCGATTTCCTCAAACGAAAGGACCGGGTTCGAGACCCCCCGCGCCCGCATGACCGTGCGAAGGAACCTGCGCCGCCGCGTGCTTGTCACGAGAGCGGCGTGGATCCCCTTCTCGTTTGCATCGTTCAGTTTTTCTGATGCCTGTTCGGCAAGACGATTGAACAGATCCGGTGGCAGGGCAATGTCCAGGCCCCGGTCGCCATCGACCTGATAGGTGGCAAAGGTGTCTTCCCATTCCGGCGCCAACTGGATCAGTGGCAGGGTGCCGTCCGGCCGGCGCATCTCGGCGACCAGTTGGAAGCCCAGCCGTTGGCGGACATGTTCCACGATCGCTTCAGGCTGGGCGTTCTGGCCCCTTGCCTCTGCCGTGGCTTCGAGGATCAGGGGCAGGTTCCTGATCGAGACCTGTTCATCCAGCAACAGCCGGAGAACCGCATGCAAGACATCTATCGGGACCTTGTCGGGGATCAGTTCGTCCAACAGCTTGCGATTTGCCTCGGACCTTGCCGGGTCGGAAATGTTGACCATCTCCGTCAGCGTCCGACGCAGAGATTTCAATGTCAGCAACCTGCTGAAATTGAGCTTTATCACCTCCAGCAGGTGCGTCGCCAGAATCTCCGTCGGAGTGACCAGTGTGACGCCTGCGATGGCGACCTCTTCCTGGTCCCTGGCGTTGATCCAGCGCGCCGGCGCGCCGTAGACAGGTTCCACCGTGTCGGTCCCCGGCGGCAGCACGCTGCGATCCTCCGGAGCAAGGGCGAGCACCTGATCAGGGTTCAGTTCGGCGCGCGCCTGCTCAACCCCCTGAATTCGCAGAACATAGGTCCCCGTCGGAAGGCCGGGGTGGTCCGTCAGCCGGATTTCCGGCAGGATCAGCCCGAAGACCGAAGCGACATGTGTACGCATTTTCACGATGCGCGCGTCCAGCCCGGTGCCCGGGTCCAATACCATGTTCACGAGGTCGGGCGCGAATTCGACGTGGATATCGTCCAGTTCGAGGATGTCGCCCAATGACCTTTCTCGTGGGGCGGTCTCTGCCGGGGCGAGGTCAGGCTTGGCCACTGCGTCCCGCTTGTGCTTACGGTGCATTGTGTAGGCTGCGAGAGCCAAGGCGCCCCCCCCCAGCATGAAGGGCACGAAAGGCAGCCCCGGGAAAAGGCCGAAGGCCAGCATAAGCACGGCCACGGTCGCCAGGGCGGAAGGATGTTTGCCAAGCTGGCTGAACACCGCCAGATCGGTTGCACCCTGTGTCCCCCCGCGCGCCAGCAGCAGGGCCGATGCGATTGAGATTACAACCGCCGGTATCTGGCTGACCAAACCGTCCCCGACCGTCAGGATTGCATAGGTTTCGAAGGCGGCGCCCATCGGCATTCCGTGCACGACGACGCCCATGATCAGTCCGGCGACCAGGTTGAGCAGCGTGATCAGAAGGCCCGCGATCGCGTCGCCTTTCACGAACTTCGACGCGCCGTCGAGCGAGCCAAAGAATGTGGTTTCCTGCTGTTCCCGCTCGCGCCGCTCGCGGGCTTCATCATGGGTAATTGCGCCTGCCGACATGTCGCTGTCGATCGCCATCTGCTTGCCCGGCATCCCGTCCAGTGCAAACCGCGCGCCGACTTCGGCCATGCGGGTCGCGCCTTTGTTGATGACCATGAAATTCACGATCAGCAGCACGCAGAAAACGACCAACCCCAGAAAGATCGAGCCACCCATCACGAATTGCGCAAAGCTCTCGATGACGTTGCCTGCCGCATCCGTTCCGGTGTGGCCCTGCCCGATGATCAGCTTGGTCGAAGAGACATTGAGCGAAAGCCGCAACATCAAAGAGGCCAGCAGGATCGTCGGGAAGGCCGAAAAATCCAGTGGTCGCTCGATAAACAGGGTCACTGTGAAAATCAGGATCGCCAAGGCAAAAGACGCCGCCAGTCCGGTGTCCAGCACCCAAGAGGGCATGGGCAGGATCATCATCACGATCACTGCCATCAGCGCGATGGCCAGCAGGATCGTCGGGCTGAAAGCCGCCCGGAGGGATAGACTGTTCATCTGCTCACCATGCGCGTGCGGCGTCGGGCGCGCCATGGAAGACAGGCCTGGGGGTATCTGGCATTCTGCGACTCCTCTCGGCCACTTCTGTGGCTGAAGGCACGCTAGATCGGTCTGGTTTATTTTCCGTAACCGCAAGACAGCGGCAGGATCACTCTGTCGCTTCAGACCCGGAAAGCTGCAGGTCCGGCGCGCTCAGCAATTCCGAGAGGACCGCACGGGCGTTACCGCTTTCCTCCAGCGCCTCGACCGTCCTTGCCAGCATCCCCTCGCCTGTCGGATCAGCGGCGGTATTCTGGGCCGCCACTGCAGCGACGGGTCCAAAGATGGAGGGTTCTTCCGCAGACAGGGCATCCCAGTCATCCGCGAGCCAGGCGGTGTTGACTGCATCCTGCTCGCGGCCCGCGCGCAGATACAGGCGCCGCGCCTCATCAAGAGCGCCGGACATGCGCTGGGCTTCCGCGCGCAAGAGGTCCGCCTCCGCGCTGTCGAGGCCCAGCAGTGCCGACCGCGCCTGCGCGGGGCGTTCCAACCGTAACGCTATCCGCGCGGCGAGCATCTGGCGATCCCTGTTGACCGGTTGATCTGGCAAAGTCTCGATAATTTCCCTGGCAGCGTGATCGAAGCCCAAGGCAAAATACCGTTCAGCGATTTTCATTCGCGTTGCGGGGGGGACCCCGGCCAGTTGCGCCGGGGTTTGCCTGAACAAGTGCTCCAGAAATACAACCTCTTCGGCGGTTTCGGCGGTCTCGTTCAGCAATTGCGCGCGCAGGCTGGCCGAGGCGGTATCGTCCTTTTCCCCGCCCAAGGCTTGGAACGCATCAAAGGCTTGGTCAAACTGGCCGGACTTGGCGAGCGCAAGAACATGCGCGCGGCGTAATTCCGGCCCCAGCGCGGTCTCGCGTAGTTCCTGTGCGTAGGCCTCGATCAGACTGGCGGTTTCATGGCTGACGGGCTGATTGTCCCGCATCTGCGTATCGACCAGAGCGATCAGCGCTTCGGGCGACTGGGTGGTATTGTCCTCGATCACTTCTTTCAGTTGTGCCTTGGCCTCGTCTTTATTGCCTGCGTCCAGATCGACCTGCGCCTGGGCAAAACGCCCGGCGGGGTCAAGCGGGTCGGGCAGCCGTTCAATGCTGCGCAGGGCCAGCGCGGCGGCCTCGGTATCGCCGTGTTGCAGCAAGCGGCGGCTCAGTTCAGGCGCAAGGAATTTTCTCAGGTGAGCCGGCAGCCGGTTCAGCGCCAGAATGGCCGGTGCCGGATCGAGCGCACCGGGAAGATCGAGACTTTGTTTCGCCAGGATCGCCCAGAGCGCGATATCGGTGCGACATGTCAGCAAAGACCGAAAATATTCGGCATTCGCCGCCCTGCCGTCCTCCAGTATTTCGGCGATTCCGACAAGCAGGGGGTTTTGCTGGGCAAGGCCCGGTTCCAGCATGAGGATCTGGTGCGCCTCTGCGCCAAAACCGTGATAGATATAGATCTTGGCCAGATCCTCGGCCGCCTCCCGATCAAGCCTGTCGAATTCTCCGAACAGGCGCGCGCGGGCAATACCGACCTGAGAGTGAAAAGGACCTTCGCCGCCCCAATCGGCGATCCCAACCTCGTCGTCTTTGGGGCAGGTCAGGCCGGTAATGGAGGTGCCGTCGTCCATCCCTCTGCCAGACCTTGGCAAGTCTGTGCTGTTGCTGATGCGAATGTTGCGGATGGCTTCTGGCAGCTCTTCTGGCAGGGGGGGGCCGTTTTCCAGATGCTCGTCCAGGCGCGAGGTTTCACGTTGCAGTTGCGGCAGCGTCGGAAGGCTGAAGTTTCCGTCCTGCTGCAGGATGCCACGCGTCGCGGCGACGCCGATCTCCGTTGCCAGACGATCCTGAACTTCGCTGATGAGGTCCAGCTCCTTGTCGGACAAAGCGTCCCGCTGCAGCGCGGTATCGACCTGCGGGCGTATCTCTTGGTCATTCCCCGCCGGTTGCGGGCGTTCAGATTCCCCTGTTGCCGCATCCTTCGTCGGCGCTGGGGACACTTCTTCGACCATGGGAAGTGCCGTTTCGACACCGGGGCTCAGGACGTCAATGGCCACATATTGGCGGCCCACCGCGAATGCCGCGACATTGCAATCGCAGCCGAGCGTGAGCGTGAGGGTATCGCCGGTCTGGGACAGGTTGGTAATTCGATCCCTCGTGATCTTGTCGAATACAGTGGAGGCGTCAAAGCCATCGATGTGCCCGTTGAGACGCAGCACCAGTGTGGAGTCGGTTCTCTCCGCCTCCCAGGTGACGGTTTCGGCAAAGCTCGCGACAAGCCGGGTGAACCCCTCATGTTCACCGGATTGCAAGACCGAAGGCGCGGCACTGCCCGCACAGGGGAGCAGGCAGAAGCACAAGGCAAATAGGTAACGATAGAGACCGGGCATCTCTACGCGGCCTCCTGCTTGACCGATTTCAGGGCCTCTTCAAGGTCAGAGAAGGTTGGCCGACAATGCGATGGTGTGTTTTGCCGACCGACCTCGATGCAGATATTGGTCGCGTGATTGTGCAGGTTGGCTACCAATACTTCGCGGATCAAACGGTAGAAGTGCTGTTCGTCCTCGACCACGTCCTTGACCTTGGCGGCGAAGGGGCCGACCAGCCCATATGCTAGGAAAACGCCCAGAAATGTTCCGACCAGCGCGCCCCCGATCAGCTTGCCCAGGATTTCCGGCGGCTGGTCGATGGAGGCCATCGTCTTGATCACCCCGAGAACCGCCGCGACGATTCCAAGGGCGGGCAAACCGTCCGCAACCGTCTGCAAGGCATGGCTTGAATGCAGCGCATGGTGTGCGTTGGCATCCATCCGCTTCTCAAGCACTTCCTCGACCTGGTGCGGATCGTCGTAGTTCATCGACGCCGAACGCATCGTATCGCAAATCAGCGCAATCGCCTCCTTGTCCGTAAGGATTCGCGGATATTTGGAAAAGATGGATGACTCTGCCGGTGCCTCGATATGTTCTTCGATGGCGACGGGGTTCTGGCGGGCCAGCCGGATCAGCTCGAAAAGAAGGCAAAGCAGATCGCGGTAGTCTTCGTGCTTCCACTTCGGGCCTTTGAATACCTTCCCCACATCCTTTAGCGTATGTTTGACGGCCCCGCCGTCGTTGCTGATCAGAAACGCTCCGACTGCCGCGCCGCCGATCATCATCATTTCGAATGGCAGCGATTTCAGAATGATGCCCATTTTGCCCCCGGCAGCGAGATAGCCGCCGAAGACCATGACAAAGATCGTGATGATGCCAATGATACCGATCATGATGCTTCCCCCGGAACAGATTCCATTTCGACCGAACTGCGTGGACCATCGCAAACAGGTGTTAAGAATCCCTCAGCCGGATCAGGATTTCGGCGCATTCGCGTTGCGTCCGGCAAGGATCACGCTGATGGAATAGGCCGTCTCGGGTGACAGCCCGGCGAGGACGGCGGCGGCTGCATCAGGCCGCATGCGCCCCAGGAAACCTGCAGCGAAATCAGGTTCCATCGTTTCGAACAATGCGGCGGCGTCTTTGGGTTTCATATTCTCATACACTGTCGTCAGCCGGGCCAGATCGTCCTCGGCCGCGCCATCGGCAAGGGCCAGTGTGCGGCGCAGGTTTTCCTCCATTTCCGCCAGGGCTTCCATCCGACGCGCTATTTCCTCATCCGCGACGGAAAGCGCCTTGCCGCGCATCTCGATCTGTTCTTCGCGTTCTGCAACGCGCGCCTCACGCTCCTTCAGCGCGGCCAGTAACCGCCCGAGCCCGACCCGGTCCATCTTGTCGGGCTCTCCGGCGGGCGCCTGTGGTGCCGTGCCCTGTTCGGAAGCCTGTTGGAGGGGCAAAACGGCCTCTGCCACCGCCGATCCGGCGCCCGGTCCCAACCTCAGGATGGCAGAGCTGGCCAGCAGCGCGGCGATGATTGTGATGGTGCCCCGACCGGGCGCGGCCCGTTTCAAGCGGACTTTCATGCTGACCCTCCAACCCGGTGTCGTGTGAACATTGGCTCGGACGGTTTCGGCGGCACCTCTGCCGACGCCGCCTTTGCCGGTGCCTCAGGGGGCGGTGGCGGCGTGTTTGGAATGTCGTGCAGCGACGCCATTTGCAGTTCCAGCTTTTGCGCACTGTTTTCTGCCCGCTCGGTCAACGCGGTGAGCGTCGACGCCGATTGGTTCGCCGCTTCCTGCGCTGCGGTCAGGGTCTTGTTCAGATCGTCCACTTGCGCGGACAGCACTGCGACGGCACCGCCCACCCCTTTTTCCAGGTCGTTGAACCTGTTCAGCCGTCGGCCCAGTACGAAACAGTAGAACCCCGCGCCCAGGGCACCGGATGCCAGCAGAATATCAGCGATCAATTCCATTTCCGCTCCTCAGTTCAACACAAATTCCATGATCAGCAGATCGTTCACATGACCTTGCCCCGTCACCACCTGTACCCGGCGCAGCATCTGGGCGCGCAACCGCGTCAGCGCGGCGGGGTCTTCTATGTCCGCGACCTCCAGCGCCCGCAGGTAGGAATTGAGCACGTCCGTCACGCGCGGCAGCAGCTTCTCGACTTCCGGCTGCGATTCGGGCGACGTCTCCAGGTGTGCGCGGAACTTCAGATGCTGATTCTGACCGGCACCACGCAGGGAAACGACCAAAGGCTCTACAGCGACATACGCGACGTCCGCGCTCGGGGCCTTCTGCGCTTCAGGCGCCGCATTTTCATGAGGGTCGGTGCCGAGAATCAGGCCCGACCATGTTGCATAGAAACCGCCACCCGCCCCGGCGAGGCCGAGCAATATTCCCAGCAACAGGGGCAACTTGGAAGCCTTTTTCGGCGGCGCTTCGGGTTCTTCTTGTGGCTCGGACATGATCTTTCCAATTCCTGGGTCGATCCCGTCTATAGCCCCGTTTGCACTAACCGATTGTTAAGCCAGATCGTTCATTGCTGTCCCCGGTGTCGGCAGAACGCATGACAGGACGGAGGCAAATGTGCAGCAAGTACTGAATGTCTGGACGGGGCTGGAATTGCGCCGTCAGATCATCGTGATCCTCGCGACCGTGGCGATGTTTTTTGCGGTTCTCGCCATGTCCCGCATGGCGACGCAACCCAGCATGACTCTGCTCTATGCCGGGTTGGACAGCGGTGCCGCGGGTGATGTCGTCCAGGCCCTTGAACAACGCGGTGTCGCGTTCGAGGTGCGTGGCGAGTCCATTTTCGTCGATTCGAGCGAAAGGGATCAGCTGCGCCTGACCCTGGCCAGCGAAGGATTACCGGCAAACGGCAATCGCGGCTATGAACTGCTGGACAGCCTGACCGGCTTTGGCACCACGAGCCAGATGTTCGATGCCGCTTACTGGCGTGCAAAGGAAGGCGAGCTTGCCCGCACAATCGTTGCCAATCGCCAGATTGCGATGGCGCGGGTTCACATTGCGTCCACCGGGTCGAATCCATTCCAGCGGGGTGTCACCCCCAAGGCGTCGGTGTCGCTCACGCCGAACGGTGGCCAGATCTCGGCGGCGCAGGCTAAGGCGGTGCGCTATCTGGTGTCTTCCGCCGTTGCCGGTCTTTCGCCCGACGATGTAGCGGTGATCGATGCGAACGGCGCGTTGCTTGGCCAGGCGGACGACGCCCCCCCGGCCATCGGCGGCGATGACAAGGCGCAGGTTCTTCGCAATCGTGTTCAACGACTGCTGGAAGCGCGTGTCGGCTTTGGCAACGCTATCGTCGAGGTCAGCGTCGATACCGTCACCGAAAGCGAAGCGATTCGCGAACGCGTCTTCGACCCGGATGGTAAGGTCGCAATCAGCACGGACACGGAAGAACGCAGCAACAGCTCTTCCGATGCAGGCGGTGGCGATGTTACCGTGGCCAGCAATCTGCCGGATCAAGAGGGGGGCGCGGGCGGCGAAAACTCGTCTTCGCAGAACACGGAGACCCGTGAGCGGGTCAATTACGAAGTGTCCGAGACGGAGCGGGAGATTGTTCGCGCGCCCGGTGCCATCAAACGCGTGACCGTCGCGGTGTTGGTCAACAACACAACGACCACGAACGATGCGGGAGAACAGGTCACTGAACCTCGTGACGAAGCGGAGATGCAGGCTCTGCGCGAACTGGTGTCCTCAGCGGTCGGCTACGACGAGGCCCGCGGCGACATTATCACCATCAAGTCGATGGCGTTGCAGTCTGTGCCGGTAGACGGCACCGGTGCGCAAACCTCTTTGTTTGGCGGCATCGACATCGATCTGATGTCGGCCATCCAGATGGGGATCCTGGCCCTTGTCACCCTCATTCTCGGCCTTTTCGTGGTCCGTCCGGTGCTGTCCCGCCAGGCCGGTCCCGCACCGGGCCCTGTTGCAGCTCTGCCTGCTGCCGCTCCCGCAGAGACCGGCGATGGCGCATCTGTCCTGTCAGGCGAGCTGGCGGACGAGAGCTACGATTTGCCGAACCTGCAACTTGGCGGCGAATCAGGAGGCGAGTTCGCGCCGTTGTCAGATCTGCCGATGATGGGTGGCGGCCCGTCAGAAGACCCGGTTCAGCGTCTGCGCGACATGATCGGCGAGCGCCACGAGGAAACCGTGGAAATCCTGCGCAGCTGGCTGGAAGAAAATGAGGAACGCGCCTGATGTCGCTCAGTCATCTATACAGTGATTTCCGCAATGCGGGCCAGAACCAGACGGATGCAGAAGGGCAAGAGGATGAGAGCTTCGAAGAGGCGAACCTTGCCGCATTCGAGAATGGCTATCAGGCCGGTTGGGACGATGCGACGAACGCGCACCAGAACGCGCAGCAAAAGGCGGTGTCGGAGCTGTCCCAGACCATTCAGGACATGTCGTTTACCTACCACGAAGCCTTCGCCGGTCTCAGCGTTGCGATGCGCCCGATTCTGGAGGCCATTGCCACCAGATTGCTGCCCGACGTCGCGCGGATCGCGCTCAGCGCGCAAATTGTCGCCGAGGTCGCGACTCTGGCCAAAGACCAGAGCGGCGCGATTTTTGAGATTACCGTAGCCCCCGATGCCCTTCCGGTCATGGAAGAGATTGCGGCCCGTTTTCCGAAGCTGCCGTTCCGCTTCCTTGGCGATGCGGAGTTGACGGGCGGCCAGGCCCTGATCGCAGCAGGACAGATCGAGCGAGAGATCAACCTGGATGCGGTGCGCCAAAGTATCGCCGAAGCCGTCGAGGCGTTTTTCGAACAGACCGAGAGAGAGCTGGAAAATGGATGAGACCACCGCAAACCCTGCCGCTGACCCTGCCAACCCATTCACCGCCGTCCCGATAGAGGTGACTGTCTGCGTCGGCAAGGCGCGTCCGTTGATCCGGGACCTGGTCATGTTGGGCGAAAACACCGTCCTTTCTCTTGACAGCAAGGTGGACGATCCGGTCGATCTCTATGTCGGCGAACGGCTGATCGCGCGCGGCCTGCTTGAGGAAAAGGAAGACGACCCCACTGGTCAATTGGTGGTCCGCCTGACGGAAATTGTGGATCTGAAGAGCGGCCTGTGACGGGATGGCGGCCTGTTCTCCTGCTGATTGTGGCGGGCCTGTTCTTGGTGCCAGCTGGTGTCCAAGCACAGGATTTGTCGATTTCGCTCGGTGAGGATGGCTCGCTTTCCGCCCGGACGATCCAGCTTTTTGCGCTGATCACCGTTCTCAGCCTCGCGCCCGGCCTGGCGATCATGATCACCTGCTTTCCCTTTATGGTGACGGTACTTGCCATCCTGCGGCAAGCCATCGGGCTGCAGCAGTCGCCGCCGAACATGCTGATCGTCAGTCTCGCGTTGTTCATGACCTATTTCGTGATGGAACCCGTATTTACCGCCGCCTGGGAAAACGGCATCCGGCCGCTTACAACTGAAGAAATAGATGCGGAGACTGCGTTTGAGCGGGCGATCGACCCATTTCGTGGTTTCATGGCAGGACGACTTGACCCGGATACCTTCCTGGCCTTGGCGGAACTCCGGCCTGACACCCGTGCCGCGACACCGACCGCCGAAGCACCCCTTTCTTTGCTGGTGCCGAGCTTTCTGTTGTCCGAGATTTCCCGTGCTTTCCAGATCGGATTTCTCGTTTTTCTACCTTTTCTCATCATCGACCTGGTGGTCGCGGCTATCCTGATGTCGATGGGTATGATGATGGTACCGCCCGCTATTGTGTCTTTGCCTTTCAAGCTTGCCTTTTTCGTCGTCGCCGACGGGTGGAGCCTGATTGCAGGCAGTCTGGTACGCAGCTATTTCTGAAAATTCCCAACCAGCTTGACCCAATTCAGCCGGACATCTGCGCCCCGGGATTAAGCCCGCCGTAACCGCCCGCAGCCATAGACTGCCGCCGGGTGTCCGGGTTTCGAGTGGGGTTTCATGTCGTCGAAAATTCTTGCCTGTCGGCAGAACTGTCCGGGTGCGGCATGATCCGCACCGTCTTGCTGGCATCGGGCTGGATGGCCCTATTTGCCGTGCTGTCGACGACCCTGGAAAGGCCGGCTCTTGGCCATGCGTTTGGGGCGTTGGCTCTCGCCGAGGGCTTGGCCAGCCTTATGATGGCCGGCCTTTTCAAAGCAAGGCAGGCCGGCACGCTCAGTTGGCACGACGCTCTGGAAAGGTTTCTGATGCGCTGGGTCGCAGCCTGCGCCATCTTTCTTGGTGCCCTGATTGGCGAGGCGTTGCCACTGTTTTCGGGCCAACCTTTGTTGCTGATTGGCGCGCTGGGCCTGGCACTGTGTATCGGCGCGCTGCATATCGTTGAGACCTACGGCAGGTCGCTCGCCGGACCGGTCCCAGTGTTTCCATGCCTTCGGTTGGCAATTCTGGCAACGATTGTGTATTTTTCACGACCGTTGGCTGTTGTTGATGCCAATGCGGTCGTCGGGTTGGCCGGGGCGACGGGCCTCGTCATACTTTTGATCCAGGGTCGTGGCCCTTGGCATGTGATGCTGCAATCGCCGCCGGAGCCTGCCCGGCCCGCTTCGCATGGTGCTCTTGATCTTTCCGCCGTCGGCCTGCGGATTGTGGACCTTCTGATCCTGCCATTTCTCCTGCCAGCTCCCGCAGCCATCGGCTATCTGTGCGCACGGGCGGTTGCCATAGCAGTCGAAGTCCCGCTTATGCTCCTGAAACAGAAGTCCTTTCGCGCCTTCGACAACGTCGAGGTGGGACCGGCAGGCTTTAATAATCTGGCGGCGAGGTTGAACCTCGGCATGCTGCTTGTCGGCGGTGGCGTCGGGATGGGCGTCATCGCATTCGCACCCTATTTCGAAAGAGTCGCAGGGGCGCCTGTTGCGGAGTTCCGAGAGGTTCTGCCCCTTCTTGTCATGGCTCAGATGGGTCCGGCGCTTTTCGGCGCGGCGGATCTATTGTTGGAGCGTGCAGGGTGGCAGCGCGATGTATTCGTGACCCGCACCATCGGGATTGTTGGCGTTTGCGCTTTGGCAGCGGCTCTTGACCCTGACACCGGCGCAGCCCTTGCACAGATCGTTGTCGGGCTGCACCTCGCGCTTGGGGCGGTAATGGCGTCAATCCTCGCCTGGCGAACGGGTATCTGGCCAGGACTGACAGCGTTGCTATTCCGCCAAATCAGGCTGCTCTAACGGACGACGAATTCCGCGTGCAGGGCGCCAGCTGCCTTGATGCTCTTCAGGATGTCGATCATGTCACGCGGCGACACGCCCAATGCATTCAGTCCAGCGATCACTTCTGACAGAGAGGTGCCTTCCCGTACTTCGGCCAAACCGATGCCAGGTTCTTCCTGGATGGCGGCATTGGTGCGCGGCACGACAACGGTTTCCCCTTCAGAAAAAGGGTTCGGCTGCACCACGATCGGGGTCTCCTGAATGCGCAGGGTCAGGTTGCCCTGGCTGACGGCTACCCGGCTGATGCGCACATCTTCGCCCATCACGATGGTACCGGACCGTTGATCGACGACAACCCGGGCCTTGCGCTCGGGCTCCACTTCGATGTTTTCGATCCGGCCAAGCGCATGCGCCACAGAGCGCATCTGTGTTGCCGGTACATCCAGTTGCACCGTCCCGCTGTCGAGCATGACCGCGACTTGTCGTCCGAAATTCCGGTTGATGGCCTGCTCGATCCGAGCGGCAGTGGTGAAATCGGCTTCGCGTAGGGCCAGCCGAAGCTCCGAAAGGGAACCGAGCTGGAAGGCGATCTCCTTCTCGACCCGGGCGCCTGACGGGATCACCCCCGCGGTGGGAACGCCCTGCGTCACACGACCGGCGTCTCCTTCGGCCGTGGCGCCGCCCGCGATGATCGTGCCTTGAGCCACGGCATATATCTCGCCGTCTGCGGCATTGAGCGGCGTCATGACCAGCGTACCACCCATCAGGCTCTTTGCGTCGCCAATCGCAGAGACCGTTACATCGACCTGCCCGCCTGCACGTGCGAAGGGCGGTAGCGCCGCCGTGACCAAAACCGCCGCGACGTTCTTGGGGCGGAATTGCTCTCCGGTGACGTTAACGCCCAGCCGTTCAAGGATGTTGGTCATGATGTCTTCGGTGAAGGGCGCGTTGCGCAATCCATCGCCGGTCCCGTCCAATCCGACCACCAGACCATATCCGACCAGGTCGTTGCCGCGGACACCGCCGAAGTCCACCAGATCCTTGATCCGCACGGGGCCCGCCTGCGCAACGGCGGTGCACATCAGCAAAGCGCAAAGGGACATGATCAGCCGCATCACAGGAAGTTCACGATGCTGAGTTGGGACATGCGGACGGTCACGGAATAAAGGCTCTGCAATTGGAACTGCGCTTCCTCCAGGCGTGTCGCTGCTTCGAACGGATCAATGGAGAGCAAGGCCGATTTCGTGTACTCAAGGCTCGTCAGTTCGGCCGCATTGCGGGCGGTAATCTCGTCAATCCGCGCCTCGGCATATCCCACACGCGATTGAAGGGAGATCAGGTCGTCCTGAGTGAAGAGCATCGCCTTTCCTACCTTTGAAAACAGGTCTTTCTGATCCGCTCCGGTCATCGCGAAGGACGGATCGTCGGCCAGTGCCGCGACTGCCGTCAGGCGGAGGGAATCTCGCAGTTCGGGCGCGGTGGCGTTCACATCCAGGGTCACCGCCTCTGTCAGCGACAGCTGAAAGGGGGCCAATGCATCCGCCGCGCCGACATAGGCACTGGCGGCAAAACCTGCAGGATCGTCGAACCAGGCCTGCGCTGCCGCAAGCATGTCGTCGGGTGTGGTCGCCCCGGCCATCGCGGACGATAGCGACGTCAGAAGGGTATCGACATCGACCAGGGGCGCGCGGTCGGTCGCCGTGCCGGAAAACATGTGCCGCCCGGCAATCTGCGCGTTCAATCGACCGACGATCCCGCCAAGCGCATTGCGTGCTTCCGATGCCGTGGTCGAGGCAGAAGGGCCGTTGGTGTTGGTGCCGGTTGCCAGCAGGCTGGCGGACAGATCCTGCGTGATTTCGCCAATCTGGCCCAGACTGGTCTGCATGGCACCGGCGTAGTGCGCCGCTTCGGCAGTGGCGACGGAATAGCCCGAAAGTGTCGTCATCTTGCGTTCGATATCGGTCAGATAGCTGTAGTTCCCCGCCAGCACCTTGCGGGTGTCCGAGATCTGCCCGCTGGCAAGCTCCGCGGTCAGACGATTGATGTCCTGTTTCAAAGCCACGTTGCGGCGGCGCTGGGTGTAGGATACGGCCAAGTCCCCGATCGAAGCATTCATCATATCGTTCACATCCTCAGAAGGGTTTGCATCATCTCATCGACAGTCTCGATCACGCGTGCATTCGCCGCATAGGCGCGTTCGATAAGCATCAGACGCTGAATTTCCGCATCCGAATCGACCCCGTCGGCCAGTTGTCTTTCGGTCAGTTCCGTCAGCCGGGAGGTGGCAAAACTGAGTATCTGCTCGGCATTGGTGCGGTCGGCTCCGATGTTGGAGGCCAGGGTCGCGGCCAGCGACATGGCTCCGAAAGACTGGCCGCCAATGCCACCACCCGTCACCGGGCGCGGATCGTTCAACGCCTGTGAAAAAGCCTGCAATAGCGTGGCATCGCCCGCATTCCCTTGAACGACCGCGTTCATCCCGTCGCGGATGCGCCAGGCCTCACCCCCCTGCTGGGGGTCTACGGCGGAATTTACGGACAACCGCTGTGCAAGCCCCACGGTATCCAGGGGGTCGAGCGGCGCACCGCCGTCGGTAAACAGACCTGCATCGCCCGCCCCCAGCGTGGGGTCCACCGCCGGGTCTTCGAAGCGTTCGATCAGGTCGCGCGCGAGAGTGTCCAGCTGGGCCTGGGCGGCTACGCCGTGTTCGTCGCGTATCGCGAACTGACCGGCAAGCGCACCGCCGCGCAGGGCGCCGCGGTCGCTGTCGGTGCGTACGGACTGCCCGTTGACTGTGAGGCCTGACAAGGTGCCGTCCGCAAGGCTCATGTGGGGCGTGACCACGTTGACCGGTTCGAAGCCGATGACCGCCGCCGTGCCGTCGATCAGTACCGCGCCACCGGTCGAGTAGAGCGCGATCTGGCCATTGTCGCGAGGTACCTCCCGAACCGGTGCCAATGTGGCGATCCGGTCCACGACCTGTTGCCGCTGATCCTGCAGGGTGGCAGTGTTGCCCCCCTGGACCTGTAGGGCAGTGATCTGGGTGTTGAGTTCCACCACATGTTCCAGGGCGATGTTCAGCTCGTCCACCATGCGCGCGATATTCCGGTCGGCATCGCCCCGCGCGGCCTGGACACCGGCGGAAGCATCCCGGAGGCCGGTTGCCAGGTCGCGCGCGGCTCCGACCGAGGCCACCAGCCGTTCCGGTGCGTCGGGCCTGCTGGCCGCTGAGATCAGGCTGTTTTCGAACCCGGCAATACGGGCAGACAGCGACGCCGGATCGTCTGGCGTCCCGATGAGGGTCTCGAACCTTGTATGGAATTGGACCCGGCTGTCCGCGTGGGTCTGATCTGCCTCTGCCATCCTGCGATCCGAAGCGAGGGCGGCGTCCATGATCCGCACGACTCCGTCGATCTGGACACCGCTGGCGCCGCCCGTCGCCTGGGTGGACAGTGCCAGCACCCGGCGGGCATATCCGGGGGTGAGGGCGTTGGATATGTTGGAAGAAACAACCTCCGCGCCGCGGCTGGCTGCCCGCAGGCCGGACATGGCGTTGGTCAACGCGCCGGAAATGGTCATGATAGGTCTCCCCTAGGGATTGGTGATCAAGCCCGCACGGTATCAGCGTTTGATGTTCGTGGTTTCCTGCAGCATCTCGTCCACGGTCTGGATCACCTTGGCGTTTGAGGAATATGCCCGTTGTGTCTGGATCATCGAGGTGAGTTCACCCGCTACATCGGTTGAGGATTCTTCGAGTGCGAAGGCCAGGATGTCACCGGTGGGGCCGTCGCTGGCGTCCCACAGAAAGAAGGAGCCGCTGTCGACCGACGGTTGGTAGGTCTGGCTGTCCAGCGCCACCATCCCGTTGGGGTTGGGCAGATCGACCAGCGGCACCTGATAGATCGTGCGGGTGATTCCGGTGTCGAAGTAGGCATGCACGTAGCCGTTCGCGTCGACCTCCACGCTGGTCATATTCCCGACAGGCGATCCATCCTTGGAGATGGATACCGGTGCAAATGCATCTGACAGCTGCGTGATCCCGTCGCTTTCACCGATCTGGCCGATGTCGATTTCGATCGGACCGCCTGCAACGTCAACGATCAATTGCCCGGTCGCCGGATCGTAGGGACCACCGCTGACCGTGGTCACCGACGCGAGCGTGCCGCCGGCTGTGCGATCGTCCGCAAAGGTCAGGATGTATTCACCAATCACCGTACCCGCCGGTTCCGTTGCGGAATCGGTCATGGTCACGGTCCATTCGTTTGACGACCCAGTGGCCGGGACCGTCGGCGTGAAAGTGACGTTGATGTTCTCGGAGGTGCCGAGGTTGTCAAAATACTCGACCGACAGGTTCTGGGTATCACCCGGTGCGCCTGCATCGGTGTCGGTTGCGGGCAGGTTGACGCCCAATGTCATGCTGGTCGTCGGTTCGCCCGAGAATTGGTTCACGTTGATCTGCACGGGCTCCAGGCCGTCTGCGGTATCACGCGGAAAATTGGGGATCGTCCCGTCCGGTTGGGCAGGCCAGCCCAGCAACACCAGGCCGGAACTGGACCGTAGATATCCTTCGGAGTCGGTTCTGAACGATCCGGTCGTGGTGAGCATCATGGAAGTCGCCCCATTGCCCACTTCGACCTCCGTCGCCTGGGTCACTGGCAGAAAGCCGCGGCCGCGCACGGCCAGGTCGGTGGCATTCGACGTCGATACCAGCGGGCCGCGTTGGTCAATCAGGCGCTGCGTGTTCGCGCGGACGCCGCCGGCGGAATAGGTGCCGCCGCGGGAAGAAATCACCAGTGACTCGAACTCCGTGCTCACACGCTTGTATCCGTATGTCGAGGAGTTCGCGATGTTGTCAGAGATGGACGCAAGGCGCGTTGCATTCGCCTGAAGCCCTGCCACCCCTGCGTTGAGCGAAGATGAAATTGTCATAGACACGCCTTTCTGCTGCATCGGTCAGTCAAAGTCTGCCCGCTTGTACGCAGCGTCGGCTTAACGGCGCGCTAACAGATAAAATTCCCCATATTCCTGCCCGGCTCAGTTGCGCGGTACATCGCGAAGCAAAATGATCTCGATCCGGTTGTTTCGGTTTGCCATCGGGTCCGCCACAACCGGTGCCCTGTCGGCGTGGCCTGTCACCCGTCGTATGCGTCGCGGCATGACACCGTTATCCTCCAGAAGGGTGCGCATGCCAGCCGCGCGCTGCGCCGACAGCTCCCAGACCGGGCTGTCCGCCAGCACAATCGGGTTGGCCCGCACATGCGCGCCCACGGCGATCTTGTTGGTCACGGTCTTTACGGTTCCGGCAATCAGCGCGGCCAGATCCCTCAGGATCTGATTCGGGACATTGCTGTCCTTCTGGAACAGAAACACGTCGTCCAGATCGAACAGTTCGATCACCAGCCCTTCGTCGGTGATGCGGGTCACGATATGCCGCTTGGCGTTTTCCATCACCAGGCTCTCGCCCCCCATGCCCTGAAGCTGCGCGTCAAGATCGCGAAACCGTTGTTCTTCGATCTCGGACGCCTCTGCATCGGGGGTATTGCCGCTATCGCCCCGGGCCTTGTCATCGCGTGCCGCATGTTGCGCGGTCGATCCGGTCCCCTCTTTGGGCAACGTCATCTCGGAAAAGATGCTCTCGCCACCGAAGGCGCCGTTGCCGCCGCCGGAAACCCGGTTAATCGGGATCGTCGGAGAAAAGTAGTCCGCGATTCCCTTCCGTTGTTGTTCCGTTGTCGCGTTCAGCAGCCACATCAGCATGAAGAAGGCCATCATTGCGGTCACAAAATCCGCATAGGCGACTTTCCAGGCGCCCCCATGGTGCCCGCCGCCGCCGACGACCTTCTTTCGCTTGATGATGATTGGCTGCGCATTTGTTTGCGCACTCATCTACACCACCTCTTTTCACCCGCGACCATGGGTAGTGGCAGAGCTTTACGGACTGTTTAACAGGTCAATTTGTTGGGAAATTCGGCTGCGATCAGGATGTGCCGGATCAGGGCAGGCGGCGCCGTGCCGCCAGCCGCAGCTGCTTTTGCCGCTCCCGAAACCGGCCCTTGTCCAGATCGCTGGTCCGGTCAAAGCAGTGATGGCAGCTTACGCCTTCTTCGTATTCGGGACGGTTGCGGTCCTCGGGCAGGATCGGCTGCCGGCAGCCGTGGCACAACATGTGCGGCCCCTCGCTCAGCCCGTGGCCGACACTGACCCGTGCATCGAAGACAAAGCAGTCGCCCTGCCACGCACTCTCTTTTTCCGGCACCTCCTCAAGGTACTTCAGGATACCGCCTTTGAGATGAAAGACATCTTCGACACCCTGGCCCAGAAGGTAGTTGGTCGATTTCTCGCAGCGGATTCCGCCGGTGCAGAACATCGCGACCTTCTTGTTGTGAAAGCGGTGCTTGTTGGCCTCCCACCAGGCGGGAAATTCACCGAAGCTCTCGGTTTCGGGATCGATTGCGCCCTCGAAGGTGCCGATCGCGACCTCGTAGGCATTGCGTGTGTCAATCACCGCGACCTCGGGATCGCGGATCAGGTCGTTCCAATCCTGTGGATCGACGTAGTTTCCGACGCGGGCGCGCGGGTCGACGTCCGGCTGGCCCATGGTCACGATCTCGCGCTTCAGGCGGACCTTCATCCGGGGAAAGGGTGGCGTTTCCGACGTCGCCAGCTTCCACTCCAGGCCGTCGCAGCCGGGCAGGGACCGCAGGTGGGCGATCACCGCGTCGACGCCCGCACGCGGGCCTGCGATTGTGCCGTTCACGCCTTCCTGTGCCAGCAGCAGCGTGCCCTTCACCCCTTGCGCCAGGCACAGATCCAGCAGCGCGGGCCTGAGCGCGGCGGGGTCCTCGAAGCGGGTAAAGTGGTACAGGGCGGCGATGGTGTGCATGGATGCGGAAATAGGCCCGAGGGGGGCTGTTGCGCAAGGGGGTGCTGCGGTAAAAGGGGCCCCGTATCAACTCAGAACCGGAGTGACCCGATGCAGGCCCTGATCGTGATCGACGTGCAAAAGGATTTCTGCCCCGGCGGCGCGCTGGAGGTGCCAGAGGGCGACGTGATCGTGCCGGGCATCACCGATTTGATGGCGGATTTCGATGCCGTGATCCTGACGCAGGACTGGCACCCGGCGGGACATTCGTCTTTCGCCAGCGGCCATGCCGGTCGCGCGCCATACGAAGTGACGCAGATGCCCTACGGCCCGCAGGTGCTCTGGCCCGATCACTGCATTCAGGGCAGCCTTGGCGCCCAGTTTCACGGTGGGCTGGCGCAGGACCGCGCAGACCTGATCATTCGCAAGGGGTACAACCCCGCCATCGACAGCTATTCCGCCTTTTTCGAGAATGATCACAAGACGCCCACCGGGTTGGAAGGGTATCTCAGGACCCGCGGTATCAACGCGTTGACCATGGTGGGGCTGGCGCTGGATTTCTGCGTCCATTTTTCTGCGGTGGATGCGGCCAGGCTGGGATTCGACGTGACTGTCCGGCAGGATCTCTGCCGCGCGATCGACCTTGACGGGTCGCTGGATGCAGCGCGGCGCGCCATGACCGAAAACGGCGTGACCCTCGCCTGAGCGTCGGCACGGGCCTAGTTCAAAGGACTTTCTGAACTTGCGAGGTTGAGAAGCCCCAGCGCCTCCAGCCCGCCCAGGGTCGAGTCCACCGCGACCGTCGCCAGCACGATGCCCATCACCCGGCTGATCACGCTGGACCCGGTCGTGCCGATCAGTCTGCCGATCTTTGACGCCAGCAGCAAAAGCACAAGCGTCAGGAACAGCACCAGCACCAGCAGCGCGCCGGTGATCACCTGATCGACGACCGGATTGCTGTGATTATCCGTCAGGATGACGATGGCCAGCATCGCGCCGGGTGACGCGATAGAGGGCATCGCCAAGGGAAAGACGGCCCCGGCCAGATGGTCACGCTCCGCGCTGGCGACTTCCTGCTCTGGCTTGCTGTCACCAAAGATCATGGTCAGCGCAAAGAGGAACAGGATCAATCCCCCCGCGACCTGAAATGACCCCAGCCGCAGGCCAAGGGCCTCCAGCAGGAACTGACCGGCGATCAGGAACGCCAGCAGCACCACACCTGCCACCAGCACGGCCCGCAGGGCAAAGCTGCGATGCAGCGACTTGGGCACATGGGCCGTTGCATAAAGAAAGATGGGTATGCTGCCGATGGGGTCGATGACCACCACCAGAGTTATCAGTTCACGGATCAGGTTCTGCCAGTCCATTGGCGGGGGCTTTCCGGGTTTGCATTGACGGGTGCAACACAGGCTTACCGGGAATGGGCACGATACGAAACGGCAAAGCGGTGCTGGGCGCCTAAAGTCCGTCGAAAATCGGCTTTCCGTTGGCAAAAATCCCCCGCACCAGGCGGAGTTTGCCCGCAATCTGTGGGCGATCCCTGAATTGATCGTTCGACAGCACGGGCAAGTTGTGATCGCGGGCATATTTCAACAGAAAGGCGTCGGCCTCTGTTCCCGCCGGGTAGACGATGACCCGGTTTTGCGGCAGGTCCAGTGCCTTTGCGAATGTCTTTTCTGTCAGGCTCCGGTCCTTCAGGTGGTGGCGTGACGATGCATCGAGAAACACCAAAGGCGCCCAGCCCCGGTTCAACAGGGCGCTGACCACCAGCCGCAGGCTGGCCAGCTCCGCGACGTCGCCGTCCCAGTACAGGACATTGGTGCCGTCGATGACGATGTTCTTGCGATCTGTCGACTTTTCTTTGGCGGGTAACGTCGTCTGTGGGGCAGGCGTGCCGTTTGACCGTCGCCACCTTGAGAGCAGCAGCGAGATCAGCACATACCCGGCAGCGGCGCACCAGAGCGGTGCGTTCTGGCGTTCCAGTGGATAGGAAAGCGACACGAGTCCGGCCAGCGCGGCCGAAGCAAAAAGTGTCAGCCCGGGTGCGAGCACCAGACAACGGATATAGCCGAGGGTGGCCAGGCAGAAGAGAACCGGCAGCAGAAGGTGCGCCAGGCTCAATCCGGAAAGAAACTCCATGATCTCCCAACCTTGTCTTTGGCCTTGCCCCTGTCATGCAGTCTTTGCCACAAGGGTGCAGTAATTCTGAGGAAATTTTGATGGTTGATATCGCAACCCGTGTCTGGAACCACAAGTGGAAGATTGACCCGATCGTCCGGTCTCTGATCGACACGGATTTTTACAAGCTGCTGATGTGCCAGTCAATTTTCCGGAACAAGCCCGACACGCAGGTCACTTTTTCGCTGATCAACCGCTCCGATCATGTGCCCCTGGCCAAGCTGATCGACGAGGGTGAGCTGCGCGAGCAACTCGACCATATCCGGTCGCTCAGCCTCAGCCGCGGGGAAAGCACATGGCTACGGGGCAATACGTTCTATGGAAAGCGGCAGATGTTCCGCCCCGACTTCATGGAATGGTTCGAGGGTCTGCGCCTGCCGCCCTACCATCTGGAACGGCGGGGCGACCAGTACGAGCTGACGTTCGAGGGAAAGTGGCACGAGGTCATGCTGTGGGAGATTCCCGCGCTCGCCGTGCTGATGGAACTGCGTGGCCGCGCGGTGCTGGACACGATGGGCCGGTTCGAGCTTCAGGTGCTCTACGCGCGTGCCATGACCCGCGTCTGGGAAAAGATCGAGGAGCTGCGCAAGATCCAGAACCTGTCTGTCGCCGATTTCGGCACCCGCAGACGGCACAGTTATCTCTGGCAGGACTGGTGCGTTCAGGCAATGCAGGAAGGCCTGGGCCGCGCTTTCACCGGCACGTCGAACTGCAAGATTGCCATGAGCCGTGAAATGGAGGCGATTGGCACCAATGCGCATGAGTTGCCCATGGTCTACGCCGCCTTGGCAGAGGACAACGCGGCACTGGCGCAGGCGCCCTACGATGTCTTGTCGGATTGGCATGAAGAGCATGACGGCAATCTGCGGATCATCCTTCCCGACACCTATGGCACCAAGGGGTTTCTGGACAACGCGCCCGATTGGCTGGCGGGCTGGACCGGCATCCGCGTGGACAGCGGCGACCCGGTGAAGGCTGCACAGATCGCCATAGACTGGTGGAAATCGCGGGGCGAGGACCCTTCACAGAAACGGGTCATCTTCAGTGATGGCCTGGACGTGGACAAGATGCGGGAACTGCACGAGAAATTTGCTGGCAAGGTGAATGTCTCCTTCGGGTGGGGAACGCTTTTGACGAACGATTTCAGAGGTCTGGTGGAAGAAGATGCGCTCGCGCCCTTCTCGTTGGTCTGCAAGGCGGTGGCGGCAAACGGCAGGCCGACGGTGAAACTGTCGGACAACCCCAACAAGGCGATGGGCCCGGCGGAAGAAATCGAGCGTTACAAGCGGGTCTTCAATGTCACCTCGCAAGAGGCGCAGGCGGTGGTGGTCTAGATGCCCGCGCTACTTTGGCGTGGTGACATTTCGCATCGCTTCGTTCATCTGGCGTTCACGCCAGATGATCAGCAACCCGCCGCCAGACAGCAGGAATGCGCCGGGAAACAGCTCCTCCCAAGGCGCTTCGCCGTAAAATAGCCACCCCAGGACAAAGGCCATCGGGATGCCGAAATAACTGAACGGCGCGAGGTTGCTCTGTTCGGTCATCCGGTAGGCGGTGACAAGCAGAAGGACCGCGAACCCTCCGAGGCCGCCCATCGTGGCGATCCATATGACGTCGGCGGTATCGCGGAGCGGGGTGAATCCCCCCGTTGCCAGCGCCAGGGTCAGCGCCCCCAGCGCGGCGACACCGGTGGAGTAGAGGTTGATCAGGGCTGTCGGGGGTCCTTCGTCCATCATCCTTGCGGTGACCGCTGTCAGCGCGTAGCACAGCGCCGCCCCCAGCGGGAGAAGGGCAGACAGGGAGAAGGTATCGCGCCCGGGGCCCACGATCATGATCACCCCGCCGAATCCGATCAGGACGGCGGCCCAGCGCACCAGCCCGACCTTTTCTCCCAGCAGGGGCACGGCAAGGGCGGTGACAAAGACAGCGTTGGCATAGGAAATGGTCGAGGCGGTAGCAAAGGTCAGCAGACCGAGAGAGAGATAAAAGAAATACTGCGCGAAAGTGAGGATCAGACCGCGCAGCATCGCGAGCTTCCATTGCCGCATTCGCATGCTGCGTCCCTTGGCGTGCCAGTCACGCGAGGTCCACAGCACCAGCATCGCCGGAATCAGGCCTACGACGTTGCGATAGGCCGACAGTTCGGCGGCGCTGTAGTCTTCTGACAGGTGCTTGATGATCAAACCCATGCCGTCGAACAGCAGCAGAGCGAGCAGGGAATAGAGAATCGCGAGGGTTGTGCGGCTCAAGGCTGCGGCTCCGGGCATACTGGCATTCACTGCCTGTTATGCGCCTGACATAGCCCCGGGGCCAGCGGAAATGGGGACTTGTCCGCCGGAGCGGGCTGGCGCCCATGCTCTGCGCGTTCAGGAAGCTTTGATACGCTGCGCGATCGAGGCATGATCCGTCGTGAATGAGCCTTGCCTTGCGCCGGGTGAAATGCGACACAGGTTGCGCTTGGTGTTCCCGCAAGCACCCGTTTGGGTGTGGAACCGAACAGGGAATTCCGTAACGGCTGCAACGCCCGAAGCGGAAGCCGCCCCCGCGACTGTAAGCGGAGAGCCTGCGCCCAACGCGCCACTTGACCAGCCGGTCGGGGAAGGCGGGCAAAGGCATCGACCCGTGAGCCAGGAGACCTGCCAGGCATGTGAAACGCTAACGGGCCGTCGGGTGTGACGGTAAGGAGAAGACCATGACTACATTGACTGCCAAGTCGCTGGGCACCAGCCGCGTTGTTCCCGCGGTTTTTGCCGCCGCGTTGGGCATTGCCCTGATCACCTTGACCGGGCACGTACAGGCTGCCGCGCTGCATGATGCCGCACATGACGTGCGCCATGCGACAGGGTTTCCCTGCCACTAACCTGAAGGGTGCGCGGACCGGGCGATAGCGGACCTCAAGGTGACGCTCGTCCGGCCCAATGGTAAGCAACGCAACGCGTGCCGACCCGTTTATCAGTTTGGAACGCTGCCCTAATCCGGCGGCGTGTTCGTATTGATAGCAACTCGTCGCCTTGTGCTGAAACATGTATAGGATGTGTCATGACGTCACGGATTCTGATTTCCGCCCTTTTCGCCGGGGCTCTTGCAGGTGCGATCATCGGCCTGCTTCAATTGATCTTTGTGCAACCTGTTCTGCTGCATGCCGAGCTCTATGAGAGCGGCGAGTTGGTGCATTTTGGCGCTGACCCGGTCAGCGCCCATCCGGCCCTGCCGGGTTTCGACCTGATGCGGGACGGGCTGAGCGTGATTTTCACCATGCTGACCTACACCGGTTACGCGCTGATCCTCGTGGCCGCGATGAGCTTTGGCGAGGACCGTGGCGCGCGGATCGACGGGCGCTGGGGTATCCTCTGGGGTGTTGCCGGTTTCGTGGCCTTCCATCTGGCCCCCGGCTTTACCCTCGCCCCGGAGGTGCCCGGCGTCGCCGCCGCCGATGTGGCGCTTCGGCAGATCTGGTGGTTCGCCACCGCGATCAGCGCCTGCGTCGCGCTCTGGCTTTTGGCGTTTGGGTCAAATTGGGCGGCCTGGGGTGCTGCGGCCTTGCTTCTGGCGGCGCCGCATCTGATCGGCGCGCCGGAGCCGGAAAGCTTTACCGGCCCCGTCCCGACCGAGATCGGCGCGCTTTTCGCCGCGCGGGCGCTGGGCATCGGTCTGGTGGCCTGGGTGCTGTTGGGGTCCTTCGCGGGCTACTTCTGGCAGCGCGAAGCGGAACATGCCACGCAGACCGTGTGACAGTGCGATGAACAGAACGCTTGCACTTTTCGTGATCGGGCTGATCTTCGGTGGTGGTCTCGGGTTTGCCTTCGCGGCAGGTAACGGGATCACCTTCGACGGCCACGACCATGCCAACCCGCATCATCACGCGGGCACGGATCATGGCGGCATGGAACATGCGGCGCTTCACGAGACGCCGATCGAGGTTGCGGCAGAAGCTGCGCCGAACCTGAAAATCACGGTCGAACCCGACCCGATGGCAGGCTACAATCTGCACGTGATGGTGGAGAATTTCGAATTCTCGCCCGAAAACGCCAGCCGTGATCACCAGCCCGGTCAGGGCCATGCGCATGTCTATGCCAACGGTGTCAAGCTGGGGCGCATTTATGGGCCCTGGGTGCATTTGGATGACCTGCCGGAAGGCGAGGTCGAGATCGCGGTGACGCTGAACAGCAATGACCATCACCCGCTGATGGTTGATGGCGACCGGGTCTCGGCCAGAACCGTAGTGGAGGTTGAATGACCGCAACACTTTACGTCTGCACCACCTGCCGCGCCGGTGAGGTGCTGGAAGAAGACGCGCCGCGCCCCGGCGCCCTGCTGCACGCCGCGCTGACCGAAGCAGATAGCCCTGAGGGTGTCGAGGTTGTCGGCGTCGCCTGCCTGTCTGCCTGTTCACAGGGCGCTGCGGTCGCGCTGTCGGAGCCGGGCAAATGGACCTACGTCTATGGCCGCCTTTCCGTGGCCGATGCCCCCGACATCCTGACCGGCGCCGCGGCTTATGCCGCGACGTCGGATGGCCTTGTCCCCTGGCGCGAGCGCCCGGTGATCTTTCGCAAGCAGAGCCTTGCGCGTGTTCCCCCCTTTACCCTGCCTTTGGAGGCCGCCGAATGAACGACCTGAGCAAAATTCCCGTCACCGTGATTACCGGCTTCCTGGGGGCGGGCAAAACGACTTTAATACGACACCTGATGACCAACGCCGGTGGCCGACGACTGGCTGTGCTGGTGAACGAGTTCGGCACCGTGGGCGTCGATGGCGATATTCTGAAATCCTGCGCGATCCCAGATTGCCCCGAGGAAAATATCGTCGAACTGGCGAACGGGTGCATCTGCTGCACGGTGGCGGATGATTTCATCCCGACGATCGAGGCGCTGATGGCGCTGCCCACGCGGCCCGATCACATTCTGATCGAAACCTCCGGGCTGGCCCTGCCCAAGCCGCTGCTCAAGGCCTTCGATTGGCCCGCGATCCGCTCGCGGATCACCGTCGACGGCGTGATTGCGCTGGCCGATGCCGAGGCCGTGGCGGCGGGCCGCTTCGCACCGGACGAGGCGGCGGTGGATGCACAACGGCTGGCAGACGACAGCCTGGATCACGAGACCCCGCTGTCCGAGGTGTTCGAAGACCAGATTTCCTGCGCGGATATCATCCTGATGTCCAAAGCCGATCTGGCCGGTGAAGAGGGTCTCGCCAAAGCGCGCGAGATCATCGAGGCGGAAAGTCCGCGGCCGATCCGCATCTTGCCCATGTCCGAAGGGGTGATCGACCCCAAAGTGGTGCTGGGCCTGAACGCGGCCGCCGAGGACGACCTGGCCGCACGCCCCTCGCATCATGATGGCGCGGATGACCACGAACACGACGATTTCGAAACGATCGTTGTGCCGATGCCCGAGATCGAGGACACCGATGCGCTTGTCGCGGCAATCGAGAAGCTGGCGACCGAACAGCATATCCTGCGGGTCAAAGGCTATGTCGCGGTCAAGGGCAAGCCGATGCGCCTTCTGGTCCAGGCCGTGGGCGCGCGGGTGCGGCAACAGTTCGACAGGCCCTGGGGCGCCGATCCCCGGCAGGGCCACCTGGTGGTGATCGCGGAACACGACCACATCGACACCGCTGCCATCCGGGGCGTTCTGGGGGCCTGATTTCATGCACGTCGTCTTTCGCGAAAGCCACGGGCTGGAGGATAGCGAAACACCGTTCGATCCGGGCCAGACGCCTGCGGATCTGGTGGTGCTTTCGTTTTCCGACAGTGATCTGGGCGCTTTCGCGGCAGGCTGGCACCGTGGCGGCGGACCAGAGGGCAAGCTGCCCACGTTGCGGTTGTGCAACCTTGTGGCGCTGCGGCATCCGGCATCGGTGGACAATTACGTCGAACAGACGCTGACGGGGGCCAAGGGCATACTGATCCGGCTGATCGGTGGCGAGAATTACTGGCCCTACGGCATCATGCAGATTCAGGATTTCGCGCGGCGCAACAATATCGCGCTGGCGGTGCTGCCTGCGGATGGGCGCGAGGATCCGGCGCTGGACGCCCATTCAACCTTGCCCGTGTCGACCCTGCGGCGGTTGTCGCATCTGTGCGATGCGGGTGGGGCAGTCGCGGCACAGGCGGCACTGGCGCAACTTGCGCTGGCTGCCGGGTTCTATGCAGGGCCGGTTCCGGGCAGCAAGACGGTGCCGGTCTGCGGCTTCTACGATCCTGACAAAGGGGTCATTCCATTTGCCGATGTCACCGGCGACATGGTCGCGGTGACGTTCTACCGCAGCTACCTGACGGCTGCCGATACCGCCCCGGTGGATGCGCTGATTGCTGCGCTGCGTGACCGGGGCTTTACTGCCGTCGGCCTGTTCGTGCCCTCGCTGAAAGCCGAAGCTGGCCGTAAGTTTCTGGATGAGACGCTTGCGCGGCTGGAACCTTGCGCCATCGTCAACGCGACAGCCTTCTCAGGGCGGGGGGAGGATGGCCAATCACCTCTTGATACGCCGGGTTGCCCTGTCTTTCAGGTGGCTTTGTCCACCGCGCGTCAAAAAGATTGGGCCGAGGCAGAGCGCGGCCTGTCGCCCGCGGATCTGGCCATGCATGTTGTGCTGCCGGAAGTTGACGGTCGGGTTTTTGCCGGGGTCGTCAGCTTCAAAGCGCCGGAAAAGAAAGATCCGCATTTGCAATACTCGCGCTTTGCGCACCGGGCGAACGCCGAGCGGATCAATGCGGTGGTGGATCGGGTGGCGGGCTGGCACCGGCTGGCACGGACCCCGGCGGCAGACCGCAAACTGGCGCTGGTCTTGTCGACCTATCCGGGGCGCGACGACCAGATCGCTCATGCGGTGGGGCTGGATGCGCTGGCCTCGGTCGAAGACATGCTTCTGACACTCGCCGATGCGGGCTACGCCGTAGAACCCGCCATTGGGTTTGGCAAGTCACTGAGCCACAATACAATTTCCTGGCCCGCTAATGGTGACATGTCATATTTGACATGTCTTCCCGACACCCTGTTGAAAGAGCTCAATACGGTCTGGGGGCCAGTCGAAGATGATCCGTTGTACCGCGATGGCGCCTTTCACTTTCCCGCGCAGCACTGCGGAAACGCGCTCGTTGCGCTGCAACCCGAGCGGGGCAGCATCGCGGCGCGTGACACGGACTATCACGATCTCGCCCGCGTTCCGCGCCACTCCTATGTGGCCTTTTACCTCTGGCTGCAGTCACAAGGCATCGACGCATTGGTTCACATCGGCGCGCACGGCACGCTGGAGTGGTTGCCGGGCAAGGCGGTGGCGCTGTCCGGGGAGTGTTGGCCGGAGGTCCTGACCGGGCCGATGCCGGTGATCTATCCCTTCATTGTCAACGACCCGGGCGAGGCCGCGCAGGCCAAGCGGCGTATCGGCGCGGTGACGCTTGGCCATCTGCCGCCGCCGATGAAGGGCAGCGAAACGCCGCAGGCGCTGTTGCAACTGGAACGCCTTCTGGACGAATACTCCACTGCCGACGGGCTGGATCCCGCCCGGCGCGACCGGCTGATCGAGACCATTCGCTCCGAAGCGCAGGCCGCCGGAGTGGAGCAAGACCTGGGCCTTGATGACGCCACCAGCGCGGTCGAGGCGATTACCCGGATCGACCGCTTCGTCTGCGACATCAAGGAAAGCCAGTACGGCGACGGGCTGCATATCTTCGGGATGGGGGAGGGCGAAAATGTCGGCCTGCTGGCTGCGCTCGACGGTCGTCGGGTCGCGTCAGGGCCGTCCGGTTCGCCGTATCGGGGGCGGTCCGACGTGCTGCCCACGGGTCGGAACCTCTATGCCGTGGATCCCCGCAGCGTGCCGACCCGTGCCGCCCATGCACAGGGCGTGAAGCTTGCCGAAGAGCTGATCCGCCGCCACTTGCAGGACCAGGGCGATTATCCGCGCGGCCTGGTCGTTGACCTTTGGGGGTCCGCCACGATGCGGACCGCCGGAGAAGAGATCGCGATGGCGATGCATCTGGCCGGTCTTGCCCCGAAGTGGGATGCAGGGTCCGAACGCGTGTCCGGCTTCGAGGTGCTTCCGCTGACACTGCTGAACCGGCCTCGCATCGACGTGACCTTGCGGGTCTCCGGATTGTTCCGGGATGTGTTTCCGGGACTGTCTCAACTCTTCGAAGCGGGCGCCGCCGCCCTGGCCGAGCGGGAAGAAGCGCCCGAGATGAACCCCTACCTGACCCGCACGCCGCGTGTCTTCGGCCCCAAGCCGGGGCTTTACGGCATGAACATGGAGGCGGCGATGCTCGACTACTCGGACGCGGGCCGCGACGCCGCGGGCGAAGCCTGGCTGAAAGCCTCGGAATGGGCGATCGACGCGCGGGGGGAGGCCCGCCAGGACCGAGGGGCGCTGGAGGCACGGCTGCAGGGCGCCGACGGTTTCGCCCATGTTCAGGACCTGATGGAAAGCGATGTGCTGCTGGCCTCGGACTACGCCAGTCACGAAGGCGGCTTTGCTGCCGCGATGGCCTACCTCGGTGCGGCACAACCCGCCCTGTACCATGTCGACAGCACGGTCATCGGCGCCCCCCGCGCCCGTACCATGGCCGAGGAAATCGCCCGCGTGGTCCGCGCACGCGCGGCAAATCCCGACTGGGCCAGCGGCATGATGCGCCATGGTTTCAGGGGGGCGGCCGAAGTGGCCGCGACACTGGACAATCTGGCCGCCTTCGCGCATCTCACCCGGGCCGTGCCAGCGCATCTTTTCGACCTATATTTCGATGCGACCCTGGGCCGGGAGGATTTGATGGACTTTATGAAACGCGAAAACCCCGAGGCGCTTGATCAGATCCGTGCCCGTTTTGCGGCGCTGCGGGACGCGGGCCTTTGGGTCACTCGGCGGAATTCGATTTCGGCGCAGCTGGATGCCGCCGAATGACCGCGCCGGTGGTGAAGGGATACTGCCCCGGCGCGTTGCGTCCGATGATGTCGGGTGACGGTTTGGTCGTGCGCGTCCGGCCTTTCAACGGGCGGCTGCGTCGGGCGCAGGCCGACGGGATCGCGACGTTGGCCGCGGCCCACGGCAACGGTTTGATCGACCTGTCGAGCCGTGGCAACATCCAGATACGCGGCGTACGCGAAGACAGCCATGACGCACTGATCCGGGGGCTCACTGCCATGTCGCTGGTCGATGCCGACGCCGAGATCGAAAGCCGGCGCAATGTGCTCGTGACCCCTTTCTGGCAGACCGGTGAGGAAACGAACGGCTTTGCCGAGGACGTCACCGTTGCGCTGTCGTCGCCTGATGCGCCGCAGCTTCCCGGCAAGTTCGGCTTTGCCGTGGATACCGGTCGCGCACCTGTGTTGCAGAACGCCTCTGCCGACATCCGGCTCGAAAGGGATGCGGGCGGCGGGTTGATCCTTGTCGCGGATGGTTTCGACAAGGGCAAACCCGTCGCATCCGATACGGTGGTCGCCGAGGCGATGGCGCTGGCTGAATGGTTCATGACAGCGCGCGGTGAGCACAGGCGCATGGCTACGTTGATCGCGGCGGGTGTCGCCCTGCCCGAAGGTTTCTTCGTCCCGCGCCAGCGTCAGGTCTATGCGCCGCGGCCCGGCTATACGCCGCTGGGGGCGATGGTTGGTCTGGCCTTTGGGCAGTTGGAGGTCAAGACATTGGCCAGTCTCGCCAAACAGGGCGGTCTGCGGATGACGCCCTGGCGGATGCTGCTGGTGGAAAGCGCCCGCAAGTTGCCCGAGATCCGGGGGCTCATCACCGATGCCGACGACCCTCTGCTGAGGGTCGTGGCCTGTACCGGTGCACCGCGCTGTGCGCAGGGCCTTGCCCGGACCCGGACCATGGCGCGCACCCTTGCGGCCCATGTGCCGCCCGGCAGCTTTCTGCACATGTCCGGCTGCGCCAAGGGATGCGCACATCCCGGCCC
The DNA here is from genome assembly GCF_009363555.1 of Sulfitobacter sp. THAF37. Classification (NCBI taxonomy): domain Bacteria; kingdom Pseudomonadati; phylum Pseudomonadota; class Alphaproteobacteria; order Rhodobacterales; family Roseobacteraceae; genus Sulfitobacter; species Sulfitobacter sp. THAF37. The sequence goes on from NZ_CP045372.1 coordinate 1,217,611, forward strand.
CGCCCCATTGACCGTGACAGCGACGCGAGAAGGTTTCGACCTGATCCGCAGGGGGCGCGCCGACGACGACCCCGACGTGGCGTCGCTTTCTTCCGAAGAGATTATCAAGGCGATCTGAATGCCCCACAGCTACATCACCGATGGCGCGGAGATTTACCGCCAGTCCTTTGCCACGATCCGGTCCGAGGCGGCGCTGTCCCGGTTTACCCCCGAGGAGGAGATCGTCGCGGTCCGAATGATCCATGCGGCGGGGATGGTCGGGCTGGAAGATCATGTGCGCTTTTCACCCGGCATGGCCATCGCCGCACGGGCTGCACTGGAAGATGGCGCACCGATCCTCTGCGACGCCTATATGGTCAGCGAGGGCATCACCCGAAAACGGCTGCCCCGCGAGAACGAGGTGATCTGCACTCTGCGCGATCCGCGTGTGCCGGACATGGCCGCCGAGATGGCCAACACCCGCTCCGCCGCCGCGCTCGAACTCTGGCGCCCGCACCTGGCCGGGGCGCTGGTGGCCATCGGCAATGCCCCGACGGCGCTGTTTCACCTGCTCAACATGCTCGAAGACCCGGACTGTCCGCGCCCGGCAGCGATCATCGGTTGCCCGGTCGGCTTTATCGGTGCGGCGGAAAGCAAGGACGCGCTGATGGCCGATCTGCCGGTACCCTCGATGATCGTGAAGGGGCGATTGGGCGGTTCCGCGATCACTGTCGCGGCGGTGAACGCGCTCGCCAGCAGGGTGGAATAGGCATGGGCAGGATTATCTGTGCGGGTTTGGGTCCCGGTGATCCAGATCTGATGAGCGTGAAATCGGATCGCATGATCCGGGGTGCACGCCACGTCGCGTATTTCCGCAAGAAGGGCCGGGCAGGACAGGCCCGGACCATCGTGCGCGACATGTTGCGCGACGATGTGGTGGAATACCCCATGGAATACCCCGTCACCACCGAGCTGCGCTTTGACAGCGCCGAATACCGCGACCTCATGGTCGATTTCTACGCCGAATGGGCCGACCGCCTTGCCGCGCTGGCACAGAAGCACGAGGTCGTCGTGCTGTGCGAGGGCGATCCGTTTTTCTACGGCTCTTTCATGCACCTGCACACCCGTCTTCAGGGCCGGGCAGAGGTAGAAGTCCTGCCGGCAATCCCCGGCATGGTGGGCTGCTGGAACGCGCTGGACATGCCCTTTACCTGGGGGGACGACGTGATGTCCGTCCTGATGGGCACGTTGCCGGATGCCGACCTGCTGGCGCATATGGAACGGGCGGATGCGCTGGTGATCATGAAGACCGGGCGCAACATGCCGCGGGTGCGCGCCGCGTTGGAAAAAACGGGGCGTCTGCAGGACGCCTGGCTTGTTGAAAAGGGGACCATGCCCGGTCAGCGCATCGCCCGACTGGCCGAGGTCGATGACGACGATTGCCCCTATTTCGCGATCGTGCTGGTCCACGGCCAAGGCCGCCGACCGGAGGCGGAGCCCGCGCAATGACGGGGTGGGTCGCCATTGCCGGGCTGGGTCCCGGGCGCGACGATCTCGTGACACCCGAGGTCCAGGCCATGCTCGCCGATGCGACGGATGTCATCGGCTATATCCCTTATGTGAAGAGGGTCGCCCCCCGAGACGGGTTGCTCCTGCACCCGACCGACAACCGGGTCGAGATCGACCGGGCAACCCACGCCCTGCAGCTCGCCGCGGAAGGGCGTCGGGTGGCTGTGGTGTCCGGCGGTGATCCCGGTGTCTTTGCCATGGCCTCCGCCGTGTTCGAGGCCCTGGAAGGCAATCCCAGCTTTGCAGATACCGACATTCGCGTATTGCCCGGTATTACCGCGATGCTCGCTGCCGCTGCTCGCGCAGGGGCGCCGCTGGGGCACGATTTCTGTGCGATCAACCTCAGCGACAATCTCAAGCCCTGGGCGGTAATCGAACGTCGCCTGCGGCTCGCCGCGCAGGCAGATTTCGCGATGGCGTTTTACAACCCCCGGTCCAGATCACGGCCGCACCAGTTCGGCGACGCGCTGGCGATCCTGCGCGAGGAATGCGCCCCTGATCGGCTGATCACCTTCGCCCGCGCCATCAGCCGCCCCGACGAGGCGCTGAGGACCGTGACATTGGCAGAGGCCACGGCCGAGATGGCGGACATGCAGACGGTGGTGCTTGTGGGTAATTCGGAAACACGCAAGGTGGGGCGGTACGTTTACACGCCGCGGTCGGTGTCTTGACCCAGCCAGTCCATCACCTGATCCACGTCATGCGCGACATTGTCGCCAGGCAGAACGGGACGGTCAGCCATGATCACCGGCAGCTTCAGCCCTCGGGCGGCGTCCAGCTTGGCGCGGGCACCGGCGCCTCCCGCGTTCTTGCACAGAACATGGGTGATGCGATGTTCCCGCAACAGGGTCGTATCCCCGGTCAGGGTAAAGGGGCCGCGCGCGACGACAACCGTCGTGTGTGGCAACGGCAGCGGCGCGTCGGGCGGATCGACCAGGCGCAGCAGGTAGTGATGTTGCGGCCGCGCGGCGAAGAGGCCGATCTGCTGCTTGCCGATGGCCAGAAACACGCGGCACGGCGCATCGGGCAGGGCACCGGGCAAATCCTCGACCGTGGGGACGGTCTGCCAGTCGTCTGCAGGACCCGCCGCCCAGGCGGGCCGTTCCAGCCGGATCAGCGGCCTGCCGGTCGCGACGGCGGCGGCATGGGCGTTGCGGCTCATCCCGGCGGCGAACGGGTGTGTGGCGTCGATAACATGGGTGACGGAGTGGTCTTTCAGATACCTTTCCAGCCCTGCCACACCGCCGAAGCCGCCGATCCGCCGGGGCAGCGGTTGCGGCAACGGCGACCTCGTCCGTCCGGCATAAGAGAATGTGGCGTTCAACCCGGCCTGCGCAAGGCGACGGGCCATCTCGCTCGCCTCGGTCGTGCCGCCCAGCAAAAGGATGTGCATGTTGGGTGATCCTTGGCTCAGCATCGTGGGAATGCCGCACGATACCGCAGCGCATCTGTCGCCCGCAAGTCAGGCTGCGATTGATGCTGCCGAGGTGATATTCGGCGGGCCACGCCATCTTGAGCTGATGGGCGCCGGTGCGCGCGGGCAGGCTTGGCCAGTTCCGTTCACGGTCGAACCGGTACTGAATGCGCGTGGTCGTCGGGTGGTCGTCCTTGCCTCGGGCGATCCGTTCTGGTTCGGCGCGGGCGGCAGCCTGTCGGTGCATCTGGATCCGGGCGAGTGGCGTGTGCTGCCTACCGCCTCGACCTTTTCGCTGGTGGCCGGGACCCTGGGCTGGCGGCTGGAAGACGTCACCTGCCATGGCCTGCACGCCGCACCCATCGGTCAGTTGCGCGGTGCGCTTGCGCCGCACGCGCGGCTCATCTGCCTGATGCGGGACGGCGCGGCACCTTCGGAACTGGCGCAATGGCTGACTGACCAGGGGGCGGGTGCAGCACAGCTCATTGTGTGCGAGCGTATGGGCGGGCCGGAGCAGCGCATCCGCCAAGGTACAGCCGGGGATTTCAGTCTCAGTGATGTGGCCGCCCCTGTTGCTGTTGCCGTCGCACTGCCTGAAAATGTCGGTCTGCCGCGCAGTGCGGGCCTGCCGGATGACCTTTTTGCCAATGACGGCCAAATCACCAAGCGTCCCGTGCGGGCACTGACACTATCGGCGCTTGGTCCCCGTCCGGGAGAAGTGTTGTGGGATATCGGCGCCGGGTCCGGCTCGGTCTCAGTCGAGTGGTGCCTTGCGGGTGGCCAAGCGGAAGCGTTCGAACAACATGCAGAGAGGGTCGCGAACATTGTGACAAACGCCGACCGGTTCGGGGTCTCTCATCGTCTGACGGTGCGCCATGGGGATGCCGCCGCGCTGATCGCGGACCGCGCTGCGCCTGATGCCGTCTTTGTGGGTGGCGGCGGCAGTGACGCGTTGTTCGATGCATTGCTCGAAACCTTGCCCAAGGGCACGCGACTGGTGGCCAACGGCGTCACGCTGGAAACCGAAGCACGGCTCGCCCGCCTGCAGGCCGAAAAAGGCGGCAGCCTGCTGCGGGTCGAACTGGCCGAAGCCACCCCGCTGGGGCGGATGCGCGGCTGGCAACCGCTGCGCCCGGTGGTGCAATGGAGTGTCACGCTGTGAGGGTCGTCGGCATCGGATTTCGCGCAGCTGCGGATCTGGCCAGCTTGCAGGATGTATTGCAGCAGGTATTGCAGATTGCGGATGTCACCGGGATTGATGCCGTGGCAACAGAAGCGGCCAAGGCGCGAGAGCATGTCTTTCGCGAATTTGCGCAGGTGCTGGGTGTGCCGGGCCTGGGCGTCACGACACGGGATCTGGGTCAGATGATCACCCCGACACAATCGGAACGAATAAAGGACAGGTTTGGCACCGGGTCTCTTGCCGAAGCGGCGGCGCTGGTCACTGCCGGCCCCGAAGCCCGTTTGGTTGCACCGCGGGTCGTCTCGCGCGATGGTATGGCCACGGCGGCCCTTGCGGAAAGTTGAGAGGGAATACATGACGGTTCATTTCATCGGTGCCGGACCGGGTGCGCCCGACCTGATCACTTTGCGGGGGCGCGACCTGATCGCGGCCTGTCCGGTGTGCCTCTATGCCGGGTCGCTGGTGCCCGAGGCGTTGCTGGCCCATTGCCCCGAAGGTGCGCACATCGTGAACACCGCGCGGATGTCGCTCGACGAGATCGTCGAGGAGATTACCGCCGCCCATGCGGCGGGTCATGACGTCGCCCGGCTGCATTCAGGCGATCTTTCGGTCTGGTCCGCCATGGGAGAGCAACTGCGCCGGTTGCGGGCGCTGGATATTCCCTATGATGTCACGCCGGGCGTGCCGTCCTTTGCCGCTGCCGCTGCGGCACTGAACGCGGAACTGACCTTGCCGGGTGTCGTGCAATCGGTGGTGCTGACGCGCACCTCGGGCCGCGCGACCGCGATGCCGGAGGGCGAAGCATTGGAGAATTTCGCGCGCACGGGCGCGACACTTGCCATCCACCTGTCGGTCCATGTGCTGGAAAAGGTGGTGGCCGACCTGACACCGCACTACGGCGCGGATTGTCCGGTGGCCGTTGTCTGGCGCGCAAGCTGGCCGGACCAGCGCGTGGTCAAGGCGACCCTCGCAACCCTGCGCACCGCCATCGGAGAAGAGATGGAGCGGACGGCGCTGATCCTTGTGGGTCATGCGATCGGGGCAGAGGATTTCGGCGAAAGCAGGCTTTACGCGGGCGATTATGACCGCCGGTTCCGGCCTGTCGGGACCGACCCCCGGTTCCCGGAGACGGCGGAATGATTCCGCCGGGTCTGATGATCTCTGCCCCCTCGTCGGGGACGGGCAAGACCACGCTGATGCTGGGGCTGCTTGCTGCTTTCCGGGCACAGGGTCTGAACGTGCAACCCTTCAAGAGTGGACCCGATTACATTGATCCCGCATTTCATACGGCAGCGTCTGGAATGGCGTCCTATAACCTCGACAGCTGGTCCATGAACCGGTCCGTGATCGACGGGCTGGTGGGCAATGCCGACGGTGCGGATATGATCCTGGCAGAAGGGTCGATGGGCCTGTTCGATGGCGTGGCCATTCCAGGGGCCTGCGGCAATGGGGCCAGCGCCGACATCGCGGCGCATCTGGGGTGGCCGGTGGTGCTGGTGCTGGATGTGTCCGGCGCGGCGCAATCCGTTGCGGCAACGGCACGCGGGTTTCGCGACATGCGGCCCGATGTGACGCTGGCGGGGGTGGTGCTGAACCGGGTGGCCTCGCCCCGACACGAAACGCTGGTGCGTGCGGGTATGGACCAGGTGGGCATTCGGGTGCTCGGCTCGCTTCCCCGGCAGAAGGGGGTTGAACTGCCCGAGCGTCACTTGGGGCTGGTACAGGCGGGCGAGCAGGAGAACCTGCCGCAAATCCTTGCAGACGCAGCCGCATTCATTTCCGAACATGTCGATCTGGAGGCTTTGCGCACCGCGGCAGCAGGAACATTGTCAACCGCGCCGCCACCGGCAAAGATTGTCCCGCCGGGCCAGCGGATTGCGCTTGCACAGGACAATGCGTTCGCTTTTGTCTATCCGCATCTGCTGGCCGGGTGGCGCGCCGCCGGAGCCGAAGTGATCCCCTTTTCGCCGCTGGCGGATGAGGCACCTGATCGCGGGGCCGATGTCTGCTGGTTGCCGGGCGGATACCCGGAACTGCATGCGGGCAAGCTGGCTGCGGCAGAGACCTTCCGCACCGGAATTATTGAGTTCGCGCGGTCAAAGCCTGTTCACGGCGAATGCGGGGGTTACATGGCGATGGGTGCCGGGTTGGTAGACAAGGACGGCAGTCGGCACCGTATGGTAGGATTGCTGGGGCTGGAGACATCCTTTGCCAAGCGGAAAATGCATCTGGGCTACCGCAAGGCGGACCTGAATGCAGCGATTCCGGGTCACACCATACGGGGGCGTCTGCGTGGGCATGAGTTTCACTACGCGACCATCCTCGAAGAGCCCGACGCGCCGTTGGCCCGCATCACCGACAGCAACGACCTTGAGGTGCCGGAAACCGGGTCGGTCCGCCGGTTCGAAGGCGGCGGCGTGGCAACCGGTACGTTCTTTCATATGATCGGTGACGGCTGATGAGCGGTTTTGTTTCTTTCGTGTCCTCTGGGCCCGGCGACCCGGAGCTGCTGACGGTCAAGGCTGTGGACCGTTTGCAAAAGGCCGAGGTGATCCTGTTCGACGACCTCAGTTCAGGTCCCATTCTGGAACATGCCAATCCGGATGCCGATCTGATCGGCGTGGGTAAACGGGCGGGACGGGCATCACCGAAACAGGATCATGTCAGCCGGGTTCTGGTGGACCACGCCGCCGCGGGGATGCGCGTCGTGCGGCTCAAGTCCGGCGACAGCGGCATGTTCGGTCGGCTGGAGGAAGAGATCACCGCGCTGCACGCCGCCGGGGTTCCGTTCGAGATCATACCCGGCGTGACGTCGGCCTCCGCAGCGGCTGCGGCGGCCGGAATACCGTTGACCCGGCGGCTGACGGCGCGACGGGTGCAATTCATCACCGGCGCGGATGTCACCGGCGGGCTGCCATCAGACGTGAACATGTCGGCGCTGGCCGATCCATTGGCCACGACGGTGATCTACATGGGCAAGCGGACTTTTCCCGATCTCGCGACCCGGCTGATGGAGCGGGGACTGCCCCCGGACACGCCTGCGATGCTCGCCGAGGCGGTATCGACCCCTGCCGAAAAGATGCAATGGTTTACCATTGCCACCCTGGCGACCTACCTTGAAACGACGACCAGCACGACGCCGGCGCTGATATTCTACGGCGCACTGGCGGAGCCTGGGCCATGACCGTCTACGTCTGCGGGTCATGCCCTGATGGTCCCGCCGTGCTGGACGCCGTGCGGCGCGGCCTGCCTGATGAAGATGTGCGTCGGATCGACTGCATGTCGGGGTGCACCCGGCCCCAGACTGTCGCCTTTCGGGAGATGGGCAAGGTTGCCTATCTGTTCGGCGACATCACGACCGATGACATTGGCGATCTGCGCCGCTTTGCAACACTCTACTCTGCCTCTTCAGACGGCACGTTTGCCGATGCCCGCGTCCTGGGTGGGCTGCGGATGAAAGCCATCGCGCGGATACCGGGAAACGCATCATGGAGCTGACCCTGATCGGCATCGGCACCGGAAATCCGGCGCATCTGACGCTGCAGGCCATCCGGGCGATCAATGCGCAGGACCTGATCCTTATTCCGCGCAAGGGCGCGGGCAAGGATGATCTGGCAGAACTGCGCCATGTCATCTGCGATGAAGTGCTGACCAACGAGGCCACCCGGATTGTTGAGTTCGATCTGCCGGTGCGCGACGAGCAGACCGCCAACTATCGGCAACGGGTCAATGACTGGCACGACGCGATTGCCGACGCCTGGAAGGCGGCGATGGCAGAGCACCCCCAGGCGGCGCGGGTGGCGCTGCTGGTCTGGGGCGATCCGTCGCTGTACGACAGCACCCTGCGGATTGCCGCGAGGCTGGATCCGGCACCAGGGGTGCATGTGATCCCCGGCATCACCTCGTTGCAGGCCCTGACGGCGGCCCATGCGATCCCGATCAACGACATCGGCGCGCCCTTCCTCGTGACGACCGGACGACGGTTGCGGGACGAGGGCTGGCCCGCAGGCGCCGATACGCTGGCGGTAATGCTGGACGGCGGCTGCGCCTTTACCGACATCGACCCGAAAGGGGTGCATATCTGGTGGGGGGCCTATGTCGGCATGGCAGAAGAGATAATCTGCGAAGGGCCTCTGGCCGAGGTGTCCGACCCGATCGTGCAGATGCGCGCCGAAGCGCGGCAACGGCACGGATGGATCATGGACATCTACATCCTGCGGCGGCGTTAATCCATCCGATCGACCTTGCCGCGGAGGGCTTTGATCTCTCCCCTGACCTTCTTGGATTTCAACCGCCGTTTCTTGGACCCCAGGGTGGGGCGCGTGGGGATGCGGCGCTTGGGCGGTGTCACAGCCTTTCTGATCAGTTCGGCCAGGCGGTCGCGGGCGATTTCCCGGTTCCGGGCCTGGCTGCGCGTCTCGTCGCACTGCAGGATCAGGGCACCCTCGTTCGTCCAGCGGCGTCCGGCGAGGCGGCGCAGGCGGGTCTTGACGGGACCGGCCAGGGAGGGCGACGTCGCGGCTTCAAAGCGGAGTTCAACGGCTGTTGCCACCTTGTTGACGTTCTGGCCGCCCGGACCCGAGGAGCGCACGAAGTTTTCCGTGATCTCCCAGTCCTGGATTGTGATGGTATCCGTGATCCTCAGCATTTTGGTATCTTTGCATCTGGCGCGAGTGAATTGAACATGAAAAGGGCCGCCCCGGTCGGAGCGGCCCAATTTTCGGTTTGGCGAATGGTTTCAGGAGGTGGGTCGGTTAGACCGTCTGTCCACTCGGGATTTCAGCTGCCAGGGGCTGCCCTAGCAGGAGGTCCTCCGAGCTGTTCCGACACCTCGCTCCAATACCTTTCTTGACACTGGATCACCTCCTTTACATTTGTTGAACTCACCCTGAGGTTTGCACAGGTTCTTGTAATCTCAAAGCGATTTTTTTCGGCAGGCGTGATCCTGCGGCGCGGCTGCGCCGCACGCGATTCATTTTTGGGCATGGGGGACCTTGTCCCCCAAACCCCCTGAGTATTTCAGGCATAAAGAAGTCTGGTCACGCCCTTTCGGTCAATCGGGCCGTGATGAGCCGGAACGGGATCAGCGCGACCAGGGCGATGGACAGTTTCACCGCCCAATCCGCGACTGCGAGCGAAACCCAGAGCGGGGCCATGGGGCCCGCACCAAGGAGAGGCAGAGTTTCGGCTGCCCAGGACACATCTGTCGCCGGGTGGAGAAAGCTGAGGTTGCCCGCAAATGCGATTGAGAAAAACAGCGCGGTGTCGATGCTGCTGCCCACCAGCGTGCTGACCAGCGGCGCGCGCCACCATTTCCCGCCACGCAAGGCGGCGAAGACAGAGACGTCGATCAGTTGGGCTACGAGGAATGCGACGCCTGAGCCGATGGCGATGCGCCATGTGACCAGCGGACCGAATTCACCCATGATCTGCGTGCCGATCAACGAGCAGACAAGGCCCACGACGAAGCCGACCATGACCACCCGGCGCGCGGCGGCGGCGCCATAGACGCGGTTCATGATGTCGGTGACCAGAAAGGCCAGAGGATAGGTGAAGGCCCCCCAGGTCAGCCATTGGCCAAAGAGAAACTGTACGAGGATATTCGAGGCCACGACGATGGCGGCCATGGCGATGATGCCGGGAAGATAGGTGCGTGTCATGTTTGAACCGTTTTTTGCAAGGGTGCGGCGACTTGGTCCGGATGATCCCACCCGGACAGGGGGCCTCTAATCGTAATGTGGCGGCCTTGCAAGCTATTTGGTGAGAACGAATTCGACGATCTGGGTGCGTTGAATCGGCAAAAAATTGTCGTCCGACACTGTTGTGACGCGGGTGGCGCCAGAATTATCGCGCCAGAGGCTGATGGATTCCAGGTTGTCGAAACGGCCGACGGAAGAGGTAAAGAGCGTCGTTTCGCCCCAATCCGCTGCGGTTGGGTCGAACCGGCGGATGCGGCTGCGAAATCCCAGCGGTGTGACTGTCCGTTCCAGCAGGTAGAGCAGCCCGTCCGCGTCGAAGTCCGCGCCGACAGGGCGGAACGGGCCGCGTCTGGGGATGCGAAAGGCGGTCTGCCAGCGCAGGCCGTCAAATGTGAAGACTGCGTATCCCGTCTGCCGTGAGGCGCTGCTTTCCGGGATTGCGAAGACTGTGCCGTCGGGGTCGACCGCCAGGGCTTCGAGCCCGCTGTTGTCCGGAAGACCCGCGAAATCGGGATGGTCGGGAAGGCGGTGGGTCGCCCCGGTGGCGAGATTCACCTTGCCGACCCGGTGAAGATGCTCAAAAGAGACATAGACCGTCCCGTCAGGGCCGATAGCCAAGCCCTCAGAGTCTGCCGCATTGCCTTTGGCGAGCGTGCCGTCGACCCTGGTAAGCGGTCTGTGGCCGAGTGTTTGAACCGCTGTGATCCGCCCCGCGTCGCGGATCAGGCGAATCCGGACCAGCATTGACCGATCGGTTATCAAATAGGCGCTCTGGCCGTCGGCGCCCACCTCCAGCCCTGAGAACCCACCGAACCAGTCGTCCGGTTGGGTCCAGTTGACGCTGGAAACCAGGCGCAAGGTCTCGGCCCGTGCGAGACACGCACAGGCCAGGACCATCGCGATGGACAGCAGGATCAGTCTTCGAGGACGGATTTGCATTGCGCCGGCAGGTCAGCCAGCACCAGTTCGCGCCGGGGCTTGGGTGCCGGGGCGTTCGGGTCGCGTTTCTTGGGCGGTGGCGGGTTCAGGATGTTCTGTTGCCATTGCACCGCATCGGCGCAGCCGTCACCGGGGGGCGGCGGTGCCTGGTTGACGCAGCCGCGCACCCCATTGGGACAGGCAAGACGCACATGGAAATGATAGTGGTGGCCGTACCACGGTCGAATTTTCCGCAGGTAGCTGCGGTCGCCCTTTTCATCCGCACACATCTGCACCTTGGCGCCGGGAAAGACAAAGATCCGCTCGACGCGCGGATCTTTGGCCGCAGCCTTCAGGATATTGTGGTGCGCCTGGGTCCAGGAACTGTTCACATAGGCCCCGTTGGCGCGTCGCATCGAGATGGAGGAAATGCTCTCGCGCTGCTGTCGGCTCAGCGACAATGACTTGGGCGGCAGCATCCAGATGTCGGCGTCCAGCCCGATCTGGTGACTGCGATGCCCGGTCAGCATGGGGCCGCCGCGCGGCTGGCTCAGATCACCGACGTAAAGCCCGGCCCAGCCCGGTTGAGTCGCGGCATAGGCCGACAGTTTCTTGACCATGTCTATGGTTTCTGGATGCGCCCAGTTCCGGTTGCGCGACAGGCGCATGGCCTGCCAGGTAGGGCCGGTTTCGGGCAGCTGGGCACCCCCGGCCATGCAGCCCTTGGCATAGCTGCCAAAGGCTGCGCTGGATTGCGAGGAGGCAAAGCTTTTTGCGCCGAAGAGCCTTTTCGCTTCGACGTTGGATAGGGCACCGCCGGAAGAGCCGATGGTGGGCAGGACTTCAGGTGCGCCGCTGATGTCGCGCGACCCACCGCCGCAGGAGGCGAGGGCAAAGGCGAGCGCGGCGGTTCCAAGAATTCGGGTCAGCATCATTCTGCAAAATCTCCGTTTGGCTTGACCCATGCTAACAGGATCAACCCGAGGATGAACAGCCCCACAACGGGGGTGATCCCCAGTCTCTGGCTGCCGGTCAGGTCGCTTGTGACCGCGATCAAAGCCGGCGCGAGAAAAGAGGTCGCCTTGCCCGACAACGCGTAGAGGCCGAAGCTTTCGGTCATGCGGGCCGGGTCGCCCTGGCGTGTCAGCATGTTGCGCGAGGATGCCTGTAGCGCGCCGCCTGCCGCGCCGATCAAGGCCCCGGCGAGGTAGAATGAGATGTCGGGCAGGGCGGAGCCTTGGCCGACATCAATGCCCAGCACCGAGGTCGGCGTGAGCGAGATGATCAGCACTGCGGTCAGGATCAGCGTAACGCAACAGAAAATGATGACGGGCATTGGTCCCACGCGCCGGTCCACCCGCCCGCCGACCCAGCAGAACACTGCGCCCGCGACCGCGGCAAGGATGCCGAAGATTCCGATGTCGATGATGCTCCAGTTCAGGACGCCCAGGGCGTAGATGCCGCCGAAGGTATACATCCCGTTCAGCGCGTCGCGGTAGAACATGGACGACCCGAGGTAGGCCAGCAGAGAGGGGTGACGCGGCAGGTTGCGCAGGGTGCGCCCGAGATCCGACAGCCCTTTTCCCAGCTGATACTGCCTTGCGTCCGCTTTGGGCATATCGCGCGTATAAAGGAAGAACGGGATCATGAAGACCACGAACCAGGCCGCTGTCAGCGGTCCGACGATACGCGTGTCTGCCCCTGTTGTCGGGTCGAGGCCGAAGAGTGGCTTCAGCCCCGCCATCGTCCGACCGGTGTCGCCTGCCTGGAACAGACCGACCATCAGCATCAGCGCGACCACGCCGCCGACATAGCCAAAGGCCCAGCCCGACCCGGAAATGCGGCCCCGTTCGCCGGGATCCGGGTCCAGCTCCGGCAGGTAGGAATTGGTGAAGATCGTGGCAAATTCCATTCCGATCAGGCCGATGCCGAAAAAGAACAAAGCCCAGAGGATTGAGAAATCCTGCGGCGCTGTCCACCAGAGCGCGCCGGATCCGATCACATAGAGTGCCGAAAACAGCCAGATCCACGGCATGCGCTTGCCCGAACTGTCGGCAATGGCCCCCAGGATCGGAGCCAGCACCGCGATCAGGATGCCGGTCGCGGTCAGCCCGTAGCCCCAGTAGGCCTGCGCCTGCGCCTTGGCCGCCTCTACCGCCATACCGTCGGCCACCAGCGCGCGGGTCGCCGTCTGTGCGAAGTAGGGGCCGAAGATGAAAGTCAGCATCAGCGTATTGTAAGGCTGACTGGCCCAGTCGAAGAAATACCACCCCCAGATCCGCTTGCGCTGTGTGATGTTCGTCATGGCCGCCCCCGTTTCCGCTGCGGAAGGATAGAGCAGGAAGGTGCAGCCACCGCAAGAATTGCTTTGCCGTTGCCCATTTCCGGCGGTCAATGTTGCAAGATTTCCTTTGCAATCCCAAGGGGCTGACTTATCTGTCGCGACACGATTGAAAGATAGAAAGACAAGACATGATCCGCCTGCTCTATTTCAGCACTGCGAAACCCAATCTCGAACCGGCTGAAATCGACAGCATCGTGGCGATATCCCAGACCAACAACGAAAACCGCGACATCACCGGCGCGCTGACCTACAACGGGCGGAACTTCTGCCAATTGCTCGAAGGCGACGAGATTGCCGTGCGTGACCTGGTCGAAGTCATCCGGAACGACAATCGCCATAGCGGATTCAAGATCATTGACGAGAAGCGGATTGAAGCCCGGGCATTCGACGGTTGGTCGATGAAGCGGGTCGAGAACCTCGATTTTTCCAGCGTCATCAATGCGATGAGCGCCTAGTCCGTCAGCGCATCAGGCATCGGCGGCCAGGGACGCAGCGCCTCGGTTCGGCACCACTCCACGATCCACGAGGGCATTTCCGGCGAAACCGCCTGCTGGCCCATCGCGTTCAGCAGCCTCTGCGGCGGAACGATCCCGTTGCTGTCCGTCACCGCGGCGCGGTACAGAACGTGGCTGGCACATTCGCCATTGGACTTCCACATGCTCTGCTCAAGATAGATGAACCGGTCGTCCCAGCATACCGCGCGGCTGCGCATCTCGAACCGCTCGAACCCATGGATACGTCGGCGAAAGCGCGTGGATGACCCGGCCATGGTCAGCCCCCAGCGTTCGCGCCGCAGCACCGCGATCAGCCCGGCCCGCTGCGCCATGGCGCTGCGCCCGATGTCATAAAGCGACAACGCCCGACCATTGTTCAGCTCCAGCCAGAAATCCAGGTCGTGCGGCCAGCACATATGCCGGCTGACGTGCGTTTCAGTGAGTGTCGAAAACGTCGGCTGTCGCGTGGCCTTGATCACATGCCAGAGGACGCGGGCAAATGGGAACATGGGCGATCTCCTTTGTACCCGAAGTGCAAAATCGTCCTCCAGCGTCAACCGCGACCTCGCGGCACTCTTGAGTCTTTGACCGTCTGCGCTTACCTCTGCGTGAACGATTAAAGAGGGCCGCAGATGACTTCGTTGTTCCAGATCCTGATGTTGTTGCTGAACATCGTGTATTTCATCGTGATCGCCCATGTGATCATGTCCTGGTTGATCAACTTTCAGGTGCTCAATCTGCGGCAGCCGCTGGTGGCGCAGATCTGGGACGGTCTGAACCGGCTGCTGGAGCCCGTGTATTCGCGCGTGCGCCAGATCATTCCGCCGATGGGGGGGCTGGACCTTGCGCCCCTGATTGTGCTGATTGGTGTCGCGGTCGTGCGCATCATTCTCGTGAACAACGCCGCCGCGTTCTACTGACCCGCCGATTTGCGACCTTGTGCGGCTGATCGGGGTTGTCCCCCCTTTGCGGCTGTGGGATTCTGCAGGGCATAGCAAATCATCCGACAGGGTTCTTCATGACTGCCACCGAACCGGGCGCGGCCGCGCTGCTACGTGATGTCTTTGGCTTTGACGCCTTTCGGCCCGGCCAGCAGGAAATTGTCGAAGCTGTTACCGCGGGCGAAAACGTGCTGGCGATCATGCCGACGGGCGGCGGCAAGTCCCTGTGCTTCCAGATGCCCGCCCTTTTGCGCCGGGGGGTGACGGTGGTTATCTCACCGCTGATCGCGCTGATGCGCGACCAGGTCCGCGCCCTTCAGGAGGCCGGGGTCGGTGCCGGCGCCCTGACCAGCGGTAACACCCCGGAGGAAACGGATGCGGTCTGGCAGGGGCTGGAGGCGGGCACGCTGCGGCTGCTCTACATGGCGCCCGAACGTCTGGCGGCAGGGTCGGTGACCGGGATGCTGCGCCGGGTCGGCGTCAACCTCATCGCGGTGGACGAGGCACATTGCGTCAGCCAGTGGGGTCACGATTTTCGCCCCGACTACCTGCGCATCGGCGAGCTGCGGCGCGCGCTGGCTGTGCCGCTTGCCGCCTTTACCGCGACGGCGGATGCCGAGACCCGGACCGAGATCGTACAGAAGCTGTTCGATGGGCAGTCGCCCCGCGCCTTTCTGCGCGGATTTGACCGGCCCAACATTCACCTGGCCTTTGCCGCCAAGAACAAGCCGCGCGACCAGATCTTGAACTTTGCTGCCGCCCGGCCGGGTCAATCCGGCATCGTCTATTGCGGCACCCGTGCCAAGACCGAAGGCCTTGCGCGGGCACTGAACCAGGCCGGGCGCCGCGCGATCCACTACCACGGCGGGATGGAAGCGGAGGACCGCCGCATCGCCGAACGCCAGTTCCAGCAGGAAGACGGCCTGATCGTCTGTGCCACGGTCGCTTTCGGCATGGGTGTGGACAAACCCGATATCCGTTGGGTCGCCCATGCGGACCTGCCCAAGTCGATCGAGGCCTATTATCAAGAGATTGGCCGCGCGGGCCGCGACGGGGCCCCGGCAGAGACGCTGACGCTTTTCGGTCCCGACGACATCCGCCTGCGCCGGTCCCAGATCGACGAAGGGCTGGCCCCGCATGAGCGCCGCGCGGCGGACCACGCGCGGCTCAACGCGTTGCTGGGTCTGGCAGAGGCGCTGACCTGCCGCCGCAAAAAGCTGCTGTCCTATTTCGACGAACACGACGTGCCCTGTGACAACTGCGATCTCTGCGACTCGCCGCCCGAGGTCTTTGACGGCACCGTTGCGGTCCGCAAGGCGCTGTCGGCGATCCTGCGCACCGACGAATGGTTCGGCGCCGGGCATCTGATCGACATTCTGCTCGGTGTCGAAACTGACAAGGTACGGGCGCGGGGCCACAACAGCCTGCCGACCTTTGGCGTCGGCGGCGAATACGACCGTCGCCAGTGGCAGGCGGTCTTTCGCCAGATGATGGGCCACGACCTGATCCGCCCGGACCCGGAACGCCATGGCGCCCTGCGAATGACGGACGCCGCGTTGCCGATCCTGAGGGGCGAGGCGGAGATCATGCTGCGCCGCGATACCATTACGGCGGCAGGCGGTTCACGCCGTCCCGCGGTCAAAACCATGGTAAGCGAAGAGGACGCGCCGCTGTTGTCCGCGCTCAAGGCCAAGCGCCGCGCCCTTGCCGAGGCGGCCAAGGTCCCGGCCTACATCATCTTTACCGACCGTACCCTGATCGAGATGGCTGAGACGCGGCCCCGTGACCTGGACGGCATGGCACGTATCGCTGGCGTGGGGGCCAAGAAGCTGGAGAACTACGGCGCTGAATTCCTGCGGGTCATCAACGGTGAGGCCGAGCAGATGCATCCCACCCGGCGCAAGCTGGCGGGGCGCAGCGCGGGGTCCGTTTACGACAAGCTGTTGCAGGTGCAGGCCGACCTCGCGCGGGGTGAAGGTGGCACCGAGAAACCGATGAGCTGCTCGGCCTCTCAACTGGCCAAGGTCGCGCAGTTGCACAACCCCGACGACGCCGCTCTGGTACGCCTGCTGGGGGACCGCCGCGCCGAACGGTTCGGCGCGGCATTCCTCGATATCCTTTCGGAGAGGTAGTTCCGTTCAGGCCGCAGTCGGTACGTCGGGCAGGTCGCTCTCGTACGCCTCTAGCCGCGCGGTCGAAGGTCGATCCTGACACCGGTCGACCCAGTCGCGGATCGCCGGGATGTCGGGCACCAGCTGCGGCGCAAAGGTGAACGCGGAAACAAGCAGCAGGTCGGCGGCACTGAAATGATCGCCCATCAGGTAGGGTTGGTTGGTCAGCGCGTCGGTCAGCCGTTGGTACATCTCTTCCAACCCCCGGAAGGTCGCCTGAAGGGCCGGATGGTCGATCCCGGCGAAGTTGCAGAATAGCACCGGCTCCACCACATTGCCGTAATAGGCGAGCCAGCTCAGGTAGGAACCGCGCCTCGGGTCGCCGACTGAGACGCCGAGCGGGCTGTCGAAAAGGTCGGTGAGATAAAGAATGATAGCGTTGCTTTCGCGGATCAAGACACCGTCATGGACCAGCAGGGGCACCTTGCCCTCGGGATGCGGGTTCGCCGGATCCGGCGCGCCCTCGCCGCCCCGGCGGACAAGGCCGACAATGCGGACATCGACCCGGTCGAGGACATCCATTTCCATCAGCAGGCGCACGATGCGGGAGGACCTGGTGCGCGGTCCGTGGTAGAGGGTGAGCATGGTATTTTCCTTTCAGTTGCGCATTTGGTTGCGTCCTGCATTCCTCATAGCGCCCAGTCGCGACAGTTTCTGTCAGTAGGAGCCGCAGCGCGCCCGCGGAAAATGTCCGGTGCTTTCTGGACGTTCCGGCCACCGCAGGTTAGGTCCGGTGCAAACCAAGGGGGTGCCGATGCTTGTAGTGATTTCGCCTGCCAAGAGACTGGACTGGGACACGCGCGACGTGCAGACGACCGAACCCGGATTTCAGGAGGACGCCGTGCGGCTGGCCAGGACCGCGCGCAACCTGACGCTGGGCAAGCTGAAGGACCTGATGGATCTGTCTGACGACCTCGCGCGGTTGAACAGGGACCGTTTCCAGGCATTCGCAGATGCCCCGGCGGCGGATATCACGCGCCCCGCGGCGCTGGCTTTTGCGGGTGACACCTATCAGGGTTTGGAAGCCGGTAGCCTTGATGCGGACGAAATGGATTGGGCGCAGGACCATCTGCGCATCCTGTCGGGGCTTTATGGCGTTTTGCGGCCCTTGGATGCAATCCAGCCCTACCGCCTGGAAATGGGCAGCAGGCTGAAGACGCGGCGCGGGGGCAACCTGTATGACTATTGGCGCGATACCCTGTCAAAGGCGCTTAACGCGCAGGCGGAGGTCGTGGGGACCGACGTGCTGGTCAATTGCGCCAGCCAGGAATACTTCGGTGCGGTCGCCCCGAAAGCCCTGCGTCTGCGGGTGATCACCCCGCAATTCATGGAAGAAAGAGGCGACGGAAAAGGGCCGAAGATCGTAAGCTTCTTTGCCAAGAAGGCGCGGGGGGCGATGGCCCGTTTCATTATTCAGAACCGGTTGACCGACCCCAAGGCGATCCGTGACTTCGATACCGGCGGCTATGTCTGGCAACCCGACGCTTCGACGCCGGAAAAGCCGGTCTTCGTACGTCCCTACACGACCTCCTGATCCGGCAAGGGGGGCAGCATCCCCGGTCCATGTGCTGTGACGATCCGGGAGATGATGTCGTTCTTGCGCAGGGGCTTGGTCAGGTAATGGTCCAGTCCGGCTGCAAGGATCCCCTTGTCATCGCCTTCCATCGCGTGTGCCGTCAGGGCAACGATGGGCACATGCCCACCCGTCTCTGCCTCGATCCTGCGGATTGCCCGGGTCGCCTGTTTGCCGTCCATGCCGGGCATCGAGATGTCCATGAAGATCAGATCAGGTGCAGTCTTGCGATACAGCGCCACAGCCTCCTCCCCGTTGTTGGCAAAGGTCAGATCCAGGTTCAGGGTACCGGTCATCTTGCGAAAGACCAGTTGGTTGGTCCGGTTGTCCTCTGCCGCGAGAATGCGCATTGGGCGCAGCGCCGCCATCGCGCCGGGCGGCGGGCCCTTCGCGCTGAACGCGGCAAGCTGTGTGAGCAGTTCAGCCCTTGGCACGGGCTTTTGCAGCACCCCCTGGATCAATCCACGAGCGGGGTCCTGCTCCGCCTGGTCGGGGTTGGAGCTTAGCAGGAGGATCGGTCCATCGTAACCTGAGCCGCGAAGGGCGCGCGCCAGTTCCATTCCGTCCATGTCCGGCATGTTGTGGTCGGTCAGAACCAGATCGACCTGTGGCGTCATCCTTTCCAGGGCTTCGGGGCCGCTCGAACAGGCCGTTACCTTGATCCCCACCTGTCTGAGCTGACGTTCCAGGATGGTGCGGTTCGTCGCGATGTCGTCCACGATCAACACGTGACCCACATTCTGCGGCAGCCTGGCGACCTGATCCGGCGCGACCGATCCCGTCGGCATGGTCAGATCGAATCCGAAACAGGCGCCTTCCCCCTCCTGGGAAGTGACCCAGACCTTGCCGCCCATCATCTCGACCAGTCTCTGGCAGATGGTCAAACCAAGGCCGGTGCCGTCGAACTGTCGATTGCGTTCGTTTTCGACCTGGTGGAATTCGCCGAAGATATGCGCGATCTGATCCTCCGCGATGCCTATCCCGGTATCCTCCACGGTGATGTGAAGGCGGTTCGCCTGCCCGTCCGGATCGGGCACACCCGTCACGCGGATCAGCACATGGCCGGATGGCGTGAACTTGATTGCGTTGCCGACCAGGTTCGTCATCACCTGCCGGATGCGCCCCGGATCACCAACCAATTGGGTGGGCATGAAGATGTCGTAATCCAGCACGAGGTTCAGCCCCTTGGCGCGCGCTTGTGACTGCAACAGCATCATGACCTCGTGGATCGCCCGTTCCAGATCGAAAGGTTCCGGGTAAAGGTCAAGCTTCATCGCCTCGATCTTTGAATAATCCAGAACGTCGTTGATGATGACAAGCAAAGCCTCGCCGGAACTCTTGATCGTCTGGACGTAGAGGCGCTGTTCCTCTGTCAGTTCCGTTTCGCTCAGGACATCCGCCATGCCCACGACGCCGTTCATCGGGGTGCGGATCTCGTGGCTCATGTTGGCAAGGAACGAAGACTTGGTCCGCGTCGCACTTTCCGCCTCGGCGCGGGCTTTCTCCAGCTGCTTTTCGTATTGAATCGTCGCGGTGATGTTGAGGCCCAGCGTAATCATGTCGCCGCCCGCGCCACGCTGGTCCAGAAGCTTGATATACTCGTTGTTCCACAGGCGGATCACCTTGGGTTCAGGCGCCGGGTCCTGCAGGCGGGCAGTCATCATCCGGCGCCATTCCAACGGTGACAGACCTTCGGTGTTCACGATCCCCTCATCCGTCAGAACCTGCAGAATCGTGACGTAGTTCACGCCGGGCGCCACAAGGTCCAGTCCGTCGAAGATCGACAGATAGGCCTGGTTCGCCATGATCAGCTCGTTGTCGCCGTTGAACAGGGCGAACCCGTCGCTGATGGTTTCGATGGACTGCCACAGCCGCCGTTCGGTCAGCGCGATCTTGCGGTTGGCCGCAAAGAGGTCGGATTTGACGCGCTGGTTTTCGCCTCTGATCGTCTCCACCTCCGCGCGGGTCTCGACGATCTCTTCCGAGAGCTGCTGGGCATGCAGGCCCAGCTTGCGATTGGCGGCGAAAAGTTCCGCCTGTTTGAGTTCGAGCTTCCGTTCCGCCGCAAGGCGGTTGCGCCGCTCTTCGGTCAGTTTACTGGCAAGGTTCATCTGCAATCCGAATGGCCTGAGTCCGGGTCTGACGTAATCTGCGCAACCTTGGTGAACATCGGGCTAACGAATGCACAGCCTTGCCGGGAATCGGATGCCATGCGACCATGTCCCTATTTCCAATAGGAGTTTGTCATGTCGATTTTTCGCGTCCTGCGTTTGTCCTTTGTGATGCTATGCCTGATGGTCGGGCAGCTATCGGCCCAGTCGACCGTGCCGGAGCACAGGTTCCTGTTTTCGCGCGACGTGGATTTCTACGGCTCTGACCTGACAAACCTGTTCGATACAACTCAGGACGCTTGCCAGCGTGCCTGTTCGGCGCAGCAGGCATGTGTGGCCTTTACCTTCAACGCGCGGTCCAATTCGTGTTTCCCGAAGTCTGCCGTTTCGGACCGGCAGCCCTACGATGGCGCGATGTCGGCGCGCAAAATCGTGACGGACCCTGCCGTTCTGGCCGGCGCCCCGACGCGCGCCGCGGATCTTTCGTTCCTCGACCCAAGCGATTTCGACGACGCCCGCGCATTGGTCTTCAGCAACGCGCGCCGCTTTTCGTTTGACTCCGAAACCGCCGATGACCTGATTGCCGCCATGGCCTCAGCGCAGCAGTCCGGCGATATTGAACGGGCGCTCGGCTGGGCGGGCAAGGCTGTTGCCGCAACCGATCGCGCCGATCTGTGGGCCCGTTTGGGGCGGCTGTCCTTGACCCGGGCGGAGCAATTGCGCGGCGCCGACCGGACCGAGCGCAGCCGCGTGGCGCTGCGCGCGGCGACGAACGCCTATCTGCGCGCCGATACCCCGGCACTGCGGGCCGATGCCCTGACGGTGATGGCGCAAGCTCTGGAGGAAAACCGTCGCGGCCGCGACATGATCCCGGCACTGCGTCTGGCGCTCGCCGCGGCCCCGCGTGAAGAACTGGAGACCGCGCTTGACGATGCCATCGGAAAATACGGCTTCCGCATCACCGAGCATCGGGTCGACAACAACGCCGCCGCCCCGCGTATCTGTGCGGAATTCTCCGAGAAACTGGTCCAGGCGGGGCAGGACTACGAACCGTTTGTCCGCATCGACGGACGCGGGCTGGCAGTGCAGGCGGAGAACAACCAGCTTTGCATAGATGGGGTCGAGCACGGCGCGCGCTATGAAGTGACCTTTCGTGCTGGCCTCCCGGCGCAGAGCGGCGAGACACTGCACAAGGATGTGCGACTGGCGCTCTACGTGCGTGACCGCGACCCGCTGGTCCGATTTCCGGGCCGCGCCTATGTTCTGCCCCGTGCAGCCGATGCGGCGCTGCCGGTCGAGACGGTCAACGTCACCGAGCTGGATCTGGTGTTGCACCGGGTCAGCGACCGCAACCTTGTGCGCACCATCCGCGAGAACTATTTTGGCCGACCGCTCAGCCAGTATGAGGCACGACAGTTCTCAACCGAACTGGCACAGGAAATCTGGCGCGGCAAAGGCGAGACCCGCAACGAGCTGAACGAAGACATGACCACGCGCCTGCCAATGGGTGATGTGCTGATGGGCCAGCCTGCGGGCATCTATACGCTCAGCGCCTCTGTGCCCGGGCAGGACCCTTATGACAATCCGGCGGCGACGCAGTGGTTCGTGCTGTCCGACCTGGGCCTGTCGAGCTGGTCGGGCGTCGATGGGATGCAGGTCGCCGTGCGCAGTCTGGCCGACACGGCCCCGCGCGGGGGGGTCCGGCTGAACCTGATCTCGCGCGCCAACGCGGTGCTGGGCGAGGCAGTAACCGATGAAAATGGGTTTGCCAGCTTTGCCCCGGGTATCACTCGCGGATCCGGTGCCGCGGCACCCGCACTGCTGATGGCCGAGGATGGCGCTGAGGATATCGCCTTTATGCCGCTGACGGACCCGGCCTTCGACCTGTCCGACCGCGGCGTGGAGGGCAACCCGCCCGCCCCACCCATCGACACCTTCCTGACCACCGATCGCGGTGCCTACCGCGTGGGCGAGACGATCTATGCCACCGCACTCACGCGCGACGGACAGGCGGCGGCCATCACCGGTCTTCCGGTAACTGCTGTCCTCAGGCGACCCGACGGTGTGGAGTATTCCCGCCACCTCAGTCAGAACCCGATGGCAGGCGGCCATGTCTTTGCGCTGCCCCTTGGCGGTGACGTGCCACGCGGCGCCTGGCGCATCGACATCATGTCCGATGTGGACGCCCCTGCGCTGGCGAGTCAGACCGTCTTGGTAGAAGACTTCCTGCCGGAGCGTCTGGATTTCGAAATGACGCTGCCCGATGTGCCGTTGCGCCTGCGCAGCGCCCCGCCCCTGCGGGTCGAGGTGCGGTATCTTTTCGGTGCCCCGGGCGCCGACCTGCCGATGCGCGGCGACCTGCGTCTGCGGGCCACGCGATCCCTGCCGGGGTGGGACGGCTACCGTTTCGGCCCGCATGACGCGTCCTTCGGCACCCGCACAACGGCGCTGGAGGATACGGTGACGGACGCGGCCGGCACCGCGACCCTGCCGCTTGCCTTTCCTGCGCTCGACGAAGACCCGGTGCTGCCGCTCGAGGCCGAAATCATCCTCCAGGTTTCCGAGGGTTCGGGCCGTCCGGTAGAACGGCGTCTGACCAAGCCCGTGACGCCAGAGGCGACGATGATCGGCATCAAACCCCGGTTTGAGGGCACGTTGCCCGAGGGCGCGGAGGCAGCATTCGACCTGATCGCCGTCGCGCCCGATGACAGCGCCGCTCCGATGCAGGTGCGCTGGACCCTGAACAAGGTCGAGACCCGCTATCAATGGTACCAGCAATACGGCGATTGGCAGTGGGAGCCGACGGTCCGCCGTATCCGTGCGCAAACTGGTGACGCCATGCTGGGCGCCGACCCCATCCAGGTCAGCGCCCCGACCCAATGGGGCGAATACGAGCTGGTCGTCGAACGCACCGACGGGCCATACGCGGTGTCCTCGGTGCAGTTCACTTCGGGCTGGTATGGCGGAGATGGAGAGATCGACACGCCCGACCGGCTGGAGATGTCGCTGAGCGGCGAAACCTTCGCGGTCGGCGATCCGGTGAATGTCCGCCTGCTGGCAGGTGGCGACGGTGTTGCGATCCTGACGGTGCTGTCCAACCGCGTGATCGACCGCAAGGTTGTCGCCGTGACCAAGGGTGAGAATACCGTGCCCCTGACCGTGACAGAGGACTGGGGCAGTGGCGCCTATGTGACGGCATCGGTCCTGCGCGGCATGGATGTGTCGGCGGGGCTGAACCCGGCCCGCAGTCTGGGCCTCGTCCACGCGGCGGTGGCACCGGGGCCGAAGAAACTGAATGTCGGTTTCGACGCGCCGGATGTGGTGGATGGCCAGGCCGGGACCCTGCGCGCGACCGTGCTGGTTGAGGGCGTGCAACCTGGCGAGACGGCATATGTCACGCTTGCCGCCGTGGACCAGGGGATCCTGAATCTCACCCGCTTTGACCCGCCGGACGTGGCTGGTCATTACTTTGGCCAGCGCCGGCTGGGTGTCGAAATGCGCGACGTCTACGGCCGTTTGATCGACGGCATGAACGGTGCGATGGGTGCGGTCCGCTCGGGCGGCGATGCCTTTGGCGGCACGCAGGTGCAATCACCCCCGCCGACCGAGGACCTGATGGCCTTTTTCGCCGGGCCGGTGCCGGTTGGGCCCGATGGCCGGGCAGAGGTCGAGATCATCAAGCCGTCCTTCAACGGCACCATCCGTCTGATGGCCGTGGCGTGGTCGGAAACCGCGGTGGGCGATGCCGATACCGACGTGGTCGCCCGTGATCCCGTGGTGGTCAGCGCATCCTTGCCGCGCTTTCTGGCGCCGGGTGACGACAGCCGCCTGTTGCTCGAATTCGTCCATGCCGAAGGGCCGGCGGGCGACATGCCGCTGACGGTGATGGCCGACGCCGCTGTGTCACTGGGCGAGGTGCCCCAGACTGTCAGCCTGTCGCAGGAGGGCGCAACTCGCGTAGAGATCCCCGTCACAGGGCGGGAAATCGGCGATCCGCTGATCACCGTCAGCCTTCAGACCCCGCAGGGGACCGAGTTGCGCAAGGTCCTGAACATGCCGGTGCGCGACAACGACCCGGAAACCGCGATCACCCGCAAGTTCGCTTTGGGCGTGGGTGAGACATTCACCTTCGACAGCAATGTCTTTTCAGGGCTGCGCCCCGGCACAGGTGAGGCGACGCTGACTGCCGGACCGCTGGCGCGCTTCAACGTGCCGGGTCTGCTGCGCCAACTCGACAGTTATCCTTATGGATGTACCGAGCAGGTGACGTCGGCCACAATGCCGCTGCTCTACCTGTCCTCCATGGCCGAGGCCGCAGGTCTGGGCGAACCGGAGCGCATCCGCGCGAAGATCGACAGCGCCATTGCACGGGTCCTGACCCGGCAGTCCAGCAACGGCGCGTTCGGTCTCTGGCGGGCGGCGTCGGGCGAATTCTGGCTGGACGCATACGTGACCGACTTCCTGTCCCGGGCGCGGGCCGAGGGGTACGACGTGCCGGATCAGGCATTTGGCCTTGCCATGGATAATCTGCGCAATCGCATCGCCTATGCGCCCGACTTCGACAACGGGGGCGAGGATGTGGCCTATGCGCTTCTGGTGCTGGCCCGCGAGGGGGCGGCCAACATGGGCGACCTGCGGTACTATGCCGACACCAAGGCAAACGACTTCGGCACACCGTTGGCCGCGGCGCAACTGGGCGCGGCGCTTGCGGCCTATGGCGATCCGCTGCGTGCCGATGCGATGTTCCGCCGCGCGGGCGTGTTGCTGCTGCGCGACCGGGACGGTCGGCCGACCTATCGCGCCGACTTTGGCACCGGCCTGCGGGACACTGCCGCCGTCCTCAAGCTGACCGCCGAGGCGGGCAGCACTGCGGTGGAACCCGCGACGCTGATTTCCTGGGTCCAGAACGGCGACACGCGCCTCTCGACGCAAGAAGCAGCGCAGGTCGTCATGGCGGCCCATGCGCTGGCGTCTCCCGATGCGGTGGCCACCTTGCGCGTCGACGGACAAGAAGCGCGCGGTCCCGTGGTCAAACGGCTGAGCGACCGTCAAGCCGGCCTGTCGGTGATCGAAAATATCAGCACCGCGCCGGTCGACATCACGATGACGGCCTATGGGGTGCCAGAGGTGCCTCCCGCGGCGGACGGTTACGGTTACGCGATCGAACGCAGCTATTTCACTCCTGAAGGTACGCCAGTGACCTTCCCCGTCACCTCGGGAGAGCGAATGGTGGCTGTCATCACCGTGACCCCTTTCGAGGATGTCGGCGCGCGGCTGATCGTGGATGATCCACTGCCCGCGGGTTTCGAGATCGACAATCCCAACCTGCTGCGTGGCGGCGAAATCGGCAGTCTCGACTGGCTGCAGACGACAGAGGCCGAAAATGCCGAATTCCGCAGCGACCGGTTCATCGCGGCGGTCAACCACCGCAGCGCCGATTCATTCCAGCTGGCCTATATGGTGCGTGCGGTGACGCCGGGCACGTATCACCATCCTGCCGCGACCGTGGAGGATATGTACCGTCCCGAATACCGCGCCAATACCGATACCGGTGAGGTAACGGTCATGCCATGATCCGGCGTTTCGGCCTTTTCGCCCTTGTCGTGGTGCTGGGGGTGGCCGCCGGGCTGCGCGACGGGTTTGACCGTTGGGTGAGTGATACGGTGTTGCCGCCGGTGCTGGCCGAAACCTCGGTCGAGGTGCGCGACCGCAACGGTGCGCTGATGCGGGTTTTTCCGGTTGAGAACGGTCGCATCCGGCTGGCACTGACGCTCGACCGGGTGGACCCCGCCTATCTCGATATGCTTGTCACCTACGAGGACAAGCGTTTCCATCGTCACGCCGGGGTCGACCCCATCGCACTGGCGCGTGCGGCGATGCAGGCGGTACTGAGGGGCAAGATCCGCTCGGGCGGATCGACCCTGACCATGCAGGTGGCAAGGCTGCTGGAAAACTCCGGTACTGGCCGCTGGCCCGGCAAGCTGCGTCAGATCCGTTTGGCCCTGGCGCTGGAGCGTCGGCTGACCAAAGCGCAGATCCTGGAGCTTTACCTGAACCACGCGCCCTACGGTGGCCCGCTGGAAGGCTTGCGGGCGGGGACGCTGGCCTGGTTCGGCAAGGCGCCGACACGTCTGACGCAGGCCGAAGCGGCCCTGATGGTGGCGCTGCCGCAGTCGCCTGAAACCCGCCGCCCCGATCGCCACCCCAAGGCGGCCCGCGCCGCGCGCGATCGCGTTCTGGCGCGCGTCAAAGCGCCCGAACGGGACCTGAAGGCGGCTGTACCCGATGCGATGAAGCCGATCGTGTGGCTGGCCCCGCACCTGACCGACACGCTGAGGCAGCAGGACCCGCAGGCCCCGCGCCACGATCTGACGCTGGATGCGACGCTGCAACGTCAGGTGGCCGATCTGGCGCGCCGCGCCGTTGCCGGACAGCCGCGCGGCGTCTCTGCCGCCATCGTAGTCGCCGACCACCGCAACGGCGAGGTTCTGGCCTCTGTCGGGTCGCCAGCATACGCGGCGACAGGCGGGGCGTTGGGGTTCGTCGACATGACCCGCGCCGTACGGTCGCCCGGATCGACCCTGAAGCCGTTTATCTACGGACTGGCTTTCGATCAGGGGCTCGCCCATCCCGATACGCTCATCGACGATTCCCCGGTGGCTTTCGGCGGCTACGCGCCGCAGAATTTCGACGGTCTCTATCGTGGCGAGCTTACGGTGCGTGAGGCGCTGCGGATGTCGCTGAACATTCCGCCGGTGTTGCTGACGCATGAACTGGGACCGGCACGACTGATGGCCAGCTTGCGGCAGGGCGGGGCCGAACCCCGACTGCGGGGCAAGCCGGGGCTGGCGGTGGCACTGGGTGGAGTGGGCCTGACCCTGAACGACCTCGTGCAGCTCTACGCCAGCCTGGCCGCAGGCGGACAGGCCCGGCCGCTGGTCTGGCGCCGTGGAACAGAGGCGCCACCGGGTCAGCGTATGATGTCGCGGGCGGCGGCCTGGCAGGTTGGCCATATTCTGGCCGGTATCGCCTCGCCAGCGGGGGCTGCGACGCGGTCCGGTCAGATCGCCTACAAAACCGGGACATCTTATGGGCACCGCGACGCCTGGGCGCTGGGGTTTGACGGGGCGCATGTGGTCGGCGTCTGGTTGGGGCGTCCCGACGGGACGCCGGTGCCGGGGGCTTTCGGCGGCGATCTCGCCGCGCCGATCCTGTTCGAGACGTTTGGGCGCCTGGCTGCCGCGCGCACACCCCTTCCGGTGCCGCCGCCCGAGACGCTGATCCTCAGCACTGCCGCGCTGCCGAAACCCCTGCAGCGGTTTCGTGGCCGAGGCGCGGTATTCACTGGCGACCAACTTGCGCCCACCGTGACCTTCCCGCCCGATGGCGCGACCCTGCGACAAAGCGGCGAGGGCATTCCGCTGAAATGGCGTTCGGGCGTCTTGCCCATGACGGTGCTGGTGAACGGTGCACCTGTGCTGACGGAGGTGCGGCGGCGGGATGCCATCATTCCCGGCCTGGGGCCGGGATTCTCGCGCATTCGCGTCATCGACGCGACGGGCCGCGGCGCAGAGGTCGAAGTCCGGCTGGACTGACCCTGCCAGATCGGCCAACGCCTGCCACAGTCGTTCCGACAGCATTGCTGGCCCGCGCGGCATAGGCTAGGAGTGGCGACGATGAAACGCCTGGCTGCCATCCTGTTTCTCTGCCTGTCGGCCCCCCGGCTGATCGCCCATCCGCATGTCTTCGTGGACACGGGGCTGACACTGCACTTCGATGCCGAGGGCCGTCTGGCCGAGGTGGAAGTGACCTGGATGTATGACGAACTCTATTCCCTGCTCGTTACCGAGGACATGGAAC
This sequence comes from Sulfitobacter sp. THAF37, assembly GCF_009363555.1. NCBI lineage: Bacteria > Pseudomonadati > Pseudomonadota > Alphaproteobacteria > Rhodobacterales > Roseobacteraceae > Sulfitobacter > Sulfitobacter sp. THAF37. The sequence continues at coordinate 1,245,867 of NZ_CP045372.1, forward strand.
TGGACCAGGACTTTGACGGCAAGTTGACGGACGAGGAACAGGCAAGGCTGACCGGGTTCGACATGCAATGGATCGAAGGCTTCAACGGTGATCTGGAGATTTCGCAGGGCGGTACCGAACTGCGGTTGTCCGGGCCTCGCGACTATACCGGTGTGCTTGAGGACGGCCGCGTGATCACCACCCATTTTCGTAGTGTCGACGGCGCTGCGGCGGATGGCCCCCCTTATGAAGTCAGACCCTATGACCGGACCTATTACACCGCCTACGATGTGACGCTGCCCGTCACCATCGAGGGGCGGGACGGATGCCGCAACCGGGTCGAAATGCCCGACCTGACCAAGGGCTTGGCGGCAGTACGCGATGAACTTGCGGCGCTTGATGCCGAAACCGACCCGGAAGATGCGGGACTGCCGAACATCGGTGCCGATCTTGCCACGACCGTGATCGTTACATGCGACGCCTCCTGACGTTTGCCGCGCTCGCGGTGCTGCTGGCCTTGGCGGCGATCTGGTATCTCGGTGGGTTCGATCAGTTGAGCCTTTGGGCGGCGGGATTGCAGCGGTCGTTTCAAAACACCATAGCAGGTGCTTTGCGTGCCACGCGGGCCGGGGATGACGGCGCGGTGCTGGCGTTGCTGGGGGCCTGTTTCGCCTATGGCCTGGCCCATGCGGCGGGTCCCGGTCACGGCAAGGTGCTGATCGGCGGCTATGGCATGGGCAGCGACGTGCCCATGCTGCGCCTGTCCCTCATCGCGCTGATGGCGTCGCTGGGGCAGGCGGTGACAGCCGTTCTTCTCGTCTATGCCGGGGTGCTCCTGCTCGATCTGGGGCGCGAGGCGCTGGTGGGCGTAACCGAAGACATCATGGCGCCGGCCAGCTACGCCGCGATCACCGCCATTGGCCTGTGGCTGCTGTTGCGGGGGGCGCTCAAGGTGCGGGCGGCTGTGGTCGTAGGCGCAGACCGCGCCCATGATCATGCGCACCATCACCACCAACACGCCGACGTCGACGCTGACGGGGTCTGCCAGGATTGTGGTCACGCCCACGGTCCGACGCTTGATCAGGTGCGGCAGGTGCATTCTCTGCGCGCGGCGCTGGGCCTGATCCTGGGTATTGCCATCCGGCCCTGCTCCGGCGCGCTCTTTGTTTTGGTCATCACCTGGCAAATGGGCATCGCGGGCCTTGGCATCGGTGGTGCGTTTGCGATGGCCCTCGGCACCGCCCTGGTGACTGTCGCCGTGGGGCTTGCAGCTGGCGGCCTGCGCGGCGGCCTGCTGGCGGGCATCAGCGGGTCCAAGCGACTGGCGAATATGGCCGCAGTCCTCGAAGTTCTCGCAGGGATCGTCGTGGTTTTCCTGGCCGGTGGGCTGCTGATCCGGTCGCTCTAGCGCCGACCCTCGCGCAGCCAGGCGCCTGTGATCAGAACCGCCGAGAGAAGCAGTACCAGCCACCCCGGTAACAGCGGTGTCTGGGTGACATCGCGCGTCTCGTAGGCGTCGCGCGGGGTCAGGCCCAGCCAGCCGCGTCCTGCGGCGGGCCTGCCGGGGCGTACATCGCGCAGGCGTGGCAGCCCTTCTTCAAGCCGCGCCACCCCGCCGCGCAGGCTGTCCACCAGCGGACGCATGACCGTGTCGCTCGCGATCGTCTCGACGAATTCACGCGGCGCGGCAGGACCCAGGCCGATCACCGCGTTCTGTTCGCCGTTCGCCAACCGGTAGAGCCCGATTTCAGGACCTTCGAAGACGGTTTCGAACACACCGGGCGAAACTTCTTCCAGCGTCAGTTCCACAGTGTTGCCGTCGGGGGCTGTCACCGTGACCGGCGGCACTGTTTCGTCCAATGTCCGGCGGCGGATGCGCATGGTGCGACCTTCGGCGGTGGCGGTCAGCGCCTCTTCCTCCAGCTCCGGCTCTTTCATCATCCAGTGCGCGAGGCGGCGCAGCAGTTCCAGTTGCGGGCCGCCGCCCTCGTAGCCGCGGTTCCACAGCCACGCGTGATCCGACGCCAAAAGCGCCACCCGGCCTTCGTCCACCCGATTGAGCACCAGCAAAGGTCGTTCGTCCACGCCTTCCATCACCACATTCCCCTGCGGGTCGGTGACGTCGATCTGGCGCAGCCAGCGGCCCCAGTCCCCGGCAGAGGGCAGGCCAGCGGTCACGGGGTGTCGTTTGCCGATGTCCGTTACCTTCGGCAGGTAGGGTTCCTCGATGACCCGTGCGGTCGTCGGCGTCGCGGGCAGCACGGCCCCCAGCGGAGAGCGGAACAGGCTGTCGGCGGTCGCGAAATCCGGCCCTGCCGCAACCAGCACGGCGCCACCCTGGCGGATGTAGTTCGCGACGTTGTCCAGGTAGAGCGATGGCAGAATCCCGCGCCGTTTGTAACGGTCAAAGATGATCAGGTCGAAATCCTCGATCTTCTCCATGAACAGTTCACGCGTCGGGAAGGCGATGAGAGACAGTTCGTTGACCGGCACGCCGTCCTGTTTTTCCGGCGGACGGAGGATGGTGAAATGCACCAGGTCGACCGAGCTGTCGGATTTGAGCAGGTTCCGCCAGGTGCGGCCGCCCGGATGGGGTTCGCCGGACACCAGAAGCACCCGCAAACGGTCGCGCACGCCGTTCATCTGGATCAGCGCCGTGTTGTTTCGGTCGGTCAGCTCGCCCTCGGCCTCTGGCAGGGTGAACTGGATCACGTTGCGTCCGCCGTGGGGCAAAGTCACCGGCAATTCCAGATCTTCGCCCACAGGCACCTGGAAGCTTTGCGGTTCGTCCCCGTCGATGGAGATATCGAGCTGGACCAGCGTATCATTGGCCGGGGCCGCGCCCAGGTCGTCGATCCGCAGGGTCAGGGTCACAGGCTCGCCGATGATGGCAAAGGCGGGCGCGTTGCGAACCGACAGGCGCCGGTCCCAGTCGGTTTCCTCTCCGCTCATCAGCAGGTGCAGCGGCGCGGGCAGGTCGATCGGCGTGTCGGCGTCGTGGATACGCCCGTCCGAGATCGCCAGGATGCCCGCGATGCGCGCGCGGGGTTCCTCGGCCATCGCGTTCGACAGAGCGGTCACAAGCTCGGTGCCAGCGTCTCCCGCGCCATCGGGCACGGTGATGCGGCGCAGTTCCGTGTTCGGGCGGGCGTTGATGCGCGCGGCCAGCGCAGTGGCGGCTTCGCGCGACTGTGCGGCGCGGTCGCCCAACCCCTGGCTGGCGCTTTCGTCCTCGACCAGGAAGACGATGTCTGTCAGCGGTGCTCGGTCCTCCTGCTGATAGGACGGATTGGCCAGGGCCCCCAGCACCACGAGCGCCGCCGCCGCGCGCAGACCCCAGCCGTTCAACCCCCGCAAGATCGCGAGGATGACCGATATCGCGGCGACAATGGCCACCACGAGGAGCAGTGCCATCGGCACAAGGGGGTCAAAGACGATTGATGCGCTCATTGGCCCAGCCGATCCAGTAGGGCAGGCACATGGACCTGGTCCGACTTATAGTTTCCGGTCAGCACATGCATGATCAGGTTCACGCCGAACCGGTTCGCGATTTCCCGCTGTCGTTCTCCGGCATAACCGCGACCGATGGGCAGCAGGGGGGCACCGTCGCTGCGCACGGCCCATGCCGCGGCCCAGTCGTTACCGCCGATCACCACGGGTGTTACACCGTCGTTGAGATTGCGGAACGGCATCCCTTCGATCTGTTCCGCATCGGGCGGAGAGGCTTCCACCCAGACATCGCGGCTGTTGTAGCGGCCAGGAAAGTCCTGAAGCAGGTAGAAGGTGCGCGTCAGGACATGATCGGCGGGCAGTGTCTCCAGCGGGGGAATATCCAGCGGTGCGGCGAGTTCCTGCAGCTTGCGGCCATTCTGGCTGGTGCCGCTCAGGCCCGCGATGTCGGCGTCGCGCGTGTCGAACAGGATCATTCCACCGGACCGCAGGTAGGTGTTCAGCTTGGAATAGGCTTCGGACGAGGGGCGCGGCTGATTCGGTGTGATCGGCCAGTACAGCATCGGGAAGAATGCCAATTCGTCGGTTTCAAGGTTTACAGCGGTGGGGGGCGCTGGCTCGACCGAGGTGCGAAAGAACAGCACATCCGACAGCCCCTGCAACCCGGCCGCAGCAATATCGTCCACTTCGCTGTCGCCGGTGATGACATGCGCCAGCGTGACCTCGTTTGTCGCCGCGAGGGCGAAGTCTTCTTCTTCCGTCGTCTGGGGGGGCGTAGTCTGCGCGTCCGCCGGGGCCAACGGCAAACACAGTGCGAGGATCGCCGCGCCTGCAACCGCCCCGCTTTTGCGTCCCAGCAGGCGTCCCGACAGGGCCAGCGATGCCACCACATCCGCCAGGAGCAGCAGGATCGCAAGGCTCAGAAGCCAGCCCGCGATGGGCTGTTCGGGTGGCACGGCAAGCCCGCGCAACGGCACACCGGCGGGCCAGCTCGCCGGGGTCAGAGTGCTGTCGGCGGCAAAGACGTTTCGGGCGAGCCGTCGATCCGCATTGCCGTAGATACCCGGTTGAAGGTCCGGCCCTGCCGGTGCGCCGATCAGATCGGGGCCGTCCACACCCGGCAGCGTGCCCGCGTCCGACAGCACCCCGTATCCATCCATGATCCGCAGCGGTGTCCAGGTCGTGCCTTCAAGGTCGCCCGCGTCGGGCTGCGCCGCGGAAGAGGAAACCGCCAGCCGTTCCATCATCTGCACGAAAAGGCCGGAAAGGGGCAGTGTGGACCATTCCGCGGTGGCGGTCACATGGAACAGCACGATCTGCCCTTGCCCGACGGTCTTGCGCGTGACCAGTGGGGTGCCGTCACTCAGCGATGCGATGACACGGTCGGCGAGGGTCGGATCAGGCTGGGCCACGACTTGGGCTGTCACGGTCACGTCATCGGGCACCGGCAGGCCGTAAAAGGGGGAGGTGTCGCGGAATGCCGCCAGCGACTTCGGCTCTCCCCAACTCATCGCACCGCCCACGCTGCGCCCGCCCGCGCGCAGGCGGACCGGCATCAGGGGGTCTTCGTCGACGCGGCTGACATCGCTGGCGGCGATCCGCGGTCCGGCAAAGCGCACCAGCATCCCGCCGTTTTCGATCCAGTCGGTCAGCGGTTCGGATTCGGCCGCAGAAAGGGTCGCGATATCGGCCAGCACGATGACATCCGGGTTTGCTGGCAGCACATCGGTGATCGACCCGTCGATCAGGTCCGCCGTCGGCGCCAGCGCCTGTTCGATGTAGTGGAGAGGCGACAGCAGTTGTAGTCCCTCGCGGTCGTTGCGACCGCCGATCAGCGCAACTTCACGGCGGCGCAGGGCGTCGTCCACCAGCGTCACCGCCCCGGCAGAGCGTTGACCGGCGATGACGAAACCGGTGATGCGCGACCGCAGTTCGGCGGGCAGCGACACCTCTGCGGTGGCCGTGGTCTCGCCTTCGGCGAAAGTGCCGGTCGCGGTGGCAAGGATACGGGCATTCCCGGCGGGATCGCGGCCCTCGGCCTGGATCGTCACGTCGCGCGCGGGACCGGGGGCCGCGCGGGCCACCTGCAGGTTCACCACGCTGTCCGCATAGGTCGCGGGGCTGATCGCCAGCACGTTCGCCGCCGTCTGATAGACCTCCACGTCGCCCCGTGACTGCAGCGTCTGCAGCATTTCGCCGCGGCCCTCAAAGTCCAGCCCGTCGCTGAACCACAACGTATCAAAGCCATCCATACCGTCGACGATGGCCGTCGCGCGTTCAATATCCGCCGAAGACGGCTGCCAGGGCGCTGGCGCGAATCCGGCGATCCGGCTGCGCCACACGTCCGCGGCCTGGAATGCCGGTTCTTCCGGGCGGGTGAGGGTCAGCATTGCCACCGTCCGATTTGCGCGGGCGGCGCGCGAAAGTTGCGCCTCCACCGCCTCCATCTGCTGGGGCCAACGGGTCGCCCCGGCCCAGGTGCCGTCCAACACGATCAGCAGTGGCCCGTTGCCCCGCGCCTGATCCTCTTGGGGGTTCAGGACCGGACCGGCAAGGCCCAGAATGATCGCCGCGACCGCCAGCATCCGCAACAGCAGCAGCCACCAGGGCGTGCGGTCAGACACGCTTTCGTCGTCCTTCAGCCCCAGCAGAAGCGCCACGCCAGGGAACCGCCGCCGGATGGGCGCGGGCGGCACCGCGCGAAGGATCAGCCAGAGGATCGGCAGCGCCGCCAGCGCGGCCAGCAGCCAGGGGGCCGTGAACCCGATTCCGCCCAGAACCGTCATGCCGCAACCCCCGCGCGGGCATCCAGCGCCGAATAGAGCCACAGAAGGGCCGACTGCGCTGAAGCGTCCGTATGATGCACACCGTAGCGCCAGCCGGTCAGGGCGCACAGGCGCTGAAGCTCGGCCTTGCGCTCTGCCAGCCGCGCCAGATAGCGGTCGCGCAGGTCGTTTGCCTTGAGCGTTTCATGTCTGAGCGTGCCGCCGACGCTTTCGAATATGGTGCGGCCTCGGAAGGGGAAGGCCTCTTCCGAGGGGTCGAGTACGTGGTAGAGCACACCGCGCACTCCGCGATCCGCCGCTTTGGTCAGTGCAAGCTGCACGCCGCTCATGTCGCCCATGAAGTCCGAGATGAAAACGGCGCGGGCATGGGGAATCATCGCCCGGTGCTCCGGCGGGCTGAAATCCGCCGGGTCGTCTTCGCAGAACACCTGTGCCAGCCGCAGAAGCTGTGGGTTGCCGCTGCGGGGCGGCAGGCGTGTGCCGGTCAGGCCGACCCGTTCACCCCCCCTGAGCAGAAGGATCGCCAGCGCAAGGCCCAGCACACGCACGCGGTCGGCCTTTTGCGGCAGATTGGGATCGCTGGAAAAACGCATCGATGCGCCCTGATCTATCCACAGCATCACTGACTGCGCGATCTGCCATTCGCGCTCGCGGACAAATTCCTGATCACCCATGGCGCTCCGCCGGTAGTCGATCATGCGGCGGCTGTCACCGATCTGCGCGGGACGATATTGCCAGAAATCATCGCCGGTCCCGGCGCGCCGACGCCCGTGGGCGCCCAGCAGGACCGCGCCCGCCAGATGCTCGGCCCGGGCCAGCAGGGCCGGCAGACGTGCGGCTTCCTCCTCGGCACCGGCCCGCAGTGTCGTGGGGGTATGGTTGCCGGAGATCGGGGTTTCGGTCACGCTGCCGCCTTGGTTCCGGAAAGACTGGCGGCTGTTTCCTCTATAAGGCCCTGAAGGCTGTCCCCCCGCGCCCGCGCGGCGAAGTTGAGCGCCATGCGGTGGCTCAGAACCGGACGGGCCATGTCGATCACGTCTTCCGCGGAGGGGGCAAGCCGGCCCTGCAACAACGCCCGCGCCCGGACCGCCAGCATCAGAGACTGCGCTGCGCGCGGACCGGGACCCCAGGCGACGGTTTCGCGCACGCGTGCGCTGGCGCCTTCCTCTTCCGGGCGGAAGGCCCGCACGAGGTCGAGGATCAGCTCGACCACCGATTCGCCCACCGGCATCCGCCGCAGCAATCGCTGTGCGGCCAGTAACTCGGCCGCCGTGAAGACCTGGGAAGATTGTTCCTCCGTCTCGCCCGTGGTGGCCAGAAGGATATCGCGTTCGGTCGCGCGGTCGGGATAGGCCACGTCGATCCGTACCAGGAAACGGTCCAGCTGCGCCTCCGGCAGGGGATAGGTGCCTTCCTGTTCTATCGGGTTCTGTGTCGCCAGCACGTGGAACGGTACGCCCAGCGCGCGGCTTTGCCCCGCGACGGTCACGGTCTTTTCCTGCATCGCCTGCAACAGCGCGGATTGCGTCCGCGGGCTGGCGCGGTTGATTTCATCTGCCATCAGAAGCTGACAGAACACCGGCCCCTCGATAAAGCGAAAACGGCGCGATCCGTCCTCTGCGGTGTCCAGCACTTCTGAGCCGAGAATATCGGCGGGCATCAGGTCCGGCGTAAACTGCACGCGGTTGCCATCCAACCCCATGACTGTGCTCAGGGTCTCCACCAGCCGTGTCTTGCCAAGGCCGGGCAGTCCGATCAGAAGTCCGTGCCCGCCGCACAGGAGCGCGGTCAGGGTCAGTTCGACCACCCGTTCCTGACCGATGAAGCGCCGCGTGATGGAGTCCTTCGCTTCGGCCAGTTTGACGCCCAGCGTCTCGATCTCGGCGACCATGTCTTCCGCATCACTCATGACAATCGCGTTCCTTGGATTATATCGGTTAGTCTAAGTGTATCTCTCAAATCGGGAATGGCAAAAGCAATGAGTGGACAAAAAACCGTGACCCCCTCGGCGGAAAGCCTCGCAGAGTCTGCAAAAGCGGCAAAATCGCGCGGAATGCCCCCGCTGGAAAAATGGGACCCGCCGTTTTCCGGAGATATGGACATGCAGATCCGGCGCGACGGAACATGGATTCATGAAGGCACGCCCATCAACCGACCGGAACTGGTCAAGTTGTTCGCATCGATTCTGTGGCGCGAGGGGGATGACTATTTCCTGAAAACGCCGGTGGAAAAATTCGGCATCACGGTAGAGGACGCTCCCTTCATCGCCATCGACTTCGAGGCGGAGGGTGAGGGAGAGGATCAGTCCCTGCATTTCGTGACAAACGTGGAGGATCACGTGACCGCCGGGCCGGACCATCCTATCCGGGTCGTGCGCGACGACCAGACGGGAGAACCCGCACCCTACGTTCTGGTGCGCCGCAATCTGGAGGCGCTCATCGACCGCAAGAGCTTTTACCGCCTGGTGGAGATGGGTGTGCACCGGCAAGGGTGGTTTGGCCTGTGGTCAGGCGGCAGGTTCTTTGGCATGATCCCGTCCGAGGAATTGCCGCAGGGCCAGTGATACCGTGAAATTCGCCGCCAACCTGAGCCTTCTCTGGCCTGAGCTGCCGTTTCTCGACCGGTTCGATGCCGCGGCAGCGGCGGGCTTCGACGCGGTCGAGATTCTGTTTCCCTACGATACGCCCGCTCCGGAAACGCAGGCGGCGTTAGGCCGCAATGGTCTGTCGCTGATCCTGATCAACGCGCCCCCGCCCAACTACACCGGCGGCCCGCGTGGGTTTGCCGCGCAACCCGATGCGGTGGACCGGTTCCGTCACGACATGCGCCGTGCCTTTCGCTATGCCACGGCGCTGGGCGTGCCGATGATCCATGTCATGGCCGGAGAGGCCCAAGGCGATGCGGCGCGCGCTACTTTCATCGAAAACCTGCGCTGGGCTGCGACGGAGGCACCCAAGGGCATCAGCCTGACGATCGAGCCGCTGAATCCCGTGGCGATGCCCGGCTATTTTCTGAACGACTACGCTTTGGCCGCCGAAATCCTGGCCGCGGTCGCGGCCCCCAATGTCGCGCTGCAATACGACAGCTACCACGCGCAGATGATCCACGGCGACGCGGTGGCGGTGCTGGATGCATATCGCGACATCATCGCCCATGTGCAGATCGGCGACAGCCCCGACCGCAGCGCGCCGGGCAGCGGAGAGGTGGACTTTGACCAGCTTTTTGCCCGGCTCGAAGCGACGGAATATCAGGGGTATGTCAGCGGTGAATACCACCCCGGCGGTCCCACCGAGAAAACCCTGAACTGGACGAAGCGCCGATGATCCCCGCCAGATACGCCCCGATCCTCTTTGGCCTGATCCTGTCGGGGCTGATGTCCAGCATGGTCTCCGGCATTGCCACACTGCGTGCCGCCGGGCTAGGCGAGGGGGTATTCCTGCTTTGGATGGGCGCATGGATGACAAGCTGGGCCATCGCCTTTCCGGCGGTCCTGCTGGTCGCGCCGCTGACCCGCCGTCTGGTGGACCGGCTGGTGCGCCAAGGATGACGGGCGGCAGCGCGCCGGTCTACCGGTGCCCGACCCAGCCGCGATCGTCGGTAAAGGCGCGGGCCTCCGCGATGCGGGCGGGTACATAACCGCCAGGCACGGGATCCAGAGGGTCAAGCGGTTGGGGAGACGCGGCAAACAGGACGTTGGTGCGTCCCCGCGCGTTCACCTCACCGCGAACGACCTGGATATGCGGATAGACCTGGCGCAGGATCGCCTGCACGCCGCGCGCCAAGGGGCCATCGGGCGCGTCCAGAAGGTTGACGTAGACCGGCCCGTCGACGATTTCGCGCAGTCGGGCAAAGGTCTCTACCGTGACAAGGTGCGCCGGAACCGAGCCGGAGGAAAACGCATCCATCACCGCGGCATCGAAGCGGCGGTTCGTCTCGTTCAGCAACACCCGTCCGTCCGCGTGGACGATCCCCAGCCGATTGCCGCCTTCCGGTTCTTCGTTAACCACATGGCCGGTCCCTGCGATCATGTCCGAGGCGTGGGGCATGTGCATCCGCACCACCTTTGTCACCAGCGGGTCAATCTCTACCGCCAGCGCGCTGGCTTCGGGGCGCGAAGACAGCAGCTTTGTCGGTAGGCTGTATCCGCCGCCGCCGACGAACAGAACCGATGTGTCCGGCCCCAGATCGCGGTCCATGCGTGCCCAGATCCAGTCGGTGTAGCTCAACGCCAGATCAACGGCACCATCTTCCGCCCCGGTTGGCGGCAGACGTTCCGCAGCCTGGATCGTGCCGTCCGAGATCAACCGCACTTCCGGGCCGCGCTGGGACACATGCAGGCAGGACAGCCCGGATTCGTACTGACAGGCCGGTGCGCCCGCGACGCCGGCAAAGGCAACGAAACCCGCAGCCGCCAGTGTAACGCCGCGCGTGCCTGTATCCCCGCCGCGCAGGAACGGCAGGCACAGCAATGCCGAGGCGCCGCAGGCGGCGAAAGTGGCGGTGGAGCCGATCAGCGGCAGGGCCACGAAACCAGCGAGGATGGCACCAAAGATGGCGCCTACGGATCCGGCTGCCAGCACAAAGCCCAGCGAAGACCCTTCTCGTCCCGGCCGCGCCTCTATGGCGAGTTTGGCCAGCAGGGGCGAGGGGATGGTGACACAGACCGAGGCAGGGAAGAACACGACGATCACGCTCAGCATCATACCGCCCGTGCCGCGTGCGCCCCATGCGTGGATCAGGCCCAGCAGTGTGGGCGATACAGCCATCAATACGGCAGTCGCGACCAGCGCGCCGCGTACGTCGCGCAGGGCTTTCGCGCGGGGGCGTTCCGCCACGATGCCACCCAGCGCACTGCCAAGCGAGAAGCCACCCAGAACTGTCGCGATCACCGTTGTCCAGGTCAGCAGTGAGGTGCCGAAAAACGGCGCAAGCACGCGGCCAGCAGCAATTTCATAGGTCAGCCCCACGGCGGACAGGGCGAGGATCAGGGCGATGATGATTGAAAAGCGGATAACGCTCTCCTGTGACATGTCCGGGCGCATCACCCGCGTGAACGAGGAGGAAGCGACGCGGTCAGGGATCGTCGTTCCGGTGACGGAGGCGCCTAATGCGCTTCCGCCCAGTTGCCACCCTGCCCGGCATCCACCGTCAGCTTCACGTCTAGTTTCACCACCGGGTCGTTGGCGGTTTCCATGACGTCCCGGGCGGTGGTGATCAGGGTTTCCTCCGCGCCCTGTTCCACTTCGAACAGCAATTCGTCATGGACCTGCAGCAGCATGGTTGCGGGCAGGTCGCGAATGGCCTCGGGCATGCGGATCATGGCGCGGCGGATCACGTCGGCGGCGGTGCCCTGTATGGGCGCGTTGATCGCCGCGCGCGCGGCAAACCCGGCGCGCGGACCCTTTGCGCCGATTTCCGGTGTGTGGATCTTGCGCCCGAACAGGGTCTGCACATAACCGTGTTTCTTGGCGAATGCCTTGGTGTCATCCATGTAGGTGCGGATGCCGGGGAAGCGTTCGAAATAGCGGTCGATGAAGCCCTGTGCCTCTGCCCGCGGGATGCGCAGGTTGCGGGCAAGGCCGAAGCCGGAGATGCCGTAGATCACGCCAAAGTTGATCGCCTTGGCCTGGCGCCGGATGTCCGGTGTCATCTCGTCCAGCGGGACATTGAACATCTCTGACGCGGTCAGGGCGTGAATGTCGATGTCATCGGCAAAGGCCTGCTTCAGCTCGGGAATGTCGGCGATATGGGCAAGGATGCGGAGTTCAATCTGGGAATAGTCGAGGGCCACCAGCGTCTTGCCCTCTTCGGCGACAAAGGCCTCGCGGATGCGGCGACCTTCTTCGGATCGGATCGGGATATTCTGCAGGTTCGGATCGGTGGAGGCGAGCCGCCCGGTGGATGCTCCGGCGATGGAATATGACGTGTGAACGCGTCCTGTGTCCTTGTTGATGTGATTTTGCAGCGCGTCGGTATAGGTCGATTTCAGCTTGTCCATCTGCCGCCAGTCGAGGATCCGGCGCGGCAGGTCGTGCACGGTGGCCAGGTCCTCAAGCACATCGGCACCGGTGCTCCAGGCCCCGGATTTGCCCTTTGCGGGCTTCTTTCCATCCGGCAGGTCGAGGTTCAGCTCGTCGAACAGGATTTCACCGATCTGTTTGGGCGACCCCACGCTGAACTTGCGGCCCGCAAGTCCGTAGATTTCGTCCTCAAGCCCTGCCATCTTCTGAGAGAAGGCGTTGGACATCCGCGAAAGCGTGTCGCGGTCCACCTTGATGCCGGCACGCTCCATGTCCGCAAGCACGGGGACCAGCGGGCGTTCCAGCGTTTCGTAGACCTTCGTCACCTGCGCGGCATGGAGCTGCGGTTTCAGCAGTTTCCACAACCGCAGGGTAATGTCGGCGTCTTCCGCCGCGTATTTCACCGCGTCTTCCAGTGGCACCTTGTCGAAGGTAATCGCGGATTTGCCGGACCCCAGCAGCGGCTTGATCGGGATCGGCGTATGGTCGAGATAGCGTTCGGACAGCGTGTCCATGCCGTGCCCGTGCAGGCCCGCGTGCTGGGCGTAGGACATCAGCATGGTATCGTCGATGGGCGCAACCTTGATGCCGATCTGGGCAAAGATCTTGGCGTCGTATTTCATGTTCTGCCCGATCTTCAGGATGCTCGGGTCTTCCAGCACCGGCCTGAGCATGTCGAGACAATCATCCAGCCCCATCTGTCCCTCGGCCAGATCGTCCGAGCCGAACAGGTCGTCGCCCCGGTTCGCCTTGTGGATCAGCGGGATGTAGCAGGCTCTGCCCGGTTCGACCGCAAGCGAAATGCCGACCAGTTCGGCGGTCATTTCATTCAGGCCGGTGGTTTCGGTATCTATCGCCACATGGCCGACCTCATAGATCGCGTCGATCCATGTCTTCAGCGCCTCTGCATCACCGACCTGCTCATACTTGTCCGTGTCAAACGGGATATCGTCGATTTGCGGTGCATCGGGCAGGGCGGGGGTGTCCTCGATCGTGGGCATTTCCCGGCCCATCTTTTCGGCCACGCGCTTGGTCAGGGTGCGGAATTCCATCTCGGCGAGGAAGGCCAGCAGCCTGTCGGAATCCGGTTCGCGCACGTCAAGATCGTCAAGGGTAAAGTCCAGCGGGGTCTGGTCGTCCAGCAGGACCAGCTTGCGGCTCAGCCGGATTTGGTCTTCGTGGTCGATCAGGGTCTGGCGGCGTTTCGGTTGCTTGATCTCTTCCGCTCGCTCAAGCAGTGAGTCCAGATCGCCATATTCATTGATCAGAAGGGCTGCGGTCTTGATCCCGATACCGGGGGCACCGGGCACGTTGTCGACACTGTCACCCGCCAGCGCCTGCACATCCACCACACGGTCCGGGTACACGCCGAACTTGTCGAAAACGCCGTCGCGATCAATGCGCGTGTTCTTCATCGCGTCCAGCATTTCGACCCCGTCACCGACCAGCTGCATCAGATCCTTGTCAGAGCTGATGATGGTGCAGCGTCCCCCGGCCTCCCGCGCTTGGCGCGCCAGGGTCGCGATGATGTCGTCGGCCTCGTACCCTTCCAGTTCCTTGCAGGCGATGTTGAACGCTTCGGTCGCCTGGCGGGTCAGCGGAATCTGCGGGCGCAGGTCCTCTGGCATGGCCTCGCGGTTTGCCTTGTACTGGTCGTACATGTCGTTGCGGAAGGTGTGGCTGCCCTTGTCAAAGATCACGGCCACATGTGTTGGCGCATCGGGGCCGCTGTTGTCTTCAACCATCTTGAAGATCATGTTGCAAAAGCCCGACACCGCCCCGATGGGCAGCCCGTCGGACTTGCGCGTCAGCGGCGGTAGTGCGTGATAGGCGCGAAAGATAAAGGCCGAGCCGTCGATCAGGTGCAGGTGGTGGCCTTTGCCGAATGTGCCGGACATGGATGCGCTCCCCTCAGGTTTGCACACTTGTGCCACGAAGCTGGTGGGCCTGCCAGCGGGCAATCAGACCTACCGGCAATTGGTGGCCGTAACGGGCGGCCGGACGCCGCGCCGTCAGACCTTGCCTTCGAAATCGCTATGAATGAACTTGCAGTCGCAGTAGCCGCATTCGACCCAGCCGGTGTCGCGTGGGATCTGCAGCCAGACACGCGGATGGCCCAGCCCCCCTTCGCCCCCGTCGCAGGCAATGCGATAGGTGTTCACGATCCGGGTTTCGGGCGCAGGCTGGCTCATTGGGGGCGGTCCTTGGTCAAAGGGCTGTTGCAGGGCCTGTTATGCCCAAAGCGCGGGGCGGGAACAAGACCCGCCGCTGCGATGGCCCCTCCATGTTCGGTCAGCCCGGTCCGATTGCCGCGCATCGTGAGATTGTGAGAGGAAAGAGGTTCACGGCAGGCATCACAACGGCTAAAAGGCCACAAAACAAGTTGGAGCAGCCCCAGATGAACGTCCCGAAGCCCGTGGTCCTGTGCATCCTCGACGGTTGGGGTGTGCGGGAGGATCGGACCGGCAACGCGCCCGCGCTGGCGCGAACGCCGACCTTCGACCGCATCATGGCGACCTGTCCCAATGCCACCTTGATCACCCACGGTCCCGATGTCGGTCTGCCCAGCGGCCAGATGGGCAACTCCGAAGTCGGGCATACCAATATCGGCGCGGGCCGGGTGGTGGCGATGGACCTTGGCCAGATCGACCTGGCCATCGAAAACGGCGACTTTGCCCGCAACCCGTCGCTGCTGTCGTTCATTCGCGCGATGAAGGACAGCGGCGGCACGGCGCATGTCATGGGCGTGGTGTCGGACGGCGGGGTGCACGGCCACGTCAGCCACATGATCGCGGCGGCTGGTGCGCTCTGCGCGGCGGGCGTGCCGGTTGTCATCCACGCCCTGACGGACGGGCGCGATGTCGCCCCGCGGTCCGCGCTGGCGTATTTCGAGACCCTGATCGCGCATTTGCCGCAAAATGCGCGTATCGGTACCGTCACGGGACGCTATTACGCCATGGACCGCGACAACCGTTGGGACCGGGTGCAATCCGCCTTCGACGCCATCACCCAGGGAAAGGCGGCGCGGGCGGACAGCCCGCAGGCGGCGGTCGAAGCTGCCTATGAGAATGGCACGGACGATGAATTCATCCCTGCCACGATCATCGGCGATTATGCCGGGGCGGCGGATGGCGACGGCTTCTTTTGCCTGAATTTCCGCGCCGACCGCGCGCGTGAGATCATGGCGGCGCTGGCTGATCCGCAGTTCGATTCCTTCGACGCGACGGCGCGGCCCCGGTGGGCGGCCTGCATGGGGATGGCGCAATATTCTGAGGCCCATGCGGCCTATATGACTACCATGTACAAGAAGCCCGAGCTGCCGAACACGCTGGGGGCCTGGGTGGCGCAGCAGGGCAAGCGCCAGTTTCGGCTGGCGGAAACCGAAAAATACCCCCATGTCACCTTCTTTCTGAACGGGGGCGAGGAAACGGCGTCGCAGGGCGAGGACCGGTACATGCCGAAGTCCCCGAACGTAGCGACCTACGACCAGCAGCCTCAGATGTCGGCGGGCGAGGTGACAGAGCATTTCGTGCGCGCGATCAGGGAAGGCTACGACCTGATCGTGGTGAACTATGCGAATCCTGACATGGTAGGCCATACCGGCGATCTTGATGCCGCGATTGCCGCCTGCGAAGCTGTGGACGCGGGGCTGGCGCAGGTGATGGATGCGCTGGAGGCAGCGGGCGGCGCACTGATCCTGACTGCCGACCACGGGAACTGTGAAACCATGATTGACCCCGACACCGGCGGCGCGCACACGGCGCATACGCTGAACCCGGTGCCTGTGGCTGTGGTCGGTGCCGGGCCGGATGCGCGGTTGGCCAGTGGCCGTTTGGCCGATCTTGCGCCCACGGTGCTGCACCTCATGGGATTGCCGCAACCCCAGGAGATGACGGGGAAAAGCCTGCTGTCATGATCCGCGCGTTTGCCCTTCTGCTGCTCATCTGGCCCTGGGCCGGTTTCGCCCAGACAGCCGCGATGACCGAAGCGCGGGCCGCTGCGAAGGAGCTGGAGGCCGCCGCGGCGATGCTGGACAAGGCAGAGGGCGCCCGTGACCGTGTGCAGGCATTGACCGAAACGATCCAGGCCTATGAAAAGGGCCTCGGCGCGATGCGCGACGGGCTTCGGCAGGCCGCCATCAACGAGGCGCAGCTGTCGAAAAAGCTGCAGTCGCGCGATGGCGAGGTCGCTCAGCTCTTCGGGGTTTTGCAAAGCATCGGAGGCAACCCGTCTCCGACCGCTTTTCTCCACCCGGACGGGCCGGTTGGGACCGCCCGCGCGGGCATGCTGCTGGCCGAGCTGTCTCCGGCGCTGAACCGGCAGGCCGATGCGCTGCGGCGTGACCTTGAGGATGTAAAGACCTTGCGGTTGCTGCAGGTGGACGCCGCGGAGCGTCTGCAGAACGGGTTGACCCAGGTGCAGGCGGCGCGGACCGAGCTGAACCAGGCGATGGCCAACCGGACGGACCTGCCCATGCGGTTTACCGCCGACCCGGTGCGCACCGCGATCCTTATCGCGTCCACCGAGACATTGGACGGTTTCGCATCGGGCCTGTCCGAGATCGTGACCGACGAGGTCGAACCGGCACCGGTGAGCCTGAAAGGCCGGATCGGTGAGCTGGCCTTGCCAGTGCAGGGGCTGATACTGCGCCGTGCCGGACAGGCGGATGCGGCGGGGGTGAAGCGCCCCGGCATCATCATGGCCACCCGTGCGCGTGCGATCGTCACCAGCCCGACCGCCGCCACCATACGCTATACCGGACCGCTTCTGGATTTCGGCAATGTCGTGATCCTCGAACCCGAAGCGCGGACATTGTTTGTGCTTGCCGGGCTTGAAGTGGTCTATGGCGAGGCGGGCCAGGTCATCGCCGCAGGCACGCCGATCGGACTGATGGGCCAGACGGGTGCGGGCGGCGCGACGGAAAGTGGAGCGCAATTGTCACCCGATCGTGATGCCTCTGGCACTGACCGCACTGAAACGCTCTATATAGAAGTAAGACGAGACAACATTCCACAGGACCCAGAAGCGTGGTTCCGGACCGAGAAGGATGAATAGGCAATGAAGAAATTTCTGATGGCCGCCCTTGGCGGCACGGTTGCAGGTGTGATCGCCACAACTCAGATCGCGGCGCCGCTGCTTGCCCAGGAGGCGGCCAAGACCGAAAACGTCTACGAGCAACTGGACCTCTTCGGCGACATTTTCGAACGCATCCGCGCCCAGTATGTCGAGGAAGTGGAAAGCAGCGAGCTGATCGAAGCTGCGATTAACGGCATGCTGACGTCGCTGGACCCGCATTCGAGCTATCTGTCACCCAAGGACGCCCTGAAGATGCGCGAACAGACCCGCGGCGAATTCGGTGGCCTGGGGATCGAGGTGACGCAGGAAGACGGATTCGTCAAAGTCGTCTCGCCCATCGACGGAACGCCTGCGGATGAGGCCGGTGTCGAAGCGGGCGATTTCATCACCCATGTGGACGGCGAGAGCCTGCTGGGCCTCGGGCTTGACGATGCGGTTGAACTGATGCGCGGCCCGGTCGGCTCGGAAATCGTGATCACGGTGGTCCGCGAGGGCGAGCAGGAGCCTTTCGACGTGTCGATCGTCCGCGATACCATCGAGCTGACGGTCGTCCGGTCCCGGATCGAAGGCGATACGGTTGTGTTGCGCCTGTCGACCTTCAACGAACAGACCTATCCCAAGATGAAGGAAGCCATCGAGGACCAGATCGAAAACGCAGGTGGGATCGAGGCCGTAAATGGCTTTGTCATTGACCTCAGGAACAATCCGGGCGGTCTGCTGAATCAGGCCATCGCAGTCTCGGACGCCTTCCTTGAAGAAGGCGAGATTGTCAGCACTCGCGGGCGGGATGCCGGTGACGGGGACCGGGTGAACGCGACACCCGGCGATCTGAGCATGGGCAAGCCGCTGGTCGTTCTGATCAATGGCGGTTCCGCTTCGGCGTCCGAAATCGTGGCGGGCGCCCTTCAGGATCACCGCCGCGCGGTGGTCATCGGCACCAAGAGCTTTGGCAAAGGGTCGGTACAGACCGTGATGCCGCTGCGGGGCGAAGGCGCGATGCGCCTGACGACGGCGCGCTACTACACGCCCTCGGGCCGCTCAATTCAGGCGCTCGGGGTGTCGCCCGATATCATCGTCGCACAACCCCCGGTCAAGCCGGAAACCGAGGAGGAAGAGGACACGCCACGCCGCCTGCTGCGGTCCGAAGCCGACCTGCGCGGGAGTCTGAACAACGACAGCCTGACCGAGGATCAGATCAAGCAGATCGAAGAAGACCGTGCCAAGGCCGAGAAATCCGCCGAATTGCGGGACGAGGACTACCAACTGGCCTATGCCATCGACATCCTCAAAGGGTTGTCGGCCCTTGGCCCCAACGACTGATTTTCAGTCTGTCCTGAAATGCACAAGGCCCGCCGGTCCCGGCGGGCCTTGTTGCGTGAATGACGCGGCTGGGATCGCCGCGCGGCCTTGCTGGCATGACGCCAAAACGATCGGCAGCACCCGAAAAATTTTCGGAAGCTGTCTGCGATGGGTGTCGACCAGGCGGGACAAAGCGGGCGTTCAAACCGTATGCCTGAATGTCAGCTTGCGGGATAAAATGTTCCTCTGAAACAGCCTCTATTCTTCAATGCCCCTCAATCCATGCTTCGACATGTTCAAATCGACTTTTCCGTAAGTCGCCCTCAGAGATCGTTACGTAGAGAGCGCCGACATCGCCCCACATCCACCCCATCGCCCGGTCGCTTGCCAGTTGAAAAAGCAGCTGATCGTTTTGATCAATGGCGTCACTTTGGACGAGATCAGGCAGTCCTCCCATTCGATGTGGCAGGCCCGGTTCGATGTATCTTGCAGACGCTGCTATGGTTTCAAGCATATCCCGTGGGAGCGTCTCTGGGGCATTATTGTCATGTGTATACAGGTCAAGGAGATCTTCGCGAATTGCCATCCTGACGTGTTTTTCCATGTCAATGCTACGGGAGTTTTTGGCCAGAACTTCGCCGCTCTTGACCCAATACTCAGCGGAGGTTTCACAAAATGCAGTGGTCAGCTCTTCCCAGTCCAACGCGCTAATGGGCGTCTGAGGATCTTGCGATTCTATTTTCTGCATGGCGGCCTTTGCCCCGTCAGCCATTCGCTTGCCCCAGGTCAGATAGGCCCGGCCAAGGCGCCCTATTTCTTCTGTTAATGCCGCCTCAGGATCGGGACCGGGATATTCTGCGAGCGTTTCGTCCAGAGATTTGCGATATCCCACATAGCGATCAAGGTTCCACAGCACCCCTTCCAATGGAAGACTGACGCTGCCCTTTCTTGCTAGCGAGTCTGTCCGTCCCTCTGCATGCGCTTGTTCAAGCTCGGCCTTCATGGCGGCGAATTCGGCGATTTCCGCATCAAAACACGCGTAAGCCCGTTTGACCCATCCGGTGCAACGATCGGCACGCACCTCGGTTTCAATACGTTCGAAAAGAGCCCTGTATCGACCAAATTTGTTGATAGGCCCGCCTTGGTAGTCCGGGCTTTGCATGGCGCGCTTGCTTATCTCTTCCATTAGCCCGCTATGGTCGAATTCAGGCGCGCTCAGTAATCCGCTATTCCCGACAAAATTGCGCTCGAACTGATCAGGTTTCAGATCTCTCAGAACTCCTTCGACAACATAGCGTGCGCCACGCCATGTCAGAGGGCGATTTAGTGCGGAAGAAATCTCATCAAAGCTGTTCTGCGCCACAGGTGCTTCGTAAAGGTCTTCACCCTGAACCGGGGGAGGGCCACCCTCTTCAGGGCCAATCTGGTTAAATTCAGACTCTTGTACAACGATATCGATGGGCCACCTACGCCAGAACTTCGGGACACCTGGCCTGATCTTGGGCGATGTATAGTCGATATAGTCGGACATCGAGTGGCGGACGGTCGGCGCATCATCTGGTGGTTGGCGCTCGGCGCCCAAGCGAGGGGTGTGTAAGACCTGCACGGCATTGTTTTCGGCGTGATCCTCAAGCTTCAGGGTCTCCACAAAGAGCAATAGCCAACCTTTGCGCGGCCCCAAACCATTCCAGAGAGTTTGGGGTAGATCACCGCTGCAAATCTGTGCAACGAAGTGCAGTGGAGCACCCTCATCGTCGCGTGGCCACTTGGTGTGACTTGGCATCATTGGAAGCCCACCCAGCCAAGATCGAGGCGCTTCATCGAAACGAATGGGAACCTGACGTTTCAGAACAACAGAAGTTTTCTTCAAAGTATTCACCCATTGCTCTAAAAATCTATGGTTTCATGGCTCAAAGGTCGACATCAACAGGTCTGCCAACGCAGACATTCACGCAGCCTGCGGCATCGGTCAAGTTCGGCTCGAAGCTGCCATTCGCCGTGGTACATCATCTG
Organism: Sulfitobacter sp. THAF37; assembly: GCF_009363555.1. NCBI lineage: Bacteria > Pseudomonadati > Pseudomonadota > Alphaproteobacteria > Rhodobacterales > Roseobacteraceae > Sulfitobacter > Sulfitobacter sp. THAF37. The sequence continues at coordinate 1,266,490 of NZ_CP045372.1, forward strand.
ATACGACCGGCTAAACGGCCTGCGGACCTTTCCCTGAGGCGGCGCATTTGTGCGGTTCAGGTTGTCTCGACGCAGTGCCGACGGAACGCGCGTTTCAGCATGTCCAGTTCCGCGCGCAGCAGGTCCACTTCCGCCCGGATATCGTCGCCCAGCACCTCTCCGGCCATCAGCGTGATGTGCCCGATGTCGGTGTCAGCGGCGCAATCGCGGATCACCAGGGTCTGCATCCCGTCCGATACGGCTTCGGGCGGAATGGTGATGGACAGCAGCCAGTGGTCTGCCTTGTCATTGTGCACCAGTTCGAAACTGTCCACGGCGCGTTCTTGGTGTGTGACCTCCAATTTGGGTGTCTCGGCGCCTGCGCCGGTGATCACGCCCTCCCAGACGCCCTGGCGCATCTTGGTCTTGGTCAGTTCCAGTGTGGACATGGAAATACTCCCTAAAGCTGGGCGCGCGGACGGCGCGAGAACGTGAGGTCGCGCAGGATCACTTCGTTCATCTGCGGACCTTCAAAGATCACGTCGATCCAGGCCCGTTCCACCCGTTTTTCGTTCAGGTTGGAATACGCCAGGTCGAATTCGACCCGGTGATGTTCTTCGTTCAGGGGTAACTCCCGTACGATCTGTTCGGTATTCGGCCCATGCCGGATGTTAAGCCGCGCGAAGATTTCCAGCGGTTTTTCCATCTCCACGATGGCATCCATGCGCAGCAGGTGCGTGCGTTTCAGCCCGAGCACGCCCTCGTCCGGCAGGTCGATGACCAGCGAAAGAAAAGAGCCGTCGAACCGGAACACGTCCAGCCGCAAGCCGTAGGGGGCCAGGTCCTCCTCGCGCAGGTTGCGCATCTGGCGCAGCGTCAGTTCCGAATACGCGCAGTCGTGAAACAGCGTGACCTCGTCGCCCAGCTGGCTTTTCGTTTGAACCGAGCTCAACCCGGGTGTCGGCAGTGGCCCCCGCCAGAGTTCGGGCCGCCAGGCCCAGTCGGCGTTGTGGGGTTTGGGAAAGCTGGTCGACCCGATCATCGGCAGCGCCAGCCGCTCATCCGCGGTGTGGATCAGTTTATCGAGGTGAAACTTCAACACCCGCGCCCGGTTCCGTTGACGACGCAGCTGCGGCAGATCCGTCTTGCCCGCCATACGTGCCGCGCGTGCCCAACGCTGAATGTTGCGCGAGAAAACCTTGCTATCAAGGAAGCCGAAACCAAGTTTGGACATCTACACGAAGCCTTTGTTTTTTGGCACCTTACCCAGAGGCAGAGCATCGTTCAAACAAATTGGCCACAATCTCGCGCGGCTTGCCGCGGTGTTTCCGGTGCGGAAACAATTGTCAGGTCGCGCCGCGCGTTCGTTCGAGCAGCGCCGAAATCACGTCGCGCCCTTCCTCCTGTGTCTCGGCGTCGCCCTCCGGCCCATAAAGCGCCACGCCCAGCATCTGCCCATTGATCAACGCGGTGCCGCGCCAATGCCTGCTGTCCAGCGCGCCGGTCGGGGCTGGGCCGGTAGCGCGGAAGATGACGCTGTTGTCGTCACCTGTCACCGCCGAGATCGCCGTCAGGCCATGCGCCGTGCCCGTGGTTTGCGGATCGGGCAGCGGACTGCCGGGGTCGGCGTTGGACAGGCTGACGGTGATGACGCCGAGAGGCGCGGCACCTGCGGCGGACGGCGCGCCAAGCCTGTCGCACCGCGCCATGAGGGCGAACCGGCTCTTCAGGCTGGCGCTGTCTATGCAAAAGCCCGAAGGCGCCACCAGGGTGACGGCCCCTCCGGCCATATCCGCCTGGGACAGCGGTTTGGGGTCCGCCGTCAGCGTACCGGCAAAGAAATTGGCGCCCTGGCCGCCTTCGCAGGCGGACAGGGCAATCATCGACATCGCGGCCAGCGGCGCCTTAAAGGTCCATGTAGTCATGGGTTTCTGCCTTGGCACCCGGATGGGTCACGGCTCCGAGGTAGGTCGGACCGACCAGTTGCGCATATTTCCACAGCGCACCAGAGGCGTAGTTCGTGGGCCGCGCGCCTTTCCATTCGGACTTCCGCTTGGCGAGTTCCTCATCCGTCAGATCGACGGTGATCGACCCCTCGATGGCATTGAGCGTGATCATGTCACCGTTCTTGAGAAGCGCGATCGGCCCGCCATGCGCGGCTTCCGGTCCGACGTGCCCCACGCAGAACCCCCGCGTCGCGCCGGAAAAGCGGCCATCGGTGATCAGCGCGACCTTCTTGCCCATGCCCTGACCGGACAGGGCGGCGGTTGTCGCAAGCATCTCGCGCATGCCCGGACCCCCGGCGGGGCCCTCGTTGCGGATGACGAAAACGTCGCCTTCGGAATAGCTGCGGTTCTGCACTGCCTCGAATGCATCCTGTTCGCATTCGAACACCAGCGCGGGGCCGGTAAAGACGATGTCGTCTTCGCTCATCCCGGCGATCTTCACGATAGCGCCCTCGGGGGCGAGGTTGCCCTTGAGGCCCACGACGCCGCCGGTCTTGCTGATCGGGTTGGCGACCGAATGGATCACCTTGCCGTCCGCCTCGCGCGTGACCTGATCCAGAACCTCGCCGATGGAATAGCCGGTGGCGGTCATGCAGTCGAGATGGATCAGCCCGGCCTTGCGCAATTCGTTCATCACGACCGGCACACCGCCTGCCTCGTAGAGATCCTTGGCCACATGCGACCCGCCGGGTTTCATGTCGACGAAGTAGGGGGTGTCGCGGAAGATTTCGCAGACGTCATCAAGGAAGAAGTCGATGCCCGCCTCATGCGCCATCGCGGGCAGGTGCAGGCCCGCGTTTGTGGACCCGCCCGTACAGGCGACGATCCGCGCTGCGTTCTCGAACGCCTCACGGGTGCAGATGTCGCGCGCGCGGATGTTCTTTTCGATCAGGTTCATCACCGCCGCGCCCGACGCCTTGCCATATTCATCACGGGATTCGTAAGGTGCTGGCATGCCCGATGAGTTGGGCAGCGCAAGGCCGATCGCCTCGGACACGCAGGCCATGGTGTTGGCGGTGAACTGGCCGCCACAGGCGCCGGCGGACGGGCAGGCGACCCGTTCGAGGATTTCCAGCTCGGCCTCGGTCATGGTGCCGTTCTGGAAGTTTCCGACCGCTTCGAACATGTCCTGAACCGTCAGGTCACGCTCGGCAAAGCTTTCGGGGACCTTCGCACCGCTGGGCACCTTGCCCGGCAGAATCGACCCGCCATAGAGAAACACCGAAGGCACGTTAAGCCGCAGCATGGCCATCATCATGCCCGGCAGGGATTTGTCACAGCCCGCAAGGCCCACGATCGCGTCATAGCAGTGGCCGCGCATGGTCAGTTCCACGGTATCGGCAATCGCCTCGCGCGAGGCGAGAGAAGACCGCATGCCCTCGTGGCCCATGGCGATACCGTCGGTCACGGTGATGGTGGTGAATTCGCGCGGCGTGCCCTGTTCGGCTTTCACCCCCAGTTTGACGGCCTGAGCCTGCCGGTTCAGCGCGATGTTGCAGGGGGCGGCTTCGTTCCAGCAGGTCGCGACGCCGACCAGTGGCTGATGGATTTCCTCGTCCGTCATGCCCATCGCGTAGTAATAGGACCGGTGGGGCGCGCGCGCCGGACCTTCGGTCACGTGGCGGCTGGGCAGTCTGGATTTGTCAAATCGCTGGTTGCTGGACATCTGGTGGCTCCCTGAAACTTATTCGCAACCGGAATAGTCCTGCAAAGTCAGCCCTGCAAGCATCGAACGCCATTGGCCAGCCAATGCAGCTATCGCGCCAGCTCCCGATAGGGGCAGACATCATCCTCGAACGGAACACGGCGGCGGTTGAACCGCGTGCCCTCGATGGCCTCCGGCCCGCCGATGCGGTCCATGCGGAAATGCCGGAAATCCCCGCGCGTCGGATCCCAGGCCACCAGGTACCAAAGCGGCGGCAGGATCAACATGGCCTGAGGTTCCACCAGCCGCCGGGTCGCGATGCCTTTGGCGTCACGGTAGTCGAACCGGATCAACCGTCGTTCCAGAAAGGCGGTCTCGAAAGCGGGCAGTAACGCGGGGTCCATCGGCCCCATGTCGGACAGGTCCTGCAGAGGGGACAGCTTGCCCACATGCAGGCAATCGAGAAAACGGCGCAAGTCGCGCATTTTGTCCGACGGCAAGGCTCTTTCGATCCGGGCAAGACCCGAGTCGGCCAGTGCCGAGAACGGCAAGTGTCCTGCCGCCCGCATCGACGCGACGCTGATCAACAGGGCGAACACCTCGGGCACGGAAAGCCGTGCGGTGGTCTGCATCGACTGAGGGTCAAGCCGAAGCCCGCCACCGCGCCCCACATCCGAGTGAATGACGTATCCCTCATCCCGCAAGGCGCACAGGTCCCGCAGCACGGTTCGGCGGGAGGCTCCGACCTCTGCGGCCAATGCATCCACGGTTGTCGCACCACTGCGTCGCAGGCTGCGGACGATGTCTTCCTGTCTTGCTCGGGCTGTCATGAGACAAGCATAGCATGAATGGTGACAGGATATGGCACTATTTCATTCCATACCGATCACATCAACCCGCAACAAAGGATTTCAGAATGATGCAACGACAGGCCGTGAACCCCAGCGATTGGTCGGTGAAACTGGGATACAACCAAGCAGAACTGATCGAGGGCGTGACCCGCCAGTTGATCTGTTCGGGTCAGACCTCCGTGGATGACGGGGGAAACCTGCAGCACGACGGCGACATGCGGGCGCAGATCGGCCTCGCGCTCGACAATCTGGAAGCTGTGGTGAAAAGGGCGGGAATGACCCTCGCCAACGTGACCCGATTGGGCATCTATGCCACGGATGTGGACGCGGCGCTGCAAAATTTCGACTTGCTCGGGTCACGTTTTGGCGGCCAGGGCGTCGCACCGCCCATGACCCTGCTGGGGGTCACGCGGCTTGCGCTTCCCGGCATGTTGTTCGAGGTCGAGGCGACGGCAGCGGTCTGAGACACGCACCAAGAGCGGTCGCGCGCGCCCAAGGTTCGCGACCGCATCTCTTGAAGCCCCGGTCTGGGTTGCCCTGTCATTGGGTGGTGACAGGGCGGTGAACAGGTGCCGTCGATGTTGTAAAAACCCGGTCTGACGCATAAGTTGCGGCGATCCCGTCGGCGCGATGGGTCCCCAGCGAAAGTCCGGTGCATGGAACCCAGCATTTTCTCGTTTATCTGGAAGTTTTCCCGCCGCGATCAACTCTACCTGCTGGCCTTCACGCTTTTCACGTTTCCGTTCCTCTACGCCACGCTTGAACTGCCAAAGCGCATCATCAACGATGCCATCGGCGCCGAGAGCGACACTGTCAGCCTTTTCGGGTTCGAAATCACGCAGGTTCAATTTCTGCTGGCGCTGTGTTTTGCCTACCTCGGGGCGGTGATCGTTCATGGCATCCTCAAGATGCATCTGAACACGATGAAAGGCGTGCTGGCCGAACGGCTGTTGCGCCGCTTTCGCTATCAGCTCATCAGCCGCATGATGCTGTTTCCGCGCAGCTATTTTCGCAAGACGTCGCAGGGTGAACTGGTCAGCATGGTAACATCGGAAGCGGAGCCGATGGGGGGCCTGATGGGCGATTTCGTCGCGCAACCGGTTTTCCAGGCGGGTCAGATGCTGATCATCGTGATCTTCCTTTTCCTGCAGAGCTTTTGGTTCGGATTGGCGGGGGTCGCCCTGATCCCTCTTCAGGCCTGGATCATCCCGATGCTGCAGCGGCAGATCAACGAATTGAACAAGGTCCGGATCAGGGAGGTGCGCCAGTTCTCGGCAGAGATCGGCGAAACGGCGGCAGGTATCGGGGATTTGCGCAGCAACGGCGGCTGGCGCTACCGGCTGTCCGCCTTTACCGACCGGCTGGGGCGCCTGTTCGAGGTGCGGTTCCGGATCTACCAGAAGAAGTTCTTCATGAAGTTCCTTAACAACTTCATTACCCAGCTGACACCTTTCTTCTTCTACGCCGTCGGCGGGTACCTTGCCATTCAGGGCCAGATCACGGTCGGTGCGCTGGTCGCGGCGCTGGCCGCCTACAAGGACCTGTCGAGCCCCTGGAAAGAGCTGCTGACCTACTACAACCAGACCCAGGATATGGCTGTCCGCTGGGACGTGGTCATTGAACGGTTCAACCCACCGCGCATGATCAACCAGCAATTGCTGATCGGCAATCCCGAAGAGATTCCGCATCTGCGGGGCGATATTCGCTTCGACAAGGTCGTTCTGCGGGACGAGGACGGATCGACCATTCTGCACGATCTCAGCTTCACGATCCCTGCGGGCAGCCGCGTGGCGATCGAGGTCAAGAACCAGTCCGAACGGATGGCGCTGGCCGATGTGCTGACCCGCGAGGTGATCCCGACGCGGGGCCGTGTCGTGATGGCGGGGCACGATCTGACAGGTCTGCACCAGGCGGTCATCGCCGCCCGCATCGGCTATGCCGGGGCGCAGCCCTATCTGTTTCAGGGCACGGTAGGGGACAACCTGCTGATGCCGCTGATGACACAGCCCGCCACCGTGCTGTGGGACCCCAAGAAGATTGACCGCGCCACGATAGAGGCCCGCAGGTCCGGCAACAGCCCCGACAGCACAAAGGCCGAATGGCTGGACCCCGCGGTGGCGGATCTTCAGACCCGCGAAGAGGTGTTCGATTTCTGGTACAAGATCACCTCGGCACTGGGGACGGCGGATGTAATCTTCCTCAGCATGCTGGATTCACGCATGGACCCGGACAAACACCCGGAACTCGCGCGCCGCATCGTCGCCCTGCGCGACGAGGTTCATCAACGGCTCAAGTCCGACGATCTGGACAAAGCCGTGTACCGGTTTGACCCCGAAAGCTTCAACCCCGCGGTGCCTCTGGGTGGCAACCTGATGTTCGCCGCCCCCCGCCGCGCGATCAGCCAGAAGGGACTTGTCGAAGAGGGCGGCTTTCTGAGCATGATCATTGACCAGGGCCTGGCCGAACAGGGCATCGCCATATCGCAGACCCTGATAGAGACCCTGCACGACACCTTTGGCCGCGACGGCACGGATCACCCCCTTTTCACGTCCCTCGGGATCGAGGAAACGCTCTACGAACAATTGGTGGATATCGCCCAGCGCCGCCGCGACAAGGGAGACGCCTCGCTCACGGCAGATGAGTTCGCCCTTTTGCTGACGGTGCCTTTCGCCTTTACCGCCGAACAGATCGGACCCGGCTTTCCGGAAAGCTTCAAACGGGAAATCCTGGCCATCCGCAAGTCGCGCGGTGCGCAGCTGCGCGAACAGGCGGCTGACCTGTTCATCGAAATCGCGCCGGATAATTACCTGCCACGGCTGACCATTCTGGAGAACGCGATCTACGGTCGCTTTTCCGGCATGGCGGGTCTGCAGGCCGATCTTGTTCGTGACGCGGTCGTCGATGTGATGGAGGCGCACAACCTCAAGCAGATGGTATCGGTCAATCTTTTCGACGTGCCCACGGACATCGGCGGGGCAAACCTGCCGGCCCAGTTCCAGGAACGGGCGGCCTTCGGTCGGGCGGTGATCAAACAACCCGACGTGCTGGTCTTCAATCAGGTCCTTGCGGGATCGGATGCCGAGACGCAGAAACGGATCAGCGACCGCCTGAGCGACCTTCTGCCTCACACCACCCAGATTTTCCTGAATGACAGCTTCGCCGACGTTCAGGCCTATGACATGCACATGGAAATCCACCACGGCCGCCTGAATGGCACTTCGGAGGCCGAGGATGCCGAAATGAACGAGGATGCCTCGGACGATCTGCGCCGCAAATTGCGCATCATCGCGCGCAACAGCCTGTTCAGCACGCTTGAATCCCGGCAGCAACGCCTGCTGGCCTTTGCCGCACAATGGTACAGCGCCGAACAAGGGCAGGTCATATTCTCGATGGGCGAGCGGGCCGACGCGGCCTATCTCTGTTTGTCCGGCAAGGCGGAAATCGTGTGGTCCGGCGAGGATGGCACAAGCCATCATGTCGCAGACGTGGAGCCGGGCCGCCTGATGGGAGACCTTTCCATCATTCTGGACGAACCGCGTCAGATGAACCTCGTCGCAATCGAACCCTGCCAGTTCCTGCGCATCGGTGCCGAGCAGTTCCGTTCCGTGCTTGAAAGCGACAAGGCACTGCTGCTGACGCAACTGCGGACCGTGGCCGGACACCTGGCCGGGGCTGCGGAAGTCCTTCGCGCTGCCGGGCTGGACGTGCCGCGCGAGTACGGCCCGCCAACCCCGCCGACCCTTGCGGAAGAGCAGGCGCGATGACCGGCGCCTATGCGGGGCTGCAGGTCTTTGCCGCACCGGCGCGCCCAAGGTCTGAGCTTTGGCGTTTCGCGGCGGGTCTGATCCTGGCCTTCGTCGCCTACCTCGCTTTGAATCAGCTGTTCTTTGCGGCAGTGTACCAGATCGCCGGAAACCGCAGCGCGGCACTGTATGACGCGCTTCTGGACGGTTCGACACCCCTGGCGATGCTGCTGTTGCTGGCCAGTTTCCTGTGCATGACGCTGAGCGTGGCTGTCGTCGTGCGACTGTTGCACCGCCGTTCCCTGCGCAGCTTGATCGGACCGTCGAATCTGGTGTGGACGGATTTCCGCGCCGTGACGATCTTGCTTGTGGCACTCAGCGTCGTGATCGCACTTCTGCCGCCCCCGACCATGGGAGAAGACTTCGTCCCCAACCTGCCACCGGGCCGGTGGCTGCTGCTGTTGCCGCTGTCCCTGCTGGCGGTTTTCGTTCAGGCCAGCGCCGAGGAAATTGTCTTTCGCGGCTATGTCCTGCAACAGTTGGCGGCGCGGTTCCGCTCTCCGCTGATCTGGATGATCGCGCCCTCCGTTCTCTTTGCGCTGGGGCACTACCTGCCCGACGCGGCGGGGGAAAACGCGCTGCTCATCGCACTCTGGGCCGGGGTATTCGGGGTGCTGATGGCCGACCTGACGGCGCGGTCGGGTTCTCTGGGGCCGGCCATCGCGGTGCATTTTTGCAATAATGTCTCCGCCATCCTGATCGTGTCTCTGCCCGATGACCTGTCGGGGCTCGCGCTCTACCTGGCGCCTTTCGGCCTGGACGACACCGGGATGGTGGCGGCCTGGTTGCCGGTGGACTTCCTCCTTATGATCGTCTTCTGGCTGGCCGCGCGGGTCGCGATCCGCCGTTGATTGCATTTGCCGTCTGTGCGGCTTATCTGGTGGGCAAACATGTCGTCAGGGGCCTGATATGAACTGGATCACAAACTATGTCCGCCCGCGGATCAATTCGATCTTTTCGCGTCGCGAAACGCCGGACAACCTGTGGACCAAATGCGATGACTGCGGCACCATGTTGTTCCACCGCGAGGTTTCGGAGAACCTGAACGTCTGTACCAATTGCGGTCATCACATGCCGATCACACCGCGCGACCGTTTCCGCGCCCTGTTCGACGGTGGCGTGTTTACCGACATCAAGGTGCCGGTGCCGCCGACCGACCCGCTGCAATTCCGGGATCAGAAACGCTATCCCGACCGGTTGAAGGCGGCCCAGCGCGAAACCGGTGAAACTGAAGCGATGCTGGTCTCTACCGGCGAGATCGGTCGCACTCCCATTGTTGCGGCCTGTCAGGACTTTTCCTTTATGGCGGGGTCCATGGGAATGTATGTGGGCAACGCGGTGATCGCCGCCGCCCAGGAGGCGGTCAAGCGGAAGTGCCCGCTAATCCTGTTCTCGGCCGCCGGTGGCGCGCGCATGCAAGAGGGCATCCTGAGCCTGATGCAGATGCCCCGCACCACGGTTGCGGTCCAGATGCTGAAAGAGGCCGGTCTGCCCTATATTGTTGTGCTGACCCACCCCACCACCGGCGGTGTGACGGCCAGCTATGCCATGCTGGGTGACGTTCAGATTGCCGAACCGAATGCGCTGATCTGCTTTGCCGGTCCGCGCGTGATCGAACAGACCATCCGCGAGAAACTGCCAGACGGTTTTCAGCGGGCAGAATACCTGCTGGACCATGGCATGCTGGACCGTGTGACCCCCCGCACCGAACTGCGGGAGGAAATTATCAACATTACGCGCATGCTTTTGGGTCTGCCGCCCGCCGTGCGCGGTGATCTGCCCCCGCCCCAGGAAGGCGGCGATCTGGCCCATGCCTTGACTGATGCCGAGCCCCAGCCGAAGGCTGCCCCAAAGAAGGCTGCGCCCAAAGCCGAGAAGAAATGACCGGCCCTACCTCTGACGCCATCCTTGCCCGGATGATGGCGTTGCACCCCAAGATCATTGATCTCACGCTGGACCGGATGTGGCGTCTGCTGGAGGCTCTGGGCAATCCCCAGAACGACCTGCCCCCGGTCATCCACCTCGCCGGAACCAATGGCAAGGGATCGACACAGGCGATGATCCGCGCCGGGCTGGAGGCTGCGGGCAAACGTGTACATGCCTATACCTCGCCGCATCTGGCCCGGTTCCACGAACGCATCCGGGTGGCTGGCGACCTGATTTCCGAAGACGCGCTGACCGCGGTGCTGGACGAATGCTATGCTGCGAACGATGGCGGCAATATCACGTATTTCGAGATCACGACCGCGGCGGCGTTGCTGGCGTTTTCCCGGACCCCAGCCGATTACACCCTGCTGGAGGTGGGGCTGGGCGGTCGCCTGGACGCAACGAATGTCATCGACGATCCCGCACTCTGCGTCATTACGCCGGTATCGGTCGATCACCAGCAGTACCTCGGCGAAACGCTCGCCCTGATCGCCGGTGAAAAGGCAGGCATCATCAAGCGGCGCGTGCCCTGCGTCGTCGGTCCGCAGGAAGAGGCCGCGCTGGACGTGATCGAGGCGCAGGCGGCCCGGCTGGGTGCGCCTGTACTGGCCTATGGCCAGCACTGGCACGTGGGCCAGGAAGCAGGGCGCATGGTGTACCAGGATGAGAACGGGTTGCTGGATCTGCCGCTGCCCAACCTGCCCGGCGCGCATCAGGTGATGAACGCGGGCGCGGCGCTGACCGTTCTGCGACATCTGGGGATCGGCAACGAGGCCTGCGAGGCGGCCGTCAGCCACGCGTACTGGCCTGCGCGGATGCAGCGGCTAAGGAAGGGGCCTTTGGTGGAGATCGCGGGCGACGCCGACCTCTGGCTCGACGGCGGTCACAATCCCGCCGCAGGCGAGGCGATCGCGGGGCATCTGGCAGAGGGGCCATCGCGGCCCACGCATCTGATCTGCGGGATGCTGAACACCAAGGATATCGGTGGCTACCTGCGCCCGCTTGCCGCACATGCGACAACGCTGCACGCCATCTCGATCCCCGGAGAGGCGGCGACGCTGCCTGCCGCCGACACGGCCCGCGCGGCCCGCGCCGCCGGGATGGAGGCCATCGAAGCGCCCGACGTGGCAACTGCCCTGGCCGATATCGTCAGCCGTGACCCCCACGCGCGGGTCCTGATCTGTGGGTCACTCTACCTTGCCGGGGTGGTGTTGCGCGAAAACAGCTAAACGTCGATATTTTGTTGCCGGTGCTCTATCTGCGGCCAGATATGGTATGGTCTGAGACATATCGTGTGCAGTCACGTCATTCAGAAAGACCGCTTCGGAGCAGCACCTTGGCACATCATTCCAATTCCGTGCCCACAACGGCAAAAAACGACAAAACCTTGTCGCAGGCGATTTTTATCATCGTGGGCGTGATGATCATCGCCGGTGGCCTGTGGTTCCTGTACCAGGACACCGCGCCCTACCATCCTGACGTTTCCGGCGCAGAGGGTGAGCTTTACCTGTCCGACGACAGCTGAGGTCAGCGCAAGCGTCTAGCGTCCCCAATCCTCGGCCTGCATCTCGCGCAGGCGCGACGCGGTACGCTCGAACTCGAACGTGCCTTCGCCTTCGACGTAGAGCATTTCAGGCGGCGCGGCAGCCGAGCAGATCAGCTTGACCCGTGCCTCATAAAGCGCGTCGATCAGTGTCACGAACCGCTTTGCCTCGTTAAAATTGCTGCGGCCCAGGGTCGGAATATCGTCGAGCAACAGGACGCGAACGGCGTCGGCCAGCGCGAGATAGTCCGCGGCGCCCAGCGGCTTGCCGCACAGCGCGTGAAACCCCGCCCGCGCCATGCCATTGCGGTAGGCCGGTATCTCTACCTCACGGCTTTTGACCTTCAGCACCAGCGGCTCGCCGGGTCCGCCCGCAAGGTCATCCCAGACAGCGTTCATTGCGGCGCGGCTTTCCGCGTTCACGGGCGTGAAATACACTTGGTTTCCGGCCAGCCGATCCTGCCGGTAATCCCGCGGGCTGGCCAGTTCGTGGATGACCATTCGCTCTTTGATCAAGTCGATGAACGGAACAAAGATCTCACGGTTGAGACCGTTCTTGTACAGGTCATCCGGCACCCGGTTGGAGGTGGTGACAACCACGACGCCCGCCGCGAACAGCGCCTCGAACAGCCGACCCACGATCATCGCATCGGTGATGTCGGTGATCTGCATCTCGTCAAAGGCCAGAAGCCGCACGGAGGCCACGACGTCCGCCGCGACAGGCGCAATGGCGTCGTCCACGCCGGTTTTGCGGGCCTCGTGCATCGCGTTGTGGATTTCCTGCATGAACGAATGGAAATGCACCCGTCGCGCCGGGATGCCGTCCAGATGTGCCACGAACATGTCCATCAGCATGGACTTGCCCCGGCCCACGCCGCCCCAAAGGTACAGCCCCTTCGGTGGCTCCGGCGCCTTGCGGAACAGGCCTTTCTTGGCGGGTTGCAACAGGGCCTTTCGAATGCGGTCGAATTCAGGCAGGACCGCCTCTTGCGCGGGGTCAGCGGTCAGCTTTCCCTTGGCGATCAGATCATTGTAGGTCTCTTCGAGCGTGGCCATGTCAGATTTCTTACAGGGCAATCAGAGCGATGGAAAGCAGGCTTGCGGCAGGTCGATATATCAATAACCGAGAGTGTATCGACACATTTGATCATTTGACGCATGCCGTCATTCGGATAATTTGTCCGCAACTTTGACGGCGGACCACTCATGCAGGAACGAACCCCCATCTTCACGCCCGTTCTCATCGTCGGGTGCGTCATCATCATGGCCAGTTTTGCGGTCAGGGCGTCGTTCGGCGTTTTCCAGATTCCGATTGCGGAGGAGTTCTCGTGGCTGCGCGCGGAATTCTCGCTGGCCATTGCAATTCAAAACCTCGCCTGGGGCATCGGACAGCCGATCTTTGGCGCTGTCGCGGAAAAGATCGGGGATCGTCGTGCGATCATCATCGGCGCGGTCGTCTATGCCGCAGGGCTTCTGCTCTCGGCGAACTCCACAACCCCGCTTGAACATCAGGCCTACGCCTGGCTGGTCGGCTTTGGCATCGCGGGCACCGGGTTCGGTGTGATCCTGGCGGTCGTGGGCCGCGCCGCGTCGGATGACAACCGGTCCATGTCGCTGGCCATCGTGACGGCGGCGGGGTCGGCGGGGCAGGTCTTTGGCGCGCCCGCGGCGGAATGGTTGCTGACATTCCTGACCTGGCAAGCCACTTTCGTGGTCTTTGCCGCCGTCATCCTTTCATTGATCCTGCTGTTGCCCGCGATGTGCGCGCCCGCGATGGCCAGCAGGGCGGAACTGGAAGAAAGCCTAGGCCAGATTCTGGTCAAGGCGTTTCGGGACCCGTCTTATACGCTGATCTTCCTGGGGTTCTTTTCTTGCGGGTATCAACTGGCCTTCATCACCGCGCATTTCCCGGCTTTCGTGACCGAGATGTGCGGCCCGATCCTGGCGGGTGGGGTGCTTCATAATATCGGGATCACAACCACATCGGCATTGGGTGCCGTGGCGATTTCGCTGATCGGGCTCGCGAATATCGCGGGGACCCTGGCCGCGGGCTGGGCGGGCAAACGGTATTCAAAGAAATATCTGCTGGCGGGCATCTACGTTGGCCGCACGGTGATCGCGGCACTGTTCATCATGTTTCCGATCACTCCGGCGACGGTGATCCTGTTTTCGGTCGGTATGGGGGCGCTCTGGCTCGCGACAGTGCCGCTGACCTCGGGACTTGTCGCGCATATCTACGGGCTGCGCTATATGGGCACGCTTTACGGCATCGTGTTCTTCAGCCACCAGCTGGGAAGTTTCATGGGCGTCTGGCTGGGCGGACGCATGTACGACGCCTATGGCAATTACGAGGCAGTCTGGTGGATCGGTGTCGCCGTCGGCGCCTTCAGCGCGATCGTGCACCTGCCGATCCGCGAGAAACGGCTGGAGGGGCTGGTGACGGCGTAGGGCCGAGGCCACCACCGGAGTCGGCGGCAGCCGGATCAGCCCCTGGCGTTCCACTGGTCAAGGATATAGCGGCTGGTCATCAGGTCCAGATGCGCCCCCCCGCCATTCTTGAACAGGGTGATCTCGTCGTCGCGTTCACGGGCAAAGCGGGCGAGGTCGTAATAATCGGACACAAGCGCCTCTCGCGTGATGGCACCGGAATTCAGGGGGATGTCGATTTCCCCGATGTGACCGACGGTGGTGTCCAGGCTGTCAACGAAAACCCGCGCGCGTTGCAGGGCGGCATCGTCCGCTTCGCGCATGTCCGGGCGGTAGGCGCCGATCAGGTCGATATGCTGGCCGGGTTGCAACCAGTCGCCCTTGATCAGCGGTTCGGTCGACATGGTGGCGCTGGTGACGATGTCGGCAGCGCGCACCGCCGCTTCAATATCCGTCGCCACCGCCAGCCCTGGCCGTTCGCCCGCCATCTCCTGCGCGTTCTTCTCCGTCCGGTTCCAGACGGTGAAGGTCGCGTCGGGAAAGGCCGCTGAATAGGCGTCGTGCAGCGCCCGACCTTGCGTTCCGGCCCCTACGATCAAAATCTTGCGGCTGTCGGGGCGGGCCAGCCTGCGGGCGGCCAGCAGACTGTCGCCCGCCGTCTTCCATTTCGTAACGAGGTGAAAATCGATGATCGCGGCCAGCTGGCCGGTGTCGTCCGCGTAAAGGCACAGCCCGCCGTTTACCATCGCGCGGCCCTGGGCGGGGTTGCCGGGGAACACCGTGGCCGACTTCACCGCGATGCCCAGCCCGTCGATCCAGGCGGCCCGGTTCAGCAGGGTGTCCTTGCCCCGGTAGAGAAACGTATCGCCGATCTCGGCCTTGGGCAGGTCGTGGCCCGCCGCGAGGGCATCGGTCAGACCGATCCAGTCCAGCAGCGCCTCTCCGGCGTCGAAAGGGATGTTCGGCGCGTTGGTCAATGTGCTTCCTCCTTGGTCAGCAACTCTTCCTTTACCAGCCTGTCTGCCCAGCCCTCGGGGCCATCGAAGAGATGCGTCTGCCAGCCCCGCTTTGCCGCCGCCGCGATGTTTGCGGCGCTGTCGTCGGTAAAGAGCAGCGCGGCAGGGTCGATGCCGCTGGTGTCTTCCACATGGGCGAATATCGCCGGGTCCGGCTTTATCATCTTCAGATGTCCCGAGATGAAATCGCGGTCGAAGGCCCGCATGAAGGGGTAATGCCCGGCGGCCAGTTCGTAGGTTTCGATCCCGAAATTGGTCAGAGAGAAAACCGGGATGCCCTTGGTCTGCAATGCCTGCATCAGCCGGACCGAATGGTCGATCGCGGGGCTGGCCATCTCCATCCAGTGCTTCTGCCAGAGCATGATCTCATCCCGCCAGTCGGGATGCGCATCTGCCGTGGCACGGACCAGTGCGGCAAAGGGTTCGCCCAGATCCACCCGGCGGTTCATGTCGAACAGGTCGACGGCGTCAAACAGCACCTGCCGACGCGCCGGGCCGATCAGGCGGTCGTAGACCGGCAGGGGGTCCCAGTGGATCAGCACGTTCCCGATGTCGAAAACGACAGCTTGCGGTTTCATCAGTTTTCACTTTCCGACCCGAGCCACCTTCCACCGGTGGGCGCGGCCTACAATTAAGTCTGCTGTTTTGCCGCCGCCCGCAGGGTGCGCTCCAGCGCATCCAGAAAACGGGAGCGGTCAGCCTTTGTAAAGCTCTTGCCGCCGCCCTGACGAAACGGATCGGCGGCGCGCAGGTCCGCCATCAGGTCGCGTGTGGCCAGAGTATTGCCGATGTTGGCGGCGGTCATCGCCTCGCCATTGTGTTTGAGCACACTGGCCCCTGCCGCGACGCATTTTGCCGCCAGCGGGATGTCGCCCGTGACGACGACGTCGCCCGCGCCCGCCCGTTCGGCGATCCACATATCGGCCACGTCGGGGCCGTCGGGGACGATCACCGTCTCGACCAGCGGGTTCTGCGAAGGGCGCAGGCCCCCGTTGGAGACCACGAACATCCGAACGCCGTGGCGCGTTGCCACGCGTTCGGCCTCTGCCTTGACCGGGCAGGCATCGGCGTCGATGTAGAGCGCCGTCATGCCGACCAGAGTGCCTCTGCATGGAAGGTCACGTGGTCCTCCATGAAGGTCGAAACAAAGAAATAGCTGTGATCGTAGCCAGGCTGCATCCGGAAGGTCGCCTGCTGACGCTTCTCGGCGATGGCGGCGGCCAGTGCTTCGGGCTTGAGCAGGTCGAGGAACTGGTCCGATGCGCCCTGGTCGATCAGCACGGGCCCGTCGAACCCCTGTTCCGCCATCAGAAGGGTCGCATCGTGGCGCGCCCAGGCGGCCTGATCGTCGCCCAGATAGGCGCCCAGCTGTTTCTTGCCCCAATCGCTGGCACTTGGGTTGGCGATAGGCGCAAAGGCAGAGACGGAACGGAAACGCCCCGGCAGGTTCATCGCCAGCGTCAGGGCGCCGTGCCCGCCCATGGAATGCCCGGTAATCGCCTGCCGGTCCAGATCGACGGCGAAATGTTCGCCGATCAGGGCCGGCAATTCCTCGGCGATGTAGTCCCACATGCGGAAGTGCGGCTTCCAGGGGTCCTGCGTCGCGTTCACGTAAAAGCCCGCACCCTTGCCCAGGTCGTAGGCCTCGTCGTCGGCCACGTCATCGCCCCGCGGCGAGGTGTCGGGAAAGACCAGCGCGATGCCCTGTTCGGCGGCCCAGCCCTGCGCGCCCGCCTTGGTCATGGCATTCTCGTGCGTGCAGGTCAGGCCGGAGAGATACCACAGCACGGGCACCGGGCCATCGCGTGCCTCTGCGGGCAGGAACAGGCCAAAGGTCATGTCGCAGTCGCAGGCGGAAGAGGCATGCGTATAGACGCCCTGTGTGCCGCCGAAGCAGGCGTTTTCCGAGATCGTTTTCATGTGTTGTCCTTTCGAAATGTCGGTTCCTTTGGGGAACGTCAGAGGTTCAGAGCTGGCCGACCCACCCCACCACCAGGCTGACCGTCAGGATGCTGAGCGCGGTGGAAATCAGGATCGCGGTGGAGGCCCGGATGGCGGCGACGTTGTAGTGCTGCGCCAGCATGAAAACGTTTCCGGCCACCGGCAGCGCGGAAACGGCGATCAGCACACCGGCCTTGAACGGGTCCACGCCGAACAGGAACAGCGCGGCGAAGCCGACGAACAGCGGGTGAAGCACCAGTTTGCAAAAACTGAGCCAACCCGCGATATGAAGCTTGTCAGGCCGGGTCAGCGCCAGCGAGGCGCCAATGGCAAACAGAGCCCCCGGCGTGGCGGCACCACCCAGAATGGCGAGGAAATCGTTCATCGGTGCGGGGATCGGAATGCCCAGGCCCGACCAGACAAAGCCCATGACAATGGCAACGATCATCGGATTTCGCAGCAGCCCCAGCCCGATGGGTTTAAGCGTTTCCAGCGGTTTCAGTCCGCCGCGTGCGCCGGTGATCAGGATCACGATCAAACTGGAAAATACCACCAGGTCGATGGTCAGCGCCAGCAACATCGGGCCAATCGCCTCGGCCCCCAGCAGGAGGGTCAGCATGGGGATGCCCAGAAAACCGGTGTTCCCGATCGCCGCGCACTGCGCCTCTATTGCCGTCGTCGGCACATCCAGCCCCCGCAGGAAACCGACCAGCGTGGCGACCCCATAGACAAAGCTCGTCCCCCACAGATAGGCGACCACCAGCCGGGTGTCCCAGACCTCGGCCAGTGACAGGTTTGCCGAAAATCGGAACAGCATGGCCGACAGGGCGAAGTAGAACACGAACTTCGTCAGATAAGCCGTCGCCTCGGCGCTGAAGAACTTGCTGCGCCCGGCCCAGAAACCCACCCCGATCAGGGCAAAGAAGGGGAGGGTTTTCAGGAAGATCGCCAGCATAGTGCAAGGGGTATCCAGCAATAGACCCCGGCGCAAGCATCGCAATCATCGGAAATACGACTTGGAACTGTACGATACGGTTTATATTGTGACACCTCAGCAGTCGGAGCAGACATGACCGCCATTCCCCCCAAGGTCCGCAAGGGTCGAAAATACGACCAGGTTCTGGAGGGCGCGCGCACCGTGTTCATGGCAGACGGCTTTGAGGGGGCCAGCGTGGACGAGATCGCACGTGTCGCGGCGGTGTCAAAGGCAACGCTTTACAGCTACTTCCCCGACAAGCGCCTGCTGTTCATGGAGGTCGCGAGCGCAGAGTGCGTCCGCCAGAGCGAAGTGGCGATCAAGAGCATTGATATGCAGGCTCCGCCGCCCGAGGTGCTTGGGCAGGCGGGGCGGCATCTGCTGGGGTTTCTCACGTCGACCTTCGGCCAGCAGGTTTTCCGCATCTGTGTCGCTGAATCCGACCGGTTTCCCGAACTGGGTCAGAAGTTCTATAACACGGGTCCCGCCGTGATCCGGGCGGAGATGGTCGGCTATTTCAAGAGCGCGACGGCACGGGGCGAGCTTAAGATAGAGGATTTCGCCCTGGCTGCCGATCAGTTTGGCGAGCTGTGCAAGGCGGACATCTGGCCGCGTCTTGTCTTTGGCGTGATAAAATCGGTATCCGAGGCCGAGATCGACCGGGTTGTGAACGGCGCTGTCGAAACCTTTCTGGCCCGATACGCTGTCTGATGCCGGTCGCGCAACTTTTGGCTGGTGCGTCCTCGCGATGACAGGAACGATGGCGCCAGCTTGTACCCAGGGTCCGATCCGGCCGGATGGCCGCCGGACCGCAAACAACGGAGTGGTATATGAAAACAGGAATAGCACTGATCGCCGCCGCCGCGCTCACGGCTTGCGGGCCGCAACCAGACGGCGGAAGTTCCACCGGCGGCAGCACGGATGGGCCAGACACCTGCAACGCCGCATCTTATGCCGGTATGATCGGGCAGGATGCCGTCGTGGCCTTGTCGATCCCTGACCCGAAACGGCAGTACCGCCTGGGCGACCCCGTCACGATGGATTTCAACGCCCAGCGCGTGAACATCGTTCTGGACGAAACCGACACGATCATCGACATCAAGTGCGGCTGACCTGAATGGGCCTGGCGGGGTCTAGGCCTTGGGCCGCTTGTCCACGATGCGCACCGCCTTGCCTTCGGATCGGGGGACGCCGCCCACATCTGCGACCTCCACGGTGACGCTGATTCCGACGGTCTGCTTGATCTGCGCCGACAGCGTCCTGGCCGCCGCCGCGCGCTGATCGTCCGACACGGACCCGTCGGCGCATTCGCACAGGATGCGCATCTGGTCCATGCGATCGGGGCGTGACAGTTCGATCTGAAAATGCGGGGCAAGTCCGCTGGTCGCCATCAGCGCCTCTTCGATCTGGGTGGGAAACACGTTCACGCCGCGCAGGATGATCATGTCGTCCGATCGGCCCGTCACCTTTTCCATCCGCCGCATCGTGCGTGCCGTTCCGGGCAGGAGGCGGGTCAGGTCGCGCGTGCGGTAGCGGATGATCGGAAAGGCTTCCTTTGTCAGTGAGGTAAAGACAAGTTCGCCCTGTTCTCCGTCGGCCACCGGCTGGCCTGTTTCGGGGTTTACGATTTCGGGGTAGAAATGGTCCTCCCAGATGTGCAGGCCATCCTTGGATTCGACGCATTCCATCGACACGCCGGGCCCCATCACCTCGGACAGGCCATAGATATCGACCGCATGCATGTCGAACGCCTGTTCGATTTCCAGCCGCATGGCGTTGGTCCAGGGTTCGGCGCCAAAGATGCCGACTTCGAGCGAACTGGCGCGGGGGTCGATGCCCTGTGCCGCAAATTCATCGAGAATCGACAGGGCGTAAGACGGTGTGACAGTGATCCCCTTTGGCTTGAAATCCTCGATCAGACGTACCTGTCGCGGTGTCATCCCGCCCGAGATCGGATAGGTCGTCAGCCCCAGCGCATCCGACCCAAGGTGAATGCCCAGCCCCCCGGTGAACAGACCGTAGCCATAGGCGTTGTGCAGCATATCGCCCGGACGCATCCCCGCGGCGCGCAGGGACCGCGCCACAACGCTGGCCCAGTTGTTCAGGTCGGTCTGGGTATAACCCACCACCGTCGGCTGCCCCGTGGTGCCCGAGGAGGCGTGGATGCGGGCCACCTGTTCCCGAGGGACGGCGAACATGCCGAATGGATAATTGTCGCGCAGGTCGGTCTTTACCGTGAAGGGAAACTTCGCCAGGTCGGCCAGCGATCCCAGATCATCGGGATGCACGCCTGCGGCATCGAAGCTGGCCTTGTAAAAGGGCACATTGTCGTATGCGTGGCGCAGCGACCATTTCAACCGATCCAGTTGCAGTGCCTCGATCTCGTCCCGGCTGGCCACCTCGATCGGATCGAGCGTAGATCTCTCTGGCGTCAGGTCTTTCATCCGCGGGTCTCCTCCTCGGGAAAATGCTGGCCTTTGACGCTGCGCGACAGGCCGCGAAACAGCGCAACGGTGCGCCCGTCCTCGCCGGTAACAGTGACATCGTAGATGCCCGACCGCCCGGATTTGGACGTCTCCACGGCACGGGCGGTCAAAACCTCGTCAGCCCGACCGGGGCTGAGAAAGGTGATCTGGTTCTGCTGGGCGACAACCAGTTGATTGTAGCTGTTGCAGGCAAAGGCGAAGGCGCTGTCGGCAAGGGTAAAGATGTACCCGCCATGACAAATCCGGTGCCCGTTCAGCATGTCGGGCCGGACCTTCATGGACAGGGTGGCCTGCCCCGGTGCGACAGCCTCGATCCGCATGCCCAGACCGGCAGACGCCCGATCGGCGGCAAACATGATCTCTGTCGATTTCTCCGCGCGTTCCTGCGGTGTCATTTGTCCGGCTCATTATGTTTCATCAATCGAACCTTTTGCATAATTTTGTAACGCTTTCAACGATTATCCTGAGATGGGGCACTTGATTTGGTCGGCCAAGGGCGCAACTGTAATTTCATGACAGTGCAAATCCCACCAAGTGTCACCCCCTTTGAACGCCCTGTTGAACAGGTGGCGTTCCACCGCACCGAACTCTCGCAGATCCTGTCGCTCTACGGGCGAATGGTCGCCGCAGGCGAGTGGCGGGATTACGGTATCTCCTGCCTGCGTGAAGTGGCGGTGTTTTCCGTCTTTCGCCGCACGGCCGAGTTTCCGCTGTATCGGATCGAAAAACGGCCCAAGCTGCGCAACAAGCAGGGCATGTACGCGGTCATCGGCGCGAACGGCCAGATCTTGCGGCGCGGGCACGAGCTGAAGGCCGTTCTGCGGGTTCTTGAGCGCAAGTTGATCCGCGCCGTCGAATAGGCCTGTTGGGCCGCGTCTCAACCGGCGTCCGGAACAAGCCGCCGGTGTGCCGTGACAGGCCCGTCGCCCTGTTTCCCTATCCTCAGGATCGCTTCCGAAATCGGCTCATGCACTGTCAGCATGGTGTGGGCGTTGGCATGAATCAGCGTTTCCGGATCGCTGACCAAAGCCACGTGACCTTTCCAGAACAGAAGATCGTTGCGCCGGTAAGGGGGCTTGGCGACGTCGCCCAGGATCAATTGCTGGTCGCTGTCTCCGGGGCAGGGGACGCCGCACGCCAGCAGCGCCGCCTGTACCAGCCCGGAACAGTCGATGCCCCATCGGCTGTTCCCGCCCCAGAGATAAGGGGTGCCGAGGAAAAGCGCCGCAACCGCCGCCGGATCGTCGAAATGCTGGGTCTTCTCACGCAGGTGTTTCAGGGGGATGAAACCTTCGGGCGTCACGGCATAGTTTTCGGTCGTGCCGGTGACGGTGACACGGCTCCCGAAGGAGAGGCTGCAAATCTCGGGCGACTTGAAGGTCGCATCCGAATAGATGTGCGTGGCGGGAGCGATGACCCAATGGGTCCCAACCTGCGCTTTGCCCAGCGCGTCGGTGCGGATGTGACCGCAATAGCCGTCCTTTTCAGCCTGAACATAGGTGTAGCCCCCCGTGTCCGGGCCAAGCTGTGTCAGGCTGTCGCCGAACAGGAGCTGCCGGTCCCGTGGGCCGCCCGGGCTGCGGCAAAGGTCGGCCACCGGCACCGTGATGCGGGCGGGTTCGGACCGGGTCGTCAGCGCCGGGATCGGCGTCAGCCGCGGATCGCTCATCGTTTCAGCAGTGGCAGGACGGCGGCGTGCAGCGCGCGGGTGGCCTGACCGACACCGCCCTTGGGCCGGGCGGGGGCGGCATTGGGCTGCCAGCCGTAGATGTCGAAATGTGCGTAGGGGCTTTCGGTGACGAAACGGCGCAGGAACAGGGCGGCGGTAATACAGCCTGCGAACCCACCCTTGGGCGCGTTGTCCAGGTCGGCGATGCCCGGTTCGATCATCGACTCATAGGGATCGTGAAACGGCATCCGCCAGACCGGATCGGCGGTGGCGGTTGCCGCAGCCTCCAGCGCCGAGACGAAGGCGGGATCGTCACTGAAGTAGGGGGCAAGGTCCGGGCCGACCGCGACCCGCGCCGCGCCGGTCAGCGTCGCCATCGAGATGATCTGGTCCGGCGCGTCCTCGTCCGCGTAGGCCAGCGCATCCGCCAACACCAGTCGGCCTTCGGCATCGGTGTTGTTGATCTCGACCGTCAGGCCCTTGCGCGAGGTCAGGATGTCCTGCGGACGAAACGCATTTCCGGAAACGGAATTCTCCACCGCCGGGATCAGCACGCGCAGTTGCACGTTCATCCCCGTGGCCATGATCATATGCGCCAGCCCCAGAACGGCGGCAGCGCCGCCCATGTCCTTTTTCATAAGGCCCATAGATGCGCCGGGTTTCAGGTTCAGCCCGCCGGTGTCGAAACATACGCCCTTGCCCACCAGGGTCAGCTTTGGCCCCGAGCTGCCCCAGCGCATGTCAACGAGGCGGGGGGCGCGGTCCGCGGCGCGGCCGACGGCGTGGATCATCGGAAAGTTCTGTGTCAGCAGGTCGTCGCCCACGATGACGTCAATCCGGGCGTCGAACTGTTTCGCCAATGCATGGGCTGAATCGGCCAGGTCCGGCGGTCCCATGTCCGAGGCCGGTGTGTTGATCAGATTGCGCGTCAGCACCTCGCCCGCGACAATGGCCTCGATCCGTTGAACATCCAATTGATCCGGCGCCACAAGGCGCGCGCGCAGCGGTGACTGGTCGCGGTAGCGGTCAAAGGCATAGCCAGCCAGCAGCCAGCCGATCGCCTCGATCTCGGTCGCGTTCGCGTCCAGACCGCTCGCGATTTCGTAACTCCCGGTTGGCAGCTGAGCGGCCGCCGTCGCCACATGGAACCGCCCCCGCTTCCGCGCTGTCGGGGTGCCGTAGCCGGCGAGCGCCATTTGGGGCTTTCCATCGGCATCGGCGATCACCAGCGACTGGCCCAGCGCGCCGGTAAAGGCATTCGCCCCGATCCAGTTTCGGATCGCCTCGGGCTGGTCGGCGCTCCAGTCGGCCAGACCGTCTTCGGACAGGATATGCAAAGGAATGGTGTCGTCTGTTCTTGGAACGAATGTGCAGGGCATTGAGGGCTTTCGGTATCGAAGTGGATCGCCGCTCAGCCTATCCTTTCCAGCGCCACCCGCAAGCCATCAGAGGGAGTTATCCCCGGCGTTCCAGACCGCGCACAACGACCGTTCTCCGACGCGCAGCAAACGCGACAGGGTGGCGGCCAGGGCAACGTCGTCGCGGCTGTCGATGCAGATGACTACGTCAGTTGCCACCCGGTTCATCGCCGACATGCCGATCTGGTCGCCCACCGCAATCAGGGTTCGTGTGTTCTTGCGCAAGTCCTCCAGGTTGCCTTGCTCGAACAGGGTGGCGCAATGTCGCAGCCGCAGGGCGACATCTTCCAGGGCGCGGCACAGGATGTCCTCGGCATTCGCCGAATCAAGTTGCGCATACAGTGCTTCCAGCCGCGTCGGGTCAATGCAGACCTGCTCCATCGGTTTGATTTGAAAAACCAACATCCCATAACCCCTTGATCGCCCCCACGGCTGAAACGGACCATGATCCACAAGTGTTTGAATAGGGTTGATGCGCCCTATGTTTTCACTCGAATTCGTTATTGTTCTGGGGTATCTGTCCCGGACCGACGTCAGAAGGATCTGCGCGATGCACAGGGCAAAACCACTACCGGGCTACCTGGTACAGAGATATCATGGCTGGAAGGCGACAAGCTACGCGGACAATGCGTCCTGGTATCGCCGCCTGGCGACCGAAGGACAGCGCCCGCGCGCGATGGTGATCTCGTGCTGCGACAGCCGCGTACATGTGACCTCGATCTTCGGTGCCGATCAGGGTGAATTCTTCATCCACCGCAATATTGCGAACCTGGTTCCCCCGTACGAGCCGGATGGCGATCACCACGGCACCTCGGCGGCGGTGGAATACGCGGTGCGTGTGCTGAAGGTCGCGCATCTGATCGTCCTCGGCCATTCCAACTGCGGTGGCGTGAAAGGGTGCATCGACATGTGCCAGGGCAAGGCACCGGACCTGGAGGCCAAGGACAGTTTCGTCGGCCGCTGGATGGACATCCTGCGCCCCCGTTACGATGACGTGGCCAAACTGCCCGAAGGTGTCGACCAGGAACGCCAGCTTGAAAAGCTTGCGGTCATGACTTCGCTCGACAATCTGATGACATTTCCCTTCGTGGCGGAACTGGTGCAGAATGGTCAGCTGACCATGCACGGCCTATGGACCGATATCGCCGAGGGCGGGCTGGAGTGCTACAGCGCCGAAACCGGACAGTTCCAGCCCGTTTGACCGGGCTGGCGGGCTATCTCATCTTCCGGGGCGCGTGTCAGCGCAGGACCATGCCATCAGGCCAGTTGAGTTCCTGCTGAATCTCGATTTCCTCGGTCTCGCCTGCCGCCACATCCACGTTCCACTGCAGCACGCCGCGCAGGTCTTCGACGTTCCGCTCATCCGGCGGGGGCGTTGCGGTCCATTGGATATCCAGATCGTCCTGCACGGTATAGGGGACGGCGGTCTGCACCTCGACCGTCCAGTCGCGGGTGCCGAGGTTTTCAATATCCATGCGGATCTGCTGGCGCTGGGCGTTGGTACGGTTGATGATCCCGCGGTCGCCTTCGGACTGATCCAGGATCGTGTAGGAAAGCTGCAGATCTTCGATCGGGCCAAAAGGCACGTCCCCCTCCGCTCCGGCGGGAACTTGCGGGAAGGGGCTGCG
The DNA here is from genome assembly GCF_009363555.1 of Sulfitobacter sp. THAF37. Lineage (NCBI taxonomy): Bacteria > Pseudomonadati > Pseudomonadota > Alphaproteobacteria > Rhodobacterales > Roseobacteraceae > Sulfitobacter > Sulfitobacter sp. THAF37. The sequence continues at coordinate 1,291,804 of NZ_CP045372.1, forward strand.
CCCCACCAGCGTATTGTCGATGTAGAGCGCCGCTTCGTTCGCCGCCAGCAGCGGCTCCTGCGTGGCGTTGGTGAATTCCGCCATCAGGTAGGCCGTCTGATCGAACGCGGGCGATGCGTGGGCAAACTGCCGCGCCTCGAAACTGAGCCGGTCCAGGTTCACGCGGGATGCATCCACACCGCTGGCCAGGTCGAGCGGCTGCGCAACGGAATATGTGACCCCCGGTCCGTCAAAGGAGGTTGCAACGGCATTGTCGGCCATCACCGGCGCTTCCATGACCGGTTCGGCGGCGGCCAGCCCCTCGGCATCCTTGCGCATCGACGCCATCGGTCGCGGCGGCTGGGGTTCCTCGATCCGCCGCAGCTGTGGCCGGACCGTGGTCGGGCTGATCTGCGACGCAGGTTCCAGCGTTGACAGGGTGACAGCGACATCCTCCCAGTTCTCGCCGCTGTACTGTGCGATCATCGCCCCCCGCACGATCTCCAGCGTCGCGGGGTCCTCGCCCCTAAGGTAAAGATCGTAGACAGGACGCCATCCCGCGTCGACGGGATAGCTGAGTGACAGGGTCAGTTCTGTCTCTTCCTCGGCGGTGACAGACAGTGTCAGCTGTGAAACCTCCTTTGCCGCGGGTGTCAGAGCGGCCAGCGCAGCCTTGGCGTCTTCAAGTTCACGCACCAGTTCCTTGCGGCCCTCTTCGATGTCGCGGGCGCGCTGCCGCGCAGCCAGCGCGGCCTGCTCGGCGGCGAGGGTTTCGGTTTCGACCAGACGGGCGATGTCGGCCAGGGTTGCAACGTCGCCGGGAAGCCCCTCGTTGGTGCCAAGCGCCGCGAGGAAACGGACCTTCGCCTCTGCCGCGGCTGCGGCCAGACGCGCCTCCGCGATCCGGTCGTCCAGCGCGGTCAGCGCGCGCTCCGCCGCCTCGATCCGATCCTTCGCGGCGGCGACTTCGGCACTCTCGTTCTCGGGCTGAGGCGGCACGGCGGAAGACCGGAACTGCGTCGCACCGAGGCGCGCGCCATCCAGACTGACGCGCAGCATGTCGCCGCGCAGCCACGCAGGCAGGTCGGGCAGAACGACATCGTGCTGGCCCGCCGGAACCTTGAATACAACCTCGCGCGACACCTGCGCCCCATAGCCATAGACGATGGCGGAAGTAGGGGCGCTGGACAGGGTAAAGGTTTCGGCCTGTGCCGCAGCGGGCAGGCACAGCAGGCAGACGGCGACAAGACGCATGGGGGCACTTCCTGTGATTGAATACTGATCACAGTGTGCAAGTCGGCACCGCAAAAGAAAAGGGGCCCGAAGGCCCCGATCCTGAGCGCAGCGGAAGGCCGCTCAGCCCTTCTTGAGAACCTCACGGCCCAGCAGTTCGGCGATCTGGACCGCGTTCAGGGCGGCACCCTTGCGCAGGTTGTCACTGACGCACCACAAGTTCAGACCGTTGTCGATCGTGCTGTCCTGGCGGATGCGGCTGATGAAGGTGGCGAAATCACCAACGCATTCGATCGGCGTGACGTAGCCGCCGTCCTCGCGCTTGTCGATGACCATGATACCGGGCGCCTCGCGCAGGATGTCGCGGGCCTCGTCTTCGTCCAGGGCATCCTCGAACTCGATGTTGATCGCCTCGGCATGGCCGACAAAGACCGGCACGCGCACGCAGGTCGCCGTGATCTTGATCGCCGCATCCACGATTTTCTTGGTCTCGGCGACCATTTTCCATTCTTCCTTGGTCGACCCGTCCTCCATGAAGACGTCGATGTGCGGAATCACGTTGAAAGCAATCTGCTTGGTGAATTTCTTGGCCGGTTTGTCATCAACCGGGTTATAGATGGACTTGGTCTGGTCCCACAGCTCGTCGATGCCTTCCTTGCCGGCGCCGGATACGGACTGGTAAGTGCTGACCACCACGCGCTTGATCTTGGCCCGGTCATGCAATGGCTTCAGCGCGACGACCATCTGCGCGGTCGAACAGTTCGGGTTGGCAATGATGTTGCGCTTGGCATAGTCGTGAACCGCCTCGGGGTTCACTTCGGGCACGATCAGCGGCACATCCGAATCGTAGCGGTAGAGCGACGAGTTGTCGATCACGACGCAACCGGCCTTGGCGGCGCCCGGCGCGTATTTCTTCGTCGCTTCCGACCCAACGGCGAACAGAGCCATATCCCAGCCTGTGAAGTCGAACGTGTCGAGATCTTTGCATTTGAGCGTCTTGTCCCCAAAGCTGACCTCCGTGCCCATGGATCTGCGGCTGGCCAGGGCCACGACCTCATCCACAGGGAACTGGCGCTCGGCCAGGATGTTCAGCATTTCGCGGCCCACATTGCCAGTGGCGCCCACGACGGCGACGCGATAACCCATCTGAATTCTCCGATATAAAAAAGGGGCAGTGGGCGGCACATACACTGCTTGCCGCGTGGGGGAAAGGCCCCCGCGTGTCTTGGCTGGTCTGTGTGATATCGCGCGTGCTAGTGTCGGACAAAGCCGCAGGAAAACGCATATGACCGACCGGGGTACCTTTTATGATCAGCTTCCGCGTGTCAGCGTTTTCGATAAGCTGACCGAGGGCGACAGGTTTACGCCGCTGCCGCAGGACTGGTGGCTCGGGACAGCCGATATTGTCAATTCGACCGGGTTGATCGCCGAGGGTCGGTACAAGACCGTGAACATGGTCGGCGCTGCCGTGATCTCGGCGGTGATGAACGCGCTTGAAGGGGCGGCGTTTCCCTTCGTATTTGGTGGGGACGGTGCCGGATTTGCCGTCCCGCCACAGGACGAAGCAGCGGCGCGGGAGGCATTGGCGCGGTGCGCGCGCTGGGCACAGGAGGAATTCGCCATCGAGATGCGGGTGGCGCTGGTGCCCGTCGCGGATGTCCGCGATGCCGGCAGCGATGTTCGGGTGGCAAGGTTCGAGGTGTCGCAGGGCGTCGATTACGCGATGTTCGACGGCGGCGGCCTGAACTGGGCAGAAACGCGCATGAAGGCGGGCGACTACGCCGTCGAACCCGCTGCCAGAGGGGCCTTGCCCGATCTGACCGGCCTGTCGTGCCGCTGGTCGAATATGACCGCGCGCAACGGCACCATCCTGTCGATCCTCGTGGTGCCCGAACCGGACGCCGATCCCGATGCGGTTGCCCAGGTCTACGACCGCGTCGTCAGCCTGACCGAAAGCCTTGATCGTGGCGGCCACCCCGCACCGGCCAGCGGTCCGGGCTCGGACTGGCCGCCGGAGGGCGCCGCGCTAGAGGCGCACGCGACCCGTGGAACCGGTTCATTGGGCGCGGCGCGGCGCAAGGTATTGTTCGAATCCTTCGTGGCTTGGCTGCTGATCCGCACGGGGATCAAGCTGGGTGGTTTCGATGCCCGCCGCTATGCCCGCGTCGTGGGGGAGAACGCGGATTTCCGCAAACGCGATGACGGGCTGAAGATGACCTTGGATTGCGATCCCGCGACACGGGAGCAGATCGAAAGCGTCCTGAGCAAGGCCAGGGCCGACGGGCTGATCCAGTATGGTACAGCCGAACAGGATCAGGCGATGATGACCTGCATCGTGCCGTCGATCACGACCGACGATCACGTGCATTTCATCGACGGTGCCGCAGGCGGCTACACCCTTGCCGCGGCCAGGATGAAAGGCCGCTCAGTCTGACTGGTCCCGGCTGAAAAGATACAGAAACAAACCCGAGATCAGGCAGCAGCCCAGCAACACGAACACCATGACATAGGGCAGCACCGTGTCGCCCGTACCGGCATAGCCGTGGTACACCCGGCCAGAGGCGAATTGCAGGACGCCGACGCCGCCGATGCTGAAGAGGTTGAGCATTGTCACCCCTCGACCGATCAGCTGCGGTGGCAGAAAGCTGCGGCCATGCGCCATGATGACCGCGTAGCCTCCGCCGAAGAACCCTATGACGCAGATCAGGGCGACCGACAGCACCAGCGACTGCGCAGGCAGCGCGATCATGGTGAAGGTCGCCATGCTGGTTATCGTGGCCCCACCGGCAAGCATCCACTTGCGCGACGGGAAGAACCGGTCGGCAAAGCCATAGGCCAGCACCCCCGAGATCATCGCGATGCCCATCAGGAGGGTGGCAAGGCCAACTGCCCCCGTTCCTGCGCCGAAGACATCCGTCAGGTAGGGACCGATCCAAAGCCCACGGATCGCCCCCGGCAGGGCATAGTTCACCCCCATCAGGGGAAAGATGAACCACAGCGCCTTCAACCTGAAGAGCTGCGCCAGCGACCCCTTGGCCTCGCCCTCGACCTTGGCCGGGTCCCGGACCCAGACCAGCATGGACAATGCCACCAGCGCCGACAGCGCGCCCAGCCCCCATAGCGAGGTCCGCCAGCCAAGCAGTTCAGCCGACAGTGCCATCGGATAGGAGGCCACGAGATTGCCCAGGCTGCCGACCCCCACCATGACAGAGGCGAGCACGGCGAATTGTGCGGGCGGGTGTTCACGGGCGAAGATGTAGTATGAGGCCATGAGAACCGGCGCGCAGCCGATGCCGATCAGGGCCATTGCGATGGCGATATGCAGCGGTCCCGTTGCCATCGCGAAAACGGCAGACCCACCGCCGCAGCCCAGCAGCATCAGCCAGCCTGCGGTCCGGCGGGGCCCGAGGCCATCAAGCGCCGCGCCGATGGGAATCTGGGCCACCGCGAAGGCGATGAACCATAGCCCCGAAGCAAAGGCGAGGTCATCGGGTGTGGTCCCGATGTCCTGTTCGAGAATTTTCGCGAGCACCGCGAGGAAGGCACGAAAGAACTGGCTGAGCACATAGGCCAGCGCCAGCAGGACAAGACCGGTATTCATCTGCCGTGGCTTTTCCACTTTTGCGCCAGTGCCAGCGCCGCGTTGTTCAACAGCAGCACGTCCGCGCCGACGGCCACGAACTGTGCCCCTGCCTCCAGCGCGTCCTTTGTCATCTCATCCCGCGTGGACAGGATGCCCGGTGCCTTGCCGGCCGCGCGGATACGGCGCAGCGCATCCATGATGGCGGCCTGCACGTCGGGGTGTTGCGCGTTGCCCATGTGGCCCATGTCTGCGGCGAGATCGGCAGGGCCGATGAACACACCGTCCACACCTTCGACCGCGAGAATGTCATCCAGCGCCGCCAGACCCTTGCGGTTCTCCACCTGGATCAGAAGGCAGGTCTGCGCATCGGCGGTCGTGCCATAGTCCGCTGTTCGCGAGAAATGTGCCGCCCGGGTGAGGGCATAGCCCACCCCACGGTCCCCGTGCGGGGGATAGGTCACGTCGCGCACCAGCTTGCGGGCCTGCTCCGCGCTTTCGACCATCGGCACCAGAACGGTCTGCGCGCCCGCGTCCAGCACCTGCTTGATCATGTAGGTTTCGCCGATTGGCACCCGGACGATCGCATGGCTGGGTGACGCTGCCAGCACCTGTAGCTGCGCGAGGATGGACCGCAGGTCGTTGGGCGCGTGCTCACCGTCGATCAGCAACCAGCCGAACCCCACGCCTCCCATCAGTTCGGCGCTGAACGTATCGGCAAGGCCAAGCCAGCAGCCAAAAACGGTTTCGCCCGCGCTGAGGGCCTTCTTGAACGGGTTGACGGGTGCGGGCATGGATCGGTCCTTGCAGTTTCTGCCGGACCCTACGCCGCTGCGGAAGCCTTGACCAGACCGCACGACCCGCCTCAGATCACCTTGATCACGTCCTTGTCGATGGCCAGCATGTAGCCGCGTCGCGCGATGTTCTTGACCAGCAGTTCCGACACGATCTGATTGCCCAGCGTGTCCCGCAGGCGCTTGATCCGGGTGGCGCCCGCAGCCTCGTCGCAATCGACCGCTGCGCGACCCGATATGACCCCCTCGAGCTCGGAACCTGACAGCACGTCGTCGTCCATCCGCGCCTCCGCCAGGACGCTCATGGTCTCCATCGCGGCATCGGTCAGTTTGAACCCGAGGTTATTGAGGTAGACGGTGTTTTCCTCCCGGCTGATCAGGAGCGAATTCACCTGAATCCCGGCGCGCTCGATCTGCGCCATGCGGCGGTTGAACCCGACCAGCATGATGAGAAACACCAGCGCGGCCACCAGCATCGCGCTGGCAAAGACCAGCAGGACGAATATTACCATGCGGTAGCTGGTGAGCGTTTCCGAAAAGGCGGTGCCGGACTGTGCGAGAATCTCCAGCAGCTTGATCTCGGCCCCCGATGTCAGGTCGTCATTCTCGATGAAGATGCGGGTGACTTCGGCATTGAACGCATTCGCGTCGGGAAGCGACCAGAACAGCAGGCCCGCCGCGATCAGCAGCGCGGCGACAATGGCGGCGATGCCGATGCCCACGATGCGCCCGCCAAAGCGGCGCATGTCAGAAGCGGAGGTAATTTGATCCTGCACTGTCTTTCCTCTGTGCCAGCCCGTCCTCGCCGAAGACCGACATGATGTTGAGCAGGGTCCATCCCTGGGCCGCAAGCCGGGCGGAAAGCTCCGTCTTTGCGTTGCCAGGGTCGCATGGTCCGTTGACCTGCGCCACGCCATAATGCAAGCGCAGCGGGTTGTCCTGTTTGGCCTTGTAATCGGCGTAACAGCCTGCCGCCGAGGCGGGCAGGGCGGCACCGATCAGGACCGCGGACAGAAGGGGAAGGATGACGTTTCTCATGCATCATCTGTGCGCTTTTGTCCGCTGATATTCAATATCCAAAGGGGTTTAGGGCGACCGTTATCCGATAACACCCCCCTGTTATTGCCTGTCTGGCGCCCCCGACCCCAAGTTGGTCCCATCAGCAGGCGGGTCCCGTCTGCACCAACAGGAAAGGACCAGACCCATGTACCGCCGCTTCATCGCAACCATCGCCGCCGCGTCCATCGCGATCACCGCCATCGGCGCTGTCCCCGCCCATGCCGGGGATCGCGACACCGTCCGCGCGCTGGCCGCCATTCTGGGCGTCGCCGTCGTCGGCAAGATCATCCACGACAACAACAAAAAGAAAAAGCAGCGGGTTCACCGCCAGCCCGCGCCGGTCTACGCACCGCCCTACTCCACGCCGCCGCGGCACCGCCCGCCGCAGATTCACCAGCCGCGCCACAACCCGCCGCGTTACAATCCCCAGCCGCGCCCCTTGCCGCAACATGTGAACAGAAAGCTGTTGCCCAAGCAGTGCTTCCAGAGCTTCGATACCCGGCGCGGCAAGGTTCGCATGTTCGGTGAACACTGTCTTCAACGCAATTTTCGTCATGTGAATTCCCTACCGCGAAACTGCCAGTACAAATTCGGAACCCCCAACGGCCTGCGCACAGGTTACGAGGCGCGCTGTCTGCGGGATGCGGGATACAGATTGGCCCGCGGCTGACGCCGCAGGTCAATCCTGCGGAACAGATATCTGATCCGCGGGATGTGGGGGAGGTGTTCGGGCGCCTCCCCCACTTTTTTGAACAGACGGAACATGGTTTCAGGCGGTCTGGGCCTTGCGGCGCGGGCCATCTTGGGCTTTGGAACCGGCATGATACCCGACTATTCATTCGAAACCGCCGCCCGCCTGCGTGGCCACCGCCGCATTGCGGGCGTGGACGAAGTGGGCCGCGGCCCCCTCGCGGGCCCCGTGACTGCCGCAGCGGTCGTGCTGGACCCCGCCCGCATTCCCGGCGGGCTGAACGATTCCAAGAAGCTGACCAAACAGGCCCGCGAACGATTGTATGAAGAGATCATGCAGGTCGCCGATGTCAGCATCGCCCACGCCAGTGTCGAGGAAATCGACAGCCTCAACATTCTGCGCGCCAGTCACCTTGCCATGACGCGGGCCCTGTCGGGGCTGAAAGTACCGGCGGATTACGCCCTGATAGACGGCAATATCCTGCCCCGAGACATGACGATCCCGGCAGAGACGATCATCAAGGGCGATGCCCGGTCGCAAAGCATCTCGGCGGCCTCAATCATGGCCAAAATATGTCGGGATTGTGTCATGTTGTCCCTTGCGCAACAGCATCCCGGATATGGCTGGGAGACCAACATGGGATATGGATCAAAAAGCCACATCGCCGCGCTTCAAAATCTTGGTGTGACCCCTCACCATAGACGTTCCTTCAAACCAGTACACAATATGTTGTAGCAAGATATTTTGTTAAGCGACTGATTCAAAAAAGAAATTGACCGCGAATCCCCTTTGACTCATCCTGTCTCTCAACCAATGAGTGCAAACGCACCGGGGACAGAGGCAGACATATGAAGACGATGACAAAGGGTGCGGTGGCACTTCCCTTGAACGAAATCCTTGCCGGGGATTGTATCGACGCGATGAACGCGTTGCCGGCCAACAGCATTGATCTGATCTTTGCCGACCCGCCCTACAATCTTCAGTTGCGCGGCGACCTTGTGCGCCCGGACAATTCCAAGGTGGACGCGGTCGATGACGAATGGGACCAGTTTGCCAGCTTCAAGGTGTATGACGAGTTTACCCGCGCCTGGCTCAAGGCCGCGCGCCGCCTGCTGAAACCCAATGGCGCGATTTGGGTCATTGGCAGCTACCACAACATCTTCCGTGTCGGTGCCGCCCTGCAGGACGAGGGGTTCTGGATCCTCAACGATGTGATCTGGCGCAAGTCCAATCCAATGCCGAACTTCCGTGGCAAGCGGTTCACCAATGCTCATGAGACAATGATCTGGGCGGGCAAGGGCGAAAACGCCAAGTATACCTTCAACTATGAGGCGCTGAAGGCCCTGAACGAGGGCATCCAGATGCGCAGCGACTGGGTTCTGCCGATCTGCAACGGCCACGAGCGGCTCAAGGACGACGCAGGCGACAAGGCGCATCCGACGCAGAAGCCCGAGAGCCTGCTGCACCGTATCCTGGTCGGTTCCACCAATCCGGGCGACGTGGTGCTCGACCCGTTCTTCGGCACCGGGACTACGGGTGCCGTGGCCAAGATGCTGGGCCGCGACTTCATCGGGATCGAACGGGAGGAAGCCTACCGCAAGGTCGCCGCCAAGCGCATCGCGAATGTTCGCCGTTTCGATCGCGACGCGCTGCAGACAACGGTCTCAAAGCGCGCCGAACCCCGTATTCCCTTTGGCCAGCTTGTCGAACGGGGCATGCTGCGACCGGGCGAGAATCTCTATTCCATGAACAACCGTCACAAGGCCAAGGTGCGCGCCGATGGCACCCTGATCGGTGACGATGTGAAAGGGTCGATCCACCAGGTCGGCGCGGCCCTCGAAGGCGCGCCAAGCTGCAATGGCTGGACATATTGGTGCTTTTCCCGCGATGGAAAGAAAATCCCCATCGACCTTTTGCGCCAGCAAATCAGGGCCGAACTGGCCAACTGAACCGAATTTCCTTTTTGAACACCGCCGGTGCCCGCGGCCTTCCTCATGAAGGTCCGCCTTCAAGGGCACTCACCTTGGCCCCGCCCACGTGGCGGGGTCTTTTTCTTTTCGCGCCCTAGGCTCAGGACCCCTTAATTCTATACGCTTAGTTTGACAGATTTGTCCGCAGAAAAGAAGCATCTGCGCAGGAATAGTGGTTCTATTTCAAACAGATGCGCCGCAGGCTGTGGGAAAATCCGTCAAACCCGAAGGGCGGCGATTTCACTTCCACGTCTTGGGTCGCTTGCAAATAGAACCACTATTTGCTGCGCGCCCCAAACCATTGAAATTTCGTGAAATCGCCGCTGAGCATATAGAATTAAGGGGTCCAGAGCCTAATCAGGGCAGGAAGTTGCGGCTGCCGAAGAAATCTTCCCATATCTTTTCACCCACCCTGCAGTCGCGCGGATCGCGGGCCTGCGCAGGGATGACCTGCGCCTCTGGCCTATGTCCCGCGATCTCCAACACCAGCTTGCGCTTCACCGCATCGCCGAAATCGCTCCATTGGACGACAGGAATGACAAAAGCGCCGGGCCCCCCGATGACGCAGCTCTGGTAGTAGATATCGAGATTGGGCAGGTTGAACTGGGAATAGGCCCCGTCGTCCGTCATCAGGGGCAGCCCGTTGATCGTGATGCCCCGCGCCAGCACGTCGTCCCGCGCAAAGGTCACGCCGGGGCCAAAGTTGTTCGGCCCGTCGCCCGAGATGTCGATCACCCGTCGCAGACCGGCGAACTGGTTCGTCTCGATCAGCTCTGCCCCGAAAGCCAGCGCCCCCGAGATCGAGGTGCGGCGCAGGGCGGGATCCTGCCTTGCGGTCAGTTGCCGCGCAAAATCGCGCAGGTCGTCGCGTGTCGTGACCACGCGCCAGTCGACAATCACCTGCTGCGAACCCGCCCATTCCACATAGGTCAACGCCACGTTCTGCAACAGCCCGGACTGTACGGCGGCAAAGACTTCGGAGGACCCCAGTGCCTCGGCATAGCCGCGGCGCTGCAGCTCCAGTTCCGCCTGTGACATCGAGCGCGACACATCGACCATCAGCACCAGCTCAAGGTCGACTTCGACCGTCTGCGCCGCGGCACGAGAAAGGAGTCCTGGAAACAGGGCAACGAACAGGGCCAGAAGACCCTGGATCAGGCGCAGTCGGTTTACCATGTGAAAACGCTAGGGCGTCGTCGGCATCCTGTAAATCGTCACACGACACCGATCACGATCAGTTCAACCGGCACCTGCTGCCCGGTTTCAGCGGGGCAGGGGTGTGGTGTGTTTGTTATAGGGCGCCCAATCGGTGATTTCGGGATAATACATCGCGCGCCATTTACGCACGCGGGGATTCATGATGCGCCGCCAGACGGGCGGGACCATCGCGGCCATCGTCATCACCGGATAGCCGTACGGCAGCTGCGGGGCCGTATCAGCACCGTAGGTCTGCAGCACCGGAAAGCGGCGGTCCGGCTTGTAGTGGTGGTCGGAATGCCGTTGCAGGTTGATCAGCAGCCAGTTCGACGCCTTGTGCGCCGCGTTCCAGGAATGACGCGGCTGTACATGCTCGTACTTGCCGTCGCCCAGGTGCTTGCGGGTCAGCCCGTAGTGTTCGATGTAGTTCACCAGCTCCAGCTGCCAGATCGCGACACCCGCCTGCACCAGGAACAAAAGCAGCCCGGACCATCCCCCCAGCAGCAGCGCCAGCAGCAGGCAGAACAATTGCAGCCCCCAGTATTTGAAGAACGGGTTCGACAGGTCGGTCCAGGGCAGATCCTTGCGTGCCAGCATCGCCTTTTCAGCGTGGAACGCGGAGACCAGAGAGTCGCGCAGGACCCGCGGGTAGAAACGGTGAAAGCCCTCGTTGTACCGTGCGGTCACGGTGTCGCGGGGCGTGCCGACATAGCGGTGATGCACCAGCAGGTGTTCCGACCGGAAGTGCGAATAAAGCACCATCGCCAGCAGGGCATCGGCGAGGAACCTCTCCAGCCGGTTTTTCTGATGCATCAACTCGTGTGAATAGTTGATGCCCACGGTGCCGGTGATCACGCCAACGCCGAAGAACACCATGAACCGCTCGAACCCGTTCAGGTGCTCGGCCTGCGGCACGTACCAGACCAGACCGAACAGCGTCAGGAACTGCGCCGGAACCCAGATCAGCGTGACCAGCCGGTACCAGAACAGATCGCTCTCCGTTGCCGACAGGTCCGCGTTGTCCAGGTTCAGCCCCACGACCGCGTCCAGCAGCGTAAAAAGATACCAGGTGATCAGAGGCAGCAGGATCACGGTCCAGCCGCCGTAGAATGCCGTGACCCAGGCCAGCGGAATCAAGCCAAGCGACAGCCAGAAGGGCAGCGCCCGCGTCGCACGGGCCAGTTCCTTGGGCGGGAGGATGGTGCCTTGCATCGTCATGCGCGGACCTCTTTGTCTCGTCAGCCATTCCTTACCGCAGCTTGCTGCACGATCATAGGCTCTGAAGGGCGGCGGCCTGCGACAAATCGAACGCCTTGCGCATCACCGTGGGCAGGTCGGAGGGGCGGAAATCGCTCCGCGTTACGAAACGCCCCCGCTCAGCCGCGGCATCCATGCCGACCGTCGCAGTCCTGATGGACAGGATCAGATGGAAATGGGTGAATGTATGGCGCACCTCGCCATTCAGATCCCGCCATTCGGCATCGACCGGCGGGGTGCCCTCGGGGCGATCCGTGTCGATGTCGTGCCAGTCCGATCCGGGCCACCCCAGCATTCCACCCAGCAGCCCCTTTTCCGGCCGCGTCTCCAGCAGCCAGGCGCCGTCGGTCCGCTGCGCCAGGTACAGGGTGCCATGCCGCACGGGTTTGGGCTTTTTCGGGGTTTTCATTGGCAGCAGGGGGGCCGTTCCCTCGGCTCTGGCCGCGCAGGGCGTCCGCCAGGGGCAGATGCCGCAGGCGGGTGATTTCGGCGTGCAGATCGTCGCGCCAAGGTCCATCACCGCCTGGGCGTAATCGCCGGGCCGGTCGCGCGGTGTCAGCTCTGCTGCGCGCGCCATGAGCGCCGGTTTGGCGGCGGGCAGCGGCGTATGGATATCGTGCAGCCGTGCCATGACCCGTTCCACATTGCCGTCAAGCACCGTGTAAGGCAGGTCGAACGCGATGGAGGCGACAGCGGCGGCGGTATAGGGCCCAATCCCCGGCAGGGCCAGCAGCGCGTCGTGATCGGCGGGAAAGGCGCCGCCGTGCCGGTCCACCACCGCCCGCGCGCATTTCAGCAGATTGCGTGCCCGCGCGTAGTACCCCAGACCGGCCCATTCGCCCATCACGTCGGCATCCTCGGCGGCGGCCAGGTCCGCCACGGTGGGCCAGCGCGCGACAAAGCGTGCAAAGTAGTCGCGCACGGTCGCGACCGTCGTCTGCTGCAGCATGATCTCACTCAACCAGACGCGATAGGGATCGGGCAGGACACCGGCCTTGCGCTCCGCCGGTCCGGTGCGCCAGGGCATGCTGCGGGCATGAACGTCGTACCAGTCCAGCAGGATACGCGGCAAGTCGCCGGGTGGAGATGTTTCACGCAATGTTGACGGGTCCTCGGGCGGTGTTGGGGTGGTGTTGATGTGTCAGACCGTTATGGTATGCGCCAGGATCGGAGATACAAGCCCATGCCCCCCCGTCGCACCGGAACCTACGGTTTCAAACGCACTGACAGCCTGCTGTCCGGCCAGATCCGGAAGGCCTCCGAATCGCGGGGGTTCGCGCAGTCGCGGCTGCTGACCCAATGGGTGGAAATCGTGGGGCAGGACATCGCCGCGATCAGCCAGCCGGTCGAGGTCAGCTATGGCCGTGGTGGGTTCGGCGCGACGCTGACCCTGCTGACCACCGGTGCCAATGCGCCGATGCTGGAGATGCAGAAGGAACAGCTGCGCGCCAAGGTGAATGCGGTCTATGGCTACAACGCCATCGCGCGGGTGCGCATTACCCAGACAGCTGCGACCGGTTTCCAGGAGGGTCAGGTGGCGTTCGGCCACCGCAAGCCCGCCACCAAGGCCGAGCCCGATCCCGCCCTGCGCGAGAAGGCGGCGGCCACCGCCGGGCAGGTGGCGGACACCGGATTGCGCGATGCCCTTGCACGTCTGGGCGAGAACATATTGAACAGGAACAACCGCTGAAAAGCACTAAAGGAAGACCACATGAAACGTAGAAATCTGATTCTGGGCGGTGTCGCCGTTGCGGGCCTGGGCGGCTGGGCTCTCACAAGCAATCTGTCGCAGCCTGGCTCGACGGCCATCGTCGGTGCGGCAAACGCGCAATCGACCGAAGCCGATGTCGATACCTCCAGCATCCGCGAAATGGCCATTGGCGATGCCGATGCGCCGGTGACGATCATCGAATACGCGTCTTTCACCTGTCCGCATTGCGCCGCTTTCCATCAGGGGCCGTTCAAGCAGCTGAAGTCCGAGTATATCGACACCGGAAAAGTGCGGATGATCTACCGCGAAGTCTATTTCGACCGCCCCGGTCTCTGGGCGTCGATGGTCGCCCGCTGCGGCGGCGAAGAGAAGTTCTTCGGTATCGCCGATCTGATCTACAAGGGGCAGTCCGACTGGGCCCGCGCGGGCGAACCGACCGCAATCGTAGACGGTCTGCGCAAGATCGGACGTCTGGCAGGCATGGACAATGAGACCCTGAACGCTTGCCTGCAGGACGCGGAAAAGGCGCAGACCCTGGTCGCCTGGGAAACCCAGAACCGTGAGGGCGATGACATCACCTCGACCCCCAGCTTCCTCATCAACGGCACCAAGCAGTCGAACATGTCCTATGCAGACTTCAAGGCGCTGATCGACGCGGAACTCGACGGCTGATGGAAGCGCCCCTTGCTGGTCTGAAGGTCGTTGAACTGGCCCGGATTCTTGCCGGACCATGGGCGGGGCAAACCCTGTCCGATCTTGGCTGCGACGTGGTCAAGGTGGAAAGCCCGGCGGGTGACGATACCCGCCAGTGGGGCCCGCCCTTCATCACACGCGACGAGGATCAGTCGGCCAGTTACTTTCACTCGACCAACCGCGGCAAGGAGTCGATTACCGTCGATTTCCGCACCGACGCAGGCGTTGCCCGGGTCAAGGCGTTGCTGGCCGACGCTGATATCCTGATCGAGAACTTCAAAACCGGCGGGTTGGCCAAGTATGGTTTGGACTATGACAGCCTGCGTGAAGAGTTTCCGCATCTGATCTACTGTTCGATCACCGGCTTCGGGCATACCGGGCCCTATGCTCACCGCGCAGGCTACGATTTCATCATTCAGGGCATGTCGGGGCTGATGTCCGTGACCGGAGAGCCGGACCGCCAGCCGCAGAAGTCGGGCATGGCGATCACCGACATTTTCACCGGGATCTACGCGACGACGGCGATCCTTGCCGCCGTTCACCAGCGCAGTCGTACCGGCAGGGGGCAGCATATCGACATGGCGCTCCTGGATTGTGCCGTCTCGATCATGGGCAATCAGGCGATGAACTATCTGACCACGGGCAAGGCGCCAAACCGCATGGGCAACGCCCATCCGAACCTGACGCCATACGAGGTTTTCGAATGTTCGGACGGACATATCATCATCGCGACCGGAAACGACGGCCAGTACCAGCGCCTCTGCCGTTTGCTGGGTCTCGACGACATGGCGCAATCGCCCGACTATACCAAGAATGCCGACCGGGTCGCGAACCGTCCCGAGATGATCCGCCGCTTGAATGCTGCGACGTGCCTGCGCAGCCGTGACGATCTGCTCGCCGCCTGCGAACAGAACAACGTGCCGGCCGGGCCGATCAACGACCTGTCCGACGTGATGGCGGACCCGCAGGTGGTCGCGCGGGGTATGCAGATCGAACTGGACGGCGTGCCGGGCCTGCGCTCGCCGTTCAGCTTTTCGGACGCGAAGCTGGCACTGCATCGCCCTGCCCCGAAACTGGGTGAGGACAACTGAACCGGGCGTCAGTCCGGCCTTGGCAGCGCGTCCAGCGCCGCAAACAGGGGGTTGTCTTCTGCCAGTTGCAGCCGCACGGGCAGCGTGATCACCTTGCTCCGGAATGAGGCGGGCAGCCTGACCGCATCCTTCTCTGTGGTGACAAGCTGCGCGCCCCGTGCGGCGGCATCCGCCTCCAGCCGGGTCATCAGTGCGGACGTCAGCGGCTGATGATCGTCCAATGCCTCGGCATGCACGAGTGTCGCGCCCAGACCTCTGAGCGTGGAAAAGAACTTTTCCGGATGACCGATTCCGGCAAAGGCAAGTGCGGTGGTGTCGTCCCAGCTCATTCCCGTCTGGAGGGGCGCGAGGGTGGCGCGCGCATGCGGCAGGTGCGCCGGCAGGTCAGGTGCGGTGAATTTTTCCTGGGCGGCGGCGTCGCCGATCGACAGCAGCAGATCGGCGCGCTGCAGCCCGGTCGCCACCGGTTCGCGCAGCGGACCGGCAGGCAGGCACAGCCCGTTGCCAAACCCCTTCTCCGCGTCGACCACCACGATGGCGAGATCATGATGCAGGGCCGGGTTCTGAAAGCCATCGTCAAGGATGACCACGCTTGCCCCGTCTGCCTGTGCGGCCCGCGCCCCGGCGGCGCGGTCACGCGCGACCCAGACCTCGGCGAAAGCGGCCAGCAGCAGCGGCTCATCCCCGACCTGGGCCGCCGTATGGCGCGCAGGGTCCACCCGGACCGGTCCCTCCAGCGTGCCGCCGTACCCGCGCGAGACGATGTGCGGCGTATGAAAAAGACCGCGCAGGTGTTCGACCACGGCCATGACCGTGGGGGTCTTGCCGGTACCGCCCGCGTTGATGTTCCCGACGCAGACCACCGGCACGGCGAGCTTTTCGCGCCGTCCCTGCGCCAGCCTGCGCGCGGTGGCCTGCGCGTAAACTGCGCCCAGGGGCTGTAGCAGGCGCGCGCGCCAGTCGGGCTGCGCCTTGTGCCAGAAACCAGGTGCCCGCATCAGCCCTCCCTCACCTTGTCGTCCAGCGCGTCCTGCACCAGATCGGTGACGCGGTCCATCAGGGCAGCGCCCTGGCTGATCACGTCCCATCCTGCATGGGCCATGGTCGCCGCCTGGTCAGGGGCGATCAGGCGCGATACCGCAGTGCCGAGCGCATCCGCGTCATTTACGATGCGCGCCGCCCCCGCTGCCGCGAGCCGGGTATAGGACCCCATGAAATGCCGCACCTTCGGGCCATAGAGTACGGCGGACCCAAGTGCTGCGGCATCAAAGGGGTCACAGCCGCTTTCACCCTGCACCAGCGAGGACCCGAGAAAGGACACCGGTGCGAGCCGGAAGAACAATCCCCGGTCGCCTGGGTCGTCGGTGATTACCACCTGGGTCGTCTCGTCGGGAAAGGTGCCATCGCTCCAGTTCACGGTGGCAAAGCCGCGCGACTGGGAAAGCGCCACGGCTTCCGCGCTTGTTCCCTGATCCGCGGGCTGGAGCACCAGAAGCAGCCGGTGCGACAGGCGCATGGCCTGCCGGTGCGCCGAGAGCACCGTGGGAAACTCCTTGAGCTGCAACTGGGTCGCGAACCAGACAGGCCGGCCCGCGATGACGGCAGAGAGATCGGCAAGATCGGAGTCGGCACAGGGCAGGGCCTGCCCGCCCGCCATGAGGGGAGACGTCACCGCGACGGCGCGCCGCGGCAAGCCCAGGTGCAGCAATCGCTTCAAACCCGCCTCTGAGCGGGCCAGAACGAAATCGAACTCCGACAGCAGCCGGTAGGTCAGGTCGGACAGCCACCGGTCCCGACGCCCGTCGAAGCCGCGGCTGTCCGCGTCGATCAGGAACAGGGTGCAGCCCCGCGCAGCGGTCTCCAGCACCAGATTGGGGCGCAGCGCGCCCCAGACCCAGATGCAGCAATCGGGTTGCCAATGCGCATGGAAAGCCTGGACAGCCGCGGTGTGTTCGCCGGGCACGGGCTGGACGATGATCTGGCCACCTGCCTTGGGCAGCGCGGCTGCGGTGTCCTCGTCCTCTGGCAGGGTGATCAGCACGTTCAGATCGGCCCGTACAGCACATAGCCGCATGGCAAGGTCATGAACCGCCAGCAGGTTGCGGCTCTCGGCGGCGTGTATCCAGACCAGTTCGCCCTCCGGACGCGGCAGGTCCGGCGGCACCACGTCGCCACCGCCACGCCGGACCATGGCGCGGTACGCCGCAAGCCCCAGCGATCGGCTCATGTCGGGATCAGCCCAGCTCTTCGGTCGGGGATGCGGGGGCTTCTTCGTCCCGAAGCCGATGCAGGTGGGCGATGAAATAGCGCATGTGCGCGTTATCCACCGTCCGCTGGGCCTCGGTCTTCCAGGCGTCGTAGGCGCTGGCGTAGTTCGGATAGATGCCGACGATGTGGATGTCATCCACGTTCTTGAACGCGGTTTCCGTGGGTTTCACCAGTTCACCGCCGAATACGAGGTGCAAACGCTGTGTCATTGGATGTCCTTTGTCACGTGGGAGTGTTCCTGTCGTACCAGATGGCGCGGTTCAGGCAAGGGCGGCGATCAGCGCCGCCTGCGTCGGGGCGCCGCCCGCAACAACGCCGTCCAAACGAGGGTCCGCATTGTTGAATACCAGCGGTTGACCCCTTTGGTCGGAACAGGTGCCGCCTGCCTCGGTCACGATAAGTGCGCCCGCGGCGATGTCCCATTCCCAACTCCGGCGAAGCGTGATCATCGCATCGAAACGGCCCTCCCCCACCAGCGCGAGCCGGTATGCCAGCGAAGGCCGGTAACTGCGCTTGAAGGTCGGGGCGTTGCCCGAGTGCCAGAAGTGGTCCATCAGCGCAGGCTTCGCAGCCAGAACGGTCGTCCGCGACAGGTCGGGCTGCTGCCCCGCGCAAAGCGTCGCGCCGTTCAGCGTTGCCCCCAGACCCTTGGCGGCGGCATATAGCTTGTCACGCAGCGGCAGGTAGACAACCGCCGCCGTGATCGTTCCCGCCTCGGCGACCGCCAGCGAATGCGCCCAGGTGTTGGAGCCTTCGACGAAACTGCGGGTGCCGTCTATGGGGTCGATGATAAAGACCCGGTCCTTTCCCAGCCTTTCCGTAGTGTCCTCAGTCTCTTCCGACAGCCAGCCGTAATCGGGCCGGGCAAGCCGCAGTGTAGTCTGAAGGACATCGTTCACCGCCAGGTCGGCCTCTGTCACGGGACCCGCGTCGCCGGGTTTGTCCCAGCGGCGCGCGGTCTTGCCGGCAAATCCGGTAGCGACCCGCCCGGCGATGCGTGCGGCGTCGATCAGCAGAGGAAGATCATGCGCCGGCAAGGGTCATTCCCGGCACAAGCAGCGAGGGCACCACACGGCTCAGATGGGTCCGGGCATCGTTTGCGGGCACAATGGCACGCAGCATATCGCGCAGATTGCCCGCGATGGTGCATTCATTGATCGCATGGGTGATTTCACCATTCTCGACCCAAAGGCCGCTGGCACCGCGCGAGTAATCCCCGGTATTCGGATTTATGGTAGACCCGATCATCGAGGTAACGATCAGCCCGGTTCCCATATCGCGGATCAGGTCGTCCCGGCTGGCCTCGCCCTGGGTCAGCGAGACGTTGAAGACGGTGGGCGACGGCCCGGATGAGGTGCCACGCCCCGCGTTTCCGGTGGGCGGCATCCCAAGTTTCCGCGCAGAGGCAAGGTCCAGCGTCCAGCCCTTGAGCACGCCGTTCTCCACGATCATGCGCCGCCGGGTCGGCAGCCCCTCTCCGTCGAAGGGGCGCGAGCCGCCGACGCGCGGCCTGTGCGGGTCTTCGGTCAGCGAAAGATGATCGGGAAGCACGGCCTCTCCCATGGCGTGGCGCAGGAAGGACGCGCCGCGCGCGACGGCATTGCCGTTCACCGCACCCAGAAGGTGCCCGATCAGCGAAGAGGCGACCCGTTCGTCAAAGAGCACGGGGAATGTGCCGGTGGGTGGCTTGCGCGCGCCAAGCCGGGCCAAAGCACGCTCTGCGGCGGTGCGGCCAATTGCATCGGCTTGCCGCAGATCGGACTGAAAGAGGCGGTTGTCGCCGTCGTAATCCCGCTCCATGCCCGTGCCGCTGCCCGCGATGGCGACGCAGGACAATCCCCGGTTGGTCCGGCCGAAGCCGCCCTCGAAACCGTTGCTGGTGGCGAGGAAAATCTGTTGCGCGCTGTAGCCCGCGCTGGCGGATTGCAGCTGGCTTACGCCCTTCACGGCAAGCGCGGCGGCCTCGGTCGCGGCAGCATCCTCCTGCAGCGCCTCGGGCGACGGCTCCGATGTGGGATCGACCAGTTGCAGCGCCTCGGTATCCCAGTCTTTGGCAAGCTGATCGGGCTCTGCCAGCCCGACATGGGGATCTTCCGGGGCCTCGCGCGCCATGGCGACAGCCCGTTCGGCCATCTCTGCAATGGTGCGGTCCGATGTGTCCGAAGCCGAGACCGTGGCGCACCGCTTGCCGACAAAGACCCGCAGACCGATATCCGTGCCTTCGGCCCGTTCCGCCTGTTCCAGCTTCCCGCCGCGTACGTCAACGGAAACCGATCTGGCCCGGACGGCCTTGGTATCCGCAGCGTCGGCACCGGCTTTTTCCGCGGCAAGCAATAGCGATTTGGTCAGCACTTCGAGGGGCTGTGGCATGTGGCAGGCTCCATTCGGGGTCCGCGCAGAGGTAATCCCCCACGCGCGTCAGGGCAAGAGCGGTCCCTTGCGGAGGAACCTCGTGCGCCGCAGCCGGGTGGCGGCAATGCGAAAGGGGCGCCGCCAGTGCCGCGCCCCCGTCAGGTCAAAAATGACCGTGTTACTTGATGCGCTGACCATTCGCGAGGATCTGGCCGTCCTCGGTGAATTCGATCTTGGAGGTCAGCGTGTCGGGCTCCCCGCCCGGCACCGCGAAAAGACCCATCATCATCCGGGCACCCATCGCCTGGTCCTGGGGCAGCAGGCCCATCGCCACCAGCTTGTCCAGCAGGCCGTTGCCGCCTGCAAGCGACAGATCGACTGCACCGACCGGTTTGGGCATGCCCGGAACGGTGGTCATATCCGAATTGTCGAACGTCACATCGCCCTTGCCCTCAAGTCGCGCCCCGGCGGCATCCACCACCAGCGTGTTCACGCTGAGGGCTTCGACTTCGCCCGGAGGGCCGGCAAGCTGCGCCGCGGCCTCGGGATCCATGTAGTCCACCAGCAGCTTTGCCTGGCCGCTGAGATCCAGTTCGACGGTCGCGGGATCGCGCGGCAACTGGCCCGTGGGGTCGAAGATTCCCCAGATCATGTCCGACATGACGAAATCGCCCAGCGTGAGACCAAGCGCGAAATCCTGCGCCTCGTCCGATTTTACCACCGGCGCCTCCAGCTTGAAGCCCGCACGCGCCATGCTGATGTCGATGGGGAACGGCAGGTCGGCCACCTTGACGTTCATCTTGGTATCTTTCTGGGAGCCTGAATAGGCAATGCCGTCGGGTCCCATCGAAACGCTCAGCTCGCCGCCCTGCGAAGACGTGGCGCTGGCGAAGTCGCCTTCTTCCTCATCCTGGAAATTGATGCCGGTGTTGCCCGACCCGTACGAGATGATACCCGACATATCGAAGCCTGCGGCGATCATCGCAGACATATCCGCCGCGCTGACGGTATTCAGCGGGATGGTTCCGGTGCCCTCAAGCGTCAGGTCCGACATGCTGCCCTGCATGGCAAGCTGGCCGGTCTGCTCGGGGTTATGCACGAAAAGGTCGTAGGTGACATCGCCGATCTGGCCGGTCTGCTCGTAGCTGCGGGTGTCGCCGATGGTCATTGTGGTGCGGCTGGTAAAATCGCTGGCGGTCACGTCGATCTTGGCATTCTCTTCGCCATAGCTCTTGCCGTCGACGATCAGCTCGGTCAGCTTCAGCCCGACAGTGCCGGCGTCATAGGCATACGTCATGTTTTCCGGGGTGCCGCTGACGATGATGCTGTGATCGGTTTGCAGGTAGTCCAGGTTAAGCGTGAAGCCGGGGTCAGTCGCGGTCCCGGTGGCGGACATCGACAGCGGCAGCCGGTCGGGCATGACGATGGCGACGGACCCGTCGCCGTTGCCGGTGAATTCGAGCGTGCCGATGATCATCGAGACTTCGCCGCCGTCCTCCGGCATGGGCATGTCCATCTTCAGATCGCTGACCGTCAATGTCCCGCCAGCCGCGTTTTCCGACGCGGTGATTTCATAGCCCATGCCTTCCATGTACTGGCGCCAGTCGCCCCAGACCTGTTCGGGCGTCAGGTCGGCCCAGGCTGCGGTAGACAATAGCATCGCCGGAAGACCGACGCCGAGCGGGGCTGAGTTCAGATGGAACATGAGAATATCCTTATCGCAAATCTTGGCGAAGCCTCTGACAACGGGCGCGCGGGGTCAAGGGTGGTCTGGGCTGGACCATCCCATTTCACGGCTTTACCACAGGGCACGGACGCTATGCAAAACTTCCCCGAACCAAGGAGCACTTTCATGGACATGACCGGCAAGACAGTGATGATTACGGGTGCCAGCCGCGGCATCGGGGCGGAAACCGCGCGTGTCTTCGCCAAGGCGGGGGCGAATGTGGCGCTGCTGGCGCGGTCGCAAGACGCGCTGGCCGATCTGGTTGGGGAAATCGGTGACAAGGCCATCGCAATCCCTTGCAACGTGGCCCGCTACGGCGAGGTATCTTCTGCCGTGGCCACGACACTGAGCGCATTTGGCGGGCTCGATGTGCTGATCAACAATGCCGGTGTGATCGAACCGATCTCGCATCTGGCGGACGCCGATCCAGACGACTGGGGCCAGGTGATCGACATCAACCTCAAGGGTGTCTTCAATTGCATTCACGCGGTTCTGCCGGCACTGCGCGAGGCGGGTGGTGGATCGGTTCTGACGATCTCGTCGGGTGCTGCGCACAACGCGATCGAGGGCTGGAGCCATTATTGCGCCTCCAAGGCGGCGGTGAACATGCTGAACCGCAGTCTCGACGCCGAGGAGGCCCAGCACGGCATCCGTGCCATCGGCCTGTCACCCGGCACGGTCGCGACCCAGATGCAGCGAGAGATCAAGGCATCCGGCATCAACCCTGTCAGCAAACTGGCCTGGGAAGACCACATTCCCCCGGAATGGCCCGCGAAATGCCTTTTGTGGATGTGCGGTGCCGAGGCTGACAGGTTCAAGGGAAAAGAGATCTCGCTCAGGGACGAGGACATCCGCCGCGCGGTGGGTCTTGCATGATTTCATGCGACCGCAGCGGGGACATCTGGACCGTCACCATCGACCGCCCCGACAAGGCCAATTCACTGACCCACGCCATGCTGACCGAACTGGCCGAGGTGATGGAGGCGGCGCAGGTTGCCCGGGCTGTAATTCTGACGGGAAAGGGCCGTGTGTTCAGCGCCGGTGCCGATCTGGAGGCTGCGCGCGCGGGGCTCGCGACGTCCGATGTCTGGGAGCGTTTGTCAGGCGCCATCGCGGCGCTTCCGGGACTTAGCATCGCGGCGCTGAACGGGACATTGGCGGGTGGCGCGATGGGGATGGCACTGGCCTGCGACATCCGCATCGCCGTGCCGCACGCCAAGTTCTTTTACCCGGTGATGAAGCTCGGGTTTCTGCCGCAGCCCTCCGACCCTGCGCGCATGGCGGCGCTGATCGGCCCCGCGCGGACCAAACTGATCCTGATGGGTGGCCAGAAAATCACTGCGGACGAGGCTCTGACTTTTGGCCTGATCGACAGGATCGTCGAGCCGGATGCGCTGTGCGACCACGCCCGGACGCTCGCCGCCGACACGGTGGCCGCCAAGCCGGAGATCGCAACCGGGATCAAGCGGATGTGCGGCGCCTAGATCAGCGGCACAAACGGCACGTCGCAGGACGCCAGCATGAGGGCAGCCGCCAGGATAAGAACCGTTCGCATTTTGCTCTCCTTTGGTTGCGTCGGACCCTGAAGCCTGCGCGCAGCCGCGTCAACTACCGCTTGCGCATGCCGCCCGGCACTTTGGAGCGGAAGCCGGGGGGCCGCTTTGCCACCCAGGCGGCGAACTTCGCCAGCCTCGGATGCGCGCGCAGAGCCTCGGGCGTGTTGTAGCTGCGCGCCAGTTCGGTTTCGCTCAGCGTCGCGTGAACCTCGCGGTGGCAGATATGGTGCATCAGCACCGTTGGCCCGCCCTTGCCGCCACGGAGTTTCGGTACAAGGTGATGCAGCGACTGCGGCACATCGGGCGGAATTTCGCGGCCGCAAAGGGGGCATGTGGGGTGCGGCGCGGTCTTGATCATCTCAAATTCCTTGATACTCCGGGGCCGTGCAGGCATGAGGATGGCGTGTTTGCCGCAAGAAACAAGGTTCTGGTGATGGATATTGGCCTTTCTGCCCCGCTTCTTTTCCTGCGGGCGCCGGGATGAGCCATGCGGTGGTGATCGGGGCCGGCCCCGCGGGACTGATGGCGGCCGAGATGCTTGCATCAGCGGGCTGCAAGGTCACTCTGTGCGAGGCCAAACCTTCCGTGGGGCGCAAGTTCCTGATGGCCGGGAAATCCGGGCTGAACCTGACCAAGGACGAACCGGCACCTGAATTTCTGCAAGCCTACGCCGAGGCACGGGGTGCGCTGGAGCCGATGACTGCGGCGTTTGACGCAAGCGCCGTGCAGCAATGGGCGCGGGCGCTGGGGCAGGAGGTGTTTACCGGTTCGACAGGCCGCGTTTTTCCTGTCGCCATGAAGGCATCCCCGCTGCTGCGGGCCTGGATGGGTCGATTGGACGACTTGGGCGTGACGGTCCTGACCCGCCACGACTGGCAGGGTTGGCAGGATGGCGCGCTGGTATTTCGGACGCCGGAGGGTGCACTGACGTTGTGGCCGGATGTGACCGTGCTGGCGCTGGGCGGGGCGAGCTGGCAACGCCTGGGGGCGACCGGCAATTGGGCGAGGATCCTGAAGGACCGGGGCGTTGATTCGGCGCCCTTCGCACCGGCAAACGCGGGTGTGGCGATTGACTGGTCCGACCATATGACTCGGCACTTTGGCGCACCGATCAAGGGCGGCGCATGGTCTGCCGGTCCTTTTTCTTCGCGCGGTGAGGCGAGCCTTTCGGCCCGTGGGTTGGAGGGTGGCGGTATCTATTCGGTCTCGCGTGGGGTGCGCGAGGGGCATGCCCTGACCGTCGATCTGTTGCCTGACCTGACGGTGCCGGAGATCACGGCGCGGTTGTCCAGGCCGCGCGGGAAGGCGAGCCTGTCAAATCATCTGCGCAAGGTGCTGAACCTCACGCCCGCGCAGATTGCCCTGGTGCAGGAAATGGCCCGCCCGCTCCCGGATGGGCTGCGCGCCACCGCGCGTGTGCTGAAGGCGCTGCCGATCCGAAATACCGGCTTGCGTCCCATGGACGAGGCGATATCGACCGCTGGAGGCGTACCTTTCAGTGCGCTGGACGAGAACCTGATGCTGCGCGACCTGCCGGGGATCTTCGTGGCGGGTGAGATGCTGGACTGGGAGGCGCCGACCGGTGGATACCTGATCTCAGCCTGCCTCGCGACCGGGCGCTGGGCAGGGCAGAGGGCGGCAGCCTGGGCAAGAGCCTGACCAACTAGAATTCCTTCAGGCTGCGACATCCGGAAGGGGCGGTCACATCCTCGCCTGAAGACATGTCATATTTGACATGTCTTCTTAAGCGGATGCTGCAGAGCTTGGCGTAGGCGGCACAGCTTAGCGTAGGCCGCACGGCCACCGCTTTGAAGCGTCCGGTTCTGTATGAACGGACTTGCTGTGCGCTTCGCGCGTGAAACTGTCGCTATCCCGCGACCTTTTCCTGCGCCGCCTTGAATGCCGGGCGGTCCCGCATGGTTGCCGCCCAAGCCCCCAGTTTGTCGTTGATGCGCGGAAATTTAGCCCCGATGGACCAGTTCACGCAATGACAGGCGAGGATGTCGGCGTGGCTCATGTGCTCGCCCATCAGAAACGGCCCCTCCAGCCGGTCCGCCAACAGGTCGGCAGAGCGCAGGAACTCGGTTTTCAGGCTGTCCTTGATCTCGGGCACCCGGCGGTCTTCGGGAAAGACGAAGCTGTGCTTGGCCGCGGCCCACAGGATCGCGTCGAATTCGTCGATCAGCCAGAAGGTCATCGCGTCCTGCCGAGCCCGGTCGATGGTACCGGCGGGGGCGGTCAGCTTGCCGTGCTTGTCGCCCAGGTAGGTCATGATCGCCACCGAATCGGTCAGCACCGCGTCGCCGTCCACCAGCGCCGGGATCTTACCCAGCGGATTGTACTTCATCGCCTCTTCGGACCGCGGTCCGGCGTCCACCTGCTGATAAGCCTCGCCCAGTTCCTCCAGCATCCACATCACCCGGAAAGCCCGGGATTTCGTTGCACCGATCACTTTGTACATTGTCGTTCCTTTCAGCGTTGCGCTGCCAGCATGGCAAGGCGGATAAATGCGCGTTCTACCAGTGCCAGGGCCGGGGCTGTCTGCGCGGCGGAGCGCAGGGTCAGATCCGTCTCAGTCAGGACGGTCAGTGCGGTTTCCAGCTTTGCCGCGCCCCAGGCCTTGGCCTGTCTGATGGCGCGGTCGCGGTCGCGGACCCCATAGACGGGCGCGCCCGGCGAAGCGGCAATCCGGTAGAGCGTGCGGAAATGGCGGATCGCCATGATTGTCAGGGTCACGGGGTTCACCCCCTGACCCTGAAGCTTGTTCATCACTGGCCCGATTTCGCCCGCGCGGGCCTCGGCAATCACATGCAGGATGTCATCGACCTCTGCCTCGGTCGAGGTGGGCGCGCAGGCGGTCACGTCATCGCCGGTCAGCGGACCGGCATCGTTCAGCTTGTAGAGCGCCAGCTTCTCGACGGTCTGCCGGAAGTCGCCGGGGTCCAGCGTGCGGGCCAGTTCGCTCAGCGCGCCCATGGCGTCCGGCTCCGGGCGTAATCCGGCCTCCGCCAGCAGGCGCTCGATCTCGGCCCGGTCGGGCGGGTTGTCATAGATCGCGACCGCATAGGCGTTGGGATGGCTTTCGAAAGCCTTGCGGACCTTGGAAGTCTTTTTCAGATCGCCCCCCGACACGACGATCTGCGCGTCGCCCGGCTGCCACTCGGCCAATGCATCCAAGAGCGGCTTGGCGACATTGTCGTTCGCTTCTTCCACAAAGGCCGCGCGTGGGCCGGGAAAGAAACCGACCGCCTTGATCGCATCCATCAGCATCGCGGGATCCCGGCGCAGGTCTGCCGCCTGGATGCGGGTCAGGCGCATTTCCTCTTCCGCGTCAGGACCGAGCAGGGCCTTCAGGAATTCCTGCCGTTTCAGGGCGACACGCATCGCATCGCTGCCAAAGATCAGCAGCCCGGTCCTGCCCGCGTCAGGCTTGGCAAAATAACCGTTGGCCTCGCGCGGGGAAAGCTTCATGCCGGTATCCGGGCGGCGTAAAGTCTGGCGATGATCTGTTCCGCCAGGATGCGCATCAGCCGCTCTTGCGCGTCCTGCGCGCTGGCCAATGTGGCGACGGTGGTGCCAGTGGCGGAATAGCCGGTGAAGTTTTCCACCCGGCCCGAGGTCACGATCTGGCCGTTGTCCAGGTCGCGCAAGGCGAAATCCACCGCTCCTAGGAGATTGAAACGGGTGGTGTTGCCCGCCGGGTCGATCGCCAGACCCTCTTCGGTGGTGGCGATGGTCACCGCCAAGCCGAACCGCGCCGCGCCCGGACGGCCCAGCCGTTCTTCGATCTCACGGGTCAGCAGATAGCCGTTACGATCATCCGGCTCATCCACCAGCACCCGGTTGCGCAGCGCGCTGCCGCTGCCGCCGGGACCATACACAGGTTCGAACCCGCAGGCGGCAAGTGCCAGCGGGGCCAGCAACAGGCTCCGGCGGTCAAGCAACGACATTCACGATCCGTCCCGGCACGACGATGACCTTCTTCGGGGCGGCCCCGTCCAGGGTCCTGATGACAGCTTCGTGGGCCAGCGCGATCTTTTCAACCTCTTCTTTGGGAAGGTCCGCGGCAACCTTGATCTCGGCCCGGCGCTTGCCATTGATCTGGATCGGCATGGTGATCGTGTCATCCACGAGCATGGTGTCATCCGCCACGGGCCAGGGCGCCTTGACGATCAGCCCTTCGCCACCCTGGTGCGCCCAGATGTCCTCGCTGAGGTGAGGGGTCATGGGGGACATGAGCTGTGCCAGCGTCATGATCGCCTCGCGCTGGGCGGCATGTCCGGCCTTGGATTTCTGGAGGGCTGCGGTGAAGGCATAGAGTTTGGCGATGGCGGCGTTGAAGCCGAAGGATTCCACGCCCATCGTCACGTCGTGGATGGTCTTGTGCATCTGGCGAAGAAGTTCTTCATCCCCTTCGCCTGCGGCTTCGGAACTCATCGCCTTGATGCGGTCGCTGATGTTCCAGACGCGGGACAGGTGTTTGAAGGCGGCTTCGGCGCCGGAGGCGGTCCATTCGACGTCGCGCTCGGGCGGCGAATCGCTCAGCACGAACCAGCGCGCGGTATCCGCCCCGTAGTTTGAAATGATGTGTAGCGGGTCGACCACGTTCTTCTTGGACTTCGACATCTTGGCGGAGGGGATGACCTCCACTTCGGTGCCGTCCGCGAGTTTGCCATCGGTGACATCCTCGGGCAGGTGATAGACGGGCCGGCCATTCGCATCGCGGGTCTGATAGATCTCATGCGTCACCATGCCTTGCGTGAACAACGCATCAAAAGGCTCGATCGCGCTTTCGGGCAGATGACCTGTCACGTGCATCGCACGGGCGAAGAACCGCGAATACAGCAGGTGCAGGATCGCGTGTTCGATGCCGCCGATATACTGGTCCACGTTCATCCAGTATTCGGCGTCTTCCATGTTTGTCGGCGTTTCGGCGCGGGGTGCGGTGAACCGGGCAAAGTACCATGACGAATCGACAAAGGTGTCCATGGTGTCGGTTTCGCGCTTCGCCGCAGCACCACAGGACGGGCAAACACAGTCTCGCCAGGTCGGGTGCCGGTCGAGCGGGTTGCCCGGCACGTCGAAGCTGACGTCATAGGGCAGTTCGACGGGCAGGTTCTCCTTCTTCTCCGGCACCACGCCGCAGGCGTCGCAATGCACCACCGGGATCGGGCAGCCCCAGTAGCGCTGGCGCGAAAGGCCCCAGTCGCGCAGGCGGTACTTGGTCACGCCCTGGCCGACGCCGTTTTCCTCGCAAAAGCGAATCGCGGCGTCGATGGCTTCGTTTCCGGTTTGCCATTGCTCGCCGGCGAACCCCCTGTTGTAGAACACCTTGTCGGTCTTTGCCGGAACAAAGGGGGCTTTCAGCACCTCCGGCGCGTCCTCGGACGGCAGGAAGGTCGAAATGATCGGCAGGCCGTACTTGGTCGCGAATTCGAAATCACGCGGGTCATGCGCCGGGCAGCCGAAGATCGCGCCGGTGCCGTAATCCATCAGAATGAAGTTCGCGATGTAGACCGGCATCTCGTAGGCCGTGTCGAAAGGGTGACGGACCGTGATCCCGGTGTCATATCCCAGCTTCTCGGCTGTCTCGATGGCTTCTTCCGTCGTGCCGCCCTTGCGGCATTCGGCGCAGAATGCGGCGATCTCGGGGTTTTCCCGCTCCAGCACCTTGGCCAGCGGGTGATCCGGTGAAATGCCCACGAAAGATGCGCCCATCAGGGTGTCGGGGCGGGTGGTGTAGACATCTATCCGGTCGTGTCCTTCCGGTGCGCCGACCGTGGAAAAGGCGAATTGCAGACCCCGCGACTTGCCGATCCAGTTGGCCTGCATCAGCTTTACCTTGGCGGGCCAGTTGTCCAAGGAATCGAGTGCGTCCAGCAGTTCTTCGGAATGGTCGGAAATCTTGAAGAACCATTGGGTCAACTCGCGCCGCTCGACCAGCGCGCCGGATCGCCAGCCGCGGCCGTTTTCCACCTGCTCGTTGGCAAGCACGGTCATGTCAACCGGGTCCCAGTTGACCACCGCGTTCTTGCGGTAGACCAGCCCGGCATCGAGGAAGTCGAGGAACAGCGCCTGCTGCTGGCCGTAATACTCCGGATCGCAGGTGGCGAATTCGCGGGACCAGTCGATGGACAGGCCCAGCGGCTTCATCTGGCCGCGCATGTCGTCGATGTTGCCGTAGGTCCAGTCCTTGGGGTGGCCCCCGATGGCCATGGCCGCGTTCTCTGCCGGCATCCCGAAGGCGTCCCACCCCATCGGGTGCAGCACGTTGTGGCCCGTCGCGATCTTGTAGCGCGCGATCACGTCGCCCATCGTGTAGTTGCGCACATGTCCCATGTGGATGCGGCCCGAGGGGTAGGGAAACATCTCCAGCACATAATACTTTGGCTTGTCGGCAGAGCGCACAGCCTTGAAGATGCCGTCCTTTTCCCAGGCGTCCTGCCAGCGGGCTTCGATTTCAGCGGGGGTATAGCGTGTCATGGCGTGTGCCTTCGTTCAAACGGATCGCGCCGGGCTGTTGATGTCACAGGGCCCGGCGCGGGAAAGGTCGTGGGGGATGGTCGGGATCAGAACCTGTTGTCGGAAATTCGCATCTCGCGCGCGCGGGACAGGATCGCATCCTCGACCGCGCGGGTGGTCGCCGTGTTCACGGTCCGACCGTTGCGGGTCTGCAGCGCCAGGTTCAGCGACCGCGCGTCCAGCGCAGGATCGTCGATCAGCACCGTTGCGCGATACGCCGACCCGCCGCCGGGCGGTGTGCCGTAGCCGGTGATGATCACCCCCGTGAAGGGGTCGATGGATTGCACCGGCAGGAAATCCAGCACCTCAAGCGACGCCGACCACAGGTACTTGTTTACGGATACAGTAGTGTCGCCGCTCTTTCGGCTGAAGATCGACCAGATCGTGTTGTCCGGGTTGGTCTCGATGTTGTTGGGGTTGTTGGGGTTGGTATAGGTGTCGGGCCGGGCCGTCGCTTCGCGGCCCAGGCTGCCACAAGAGCCGAGGCTCGCGATAATGAGAAGTGCCACGGCACTTTTGCAAACGGTCCTGTACGCCATCTCAGCTTTCCTTTGCCTGTTTGCACAATGGTCTATCCAAGTGCTGCACCCACGGCAAGGCATATGTAGTACCGTGATTCCCCTGTCGAATATGGGTTTTGCGGCTCCGGTCTCCCCCGAAAAGGGTGGGTCGGCGACAAAACTGTGGCAAAGCTGCACCATTGACCGCGACATTGCCTCCGAGAGTTTCAGGCTTCTTGCCAGGACGGGGGGGTTGGGTGCAAACACCCTTCATACCCTTTCCGGATTCCCCGGTCTGGGCGTATGAATTCAAACCGAGGGAAAACTCATGAAAAAAGTTCTCTTCGCTACAACAGCCCTGGTCGCGACCGCCGGCGTTGCAGCAGCAGACGTTACTTTCGGCGGCTATGGTCGCTTTGGTATCCTGTACTCCGACAACGGCGTCACAGACACAACAAACATCACCAGCCGTTTCCGTCTGCAGATCGACGCAACTGCTGAGTCCGATGCCGGTGTGGTCTTCGGTGCCCGCGCACGCATCCAGCAAGACAACGACGACGCGGCTTCGCTCGACTCCGTTGGTACAGACGGTGACGGCGACGGCGACATCGACTACCGCGGCGACCGCACAGGCACCGGCATCAACGGTGTTCGCTTCTTCGCTCGCTCCGGCGGCCTGGAAGTCGGCGTTGGCAACATCTTCGGCGCGCTGGAATTCATGCCCGGCATGTACCCCATCGACCTGGGTCTGACCGGTCACTCGTATGACTACACCGCGTACAACTTCCGCGGTGACGCATACGACTCCGACGAAGAAGGCGCAGCTGGCCTGAACGGTGTCGAAGTCATGTACTCCGCTGGCGACCTGTCCGTGCACGTGTCGGCTTCCGACTTCAACGACCGCATCGCGGCCCACGTTGCTTACACATGGAACGGCTGGACATTCGCTCTGGGTGCTCAGGACTCCGACTCTGCACTCGACACCGAGTTCGCAGCATCCGTCGGCGGTTCCTTCGGCCCTGCCGATGTGACCCTGGCCTATGCCAAGAACGGTGACGACTCCCTCGTCGGCGGTGGCGACCACTGGGTTCTGGCTGGCCGCTTTGACGTTGGCGCAGCAACCGACGTTGAAGTCTATGTCGCAGACGCAGACTACTTCGCCGAAACTTCCTACGGTGTTGACTTCAACCACGATCTGGGCGGCGGTACCTCGCTGCGCGGCGGTATCTCCTCCACCGGTGCCGACGTGACCCTGGTTGACTTCGGTGTGCGCTTCAACTTCTAAGTTGAACTCATACTCGTGAGTTTGGGGCAGGCCTTCGGGTCTGCCCCTTTTCATTTGT
This sequence comes from Sulfitobacter sp. THAF37, assembly GCF_009363555.1. Classification (NCBI taxonomy): domain Bacteria; kingdom Pseudomonadati; phylum Pseudomonadota; class Alphaproteobacteria; order Rhodobacterales; family Roseobacteraceae; genus Sulfitobacter; species Sulfitobacter sp. THAF37. The sequence continues at coordinate 1,323,326 of NZ_CP045372.1, forward strand.
GCCGTGCTGTTGTTCTGTGCACCCGACGACGGCAAGGGGAAGATCATGGGTTTGAACGACATCACCACCAGATTGGCCAAGGCCGAAGCAGACGCCGGGCGCGCTGCCGGATCGGTCACGTTGATCGCGGTCAGCAAGGTCCAGCCGGACGAAAGGGTGCGCAACGTGCTGGAACAAGGCCACCGCTGCTTTGGCGAGAACAAGGTCCAGGAAGCGGCAGGCAAATGGCCAGGGTTTCGCGAGGATTTCGCGGATGTTGAGCTACATCTCCTCGGGCCTCTCCAGACCAACAAGGCGCGTCAGGCCGTCACGCTCTTTGATGCGATCCATTCCGTGGACCGTCCCAAACTGGCCCGCACCCTCGCGCGGCTGGCGCAGGAGGAGGGCAGGTGTCCCGACCTCTTCATCCAGATCAACACCGGCGAAGAAGAGCAGAAAGCGGGCGTCATGCCGGCTGAGGCCGATGCCTTTGTCAGGGAATGCCAGGATCTCGACCTGCCTGTACGGGGCCTGATGTGCATCCCGCCGATTGATGAAGAACCTTCACTGCATTTTGCGCTGTTGGCCAAGATCGCCGACCGCAACGGGCTTGACGGTCTCTCCATGGGCATGAGCGCGGACTTCGAACGCGCCGTCGCCTTGGGCGCGACCCACGTCCGGGTCGGTTCGGCCATCTTCGGAGAGCGGGTACCGGGCTGAAGCCCGGCCTTATGGCACGATCAGCCGCATGTGGGGCCGGAGATTTCGGGCTATGGCGTGCAGGTCGGTCCGGCGCAGGCCGATGCAGCCTTCGGTCGGGTAGCCGGGCCGCCGCCATTGATGGATGAAGATGGCAGAGCCGCGCCCCGGCACGGCACTGGGCCAGTTCCAGTCCGTCAGGATGACGAGGTCATAGAGAGGATCGGCCCGCCGCAGCGCCTCGTGACTGAACGGATATGGCGCCCGGACCATGGAGTTATAATCCTTTGCCGCCGGGTCGTCCGACCACAGGTCGCCGGGTCTGATCGGGACAGCCCAGCCGGTGGGTCGGATCATCCTGTCAGGTCGATAAAGCATCCCGACGATCCGGTGCGTTCCGCGCGGCGTCGCGCCATCGCCCTCGCGCTTGGCCTTGCTAAGGCCACCGCGCCCGATGGTGCAGGGATAAAGTCTGTTCCGGAACCGCACCCCCAGCGGCGTCAGAACCATGTCGTCGGATGTCATTTGGGCGGCGGCAGATCGTTGAAACATGGTTTGCCTTCGGCGACAACGTGAAAGGGCTGCGCATCCTTCATGAAGATCGCAAAATCCGCATCGCCGTAATCACCGGCAGGATCGTCCAGCGTACCGGCTTTCAGGACGAGATAATCCCGGCCCGGCAGGCGCGTCGTCAGATGGGTTCCACAGGTGCCGCAGAATTGCCGGGTACGCGCACCTTCCAGGTCGTCGCGCGTGAACTCCGCCGGTGTTCCCTTGGTAAAGGCAAACCCATCCAATGGTATGGCCATCGCGAAATTTGGCCCCCCGCCAGAGATATACTGACACTCCCTGCAATGACACTGCAGTTTGAACACAGGAGCACCTGTCACCTCGAAGTGCAGCGCCCCGCAATAGCATCGCCCTTTCATCATCTGCCCTCCCTAGAAAAGATGCCCGGACTTTGCGGCCTTTGTCGCGAGATAGCCAGCGTTATGGCGGTTCTCTCCAACGGCCAGAGGCACCCTTTCCGTCACCGCGACGCCTGAGGTTTCCATCATTTCAACCTTGCGGGGATTGTTGGTCAGAAGCCGGACGGCGGAGAATCCCATGGATTTGAGGATATCCGCGCCAAGCCGGAAATCCCGTTCGTCGTCCTCGAACCCCAGGCGGTGGTTTGCCTCTACCGTGTCGAACCCCTGATCCTGAAGCGAATAGGCCCGCATCTTGTTCGCAAGGCCGATGCCGCGCCCCTCCTGGTTGAGATAGAGCAGCACGCCGTTCCCTTCGGCGCCCATCTGCGCCAGTGCGGCGCGCAGCTGTGGCCCGCAGTCGCACTTGAGGCTGCCCATGAGATCCCCGGTGAAACAGGCGGAATGCAGTCGTGCCAGCACGGGTTCGCCCCGGTCCGGGCGCCCGATCTCGATCGCGTAATGTTCCTCGCCGCCATCGTCGGGGCGGAAAATGTGCAGGCGGCCTGTCTCCGAGACCTCCATCGGCAATCGCGCGTTCACCACTGGGTGCAGCGGGCTTCGTGCCGCCAGCGCGGGAGCCGCCGCCGCCAGGGCGATGCTGGTCAGCCCATTCCGCGCGGCGATATCCGCGGCATTCGGCAGGGACAGCACAAGTGCGGCGGGCAGCAGCCGCGCGGACTTGACCAGCTGAAGCGCCGTGCGATGCGCCGCAGTGTCGCCGCCCCGCGCGCTTTTCAGCGGCCCCTTGAGCGGTGCGCGCAGGTCGTCGGCCGGATCCGCCACACTCTGTATCCATGCCGGGGTCGCGGCAGGTGGCAGAACGATCCGCGCAAGATCACCGTCATAGGGATGCGCCTTGAGTGTCCCGGCCCGGCGCGCAGTGATCGCCAGCACCGGTTCCCCGCCCAGGGCCAGCACATCCGCCAACCGCTGTGGGCCAAGCGTTTCGGCGGCGAGAACGAGCACCGGCGCGTCACCTGTCAGGACGATGGGTATGCCCATGCGCAAATCGGAACGGGCGCGGGCCAGTTGTTCGACAATGTCAGGTGCCAAAGCCATATCGTGTTACAACTCCAAGAGTGGCTGAAACGTGTCTATGCCAGACTGCCGGAAATTGAAACATTGCGGTGTTCTGTCACACGAGCGCGTGAAACGCGGTCGGCAAGACTTGCCGAATAGGGGTTCAAGACACACTTCTTGACGAAACCGTGTGGAGGAAAGAGATGGCGCAGCTCAAGAAAATCCTGCTTGTCGACGATGACGAAGACCTGCGCGAAGCGTTGAGCGAGCAGTTGATCATGACCGAAGATTTCGACGTCTTCGAGGCGGGTAACGGGGCCGACGCAATGGCGCGCGCCAAAGAGGCAATCTATGATCTGGTGATCCTGGACGTGGGGCTGCCCGATACCGATGGCCGCGAACTTTGCCGTCGGATGCGCAAGCAAGGCGTCAAAAGCCCGATCATGATGTTGACGGGGCACGACGGCGACGCCGACACGATCCTGGGGCTTGATGCCGGGGCCAACGATTACGTCTCCAAGCCCTTCAAGTTTCCTGTGCTGCTGGCGCGTATCCGCGCGCAGCTGCGCCAGCACGAGCAATCCGAGGACGCCGTGTTTCAGCTTGGTCCCTACACCTTCAAGCCATCCATGAAGCTTCTGGTGACAGAGGACGACAAGAAGGTCCGCCTGACGGAAAAGGAAACCAACATTCTCAAGTTCCTCTACCGCTCGAACGATGGCGTCGTGCCGCGCGACGTGTTGCTGCACGAGGTCTGGGGGTACAATGCGGGCGTCACAACCCATACGCTTGAAACGCACATTTATCGCCTGCGCCAGAAAATAGAACCGGATCCGTCAAACGCGCGCCTTCTTGTTACGGAATCTGGAGGTTACAGATTAATGAGCTGATCGGCGGAACCAAACCGCAATTCTGCCGTTACCCTTTCGAGAGGCGGGGTTTTCATGACCCGCACCTCGGTTTGAACCCGAAGATTGCGCCCGGGCTCTGGCGCATACCTCCCTGTTGGACTCGGCCGGGCTTCTTGCCCGGCCTTTTTTTCCGCTATCACCCTTACCTCGTCCGGTGGATTGTCCGGCAGGGAGGCTCTGATCCGGTGGCGCTTGCCCGGATCACCGGTTAACCTGTCCTCCGGTCCAATTCGGAGAAACCCATGCCCTTTACCCTTGCAACCTGGAACATCAATTCAGTCCGTCTGCGCGAAGGTCTCGTGCTGCGGATGCTGGCTGAACACGGGCCTGACATTCTCTGTCTTCAGGAGTGCAAGAGCCCGGTGGACAAGATCCCGGTCGAAGCCTTCAAGGCGGCGGGGTATACCCATATGGCTGCGCGGGGCCAAAAGGGCTACAACGGTGTCGCGATCCTGTCAAAGCTGCCGCTGGAAGATGCGGGCGACAAGGATTTTGCCACTTTGGGTCATGCCCGCCACGTGGCCGCACGGCTCGAAAACGGCACCATCATCCATAATTTCTACGTTCCCGCCGGCGGCGACAAGCCTGACCGCACCATCAACGAGAAATTCGGTCAGAAGCTTGATTACCTTTCCGAGATGCGGGACTGGTTCCATGCTGAAACGCCCCGCAACGCCATTCTCGTCGGTGATCTGAACATCGCCCCGCGCGAGGATGACGTCTGGGACCACAAGAAACTGCTGAAGGTGGTCAGCCACACACCGGTCGAGGTCGAAGCCCTGGGCGCGGCGCAGGACGCAGGCAACTGGGTCGACGTCACCCGCAAGGACATTCCGCAGGGCAATCTCTACAGTTGGTGGTCCTACCGGTCCCCCGACTGGGACGCCGCCGACAAGGGGCGGCGCCTGGATCACATCTGGGCCACGCCGGACATTGCCAACGCAAGCCATTCCAGCCATATCCAGCGCGCCGTGCGGGGCTGGGAGCAGCCCAGCGACCACGCACCGGTTTTTGCCACCTTTGACCTTTGATTCGGGCGCCCGAACGCTCATATAAAGCCAAACGCCGACAAGCGAGGAAGAGACCATGGAACTGAACCTGACCGCCAACGCCCCCGACGCCGACTTGATCAAGGATGTGTCCGAAGCGACTTTCATGGCCGACGTGGTCGAGGCATCTCAGACCGTGCCCGTCATCGTCGACTTCTGGGCGCCCTGGTGCGGCCCTTGCAAGACGCTGGGTCCTCAGCTCGAAGCCGCTGTTACCGCCGCAAAAGGCGCGGTGAAAATGGCCAAGGTCAATGTGGACGAGGCACAGGCGATCGCGGGTCAGCTCCAGATCCAGTCGATCCCGACGGTCTATGCCTTTCACAAGGGCCAGCCGATCGACGGTTTCCAGGGTGCGCTGCCCGAGTCCGAGGTGCGTGCCTTTGTCGACCGGGTGATCAAGGCCGCAGGGGGCGAGGCGCCCGGTGACGGCTTGGCGGAGGCTGTTGCGGCCGCCGAAGAGATGCTGACCGACGGCGCCGCCGAGGATGCCGCCCAGACCTTTGCCGCCATTCTGGGCGAGGACCCGCAGCACGCGGGCGCCTACGGTGGCATGGTCCGTGCCCATATCGCCATGGGTGCACTTGACCAGGCCGAGGCGCTGCTGAACGGCGCACCGATCGAGATTTCCAAGGCACCGGAACTCGAAGCCGCCCACGCGCAGCTCGAACTCGCCCGCCAGGCCGAAAACGCAGGACCGGTGGCCGAGCTGACCGCCACCGTCGAGGCCGAGCCGGACAACCATCAGGCACGGTTTGACCTTGCCCGCGCGCTCTATGCCAAGGGTGACGCCCAAGGTGCCGTGGATCACCTGCTCGAACTCTTCCGCCGCGACCGCGAATGGAACGAAGGCGCTGCAAAGACACAGCTTTTCACCATCTTCGATGCGCTCAAACCTGCGGACCCCGTGGTCCTGAACGGACGTCGGAAATTGAGTTCGATGATATTTGCCTGATCATTCCCGCGCGCTAGGTGCAGGAGCATGATAAAGCAAACCGAACTGCCAGATACGATCCCGATCTTTCCCCTGGCTGGAGCCTTGCTTCTTCCCCGTTCCCGGCTGCCCCTGCACATCTTCGAACCGCGGTATCTTCAAATGACTGCCGACGCGCTCAAGACGGACGGTCGGCTGATCGGGATGATCCAGCCAAATCCGGTGCCCGGTCGGGAGGGGCCGGGTCTGCACAGCATTGGCTGCGCCGGTCGGATCACCCAGTTCTCCGAAACCGAAGACGGTCGCTACATGATCACCCTCGGCGGCGTGTCCCGGTTTCGCATCCTGCGCGAGATCGAGGGATTCAGCCCCTACCGCAAGTGCGAGGTCAGCTGGGACGGGTTCGAACGCGACCTCGGTGTGGCTGAGCAGGACGCGACGTTTACCCGCAAGCCACTGATGGAGCTTTTGGGCAGGTACTTCGAAACGCGCGGCCTCTCAGCGGACTGGAGCACCCTGAAAGAGGCCGAGGACGAACTGCTGATCAATTCGCTTTCCATGATGCTCGACTTCGACGCCGAGGAAAAACAGGCTCTGCTCGAAGCCCCCTCGTTGCAGACCCGGCGCGAGACACTGGTTACACTGATCGAATACGCCATGCGCGGGGGCCAGGACGAAGGATTGTTGCAATGACCGACCTGCAGGCATTCGACCGCCGTATGCTCGAAGCACTGATTTGCCCGCGCAGCCAGACGACACTGGAATACGACCCGGAGCGCCAGGAGCTTGTATCGAAAGCTGCCGGTCTGGCCTACCCGATCCGAAACGGCATTCCCGTCATGTTGATGGACGAGGCACGCAGCCTGGAGTGAGCTTCGGTTCTTTATGCCTGAAATACTCGGGGGTCTGGGGGCAAAGCCCCCAGAATATAATATAGTGAGAGTCACTGAACTTCAGGTCCAGAGCCTACAGCGGCTTGCCCTGCATCAGCCGCGGAAGGTCGCCGGTCAGACCGGCAGCCTCGCGGATAAACCCGCGGCGCACTCCAGGCAGGGCATTCACCGCCGCCATGCCGATGTCCCGCGCCAGGCGGATTGCAGGGTTGTCGTTTGAAAACAACCGGTTGAAGCTATCCGTCGCCAGCGCCAGACTGGCGTTGTCGAACCGCCGCCATTCCTGGTAGCGCGCCAGCGCCGCGTCGGACCCTGGGTCTTCGCCGCGCCGACGGGCCTCCGCGATGACCTCTGCCAGCGCTGCAACGTCACGCAGCCCCGCGTTCAGCCCCTGGCCCGCGACGGGATGCACCCCATGCGCGGCGTCCCCCACCAGCGCCACGCGCGGTGCCACCATGTCCATCGCCAGCGACAGGCTCAGCGGATAGCTGAAGCGCGCACCCGCGAGGCCGATCCGGCCCATGAATGCACCGACCCTCGGGCGCAATATGTCCAGATAAGCAGCATCCGGAAGCGCGTCGATCCGGCGCGCTGCGGTGTCGCTCTCACTCCACACGATGGAGGACCGGTTGCCGGTCAGCGGCAGGATCGCCAGCGGGCCGGGGGGCATGAACAACTGGTGGGCCACGCCATTATGCAGTGCTTCGTGCTCGATCGCACAGACCAGTGCGGTCTGGCCGTAGCTCCATTCAACACGCCTGATACCTGCACGTCGCCCCGTGCCGGTATCGCGCCCGTCGGCGCCGATGGCCAACCGCGCCCGCAGCACGCCGCCGCTGGCCAGCGTCAGTGTGATACCGGTGCCGTCGGTGCTCTGCGCGGTCACTGTTTCGCCATTCAGTTGCGTGATCCGGTCCGCTGCCTTCACCGCGTCCAGCAGTTGCCGCCGCAGGTGCCGGTCCTCGACCATGTAGCCCATTGGCCCTTCTTCGATCTCGGCGTGGTTGAAATGCATGAAAAGGGGGGAGGGACCTTCGCCCGCGCGCCCGTCTGTCACCTTGATGTCCAGCATCGGCTGGGCCTTGTCCGCGACGCCCTGCCACAGGCCCAACTGCTCCAGCATCCGCACCGAGGACAACGCAAGCGCATAAGAGCGCCCGTCGAAGGCCGCATTGCGCCGCACTTTCACATCCAGCCGGTCGATCAGGCTGACCCGCAGGCCCGCGCCCGCCAGCGCGAGGGCCAGAACCGGACCGTTAAGGCCGCCGCCGACGATGGCGATATCGGTATCGAAATCCATGCGCCTAGATATGCGGCATGCTCGGGGATTGTCCATGCGCGCTGTCGTCGCTACCGTCTGCCTGAAAAGGGGACAACACATGCAAGAATGGCGGAAAATGAGCGCGGCGGATCTCGGTCGCGGGATAGACAAGGGGGAGATCGACCCCGTCACCCTCTGCCAGACCTATCTGGACGCAATCGAGGCTCATCCGCTGCGCGATCGCATCTATGCCCGCGTCACGGCAGACCGCGCTTTGTCAGAAGCCCGCGCCGCCGCTGTCCGCGCCAAGGCGGGGCAGCGCCTGTCCCCACTGGACGGCGTACCGATCTCCTGGAAGGATCTCTTTGACAGCGCCGGGACCGCGACGGAGGCGGGATCGAAACTTCTGGAAGGGCGGGTGCCGGATCGCGATGCGGTGGTGTTGACCAACGCCACCGCTGCCGGGCTTGTCTGCCTGGGCAAGACCCACATGAGCGAGCTCGCCTTCTCCGGCCTCGGCCACAACCCCAGCACCGCGACGCCGCCCTGCGTGAATGACGAGAATGCAGTGTCGGGCGGTTCTTCATCGGGGGCTGCAGCCTCTGTCGCCTTCGGCCTTGCCGCTGCCGCCATCGGTTCCGACACCGGGGGGTCGGTCCGGGTGCCCGCCGCCTGGAACGACCTTGTTGGGCTCAAGACCACCTCCGGTCGTCTCAGCCTTGAAGGGGTCGTGCCCCTGGCGCTGAAGTTCGACACCGTCGGTCCGCTCTGCCGCTCTGTCGAGGACGCGGCGCTGTTGCTTGCCGCGCTTGAGGGGGGCAAAGCTGCCGATCTGCGCCACAGCGATCTTGAAGGTCGCCGTCTTGCCGTGCTGCGGACGGTTGCCTTGGACGACCTGCGGGACGCGCCCGCCGCCGCCTTCGAAGCTGCCATTTCCAAGCTGGCAGAAGCCGGGGCCGAGATCGTCGAAATCGATTTGCCCGAGGTGGCCGAGGCCATGCCGCTGAGCGGTTGCCTCTACACGACAGAAGCGTACGGCCTCTGGCGCGACGTCATCGAGGCGAACCCCGATGCGATGTTCCGTGAAATTCTAGAACGGTTTCGTCTGGGCAAGGAGTTCTCCGGCCCTGACTACGTGGCGGCTTGGGCAAGGCTCGACGCGCTGCGCGCAGGCTACGACGCGGCGGTCGCGGGCTTCGATGCCGTGCTGCTGCCAACGGCGGCGTTGTTGCCGCCCGCGCTTGAAAGGCTGCAACAGGACCATGATTTCTACGTTGCGGAAAACCTGCTGACCCTGCGCAACACCCGCATCGGAAATCTGATGGGCGTGCCCGCCCTTACCGTGCCGACCCCCACACCTTCTTGTGGTCTGATGCTGATGTGCCCCCCAAATATGGAAGAGGCAGTCTTGCGTATCGGTGCGGCGGTACAGGACGTCCTGATCTGACTTTGGCCTAAATACCACAACAGCCTTTGCTTGCGCCGGTTTTTCTGGACGACAGGAGGGAGCTTGGGTACTTTGAACCAAACGGGGCGCTAACGATCCCGATCCGAGGCAGTTGTAATGTTTTACCCAGAGCGGTTTTCGAACCTTCCGGCCCATGCGTGGCCGCGCCTGCGCGCCCTGTTGGACGTGCACGAGGGCGGTGGTCCGCTGATTCAGATGACCATCGGTGAACCGAAACATGCCTTCCCGGCCTGGATCACCGACAGGATCGTCGAAGCAGCCGAGGGCTTTAACAGTTACCCGCCGAACGATGGATCACCGCAACTGCGCGGGGCGATCGCGGGCTGGATAAAGCGCCGCTACGGCGTGGACATGGACGCCGACACCGAGGTGATGGCGCTGAACGGCACCCGCGAGGGGCTTTACAATGCCGTCATGGCGCTCTGCCCCGAGACAAAGAACGGTGAACGCCCCGCAGTCCTGATGCCGAACCCGTTCTACCAGGTCTATATGATCGGCGCGATTTCGGGCGCGTCGGACCCGATCATGGTCAACGCAACAGAAGAAACAGGGCACCTGCCCGATTTTCACGCTGTTGACCCCGCGGTCCTGGACCGGACCACCGCCTGTTATTTCTGTTCGCCCGCAAATCCACAGGGCGCTGTCGCCTCGCGCGACTATTGGGCGAGGCTGATCGAGCTGGCGGAGAAACACGATTTCAAAATCTTCGCCGACGAATGCTATTCCGAAATCTACCGGGATACGCCGCCGGTCGGTGCTATGCAGGTGGTCGAAGAGACAGGGGCCGACCGCAATCGCGTGGCGATTTTTCATTCGCTTTCCAAGCGGTCGAACCTGCCGGGACTACGCTCTGGCTTTGTGGCTTCGGGGCCGGAGACCATCCGCGAGATCAAGCAGCTTCGTAATTATGCCGGTGCACCTCTGCCGTTGCCGCTTCAGGCCGCTGCAGCGGCGGTCTGGGACGATGAGGACCACGTGGCCGAAAACCGCGCCCTGTACCTCGAAAAATACCATATCGCAGACCGCATCCTGGGCAACGTGCCGGGGTATCACAGCCCCGAGGCGGGCTTCTTTCTCTGGCTGCCGGTCGAGGATGACGAAGAGGCGGCGTTGAAACTGTGGAAGGACGTTGGCGTCAAGGTATTGCCCGGAGGCTACCTGGCGCAGGACGTGAAAGGGGTGGAAAACCCTGGCAAGAAATACATCCGGGTCGCCCTAGTGGCGCCCAAGGATGAAATGGCACGCGGGTTGGAGCTGATCCGCGACTGCCTCTATCCGACTTGAGAACGAGGAAACGAGCAATGGCATATCAGACCCGTGGGCGTGACCCCCTGCTGGACAGCAACATGACCGAGGCGCTGGAGAAGCGCGGCAAGGAACTGTTGGGTCTGGCGCTGATCATGCTCGGTGTGATGGCCGCGATGATGATCGGCAGCTATACGCCCGATGATCCCAACTGGATGGTATCCACCGATGCGCCCGTACAGAACTGGATGGGGCGGATCGGGGCTTCTGTCGCCGCACCGCTGTTCATGATCGTCGGTTGGGGTGCCTGGGGTATTGCCGTGATCCTGCTGGCCTGGGGCATGCGGTTCGCGTTGCATTCGGGACAGGACCGGGCTCTGGGTCGCCTGATCTTCGCTCCCATCGCCATTGCGCTCGGGTCGATCTATGCCGCGACGCTGGCACCGGGGTCGGAATGGCTTCAGACCCACAGCTTCGGTTTGGGCGGGCTGTTCGGGGATACTGTCATGGGTGCGATTCTGACGATCCTGCCCATCGGCTCTACCTTCACCGTCAAATTCATGTCGCTCGTGATGGGCCTCGGCATACTGGCGCTGGGGGCCTTCGTCCTCGGCTTTAACCGGGTTGAGCTGAACCGGATCGCCCGCTTCCTGCTGGTCGGTACAATCATGGCATATGCCACCATGATGAGTCTTCTCGGGCGCGGCGCGACCGGCGCCATGCAAGCCGCGCAGAACCTGCAGGCCCGCCAGTCCGAGCGGCGCGAGCGTCTGCGCATCGAGGCCGAAGAAAACGCCGCCTTCGCCGCACAACAGGAGGCCGCCGCCAATGTGGTTCAGCGCGACATGCCCCGCGCCGAACCGGTCGTTCAGGCCGAGTCCGCCAAGGCCGGACTGCTGGGCCGTGTGCCCGGCCTGATCAAGCGGCCTGAGCAGTTGCCGGAACCGGAACTGGTGGAAACCTGGTCCGACGCCTTGGTCGAAGAGGAAGAGCCGGGCAGCGACAGGATCAAAACCAAGATCGCGGATGTGATCAAGAACCGGGTACGCAGCACCAAGGCGGTACATACGCCGGTCACAGCGCCGCTGACCCGTGGCCGGGGCAGGGGGCCCGACCCCCTGGTCCTGAACACCACGCCTACTGGTCAACTGCCGCCCGAACCCCCCTTGACCGGCGCAGCCAAACGCACCGAACCGCCGCTGACCGATGCGGCCCGCTCCGCTGCGCCGGCTTTCGCGCCAGCGGCCGCTCCGGCCCCCGTCGCCGAGGCCCCTATGGCACAGGACGACGACATGTTGGATGCGGCGGATTACGACAGCTACGACACAGGCGACCATGAAACCGTTTCCGATGTACTGCCCCTGCAACAGGCCGCGCCGGAAACCCCGAGCATTCCCGTGGCCGAACCGCGTCGCGTGGTTCAGCAACCGGTGCGCAAGCCTGTCCAGCCATCCAGAAAGGCCCAGGCCGAAGCGCAGCCGACCCTGACGTTCGACGACACCCACCCGGGTTTTGAATTGCCGCCCCTCAGCCTGTTGGAAAGCCCCGAAACCGTCGAGCGGCTGCACCTCAGCGACGAGGCGCTGGAAGAGAATGCCCGGATGCTGGAAACCGTGCTCGACGATTACGGCGTCAAGGGAGAGATTGTCGCGGTCCGTCCCGGCCCGGTCGTCACCATGTACGAACTGGAGCCGGCACCGGGCCTCAAGGCCAGCCGGGTGATCGGACTGGCCGACGACATCGCGCGGTCCATGGCGGCACTCTCTGCCCGTGTGTCCACCGTGCCGGGGCGCAGCGTGATCGGGATCGAACTGCCAAACGAGAACCGCGAAAAGGTGATCCTGCGCGAAATCCTGTCGTCGCGCGACTTTGGCGACGGCAACCAACGCCTGCCGCTGGCGCTGGGCAAGGACATCGGCGGCGACCCCATCGTCGCCAACCTGGCCAAAATGCCCCACCTGCTGATCGCCGGGACCACCGGTTCGGGTAAATCCGTGGCCATCAACACGATGATCCTGTCGCTGCTCTACAAGCTGACGCCGCAGGAGTGTCGCCTGATCATGATCGACCCCAAGATGCTGGAATTGTCGGTCTATGACGGTATTCCGCATCTGCTGTCCCCTGTTGTCACGGACCCGAAAAAGGCCGTTGTGGCGCTGAAATGGACCGTGGGCGAGATGGAAGAACGCTATCGCAAGATGTCCAAGATGGGCGTGCGCAACATCGAAGGCTACAACGGCCGCGTGCGCGATGCGCTGGCCAAGGGCGAACTCTTCAGCCGCACCGTGCAGACCGGGTTTGACGAGGACACCGGCGAGCCGATTTTCGAAACCGAGGAAACAACGCCCGAGGCGCTACCCTATATCGTCGTCATCGTCGACGAGATGGCCGACCTGATGATGGTCGCGGGCAAGGAGATCGAAGCCTGCATCCAGCGTCTGGCGCAGATGGCGCGGGCATCTGGTATCCACCTTATCATGGCCACGCAGCGCCCCTCGGTCGACGTCATCACCGGCACGATCAAGGCGAACTTCCCCACACGGATCTCGTTTCAGGTGACGTCGAAGATCGACAGTCGCACGATTCTGGGCGAAATGGGCGCGGAACAGCTGCTTGGCATGGGCGACATGCTCTATATGGCGGGCGGGGCCAAGATCACCCGTTGCCACGGGCCGTTCGTGTCCGATGAGGAAGTCGAGGAAATCGTCAACCACCTCAAGCAGTTCGGTGAACCCGATTACGTCTCTGGCGTGGTGCAGGGCCCGGCGGAGGACAAGGAAAGCGACATCGACGCCGTTCTGGGCCTGAACACCGGCGGCAACACCGACGGCGAAGATGCGCTTTACGATACCGCCGTGCAGGTTGTCATCAAGGACCGGAAATGTTCGACTTCCTATATCCAGCGGAAGCTGGCCATCGGCTATAACAAGGCCGCCCGACTGGTTGAGCAGATGGAGGAGGAAGGCCTCGTCTCCCCTGCCAACCACGTGGGCAAACGCGAAATACTGGTGCCGGAACAGGGCTAAGGCTTACCTCCTCAGGAGCCCTTTTCGCTGATGCGCCCCAAGCCGCCGGAGTTTTCCCGGCGGCTTTTTTCTTTGGCCGGGGGAACGTTCGCAACCTCAAACCCGTTGAGGACCGGTAAAGGCAGGCACGATGAGCAACCACAAGACTTCGGTTTCAGACATCCTCGACACGCTGGACGACCTTGCGGACCACGACGACGCCGTAACCATCGGCGACGTGGCGGAGGCGCTGGGCGGTCGCGGGTTCGGGCCGTTGATACTGCTCCCCGCGCTGATCGTTATTTCGCCGCTGGGCGGCATCCCGCTTCTGCCTACGCTGATGGCGATCGTGATCGCGCTTTTTGCTGTGCAGGTGGTGCTCCAGCGCGAGCATCTGTGGCTGCCGGACATGCTCCGGTCGCGTGCGGTGGCGGACGACCGGATGAAAAAGGCGGTTGCCCGAATGAGACCGGTTGCCGGGTGGATGGATCAACACATGGGGAGCCGGCTGACCATCCTCGCAGGGCCGCCGATGGAAACGGTCGGGGCGTTGGTCATCATCCTGCTCTGCGCCGTGGTGCCCCCGTCCGAGCTGGTGCCCTTTGCAGCTCTGCTGCCCATGTCTGCCATCGGGGCGCTGGGGCTGGGGCTTAGCCTCAAGGACGGTGTCGTCATGGCGCTGGGCCTTGTGGCCTCGATCCTCGCGCTGTGGGGTATCTACACTTGGGTGCTGTGAGCAGAAAACCGCGGGCTGATATCGCATATCACCGGGTTTCGCCCTATCTCTGGTTCGACGTAAAACACAGGAAGATCAAAATGCGACTGATGACATCCATCGCTCTGGCGCTTGCGCTGCTCAGCCCGGTTGCGGCTGCGGCACAAAAGCTGCCGCTCAACAACATTTCGGCTTACCTGAACGGGATGCAGACCGCGAAGGGAGAATTCACCCAGATCAACGACGATGGGTCGATCAGCACCGGCACCATCTACATCAAACGGCCGGGCAAGGTGCGGTTCGAATACAACCCGCCGGATTCCGGCCTGGTCGTGGCCGGGGCCAATACCGTGGTGATCTACGACAAGAAGTCGAACCAGCCGGCGGAAAGCTATCCGCTGTCGCGCACGCCGTTGTCTATCATCCTCGCGCCACAGGTGGACCTGGGCCGTGCGAACATGGTCACGGGGCATACCTACGACGGCACCGCGACCGTGGTGACGGCACAGGATCCGGCGAACCCGCAATACGGCAACATCCAGCTGAAGTTTACCGGGAACCCGGTGGAGCTGCGCCAGTGGATCATCAACGACGGCAATGGCACGGCCACAACCGTGGTGCTCGGCGATCTGCAGACCGGTGGGTCGTTGCCCAACAGCCTGTTCGATACCGGTAGCCCCGGCAACGCGCCCAGGCGGTAACGGACTGGCCCCGGATGTTGTCCGGGGCCTTTTTCGCTAGCGCAGCCGACAGGCGGAGATCTGCTGCTGATACATCAGCGACCGCGCCTCGACCTTGCCGGCCACCGCCACCAGCCAGGACTTCTGGTTGTAGCTCGCCCTTGCAAATCCCGTGTGGCCCTCGTGATAGGCCAGGTACTGGTTGCGCGCGTCGTGCAGGTCGATGCCGTTCCGGTCACGGGTCTGGTTCATGTACCAGCCCATGAAATCGGTGGCGTCGTTGATCCTGTCGCGTTTGGCCGAACGGCGGTTCTGCGCGTTGCGATATTCGTCCCAGGTCGCATCCAGTGCCTGAGAATACCCAAAGGCGCTGGACTGCCGCCCCATCGGGATCACGCCCAGCACGTATTTGAACGGCGTGCGCGCGTCCGACACGAACTTGCTTTCCTGGTGGATGGTGGCCATCTGCACATGCACCGGCACACCCCATTTGCGTTCCACATTGCGGAACGCTTTGTAATATTCTGGGCGCTCTTTGAGTATCGTACAGGCGTTGTCCAGGTCCCGCGGCGCAGGCGATTGCCCGCCCCCGCAGGAGGCGACCATCAGTACGATTATCATAGCGCGAAGAGTTTTGCTCATCTGCCTCTCTCGCTCGGTCGTTTTTTGTTTTGTGGTAGTATACGGTATTTTTGCGGCGGTTCACATCAGAAATTTACAGCAGAACAGCCAGCAAAAGCGGCAATGCGCCGACCGACATGAGCGTTGAGACGACCACGAGGCCCGCCACCGATTGCGAATCGGCCCCGTATTTTTCCGCCAGCAGATACGAGGTCACAGCCACCGGCGTTGCCACCTGCAGAACCAGGACGCCAAAGGCGACGCGGTCCAGGTCAAAGGCCATCGCGGCGGCCCAGGCAATGCCCACGCAGAGCACAAGTTTCACGAGCGACAGCAAGACCGCCCGCATCACCCGGCCGGGGCTGAGCCTTGCGACAGCGACCCCCAGCGTGATCAGCATCATCGGAATCGCCATCTGCCCGATCAGGCGCAGCGTATTCGTCAGGAACACCGGCGTCTGCCAGTCCTGCCAAAGGAACAGCCCGCCCAGCACAGTCCCCCAGACCAGCGGTTCACGCAGCACCTTGCCCAGGGAGCCCGCGCCTGCGACCAGCCAGATGCCAAAGGTGAAAGACCAGATCGCCATGATCGCAAAGACGACAACCGCATAGCCCAGCCCAGTCTCGCCGAACGCAAACAGCGCCAGCGGCAGCCCCAGGTTTCCCGTATTGCCGAAAATCAGCGGCGCCATATAGGTACGCCGGTCGAGCCGCGCCAGGCTTACCAGTACACCCGCCGCCAGGCTGACAGCGCCATAGGCCGCCGCGGTCGCCAAGGACAGCGCGGTCAGCGCCGCCGGGTCAATCTCGGTCTGCATGAGCGAGACGAAGATCAGGCAGGGCACCGACAACGTCATCGCAATCTGCGTGACGAACTGGATTCTGTATTCAAACCCCAGTTTGACCCATGCAAATCCGATCCCCGCCAGCAGAAACACCGGCGCGACGATTTCAAGGACCATCAGGGCTAGGGACAACAGTCTGTTTCCTTTGGTGTTTCAGGCGTGATTGGACAAATGCCCCTTGAACCGATTACTAACGAAAGGTAGGGGCTGCAATGTTATGCTACGCACACGCGCGAAATATCATCTGGGACAGGTCGTCCGTCACAAGAAGCACCCGTTTCGCGGGGTGATCTTTGACGTGGATCCCGAATTTGCCAACACCGACGAATGGTACGAATCCATCCCCAAGGAAAGCCGCCCGATCAAGGAGCAGCCGTTCTACCACCTGTTGGCGGAAAATGATCAAAGCTACTACGTGGCTTACGTGTCCGAACAGAACCTCGTCGCGGACTATTCCGGCGAACCGGTGGATCATCCGGACATCCCCGATCTCTTCGGACCCTTCACCGATGGCGCCTATCCACTGCATTTCCAGCTGAACTGAGCCTGCGCGCGCGGCGCCTCAACCGGATAGTATTCAGACTTAACATTAGGTTGCGTTGCCCATAGCTAACCGCGACCGAACCCTCGTGCACCCCGTACCGCCGAGAGCCCCCCGGGGGCCAGACCGGGGGACGAAGCGCGAGACGCCACCCCGGAAGGATCGCCGCCTGCGGCGGTCCGGTCAGGTACCCCAGGGCTTCGCCCGTTCTGCCCTCGATCCTTCCACCGGAAGGATCGCCGCCTGTGGCGGTCCGGTCAGAACCCCAGTGCGCAGCCGTCCTTGCGGGGATCGCTGGCGCCTTCAAGTATGCCATCGTCCCGCAGCAGGATTGCCTGTGCGCCGCCGATGGCCACCTCTGGTATTGCGACGGTATGGCCCATCTCGCTCAGCTCCGCGCGCACGGCGTCGGGGTATCCCCTTTCGACGTTCAGTGTTCCCTGGTCGGAAAACGCCCGCGGCGCGTCGATGGCGCTTTGCGGGTCCATGCCAAAGTCCTGAAGGTTCGAAACGAACCGCGCGTGACCACAGGGCTGATAGGCTCCGCCCATCACGCCGAAGGGCATGATCACCTTGCCGTTCTTGCGGATCATACCCGGAATGATCGTGTGCATCGGCCGTTTGCCACCCGCCAGTTCATTCACGTGGCCCTCTTCCAGGGTAAACCCGGCGCCCCGGTTCTGCATCAGGATGCCGAATTTCGGGGAAGCAATCCCCGATCCGAAGCCGTGGAAAATGGAATAGATCAGCGAAACAGCCATGCCGTCCCTGTCGACCACGGTGATGTAGATGGTATCCTTGTGGACTTGCTCCGACAGGGCGGCGGGGGAGGGCATCGCGCGTTTGGGGTCGATCAGCGCCGCCAGTTTCTGCGCCGTTTCCACGGACAGCATATGGTCCAGCCGCGCAGTATGGTCGGGGTCCGCGAGGAAGCGGTTGCGCGCGTCATAGGCCAGCTTCGCCGCCTCGGCCTCGATATGCACCCGTTCGGCCCCGAAGGGATCCATCGACGCGATGTCGAACTGTTCGAGAATATTCAGCATCAGCAGCGCAGTCGCCCCTTGCCCGTTGGGCGGATGCTCCACCAGATCGACCCCCTTGTAGGGGCCCGCAATGGGGGTGGTCGGCGTTGCTGCGGTGGCGGCGAAGTCTTCGGGCGTGTGCAGGCCGCCCATGTCATTCAGCGCATGCAACATGTCTTGCGCGATCTCCTCGGTATAGAACGCGTCCCGTCCGTTCTTTGCGACCCGGCGCAGCACTTCGGCCTGACCCGGCGCGCGAAACACCTGACCGGCGACCGGGGCTTTCCCGTCCAGCAGGAAATGTTCGCGCGCCGCCCCCTTCAGCTTCTCGGTCTCCCGCGCCCAGTCGAAGGCGACACGTGGCGCAACCGGTACACCGGCCTCGGCGTAGTGGATCGCCGGGGCGAGCACCGTCTCTAGGCCCGCCTTGCCCACGGTGTCGGACAAGTGGCAAAAGGCGTCTATCGCGCCC
The DNA here is from genome assembly GCF_009363555.1 of Sulfitobacter sp. THAF37. Classification (NCBI taxonomy): domain Bacteria; kingdom Pseudomonadati; phylum Pseudomonadota; class Alphaproteobacteria; order Rhodobacterales; family Roseobacteraceae; genus Sulfitobacter; species Sulfitobacter sp. THAF37. The sequence continues at coordinate 1,341,653 of NZ_CP045372.1, forward strand.
GGCACCGTCACTGCCTCGACCCCGTGTACGGGCACCGCCGTCAGGCCCCGATCCCGCAGTTGTGCCGCGTCAGCGGTGGCAGGCGACCGGCCTGATCCATTCAGCGCATGTACCTCGTCACTGCCGGGCAGGGTATACAGGACAAAGCAGTCCCCGCCGATACCCGTCATTTGCGGCTCGCAGATGCCCAGCAACACCCCGCCTGCAATCGCCGCATCCATCGCGTTTCCGCCGCGCTCCAAGATGTCGATGGCGGTCTTCGCGGCCAACGGATGCGACGTGGCGCACATGCCGTTCGCCGCGATGACGGGGGATCGTCCGGGGAGGTGAAAGTCGCGCATAAGGTATCCCAACATAGATTGTTCGCGCGCACACTAGCGCGTCGTGACAGGGGTGCCAATCTGTTCGGACTGTGGGGAAAGTACCTCGACGCCGCGCACTGGGTGGGGGCTGTTAAACGCGACGCCGAGGGAAGCCATATGCAGCTACAAGCCGGAAGATGCATTGAAAGGGTGACGTGAATGTGGTCGCAATGGGGCGATTTGCGGTAGAGACAGAAATAGATGCTGGTGCGCTTGACAGCCTGCGTTTCAGCCGTGCGGAGGCGCCTTTGTCGCTGGCAGTTGATGGTTCTGCACCGCGATGGCGAGCCGCAGGTCCAATTGGTTTTCACCGCCCACCCGGCGATAGCGGACGTCCCGCGCCAGGTCCCGGATCAGGAACCAGCCAAAGCCGCCCTCGGGGATGCTGGTCGCCTTGGGGGGCTCGGCGATGTGCCTGCCCAGCGGCGGCAGCCCGGCCGGCATTGCCCGCCCGCGGTCGCTGATCCGGAAATGCAGACCGTCTGCCCGGTGCTCGGCTCGAATGTCGATCGTGTCGCCGGGGCGCTGCTGTGGATAGGCATGTTCCACAATGTTGTTCAGCACCTCGGCCAGGACCAGTTCCACGGTCTGCAATTCCTCGACGTGCAGCGCCAGCGGTTCCAGGGCGCGGCACAGGTCGTTGAGCGCATTGCGCACCGCCAGTTCGCTGCTGGGAAGGCTGATGCCGACGCGAAATGGCGCCCGCATGGTCGGTGAAACCGATGGCAAAGACATGATCATCACGTCATGCGCGCTGAAACGTCAGCGCATCGTCGAGTGTGGAAAAGATGGAGAAAACCGAATCCATCCGCGTCAGTCGAAACACTTTGTCTACCGGCGGTGTCAGACCCGCCAGGATCAGTGTGCGGTCGGGGGCCAGAAACTTCATCGTTGCCACAATCGCGCCCAATCCGCTGGAATCGACGAAGGTCACGACACCCAGGTCCAGGATGACCCGTGCCGGTCCACCTTCAGTTGCGCGGCGCATGGTTTCCTTGAAATCCAGGGCCACAGCCGCGTCGATCCGGGCCTCGTGCAGCGTGACGACGCAGAAGCCATCTTCTGTTTTCGTGGAAACTTCCATAGACAGATCTCCAGAACCTCAAGCTGATGCCGAACCCTAGGGTTCAAAGATTAGCATCGGGTAACTGTTTGGACGAAAAGGAGAGGGCGATGCGGCAGGTCATGATAACGGGTGCGCGGCGGACCCCGATGGGCGCTTTCCAGGGCGCTTTCGCGGGGCTGACCGCGGCCGAGCTTGGCGGTCACGCGATCAGGGCGGCGCTTGCCGATGCCGGTCCCGCCACGGTGCAGGAGGTGCTGATGGGCTGCGTGCTCCCGGCGGGTCAGGGTCAGGCGCCCGCGCGGCAGGCCGGTTTTGCCGCCGGTCTGGCCGAAGACGTGCCCGCCACGACCCTGAACAAGATGTGCGGATCGGGCATGAAGGCGGCGATGACGGGCTTCGACCAGATCGCACTGGGTCATAGTGAAGTGATGGTGACGGGCGGCATGGAAAGCATGACCAACGCGCCTTATGTGCTGCCCAAGATGCGCGGCGGCGCGCGGCTGGGCCACGCGCAGGTGATCGACCATATGTTTCTCGATGGTCTCGAAGACGCCTATGACAAGGGTCGGTTGATGGGCACCTTCGCCGAGGACTGCGCCGAGACCTACCAGTTTACCCGCGAACGACAGGACGAATACGCGCTGGCCTCGTTGTCCCGCGCCATCGCGGCACAGGAAGGCGGTGCCTTCGGGAACGAGATCGCGGCCATCGAAGTCACCTCGCGCAGCGGCAGCGCCTCGGTTGCCGCCGATGAACAGCCCGGCCAGGCCCGCCCGGACAAGATCCCGCAGCTCAAGCCTGCCTTCCGCGCGGGGGGGACGGTCACGGCGGCGAACTCTTCTTCCATTTCTGACGGCGCGGCGGCGCTTGTCCTCGCTTCGGAAGAGGCGGCAGAGGCCCAGGGCCTCAACATCCGGGCGCGTATCCTTGGCCATGCCAGCCACGCCCAGGCACCCGGTCTCTTTACCACTGCGCCTGTCCCGGCAGCGCAGAAACTGCTGGACCGCATCGGCTGGAAAAAAGAAGATGTGGACCTTTGGGAGGTGAATGAAGCCTTCGCCGTGGTGCCCATGGCTTTCATGCATGAAATGGGGATCGACCATGAGATCGTGAATGTGAACGGCGGTGCCTGCGCCCTGGGGCACCCCATTGGCGCCTCCGGCGCGCGGATCATGGTCACGTTGCTGAACGCCCTGGAAAAACGCAATCTGCGTCGCGGCATCGCCGCCATCTGTATCGGTGGTGGCGAAGGCACCGCCATTGCCATTGAACGCCTCTGATTTCTTTTTGCCAAAAATACTCGCGGGGGGTCCGGGGGGCAGACGGCCCCCCGGGTGCGCCCAATCAGGACGGATCCTATGCAAGTTGATTACCACAGTCTCGCGCAGACAATCTTTGCCCTGACCGAAGGCGAGGACGATGCCGTCGCCCTGATGGCCACCGTCGCCTGCGAGGTGCATCATGCCGACGACAGGTTCGACTGGACCGGCTTCTATCGCGTCGTGGCGCCTCAACTGCTCAAGATCGGGCCGTACCAGGGCGGGCACGGTTGCCTCGTCATCCCGTTTTCCCGCGGGGTCTGCGGTGCGGCGGCGCGCACGGGCGATGTTCAGCTCGTGCCGGATGTCGATGCCTTTCCCGGCCACATTGCCTGCGCCTCTTCCACCCGATCCGAGCTGGTGCTGCCGGTAACGGACGGGAAGGGTGGCTTGATCGCTGTCTTCGACATCGACAGCGACCAGCCCGATGCCTTCAGCCAGACGGATGCAAAGGCACTGGCCGGCATTCTCGGAACGGTTTTTGCCAACGTGAAATAGCACTGGATATTTTCATGCGCCGTGATAGCGTGAAAATTAGCGCGCAATTTTCACCGAGACAGCGATGCAGCACAGCCACCCCGACCTTCCCCCATCGCTTGGTGCGGACCTGCGCGCCCTGCGCAAGGGCCGGGATCTGACCCTGGCGGACATGGCCGCTGCGCTGGACCGTTCCGTCGGTTGGCTCAGCCAGGTCGAGAGGGGGATATCGGAACCGTCGATCACCGATCTGCGTCACATGGCGGCCTTTCTCGGCGTCTCTGTGTCGATGCTCTTCCGTCACGCCGCCCCCCCCTGCGCACGAGGCGGGGCACGTGGTGCGCCGCGGTGCGCGGCGGACCATCGGCTCGAACATGGCTGGATTGGTGGAGGAGTTGCTTTCGCCCGATCTGACCGACGATTTCGAGGTGGTCCATTCTACTTTCCAACCCCACAGCCGCATCACCGACAGTGTTATCCGACCCACGCAGGAGGTCGGCTATCTTGTCTCGGGGCAGCTTGAGGTCGAGATTGAAGGCACAACACACCTGCTGACCCCCGGTGACAGTTTCCGCGTCCGGGGCGAGGCATTCCGTTGGGCAAACCCGTTCGACACCCCCGCCGTGGCGATCTGGGTGATCGCACCACCGGTGTATTAGGAGCTGTCATGACCTTCGAAGCCTGGAGCGTCTTCGCTGTGTTCTGGGTGGTCCTGGTCATCACGCCGGGGCCGAATGCGGTCAATTGCATCACCAACGGCATGACCGTCGGTTTCCGGCGCGGACTGATCGCTGTGTTGGCGATCCTGACACAGGCCACGCTGTTTCTGCTGCTGTCGGCGCTTGGGGTCACGGCGTTGCTTGCCGCGTCAGAGACGGCATTCACGGTGGCAAAGTGGATCGGCGCGGGCTTTCTGATCTATCTCGGGGTACGCGGCTGGGTAATGGCCGGAACCCCGGTGACGGTGCCGGACCGGCCTGCGGCGTCGATCTATCTCAGGTCGCTTGCCATCGCCACGATAAACCCCAAGTCGGTCGCGGGTTATCTCGCAGCTTTTTCCCAGTTCGTGCAGCCTGATGTCCCGATCTGGCAGCAGATGGTGGTCATCCTGCCGACCGCACTGACGTTGACGGCCCTCAGCTATACGACCTTCACCGCGCTTGGTGCCGGTATCGGACGGGCGGCGCTCGGGGCTGTCTTCAACATCTGGGTGCGGCGCGTCCTCGCGCTTTGTTTCGTCCTCTACGGCGTCCTGTTGGGCGTCGTCACCACACCAGTCAGGAGTTGATCATGCTCAAAGGAAGCTGCCTGTGCGGTAAGATTACGTTCTCCGCAACCGATCTTGCCCGCGCCCCCGCGGCCTGCCATTGCAGCCAGTGCCGCAAGCAATCCGGCCATTACTGGGCCTCCGTGAATGTCTGGATGAAGGGATTCAGCATGAAGGGACCCGTGCGCTGGTATGAAGCATCAGACAGCGCCAGGCGCGGTTTCTGCCCCACGTGCGGATCCTTCCTGTTCTGGAAAAGCAATGACGAGGATGAAATCGGCGTGGCTCTGGGGGCGTTGGACGGGGACACCGGGCTGCATCTGGAACGGCACATCTTCACCGCCGACAAGGGCGATTACTACGAAATTCCGGGCGTCGGCCATCAGGAGATTCAGGCGGATGAGTGAGTTCCCGACGACCTCCCGCGGGGTGATCATCGGCGGCGGGGCGATGGGCGCAGCGACCGATGCGATGCCACCGATCCGGGATGCCCTACTGCGTGCAGGTGTGAAACCCTGTGGCAGGTGGGCATTGACCGCCAAGCGGATCGAAAAGGGCTATCGCGCGTGGAAGGGCGGCCTTTCCGGCAGGGCGGCTTTGCTGGTCGAGCAACAATCGGGCGTAAAGAAACGATACGTCACCACGCCCGTCGCGGCGGACGGCCAGGCCGCGCCCTACGTGCCCACGGTGTGCCACCGGGGCAAGGCCGTGGGCGAAACCACCAGCGACAACTGGGGCGACCGGATCGGAAAATCAATTGCGCTGGGAACCATCCACGCCGCGCTTGCCAAACCCGGCACACAGGTGCAGATCAACATCTTCGACAAACTCCGCCCGTCGGTTGTCCAACCGGACCAACCGATTTGGAACCCTGACAACGAAAGGCTGCGCGCATGAGCGTTGAGACATATCTGATCTATCTGGGGGTACTGGCCGCGTTTTTCCTGACGCCACCGGACACGAGCCAGCTGCTGATCATCTCGAATTCCCTGCGCCACGGGCTGCGGCGCAGTGTGGCCACGATCACGGGCGATCTGTCGGCCAATGCGCTGCAAATGATGGCTGCTGCTTTTGGGCTGACAGCCATCATCGCGGCTTCTGCCGATGCGATCTGGTTCATCAAATGGGGCGGTGTGGCCTACCTCGTTTGGATCGGATTGCGCCTGATGATGACAAGGGGCGGCGGGGCCGAACCAGGTGCCGCCCGTGAAGCCCGCGCAGGAGCCCTGTTCCGGCAAGGTTTCGTCACCTCCTCCGCCAACCCCTATGCGGTTGTCTTCTTTGGCGCGCTGTTTCCGCAGTTCATAGACCCGGCACAAGCCGTCCTGCCGCAGCTGCTGATCCTCGGCGTCACGTACCTGGTTGTCGATGGTGCGGTGCTGCTGCTTTGGGGGTGGACCGCGACACGGACACTGGGCCGCCTGCGCGCGTTAAGCGGGGTCTGGGTGAACCGGATTTCCGGCGCGCTGATGATCATTGCCGCAGGCTTGCTGGCCTCCCGCGACCTGAGCGCCGAGGCACAGCGATGACTGACATAACTTTGCTGGATGGTGGCATGGGCCAGGAACTGATCCACCGTTCCGGCGACAACCCGACGCCGTTGTGGTCGACCCAGGTGATGATCGACAATCCCGGCATGGTCGCGGACGTTCACCGCGATTTCGCGCAGGCCGGGGCGACGCTGGCCACCGCCAATACCTACGCCATTCACCGCGACAGGCTGGCTGGCACCCCGCTGCAGGACCGGTTCGAGGAATTGCACGCGCTTGCCTTGGCCGAGGTCCGGGCAAGCGGCGCGACACGCGTCGCGGGCAGCATCGGACCACTGGGGGCGTCGTATCGCCCCGACCTGCATCCGGACATTGATACGGGTGCGGCCCTCTATGCTGAGGTGGCCGGGTTGCTGGCGGGCCACTGCGATCTGCTGATCTGCGAATCGACCGCCTCGCTGCTCCATGCCGCCAGCGTCCTGAAAGGTGCCGCTTCTGTGAAAAAGCCCGTTTGGCTTGCGGTGACTGTGGACGATCTGGATGGCACCCGGCTCCGCTCGGGCGAGCCGCTGGCAGAGGTCCTGCCGCTGGCGAGGGATGGCGCGCAGGCGATCCTCGTGAATTGCGCCACCCCCGAGGCGATTTCGGCGGCAATGCCCATATTGACGCAGTCCGGCCTTCCCTTCGGTGGCTACGCCAATGGCTTCGAGAAGATCAGCGACGGCTTTCTGGAGGACAAGCCGACCGTGGACAGCCTGACCTTGCGTCGCGATCTGACCCCGGAACGCTACGCCGATCACGTCATGCGCTGGGTCGATGCCGGGGCGACCCTCGTTGGCGGCTGCTGCGAGGTCAGCCCCGCCCATATCGCGGAAATCGCCCAACGCCTGCGCAAGGCGGGCCACGCCATCGTCTGAGGTTTCCTGATATGGCTGCCATCCCCACCCAGGCCCGCGTCGTCATCATCGGCGGCGGTGTTATCGGCTGTTCGGTTGCCTATCATCTGACCAAGCTGGGGTGGCAGGACGTGGTGCTCTTGGAACGCAAGCAGCTGACCTCGGGCACCACCTGGCACGCGGCGGGGCTGATCGCCCAGCTGCGCGCCAGTGCCAACATGACGAAGCTCGCGAAATACTCGCAGGAGCTTTACGGCAATCTGCAGGAAGAAACCGGTGTTGCGACGGGCTTCAGGCGCTGCGGTTCCATCACCGTCGCCCTGACCGAAGACCGCCGCGAGGAAATCAACCGTCAGGCTGCCATGGCCCGCGCCTTTGGCGTGGATGTGGAGGAGATCAGTGCGACGGAGGTTAAAGAGAAATATCCGCACCTCAACATCGCGGATGTGACGGGGGCGGTATATCTCGACAAGGACGGGCAGGGCGACCCGGCCAATATCGCGCTGGCGCTGGCCAAGGGCGCGCGACAGCGCGGCGGGCAGATGTTCGAGCGGACCCGCGCCATCGGTGTGACCCGGCTGGGCCGTCGTATCACCGGTGTCGATTGGGCGCAGGACGGCGACAGCGGGCATATCGCCTGCGATCATGTGGTGAACTGCGCCGGCATGTGGGGCCGCGAGGTGGGGCAGATGCTGGGCGTGAACGTCCCGCTGCAGGCCTGCGAACATTTCTACATCGTGACGGAGGCGATTGCAGGCCTCGGCCAGCTGCCTGTCCTGCGGGTGCCGGACGAATGCGCCTATTACAAGGAAGACGCGGGCAAGATCCTGCTGGGTGCTTTTGAACCTAATGCCAAACCCTGGGCGTTGGGCGGTATTCCTGCGGATTTCGAATTTGACCAGCTGCCGGAGGATTTCGACCATTTCGAACCGATCCTCGAAGCAGCGGTGAACCGGATGCCGATGCTGGCGGAGGCGGGGATACATACGTTTTTCAACGGACCGGAAAGCTTTACCCCCGACGATGCCTATCACCTTGGCCTTGCGCCGGAGATGGACAACGTCTGGGTCGCGGCCGGGTTCAACTCCATCGGGATCCAGTCGGCAGGCGGGGCGGGCATGGCGCTGGCGCAATGGATGGATACCGGCGAGAAACCCTTCGACCTTGGCGATGTGGACATCAGCCGGATGCAGCCGTTTCAGGGCAACCGCCGCTACCTGGCAGAGCGGTCCACCGAAACGCTGGGCCTGCTATACGCGGATCATTACCCCTATCGGCAAAAGGCCACCGCGCGCGGCGTCCGGCGCAGCCCGTTCCATGCCCAGCTGCTGGAGCGCGGCGCCGTCATGGGCGAACTGGCAGGCTGGGAGCGCGCCAACTGGTTCGCCGAACCGGGACAGGACCGCGCCTATCGCTACAGCTGGAAGCGGCAGAACTTCTTTGCCAACGTGGCCGCCGAACACATGGCGGTGCGCGAGAATGTCGGCATGTACGACATGTCCTCTTTCGGCAAGATCCGGGTGGAAGGCCGCGATGCCTGCGCCTTCCTCAACCATATCGGCGGCGGGCAGTATGACGTCCCGGCGGGCAGGATCGTCTATACCCAGTTTCTGAACCCAAGGGGCGGGATCGAGGCGGATGTGACAGTCACCCGCCTGTCGGAAACCGCCTATCTGGTGGTGACACCCGCCGCGACCCGGCTGGCGGATGAAACCTGGATGCGCCGCCATCAAGGTGATTTCAACGTGGTGATCACCGATGTCACCGCCGCAGAAGGCGTGCTGGCGGTGATGGGGCCGCGGGCGCGCGACCTGCTGCAGGCTGTATCGCCGAACGACTTTTCCAATGCGGTGAACCCCTTTGGCACTGCGCAGGAAATCGAGATCGGCATGGGGCTCGCCCGCGTCCACAGGGTGACTTATGTGGGTGAATTGGGGTGGGAGATCTACGTCAGCGCCGATCAATCCGCACATGTCTTCGATGCCCTGGCAGAGGCCGGGCAGGCCATGGACCTGCGGCTGTGCGGCATGCACATGATGGACAGCTGTCGCATCGAAAAGGGGTTCCGCCACTTCGGCCACGACATCACCTCGGAGGACCATGTGCTGGAGGCGGGGCTCGGCTTTGCCGTCAAGACCGACAAGCCCGATTTCATCGGGCGCGATGCCGTGCTGCGCAAACGCGATGCGGGGCTGGATCGCCGGATGATGCAATTCCGCCTGACCGACCCCGATCCGTTGCTGTATCATAACGAACCGGTTCTGCGGGATGGCCGGATCGTCGGCTTCCTCAGCTCGGGCGCTTTCGGGCATGCGCTGGGCGGGGCGGTGGGCATGGGATACGTGCCCTGCCGGGGTGAAACACCGGTCGACCTGCTGCAGTCCACTTACGAGATCGACGTGGCAGGCACGCGGGTGCGCGCGGAGGCATCGCTGAAACCGATGTACGATCCAACCGGCGCGCGGACAAAAATGTAACTGGTACAAAGTTGGCCTTCCCTCATCCGGCCGCTTTGCCTACGGCTGGGGCAAGAGGAGATCCACGGATGCGCAACGCCGATACCCTGCCCCCCACCGGCAACGAAGACACGCCGCAGGGCCTTGCCCTTGCCATAACGGCTTATGCGCTTTGGGGGTTTCTGCCGCTTTACATGAAGCTCTTGTCCCATGTTCCACCTGCAGAGGTGGTGGCGCACCGCATCCTTTGGTCGCTGCCCATAGCCGCCGGCGTTCTGATCGTGCTGGGCCGCACCGCCACCCTGCGCGAGGCGCTGCGCAATCCCCGGATGCTGGGCATGGGCTGCGTGACCGCGGCCCTGATTTCGATCAACTGGGGCATTTACGTCTGGGCGATCAACTCTGGCCACGCGCTGGATGCGGCGCTGGGGTATTACATCAATCCGCTGTTCAGCATCTTTCTGGCCGCCATGCTGCTGGGGGAGCGATTGAACCGCGCGCAGGTGCTCGCCATCGGGCTGGCCGCCTGCGCGGTTCTGGTGCTGACGGTGGATGCGGGCCGTGTGCCCTGGGCGGCGCTGGGCCTGACGGTATCCTGGGGGTTCTACGCCCTGTGCAAGAAAAGCCTGCCTATCGGGCCGAACCAGGGCTTCTTGCTGGAGGTGTTGATCCTGATCGTGCCCGCGGTCGGTTATCTGGGCTACCTTGCCGCAACGGGCAACTCGCATTTCAAATTCGATGGGGGGCGTGATTTCTGGTTGCTGTTCGGCTGCGGCGTGGTCACGGCGGTGCCGCTGATGATCTATGCCAACGGGGCCAAGCTGCTGCGGCTGTCGACGATCGGCATCCTGCAATACATCGCGCCGACGATGATCTTTCTCTGTGCGGTACTGGCCTTCGAGGAACCGTTTGGCCGTGCCCGCGCCATCGCCTTCCCGATGATCTGGGCGGCGCTGGTGATCTACTCCACCGCGATGCTGCGGCAGATGCGTGCGGCCCGGTTGGGGTAGAGGCCGGAAACGGAAAAACCCCCGGATCGCGGCGGACCCGGGGGCATGGCACTGTTGCGACCTGAAAGCGTGGCGTCAGCCCGGCATCTTGGTGGTGCGCAGGTAAGGCAGAACGGTGGTGAATTCGCCGAACTTGGTCTTCGCGTCTTCGTCCGAGACAGTCGCCGGAATGATCACGTCATCGCCCACGTTCCAGTTCGCGGGTGTGGCCACCCCCTTGCCGGTCGAGGTCTGAAGCCCATCGAGCGCGCGCAGCACCTCGGCGAAATTGCGGCCCACTGTCATCGGGTAGGTCATCGAGAGCTTGAGCTTCTTGTCGGGCCCGATGATGAAGACGGAGCGCACGGTGGCGCTGTCATTCGGTGTGCGGCCATCGGGCATGTAGGCTTCGGCGGGCAGCATGTCGAAGGCTTTGGACACCTCCAGCCCCGCATCCGCGATGATCGGAAAGCCCGCCGTTGTTCCCGCGACCTTTTCGATGTCGCCTTTCCACTTCTTGTGGTCCTCGACGCCGTCGACGCTGACGCCCAGAACCTTGGTGCCGCGCTTTTCCCATTCATCGGACAGTTGTGCCACCGCGCCGAATTCGGTCGTGCAGACGGGCGTGAAATCCTTGGGATGCGAAAAAAGGATCATCCAGTTGTCGCCGACGAAGTCGTGCAGCGAGAGGGTGCCCTGATCGGTTTCGACGGTCAGATCGGGAATCGTGTCGTTGATGCGCAAGCCCATGATATCCTCCGGGTGATGTTCTGCTTTCCCCTAACCTAAGGATTAATTCCGGAGTTTCCATCCCCTCTCTTGCAGCCCTTCGCGCGCCCTGACACAGTAGCGCCGAACCGGGCAGGGCTGCCCTCGTCCGCCAGAACAACAAGGAGTTTTCCAATGCTCGAGAAACGTGAATTCTACATCAACGGCGAATGGGTCGCTCCCGCCAAGCAGAACGACCACCACGTCATCGACCCCTCTACCGAGGAGCCTTGCGCGGTGATCTCGCTGGGCGGGCAGGAAGACACCGACAAGGCCGTCGCCGCGGCCAAGGCCGCGCTGCCGGGCTGGATGGCAACCCCACCGGAAGAGCGTATCGCATACCTGGAAAAGCTGGTCGAAGTCTACAATGCCCGGGGCGAGGATCTGGCCAGTGCGATCAGCTCCGAGATGGGCGCGCCCATCGACATGGCGCGCTCCAGCCAGGTCGGGGCCGGCACCTACCACCTGAGCAACTTCATCAAAGCGGCAAAGGCGTTCCCGTTCGAGGCACCCTTGGGTGATCATGCGCCGAACGACCGGATCATCCGCGAGGCCGTGGGCGTCGCCGGGCTGATCACGCCCTGGAACTGGCCGATGAACCAGATCACGCTGAAGGTCGGCGCAGCCGTCGTGGCGGGCTGCACCATGGTGCTGAAACCCTCCGAGGAAAGCCCGCTGGACGCGATGATCTTCGCCGAGCTGATGCACGAGGCCGGGTTCCCCAAAGGGGTGTTCAACCTGGTCAACGGCGACGGCGCTGGCGTCGGCACGCAGCTGTCGGCGCACGAGGACGTGGACATGATCAGTTTCACCGGCTCGACCCGCGCGGGCACCGCGATTTCCAAGAACGCGGCGGACACGCTCAAGAAGGTGCACCTGGAACTGGGCGGCAAGGGGGCCAACATCATCTTTGCGGACGCGGACGAAAAGGCGGTCAAGCGCGGCGTCATTCACATGATGAACAACACCGGTCAGTCCTGCAACGCACCCAGCCGGATGTTGGTCGAGGCCAGCATCTACGACAAGACGGTCGAAGAGGCCGGAGAGGTCGCCAGCAAAGTCACCGTGGGCCCGGCCTCCGAAGAGGGCCGGCACATCGGCCCCGTCGTCAACGAAGTCCAGTTCAACAAGATTCAGGACCTGATCCAGAAGGGCATCGACGAAGGTGCGCGGCTGGTTGCCGGTGGCACGGGCCGACCGGACGGATTGAACCGGGGTTTCTTTGTCAAACCAACGGTCTTTGCCGACGTTACCCCCGACATGACCATCGCGCGCGAAGAGATATTCGGCCCGGTGCTGTCGATCATGAAGTTCGAAACAGAGGAACAGGCCGTCGAGATCGCCAATGACACGGTTTACGGCCTGACAAACTATGTCCAGAGCACCGATGGCGACCGCCGCAACCGGCTGGCGCGTCAGCTGCGGTCGGGCATGGTCGAGATGAACGGCCAGAGTCGTGCGGCGGGCTCCCCCTTTGGCGGGATGAAGCGGTCCGGCAATGGCCGCGAGGGTGGTCTTTACGGGATCGAGGACTTTACCGAGATCAAGGCGGTGTCCGGCTGGGCTGCCGAATAAGCCCGGCTGCGCCGGAGATCAGGGGCCGCCTTCGGGCGGCCCTTTTTCGTCGCGGCCAATGGCTCAGGCGTTCTTGCGCACCCATTCCTCCCAGATGAAGGGGTATTCCCAGACACAGTGATGAGTCCGCGCGAGGTCCGTGCGGATCGCGTCGCGTTGTGCGTCCTGCGCGGGGCCGTAGCGGTGGAACTGAACGGTCAGCCGGTCGATGCGCGGCATCAGTCCCGCGTCGATCAGCGCGGGCAGCAGATCGTATTCCCCGCCCTCGATGTTCATCTTGGCGCAGGCGATCCGGTTCAGGCCCAGGGTCTCGAAAACCTCAGACACCGGGCGCACCTCGCCCTTGACGGCGCTGCCCGATGCGACCAGTGCGGACGACGCATTCTCGTCGTCAGACAGCTCCAGAACGCCTGCGGACCGGCCCATCGCGTAGCCTTCGACCGCCACATCCTTGCGTCCGTCGAACCGTTCCTGAAGGTGACTGATAAACCTCGGATGCGGCTCGAAACAATGGACCTTAACACCGTAGAGCGCCGTCATACGCTCGGCCCAGTCGCCCCGGTACCCGCCAATGTCGAGGACGGTATCGCCGGGCTTCAGCCTCTCATACCGCTCCGGCGTGCCGCGCCCGTGCGCGGCATAGAAAGCCCTGATCTGACGCTTGTAAGCCCGGAAACCGGGATCGGTGGCCAGCTTCCACATCTTGTGCAGTTCGCTTGAGATCGACATGACAGCTGTTCCTTTGCATCTGGCGCAGAAGGCAATCTTTCGCATAGAAAGCGTCAAGGCAATGGCGAAAGGCACCCATGATCTATACCCGGCTGCACGGATTCCTCGGCAATCAGATGTTTCAATACGCCGCGGCGGCGCAGTTGGCGGCGCGGTTGGGGGTGCCGGTGGCGCTGGACCCGCGCCGGGCAGAGGCCAAGGGCCAGGGCAACCTGATCCGTATCTTCGACCTGCCGGTGGTGCCGCCCGCCCATCTGCCACCGGACCGCAGACGCCGACCCTTCGCCTATGCCCTTTGGCGTTATCTGGGCCGGCCCCCGCATCTGCACCGGGAAGAGGGTCTGGGATACGATCCCGATTTCGAGACCTGGGGCGACGAAAGCTACCTGCATGGTTACTGGCAAAGCGAGAAATACTTTGCCGGAATCAAGGACCACCTGCGTGAGGTTTTCACTGTGGTCCCGCAAATGTCGACCGCCAACGCCGCGATGGCCGATCGGATCGCCGGTGGGCCATCCGTGGCGCTACACGTCCGGCGCGGCGATTACGTGGCGCTGGGGGCGACGGCAGTCTGCGACCAGGCCTATTACGACGCGGCCCTGGCGGCGGTGACAGAGGGGCTGCCCAAGGCGCCGACCGTCTTTGTCTTTTCCGATGATCCCGACTGGGCACGCGATAACCTGTCGGTCCCTTTCGAAAAGGTGGTTGTGGACCTCAATGGCCGCGCCACGGCGCATGAAGATATGCGCCTGATGTCGCTGTGCCAGCATAACGTGATCGCAAATTCCACTTTCAGCTGGTGGTCTGCGTGGCTGAACGCCCATCCTGGCCGCCGCGTGGCCGCCCCGGCCCGCTGGTTCGCAAACGACCACCAGCACAATCCCGATATCCTGCCGGAAGACTGGATCGCGATCGGGTGATGCGCGGCGGTGTGTTCGAGGATTCCGGTGCGAATTGTCCGAAACATCTCAGCGCGCCACTAAGCAATGTGGTGCCTAGAAAGGGGCCTTTGCCCGAACCCTGGTCGATTTTCCGCCCTGGGGATGATTGAACCGCAGCTCTTCGGAATGCAGCATCAGGCGGGGAAAGGCACGTGCCGGACCTGTCGCATAGAACGGGTCGCCGAGGATGGGATGCCCGATGCTCAGCATGTGGACCCTCAACTGGTGGCTGCGCCCGGTCTTGGGAAACATCCGCACGCGGGCGGTGTCGCCCTCATCCTTGATCCGTTTCCAATCGGTCTGCGCAGGTTTGCCGGTGTCGTGGCAGACCTTTTGCAGCGGCCGGTTCGGCCAGTCCACGATCAGCGGCAGGTCGATGGTGCCGGCAGGATCTGACGGCACACCCCAGACCCGCGCGATGTAGGTTTTCCGCGTCATGCGTTTTTCGAACTGCAACCCCAGGTGCCGTTGCGCGTGGGGGGTCATGGCAAAGATCATTACGCCCGAGGTGTCCCTGTCCAGCCGGTGAACCAGCAAGGCTTCGGGAAACACCTGCTGTACCCGCGTCAGCAGACAGTCGGCCAGATGCGGACCCTTGCCAGGCACGCTGAGCAGACCGCTGGGTTTGTCCACCAGCAGCACCTCGGCGTCCTCGTGCAGGATCACCAGCGGGTCTTGCGGCGGGTCATAATGCGTTTCCATCCTTTCCCGTCTCAGATGTAGGGTTGGTTTACAACCCTATTGCGCCTGAGAGGTCCCCATGCACCCCACGATCGAGAAAATGCAGACTGTCGTTACCTCTGGCGACCATACCGCGATTGCGCCGCTCCTGGCGGCTGACGTGACGTTTCAGCCGCCCACCTACTGGAAGACCTGGACCGGCCGCGATGCGGTGGCCGCCGTTCTGGGGCATGTGGGCCAGGTCTTTTCCGATTTCCGGTATCGCCGGATCATGGGGGAGGGGCAGGATTGGGCGTTGGAGTTCCAGTGCAAGATCGGCGAACTGGACGCGGTCGGTGTCGATCTGATCAGATTGGACGACTCCGGGCTGATTTCGCATTTTGAAGTGGCGATGCGCCCACACAAGTCAATCGGCGCACTGCGCGATGCGATGAACGCCCGTGTCATGCGGGATCCGGCCTTTCTGAAATTCAAGGACGCGCTGTCCTGACCGAGGCGCTGCTCAGGCGCGCTGCGGCCTGGCCCTGACCCGCGCCCGATAGATCGCGCGCTGCAGTTCGCGTTTCAGTTTGCTGCCCGTGCCGGTCTTTTTCTGGATGGTTGACGCGCCGGGCAGCTCGCCCACACCACTGGGCCAGACAGTATGCACCGGCTGACCTGTGACCCAATGCATTTGCAGCGTCGTGTCGACCGGACGGTCCATCGGGTCTGTCGCCGCCAGCAGCCGCCGCGCCGCTGCCCGCCCCACAACCTGGCAGACCGTTTGCAATCCGATCACGCGAGGCAGGTACAGCGCGGCATGTCCATCCTGTGCAACGACGGCGGTACGGGCCTCGCGGTTCTTGGCGGGCAGGCGGATGAAGCTTTGCTCGGTCGCATGCCCCGCGACCAGCGCCAGCGCATGAGCCCATTGGGCCGGGTCAAGCGTCAGGTCGTCTTCGGCGATCAGCGCATAGGGGGCTGTGCCCTCCGCAATCTCCTGCCAGCATTTGCGATGACTGAGAAAGCAACCGACTTCGCCCGCGGCCATGGGAAACGGATAGGGGGGCGCGTGGCGGTCGCCACTGCGGACGTCGATGTCGGGCTGCGCCAGTGCCTCACGCCCATCCACGGCAGGCACGACCCGGGCCATCGGCAAGAACTCAAGCAGCCGCGCCACGTTGTCCGCACGCACCCCCGGACCCGGCATATGGATGATCAACGATTGCATCCGGGGAAGCCCTGTGGATCAGTGCAGCACCACCCGCGTGCCGTTGGGGACCCGATTGGCCAGGTCGATTACATGGGCATTGTACATCCGTACGCAGCCGTTCGACACGGCGTGACCCACATTCTCGGGTTGGGGTGTGCCGTGGATGCGCAGCAGTGAATCCCGTCCGCCGTTGTAGAGGTAGAGCGCGCGCGCACCCAACGGGTTGGGGCCGCCACCCGGCATCCCGGCAGCATGTTTGGCGTAGATATGAGGCTCGCGCCGGATCATGTTCTTTGTTGGCGTCCAGCGCGGCCATTCCGCCTTGCGCCCGACGCGGAACGTGCCGGGGTAATACCGCCCCTCTTTGCCGATTCCGACGGGATAGCGGACCGCCTTGCCGCCATCGAGCGTCCAGTAGAGCGCGAACTGGCCAGGATCGACATGAATTTCGCCGGGGGCAAAGCCATCACGGATGCGCACGATCCTGGCCTGCATGTGCTTGGGAATCTGATACCCTTCGGCGGCGGTACCGGCCGCAGGGGCCAGCAGAGCGGCAGCGCCGCTGATCAGAAGGTGGCGGCGGTTCATCAGTGCCATGTGTCGTCCTCACGCGCGGTTCTTAATTTCCCTCAACATAACCTGTTCACGTCACAGGGCAAATGCGGAAATCCTGACTTGAATGATACGCCCCATCCCGCAATGAAAAAGGCCCCCGCGCAGCACGCGGGGGCCTCCGGTTGGTTGGGACAAGGCCCGAGGATCAGTCCTCTGCCTTTTCCTCTTTCTTGATTTCTTCGCCGGTTTCCTGATCGACGACCTTCATCGACAGGCGCACCTTGCCGCGATCGTCAAAGCCCAGAAGCTTCACTTTCACTTCCTGACCTTCTTTCAGCACATCGGACGGATGGTTCAGGCGACGGTTCTCGATCTGGGACACATGCACCAGGCCGTCGCGCTTGCCAAAGAAGTTCACGAAGGCACCGAAGTCCACGATCTTGACCACCGTACCGGTGTAGACCGCGCCTTCTTCGGGCTCTGCCACGATGGAGTGGATCATGTCGTAGGCTTTCTTGATCGCGTCGCCGTTGGGGCTTGCGATCTTGATGATACCTTCGTCATTGATGTCGACCTTGGCACCCGACACTTCCACGATTTCGCGGATGACCTTGCCGCCCGAACCAATGACCTCACGGATTTTATCCGTCGGGATCTGCATGGTTTCGATGCGCGGGGCGTGGACCGAGAAGTCTGCCGCACCCGACAGTGCCTTGTTCATTTCACCAAGGATATGGATGCGGCCATCTTTCGCCTGCGCGAGAGCCTTCTCCATGATCTCGGGCGTGATGCCCGCGACCTTGATGTCCATCTGCAGCGAGGTGATGCCGTTTTCGGTGCCTGCGACCTTGAAATCCATGTCGCCAAGGTGGTCTTCGTCACCCAGGATATCGGACAGGATCGCGTAGGACCCGTCTTCTTCAAGGATCAAGCCCATCGCCACACCGGCCACCGCCGATTTCAGCGGTACGCCTGCGTCCATCATGGACAACGACCCGCCACAGACAGACGCCATGGAGGAGGAGCCGTTGGATTCCGTGATCTCGGAGACAACCCTGATGGTGTAGGGAAAATCAGTCGCCGCAGGCAGTACCGCCTGAAGGGCACGCCATGCCAGCTTGCCGTGGCCGATCTCACGACGGCCCGGAGGGCCAACGCGGCCCACTTCGCCGACCGAATAGGGGGGGAAGTTGTAATGCAGCAGGAAGTTGGATTTGAAGTTGCCGTGCAGCGCGTCGATGAACTGCTCATCGTCGCCGGTGCCCAGCGTGGTCACGACCAGGCCCTGTGTTTCACCACGGGTGAAAAGCGCCGAACCGTGTGTCCGGGGCAGAATACCCGTCTCAGCGACGATGTCGCGGATTTCGTCGGTGCGGCGCCCGTCGATACGCTTGCCGGTCTTGACCACGTCACCGCGCAGGATGGAAGCTTCGAGCCCCTTCATCGCAGAGCCGAGGTTCTTGTCCTCAAGCTGCTCTTCTGTGAGCTTGGACTTGATGGTTTCGCGGACCTCGGCGACAGCGGCGGTGCGCTCCTGCTTGTCGACGATCGCGAAGGCTTTGCGCATCTCATCTTCACCGGCGGCCTTAACGGCTGCAGAAAGGTCCGAATAGTCTTCCGGCTGGAAGTCGAACGGCTCTTTCGCGGCTTCCTCGGCCAGACCAATGATCAGGTCGATCACAGGCTGGATCTGCTCGTGCGCGAATTTCACCGCGCCCAGCATCTCCTCTTCCGACAGCTCATAGGCTTCGGATTCGACCATCATCACCGCTTCCTTGGTGCCTGCGACAACGAGATCAAGACGCTGATCGGGGTTCAGGCGCAGATCCTGCATGTCGTCCACGGTGGGGTTGAGGACGTAATCTCCGTCTTCGAAACCCACACGGCAACCGGCGATCGGGCCCATGAAGGGCGCGCCGGACAGGGTCAGCGCGGCGGAAGCGGCGATCATCGCCACCATGTCGGGGTCATTGACCAGATCGTGCGAGAGCACGGTGCACATCACCAGCACTTCGTTCTTGAAGCCGGGGACGAACAGCGGGCGGATCGGACGGTCGATCAGACGCGCGGTCAGCGTTTCCTTTTCGGTCGGGCGCGCCTCGCGCTTGAAGAAACCGCCCGGCACCTTGCCGGCGGCATAGTATTTTTCCTGGTAGTGCACGGTCAGAGGAAAGAAATCCTGACCGGGTTTTTGCTGACGTGCGAAGGTCACGTTGGCCATCACGCTGGTTTCGCCCAGCGTGGCAATCACGGACCCGTCCGCCTGACGGGCCACTTTTCCTGTTTCGAGCGTGAGCGTTTCCTCGCCCCACTGCATTGATTTCGTCGTTACGTTAAACATCTACGTTTCCTGTATCGGCCCGCGGGCCATTGCATAGAGGGCGAATTCCCTCTGACTCCGTCATCTTCTTTGTCTGGCGCTGGAGTCCGGGCGCCGGCTTTCAGATTTGACGCCCTTACAAGGTTTCGCGCGGGAATGGAAGCAAGAGCTGATGCGCCCTTCCGCGCAACGAACACGCACCCGAAACGGGTCGGCCCCGCCCCGCGCAAGATCGACCCCTGCGGGAAATGGCGGTTGCGCTACCCGCTATAGTTTGCGAAATCTGGAGAAGCCGAGAGGCGGTCGCGGACCCCTCCTGCTGTTTGCAACCCACCCGACGGAGGTGAGCGAAAGTTGTCCCTGTCTTCCGTTAGACGCATTCAGACGGTCTGCTTTGCCCTGTCGCATATCCCGCTTTTGACCCTTGGGGCCGTCATGGGCGCGAATGGGTTCGAGGGTGACGGCCTCATCCTGGGGGCGGCACTGGCCGCCACCGCGATCACTGCGGTGCTTCTGACGGGCTATCTGGGACGGGCGCTCCGTCGGGATTTCGTTCAGACCTGACGCGGTTTCTTCAGCCGCCGAAGATCAGCCACAGCACGCCCGCGATCACCGCCGCTTTCAACGTGATGATCCCGACAAGCAGCCCCCGGTTCTCAGGGGCGATCAGATCCTGCCACAGCGACCGTTCCGGTTCACCGAATACCTGCGCCTTCAGCCTGCGCAATACATCGGGAGAGGGCCGTTCATCTGTCTCGGCGAACATCCGCTGCAGGGACTCCTGCCAGAAACCGACCTCCGCCCGCAGGTCCGCGTCGGCTCTCATCAGGTGAAGGACACGCTGCGTTTCCTCCCGGTCGAGGAGGCCAAGGACGAATTCGCCTGCCAGATATGTGCGTTCTTCCCGGTCCAAAGCGTAATCCATGACGAGTCGGCCCCTTTCAGGCGCTGGTCAGAGTTTGACAAAATGCGTTCCGCTTCGCAACGCGGCACAGGGGCCACGCAAAAGGCCGCACCCTGTAAGGTGCGGCCCTGTAGGGTCGGACGGGTGTGCGTCGCTTAGCGGCGCAGGCCCAGGCGCTTGATCAGGTCCTGATAGCGGGCCTCGTCCTTGTTCTTCACGTAGTCAAGCAACTTGCGGCGCGTTGCCACCATCTTGAGCAGACCACGGCGGCCGTGGTTGTCCTTCTTGTGGGTCTTGAAGTGCTCGGTCAGCGTAGCGATACGCGAGCTGAGCACGGCAACCTGCACCTCGGGCGAACCGGTGTCGCCTTCCTTGGCGCCGAATTCCTTGATCAGGCGTGTCTTTTCTTCAGCAGTGATCGACATCGGGGTCTCCTTCATAAAAAGGGTTGGTCGGAATGGCGCAGGCCGGGATGTCGTCCAGCTCAGGCCCGTGGAGATATCGACCCCGAAGGGAATCGGGGTCGATGGGGGCGTATAGGAAAATCGCCGCGCTTTGGCAAAGGGTTATTCGCACCCGTCCGGGCGGTCAGTTGATAAAGCCCAGGTTCTGCGCGGTGCTCAGCGGGATCAGCGCGATATCGCCGGGGGTTACGCCGCTGTCGGCGCTGACAGTTGCCACCACCTGGCTGCCCATGACGATCTGCATCTGGCTCGTATCCTCGGGGTTGGAGATCACCGAAATTTCCGGTTCACCGGCTTCCTCGGCGCTGTCATCCCAGACGAACAGCAGAGAATCCTCGCGCTGGTCGAAATCCAGCAGTTCGGCCGCGCCGCCGTCGATCCAATCGCCAAGTATCACCTGATCGGCCCCGTCGCCGGCTGTCACGATATCACCTCGGCCTGCGACGATCACGTCGTCGCCGCCACCCCCGTTCAGGTAGTCGGCCACGTCGATATCGTCGGGACCTGCTGTATCCGGGTCGTCCACGATCCCCGACAGGGTGTCGTCGCCCCAGCCGCCGAACAGGGTGTCCTGTCCTGTCCCGCCATGCAGCATGTCGTCGTCCAGCCCGCCCAGAAGCGCGTCGTCCCCCGCTTCGCCATAAAGCACGTCATCCCCGGCGGAGCCTTGCAGGCTGTCATTACCTGCTTCGCCATGAATGACATCATCATCATTGTGGCCCGCGATTTGGTCGTCGTCGGCGCCGCCGAAAATATCGTCAGCGCCATCGTCCCCGTGAAGGGTGTCGTTGCCAGTGCCACCGTCGAGGGTGTCATCGCCCCCGGATCCGTGCAAATCGTCGTTTCCGGCGCCTGCGTCCACCAGATCATCGCCATCGTAAGCCCCGATCTGGTCGTCGCCATCGCCGCCGGTCAACGTATCGTCCCCATCGGTCCCCGACAGGATATCACCTTCGGTTTCGCCACCGACATCCACGTAAACGACGGCGCTGACCGCCATCAAACCCATCAAGCCAGCAAGGAAAAGCATCGGCACACACCATGTCCAGAAAATGGCGCACCGCGCACCACCCCACCGGCATCATCCACAGAACCACAGCCGGGTCAAAAACAAACCGGAATGGTGGTTAATGCGGCGTTTCCGCCAGCACCTCCGGGTGCCATTGAACGGGTTGCCGGGCATAGGCGAGGTATAGAGGGTGTCGTGGATGCCCGTCCTTCGACAGGCCGAGATGATAAAGCGGTACATCCAGCGCCATCAGCATCGCGGCGACCTGCGGCCCCCGCCCCAGGTGCGCGCCGTGTACGCCCCATGCTGCGATCACATGATCGGCCCAACGGGCGCCTTCCGACAGCGTGGCATCGTTGTCGGATCCCACAGGATCGGCGGCGGCGCGCATGTCGCGCGGGTCCGTCGCGCGCCAGGCAAAAATGTTCGTCACGCGGAAGCCACCGTATCCCAGGTGCCGGGCGCGCCGTTCGCAGCGTTCAACTGTCGGATCGTTCTGCACCTCTGTCGCGGTGGACGGATTGAGCATCACAAACATCACGCGGGATGCGCGGCTGTCCCAGACGCGCGTCAGGCTGTAGCGATAGCATTCGCACTCGGAATAGACTGCGGTGGAAGGCGCATCGCCCTTGGTATGGCTGCGGGTGATCATGCGTGCGGTTCGGCCTGCCTCACGAGTCGCCGCTTTGCGATGCGTTAAAGACCCGCGAAGGGTGCAGTTCGCCCGCCTTGAATCGGCCCACGGCAACGGCCTGCCCGTCGAAAGAGGCCCAGCATTCATCGCCGTATTCCACGTCGGTCGCGATCACCATGCCGGGGTTGCCGTTGCGCAGGCGGGTGGCCCCTTCTGCGGTCGCCTTGACCTCTGGCAGGTCGTCCAGCCCGTCTTCCAGCGGCCTCAGATGGGAGTCCAGTTCGGGGGTGCGCGCCAGGTCTTCGATACGGTCCATCGTCAGCCCCTCTGCGGCATCGAACGGTCCTGACCAGATGCGCCTCAGGTCGCGCACATGGCCCAGGCAGCCCAGCTTCTGACCAAGGTCACGGGCGATGGACCTGACGTAGCCGCCTTTGCCACAGACCAGTTCAAGCGTCACGTGATCCGGATCGGGCCGGTCGATCAGCAGCAGACTTTCGACAAAGAGCGGTCGCGCCGCGATATCCATCGTTTCGCCGTCCCGCGCGCGCGTGTAAGCCCGCTGACCGTCGATCTTGACGGCGGAAAACTGCGGCGGAACCTGTTCGATGTCCCCCACGAAATCCGACAGTGCCGCCTTGATCGCATCGTCGTCGGGCCGAAGGTCAGAGGTGCCCAGCACCTCGCCCTCGGCATCGTCGGTGTTGGTTGCGATGCCCAGGCGAACGGTGAATTCATAGGCCTTCAGCGCATCGGTGATGTAGGGCACGGTCTTGGTCGCCTCGCCCAGGGCCACGGCCAGCACGCCTGTCGCCTCCGGATCGAGTGTGCCTGCGTGTCCGGCCTTGCGCGCGTCCAGGGCCCAGCGGACCTTGTTAACCACGGCGGTCGACGTGGGGCCCGCCGGTTTGTCCACCACCAGCCAGCCGGAAATATCTCTGCCCTTGCGTTTGCGCGCCATGTCTCACCTGTCTGTTTCGCGTGGGAGCCTATACAGACAGGCGCCGCCACTGCCCAGCACATTTCCGGGTCTTTCCGGCGGATCAGTTTCCTTCGACCACGCCGACGATCGGGCCGATCGTCGTGAACCCCGCGTCGTCGCGCCCCAATGCGGGCGCACGCAGGCGCGACACGTTCCCATCGAGGTAGAGCGCATTGTCGATGCCCAGACCGTCGCGGAAAAAGCTGCCGAATTCGTGGAAATTCACCGTGTTGTCCGAGATGACGAAGATCGCCCGCTTTCCGTCAGCCGTGGTGCCGACCCCGTTGCGAATATGGCGCGAGGTGCCGTTTTTCAGAAAGCGCGGATGCAATTCGCCGTCGATGACCAGCATCGGTCCCGACTGCGTGGCGGACCGGCAGGCCGGTTTCGATTCGAGGAACGCCTTGGTCTCCACCACGTCCGCGCGCGCGTCGCCGATGCAGAAGATTCCGTTCGGCAGCAGCCCGAAGTTGCCGGGGCCGTCACTGCTGACCACATCCTGAAGCACGCGCCCGTTCTCCAGATAGTAGCCCACCGGCGCGCGGTTGTCGTGATACATGCCCGCATTCATCGCGAAACCGAGCCTGAGGCCCCGCGCCGCGAGCGCCTTGTCGAGGGTGCCGAAATGACCGTAGACACCGCCGCTTTCGTCGGCGAGGAAAAGCTCCAGCCGTTCGCGGGTCAGGTCCACCTCGCAGATGGAATAGCCATTCCCGGCATAGCGTTCCTGACGACATTCCGTCGCCATTGCACTACCGGCAGCCAGGGCAAGGCCAAGCCACATCAGCAATCTCATCCGTCGCTGTCCGCATCTGCGTCCCGGCGCACGACGTCCTGGTTCAGCATGCGCCGCGTCTCGTCCATCCGGTCAAAGGTCTGGTCCAGCCGAAAGCGCAGGTCAGGCGCGAACTTCAGTGTCAGTTTCTTTGCCACCTGGCGTCGCAATTCACCCTTGTTGCGGGCGAGAAGGTCGATCAGCTCGTCCTGACCCTCGCCGCCCAGGGGCAGGACATAGGCGGTTGCGATCTTGAGGTCGGGCGACACCTGCACCTCGCCAACCGTTACCGACATGCGATTCAGGTCGATGTCATGCACATCGCCCCGCGCAAGCACCTCGGACAGCGCGCGACGGATGGTTTCGCCGACGCGCAGCTGGCGTTGTGACGGGCCCGCGCCCTCGTGAAACTTGTTCTTGGCCATGCCCCTCATCTAAGGCGTTGCAAGTGTTTTGCCAAGGCGGCGAATGCAAGGTACACCGGCCCCCGGCAAAGGAGTGCAGATCATGGCAAAACTTCCCGGCGTAACGATTACCGGCGCCTCCGGGCGGATGGGGCAGATGTTGATCCGGCAGGTTCAGGCCTCCGACAGGCTGGCGCTGGTCGGTGTGGTGGAACGCCCCGGTCATTCCTGGGTCGGGCAGGACATCGGCGGTGCCCTGGGTGGCGCCGACATCGGGGTCAGGGTCACAGACGATGCACAAGCGGCGATTTCAGCTGCCGATGCGGTGATCGACTTTACCACGCCCACCGCCACGCTGGTCTTTGCGGAACAAGCCGCTGAAGTCGGGGCGGTCCACGTCATCGGCACCACCGGTATGACCGACGCGGAAATCGCTCGGCTCACATCGGCGGCGGAAAAGACCGTGATCGTCCGCGCTGGCAACATGAGCCTGGGCGTCAACCTGCTGACCCAGCTCACACGGCGCGTGGCGGCGGCGCTCGACGCCGATTACGACATCGAGATTGTCGAGGCGCACCACAACAAGAAGGTCGATTCGCCTTCGGGCACCGCGCTGATGCTGGGCGAGGCGGCGGCGGAGGGGCGGGGCGTCTCTCTGGCCGAGGTCTCGGACCGGGGGCGCGACGGGCTCACTGGTGCCCGCCGGCGCGGCGACATCGGCTTTGCGGCGATACGGGGCGGTGACATCGTAGGTGAGCACGATGTGATGTTTGCCGCCGAGGGGGAGCGCATCATCCTGCGACACGTGGCCTCTGACCGGTCGGTGTTTGCCCGCGGTGCGCTCAAGGCCGCGCTTTGGGGGATTGGCAAGGCGCCGGGCGCCTACGACATGCTGGATGTGCTGGGGCTGAATGATGCGGGCTGAACGGCCCGTTTCGGCGTGCCGGTGAAACTTTTTACTCGATTTCAGCGTGAATGATCTAGATTACGCTGAAAGGAGAGTTTCATGAGACCCCTTGCGATTACTCTTGCCGCAGTCCTGTCCCTGCCGGCGCTGCCAGCTTTCGCCGACTATCAACAGATCACCACGCGCAGCGATTTCCTGGCGCTGGTCGGTGGCAAGACCCTGACCCGTCCGCTGGTGAAAATACAGGTCCTGCCCAGCGGCCGGATCGCCGGTACCGGTGCAGCCTGGGAAGTCACGGGGCAATGGGAGTGGCAGGGCGAATATCTGTGCCGCAGCCTTGAATGGGGCGGCGACGACCTGGGCTACAACTGTCAGGAAGTGAAGGTGGACGGTACGAAAGTCCGCATCACGTCCGACAAGGGCAGAGGGCGTAGTGCGGATTTCAGCCTGCGCTGACGGCGTATCTCAGAAATCGACCGCGATTCCCTTTTTCTCCCAATCGCCATACCGAACAGGTTCGGGCCCATCGCGCCCTCCGAGCTCCGGTGGAAAATGCGGGTCTGCCGCATCTCGGCGACGGGCCTCCGCCTCGGCCAGCGCACGCTGTGCCGCTGGCGGGATCGGGCGAGGGGCCGGATCGGGCTGCGGCGGCAGGTCCGGCTTGGGCGTCGGCGTAGGGTCGTTCGGCGTATCCGGGATCGGCTTGGGCGCCGGTGCGGGGTTCGGAATATCGACGGGCTCTGACATGGCATCCTCTTGAGCGGCTGATACCTTTGATATACGCCGCCCCGAGGGCAGGACAACCCGGCCCCACATCACAAGGGCGATGGCATGGCAGACACCGGCGCAGAGGCGCGCAGAAGCGCGGTTTACCTTCTCGACCAAATTTTGGGAGATGAGCCGAGGCTGATGTCGGAGCTGCTGGCGGCAGGGGCGTTGGACAAGTTGCCGCCAGACGACCGCGCCCGCGCGCAGCGGCTGGCACAGGACACCTTGCGTGGACTGGAACGCGCTGATCGGCTCTTGCAGAAGCACCTGAGGAAACCGCCGCCGCTGACGGTGCGAAATGTTCTGCGTATCGGAACGATGGAACTGTGTCAGGGGGGGGCCGCGCACGGCGTGGTGAACACGATGGTGAACCTCGTTTCCCGTAACCGCAGTCTGAGCCACCTCAAGGGGCTGACAAACGCCGTTCTGCGCAAGGTTGCCGCGGAAGGGCCGGAGGCCTGGGACGCCCTGCGCGCCCCGCGTCTGCCGAAATGGTTGCGCGGCCCGTTGGTGGAAGCCTGGGGCGCAGAGGCGATCGCGGCGATGGAAACGGCGCATTTCGCCGGTGCGCCGCTGGACCTGACGGCCAGGGGGGATACGACGGCGCTGGCCGAGGCAACGGGCGGAGTATTGCTGCCCACCGGTTCGGTCCGGGTTGCGGACGCGGGGCAGGTTTCATTGATGCCGGGCTTTGCTTCGGGCGACTGGTGGGTCCAGGATTCCGCTGCCGCGGTTCCGGTGCGCATCCTGGACCCGCAACCGGCGGAGGTGGTGCTGGACCTCTGTGCGGCACCCGGCGGCAAGACCATGCAACTGGCCGCGGCGGGGGCAGAGGTGACTGCCGTGGATTCATCTGCCGGACGGATGGCGCGGGTTCGGGACAACCTCAGTCGGACGGGGCTGCAGGCAAAGCTGCTGACGCAGGATGCCCGCACCGTCACCGGCACCTATGATGCGATATTGCTTGACGCGCCCTGTTCCGCCACCGGGACTTTGCGCCGCCACCCGGATTTGCCCTATGCAAAGGACGGGTCAGAGTTCGGAGGGCTGATTGATCTGCAGGCCGAGCTGATCGACCACGCCTGGACCCTGCTGAAACCCGGCGGGCGGATGGTGTTCTGTACATGCAGCCTGCTGCCGGACGAAGGCGAGGTGCAGGTGGACGAGGCGCTGGAGCGGCACGGCGACATGCAGGTGGACCGGACCGCGCCCCTTGTGCAGGGGGTGGAAGCCGACTGGCTGACCGCCGAGGGGGGCTTGCGATTGCGCCCGGACTATTGGGCGGACCGGGGCGGTATGGACGGTTTCTATGTCGCCTGCCTGCGCAAGGACGGCTGATACCGGGTCGCAGGGACCGGGCCGTTTTCTTGGCCGCCTCGGAACCGGCGGGCACATTTTTCGAAGCTGAACGGCAGCTTTGGCCGCACCACCTTCTATCTCTGTTTCGCCTGGGGCAAGGTGCAGCCGTTGGTGGCGCAGATCGCTTCCCGCTGTCTCTGCCTTGCGACTGCGATATTCCGATCAACGCAAAAGAAGACATGTCATATTTGACATGTCTTCTTTTGAAGTGGGCCAGGTCAACAGGGCAGTTTCCGGCGCTGGCGCTAGGGCGGCGGTTTTCGCGGTATCACCTGTCTTCGGGCGGTGGGTTCGGGATGGCAAGATAGTCGCGAGAGGGGATGTCGGCCATACCGTTCAGCCCCAGCACCGACCGGTCTGACCTGGACAGCGCCGCCATCCCCTCGACCACCGCGGCGCAGACCGCTTCCCGGTCCATGTCCGCGCCCGTGATATAGGGCAGGCCGGGCGTCGGGGTGGTCCAGGTCAGCACCCGCAACCGGTCCGCAAATGCGTCGTACCGCCGGATCAACCGCCATGTCACCGCGTCCAGCGCCGCGATATCGGCGCGTCCTTCGACAACCGCGCTGGCCGAGTGGCGGTGCCCATGTGTCTGCAGTCGGTCGTCGAACCAGAAGCCCTCGGTCCGTGCCGTGGCGTGCATCGCGGCAAAGCCTGACTGCGATCCCGCCTCGTTGTAGGCGAATCGTGCACCGGCATAGTCGCGCAGCGCCGCCCGGGCATCGTCGGCACGCACCACCACCGCACTGCGGTAATATCCCGGCGCGCACCCGCGCACCCCGAAATCCGGCGTGCCCACCAACGTCACCTGCCCGTGCAGCCGGGTGCGGTACGGCATGCCGCAGGTCTGGCTCAGTACCAGGTCCGGGGCGGTCCAGACCGAAAATACCTCTGCCGTGTTCGACAGTTCATCGGGGGCCGGAATACCGCGCGCCCGCAGCGCCGCTTGCAGGTGCGCCCAGTAGCGCCGGTGAGCCGCCTCGGTCTCGGGTCTGAGGTACATCATCAGGCTTGCGATCATGCCTCCAGGATAGAGATCCGCCTGCACGCCGCATAGCCCGTTTGCGATCTTTCCCGGCGGTGCTGGCGCAACGGGGCAAAAAGCGGTGACACCCGACCGGTCAGACGTTATGCTGTCCGCAAACGCCAGCAGAGCGTCAAGGGCAGCATAACATGATCAGCATCCCCGGCCTGACCGCGCAACGGGCGCGGTTTCTCAACAGGTGGCACGCCCGTGCCGCCACGCGATCCCGCGCGCAGCACCAGGTCAAAGGGTTCGTGTCCTCGCCCGAGCCGCGCACGATCGGGTCTTACGCGCGTGGACGGCAGCTGATCGGGGGCAACTATCTTTTTGCGGGCACCCTGATCAACGCACCGGAGCGCACCCTGTGGGAGCTGGACGTGCCGGATGGCGCCTATGCCGACGAATTGCATGGCTTTGCCTGGCTTGACGACCTTGCGGCGGTGGGTGACGTGTCCGCCCGCCAGGTGGCGCAGCACTGGCTCTGGGACTGGATCGACAGGTTCGGCAAGGGGCGCGGACCGGGCTGGACCCCGGACCTGACCGGCAGGCGGCTGATCCGCTGGATCAACCATGCGATCTTTTGCCTGAGGGGGCAGGAGTCTGAACAAAGCCAGGACTTCTACCGCTCGCTTGAGCAGCAGACGCATTTTCTGTCGCGCCGCTGGCATGGCGCCGCTCCCGGGTTGCCCCGGTTCGAGGCATTGACCGGTCTGATCTACGCCGGTCTCGCGCTTGAGGGGCAAGAGGCTCTGGCCGATCCCGCGATCAAGGCGCTGGCCCGCGAATGCCGAAACCAGGTCGACGCCGAGGGGGGGCTGCCCACCCGCAATCCCGAGGAGCTGCTGGCCGTCTTCACCCTGCTGACCTGGGCCGCGGCGGCGCTCAGCGATGCGGGGCGGGGCACGCCAAAGGACCACTTGGCTGCCATCGCCCGCATTGCACCGACACTTCGGTCGCTGCGTCATGCCGACGGTGGCCTGGCCCGGTTTCACGGTGGCGGGCGCGGGATAGAGGGGTGGCTGGATCACGCGCTGGCGGCGGCCAAGGTGCGCGCGGCCCCCTCTGGCGGGCTGTCGATGGGCTATGCACGGCTGTCGGGGGGGCGCACCTCGGTGGTCATTGATGCTGCCGTGCCACCGACCGGTCCGGCATCCGGCAATGCCCATGCCTCCACCCTCGCTTTTGAGCTGACCTCGGGCCGGCGCCCGCTGATCGTCAACTGCGGGGCCGGTGCCTCCTTTGGCCTGGAGTGGCGCCGGGCGGGAAGGGCGACACCGTCGCATTCCGCCCTGTGCCTCGGCGGGTATTCCAGCGCCCGGCTGGCCGAGCCGGATCGCGACACAGGACGCGAGGCGCTGATCGACGGGCCCACTCATGTGCCGGTCGAGATCAGTTCCGCCGGTGACGGCATCCGCTTCCAAGGCGGGCACAACGGCTATGTGCGCTCTCACGGGCTGACACACGCGCGCACCTTCGAACTCACGCTCGACGGGCGGGGGCTTGCGGGCGAGGACATGCTGCTGGCGATGGAGGACATCGAGAAGCGCCGCTTTGACAGGGCGCTGGACGCAGCGAAACTCAAGGGCCTGCGCTTTGACATCCGCTTTCACCTGCATCCCGACGTAGACGCGACGCTGGACCTAGGTGGTGCGGCGGTGTCGATGGCGCTCAAGAGCGGTGAAATCTGGGTGTTCCGTCATGACGGCACACATAATCTCTCGCTCGAACCGGGGGCCTACCTGGAAACCACGCGTCTCAAACCCCGCGCGACGCGTCAGATCGTGCTGTCCGGCATGGCATTTACCTATGCAACGCGGGTCAGGTGGTCCTTGTCCAAGGCGCAGGAAACTGCGATTGGCGTGCGTGATCTGTCGCTGGACGACCCTTGGACCGATCACACCGACCCGGACGAACAATAGGACCCCTGCCAAATGCCCGATCTTTCCCCCGTCAAACGCGCCCTCCTTTCCGTATCAGACAAGACCGGCCTCGTTGAGCTTGGCCAGGCATTGGCCGGGCATGGGGTCGAACTGCTGTCGACCGGCGGCACCGCAAGGGCGTTGCGCGACGCGGGACTGGACGTAAAGGATGTGTCAGAGGTCACGGGCTTCCCCGAGATGATGGACGGCCGGGTAAAGACGCTGCACCCGGTCGTGCACGGTGGCCTGCTGGCGCTGCGTGACAACGACGATCACGTGGCCGCCATGAACGAACACGACATCGGCGGCATCGACCTCGTCGTGGTCAACCTCTATCCGTTCGAGGCAACCGTGGCCAAAGGGGCAGAATACGCCGAAGTGATCGAGAACATCGACATCGGCGGTCCGGCAATGATCCGTTCGGCGGCCAAGAACCACGGCTTCGTGAATGTCGTTGTGGATACCGAGGACTACGCCGCCGTGATCGAAGAGCTTGACGCCAACGGCGGGCAGACCTCCTATGCCCTGCGCCAGCGTCTGGCCCAGACCGCCTATGCCAGAACCGCCGCTTACGACACCGCTGTCAGCACATGGATGGCCGCGCAGGTGCCGGGCACACCGCGCCGCCGGACTTTTGGCGGCACACTGGCGCAACCCCTGCGTTACGGCGAAAACCCGCACCAAAGCGCCGCATTCTACACCGACGGGTCCGACCGTCCGGGCGTCGCGACGGCACAGCAGCACCAGGGCAAGGAACTGAGCTACAACAACATCAACGACACCGACGCGGCCTTTGAGCTGGTCAGCGAATTTGCCCCCGAGAACGGTCCTGCCTGCGCCATCATCAAGCACGCCAACCCCTGCGGCGTGGCCACCGGTAAGACCATGGTGGAGGCCTATACCCGTGCCTTCGACTGCGACCGCACGTCCGCTTTCGGCGGCATCATCGCGCTCAATCAGGTTCTGGACGGCGAAACCGCCGAGGCGATCAGCCGGATTTTCACCGAAGTGGTGATTGCCCCCGGTGCCGACGAAGACGCCATGAGTATTTTTGGCAAAAAGAAAAACCTGCGTCTGCTCACGACCGGCGGGCTCGCCCCCCGCGACGCGGCGGCGCTGGCGGTCCGGCAGGTGTCGGGAGGGTGGCTGGTGCAGGACAAGGACATCGGCCGTATCACCCGCGACGATTTGAAAGTCGTGACCAAACGCCAACCTTCGGCGCAGGAAATGGCAGACCTGCTTTTTGCATGGACCGTGGCCAAACACGTCAAGTCGAATGCCATCATCTACGTCAAGGACGGCGCGACGGTGGGCGTCGGCGCGGGCCAGATGAGCCGTGTCGACAGCACGCGCATCGCTGCGCGCAAGGCTCAGGACATGGCGGAGGCGATGGACCTGCCCGCGCCTTTGACGCAAGGGTCGGTTGTGGCATCCGATGCCTTCTTCCCCTTTGCGGACGGGCTGGTGACAGCAGCGGAAGCCGGGGCAACCGCCCTGATCCAGCCTGGCGGGTCCATGCGCGATGACGAGGTGATCGCGGCGGCGGACGACGCCGGACTTGCCATGGTCTTTACCGGTATGCGCCACTTCCGGCACTGAGGCGGGCGAAACATGCGCAGCTTTCTTGTCTTCGGCATCCTGGCCTTTGCGATCGACCAGATCAGCAAGTATCTGGTGATCCACACGATGGAACTGGCGCGTATCCGGTCCATCGACGTGGTGCCGCCACTTCTGAACTTCCGATACGGCGAGAACCGGGGCATCAACTTTGGCCTGTTCGGCGGTGGATCGGACGCGAGCCGCTGGATTCTGATCGCGCTGGCGGCGGTGATCTGCGTCGCGGTAACGATCTGGCTGGCGCGCTCGGCCCAGCCCCGGCTGGCCCGGATCAGCGGCGGCCTGCTGGTCGGCGGCGCGCTGGCCAATGTGCTGGACCGGCTGCTGTACGGATACGTGCTGGATTTCCTGAACATGTCCTGTTGCGGGATAGAGAACCCCTTTGTCTTCAACATCGCGGATGTCTTCATCTTTGCGGGTGCATTGGGCCTGATCTTCTTCAGCCGCGACGGGAATTCCGCTGCCGGAAAGCCGCGGAAAAAACATAAGTGACATTGCCCGCCCCCCTGCGATATTGAGGGGCAGACCCAAAGGAGACGCACCATGCGCCGTACCGTCCTGATGATCCTGATCCCGCTGGCCCTGTCGGCCTGTGCCAATCAGGGTTTGCGTGACCTCCGGACCAACTCCAAAGGGCCGGATGAATTCATGATTTCCCCCGCCGGCCCGCTGCAGGAGCCCGCAAGCTACAGCACGCTGCCGCCCCCGACACCGGGTCAGGCCAACCTGACTGATCGTTCCGCCCTCAGCGAGGGTGTCACCGCGTTTGGTGGCAACCCGCAGGCATTGCAGGGCGGAATCGACGCGCGGGACGGGGCGCTGGTCAACCACGCCAACCGCAAGGGCGTGACCCCGGGTATCCGGACGATCCTTGCAGAGGCGGACGCGGATTTCCGCCGCCGCAAGGGTCGGCTCACGCAGATCAGGATTGTGCCGGTGGACCGGTACGAACAGGCCTACAGGCGTCAGGCGCTCGACGCGTCGGCTGAGGCCGCGCGCTGGCGCCGCGCCGGGGCGCGCACGCCATCCTCGCCGCCACGGGATACGCGCTTTAACCCCAGCTGATCCGTGCCTGAGCTGAACTGACGACTCATTTATCTGTGAGTTGCCTTGATAATGCGGGCTGCGTGCGTACCTCTGTGCCAATCGGTTTCAAAGGAGCGGCCATGAAGAAAGTGCAACTTCTCGGTGTGGTCCTGGCGCTTGCCATGCCCGCCGTGGCGCAGGCCAGGGACAACGAGGCGGTCACAAGCTTTACCCTGGACAACGGTATGGATGTCGTCGTGGTCGAAGACCACCGCGCACCCGTGGTGCAGCAGATGGTCTGGTACAGGGCCGGGTCTGCGGACGAACCCAAGGGATCGTCCGGGGTGGCGCATTTTCTTGAACACCTGCTGTTCAAGGCCACCGACAAGATGGAAGCCGGCGAATTCTCGGCCACCGTCGCCGCCAACGGCGGTCGCGACAATGCCTTTACCAGCTACGATTACACCGCCTACTACCAGCGGGTCGCGGCGGACAGGCTGGAACTGATGATGCGGATGGAAAGCGACCGGATGCGCAACATCCGCCTGACCCCCGAAAACATTGCGACCGAACGTGATGTCATCATCGAAGAGCGCAAGCAAAGGACAGAGAATAATCCCGGCGCGCTGATGAGCGAACAGATGAACGCGGCTCAATACCTCAACCACCGTTATGGCAGCCCTGTCATTGGCTGGATGCATGAAATGGAGGCGTTGGATCTCGACGATGCGCTGTCTTTCTATGAGACCTACTATTCTCCCAACAACGCGATCCTCGTGGTCTCGGGCGATGTAGACCCGGATGATGTGCGCACCCTGGCCGAGGAATATTATGGTGTGATCCCCGCCAACCCGGACCTGCCGGAGCGGGTCCGCACCCAAGAGCCGCCGCAAACCGCCGAACGCCGCCTGACCTTTCGCGACGCGCGGGTGGCGCAGCCCTATGTCAGCCGGTCTTACCTTGCGCCGGAGCGCGATCCCGGCGACCAGAAAGAGGCCGCCGCGCTGACGCTTCTGGCCGAGATATTGGGCGGTGGAACCACGTCTTTCTTGGCCGAGAAACTCCAGTTTGATCAGCAGCTCGTTACCTATTCCGGTGCGTTCTACCGGGGCGTCGCGCTCGACGACACGACATTCGATCTTGCGGTTGTCCCCGCCGCCGGGGTCAGCCTGCAAGAGGCCGAAGACGCGATGGACGCGGCACTGGCCGATTTCTTGGAGGTGGGCGTGGATGCGGAGCAACTCGACCGGATCAAACTGCAGATCCGTGCCAGCCAGATCTATGCCCGCGACGATGCGGATTCCGTTGCCAACCGCTATGGGCAGGCGCTGGCCACCGGGCTCAGCGTCGAAGACGTGCAGAACTGGCCAGATGTGCTGGAGGCCGTGACCGCCGATGACATCATGGCCGCCGCGCGAAGTGTTCTTGATAAAAGGCAGTCGGTCACCGGATGGCTGATGAAACCGGAGGTCACGCAATGAAACTGATTTATGGTCTGATCGTCGCGGTCCTGATGGCGCTGCCTGCACGGGCAGAGGTGAACATTCAATCGGTTGAAAGCCCCGGCGGTGTGACCGCCTGGCTGGTAGAAGACCATTCTATCCCCTTCGTGGCGCTTGAACTGCGCTTTCGAGGCGGTGCCTCGCTGGACCGGCCGGGCAAGCGCGGCGCGGTCAACCTGATGACCGCGTTGCTGGAAGAGGGGGCGGGAGAGATGGACGCGCGGGCCTTCTCCAAGGCGTCCGAGGCGCTGGCGACTTCATTCGGCTTCGATGCCTCACGCGATGATGTGTCGGTGTCGGCCCGTTTTCTGACCGAAAACAGGGACGCGTCCATTGACCTGCTGCGTGCGGCCCTGCAGGATCCGGCATTTGATCAGGCCTCGATCGACCGGGTGCGCGGTCAGGTGATGTCGATCATCCAGTCGGATGCCAAGGATCCCGACGACATTGCCAGCGATACCTTTGACCGGATTGCCTTTGGCGACCATCCCTATGCCACGTCGCTGAACGGGACGCTGGACAGCGTGGCGGCGCTGACCCGACAGGATCTGTTGACGGCCAAGAACGATGTGCTGGCCCGCGACCGGGTCTACATCGGCGCCGTGGGCGATATCACGCCCGAGGAACTGGGCAGGTTGCTGGACGACCTGCTGGGCGATCTGCCCGAGACGGGCGCACCGATGCCGCCGCGCGCCGACGTGACGATCCCCGGGGGCGTGACGGTGGTCGATTTCCCGACGCCGCAGTCGGTCGCGGTCTTTGGTCAGAAAGGGATCGCGCAGGATGACCCCGATTTCTTTGCCGCGCTGCTTTTAAACCATGTGCTGGGTGGCGGGTCCTTTGAAAGCCGCCTGATGGATGAGGTGCGCGAGAAGCGGGGCCTCACCTACGGCGTCTACTCCTACCTTGTGGCCCGCGATCTGGCCGAGGTTTACATGGGGTCGGTCAGTTCATCGAACGACCGTGTCGCCGAAGCCATAGAGGTGATCCGTGACGAATGGGCCAAGGCCGCCGAAAACGGCCTCACGCCGGAAGAGCTGGAGGCTGCCAAGACGTACATCACCGGCGCCTATCCGTTGCGTTTCGACGGGAATGCGCCCATCGCCAATATCCTGGTGGGGATGCAGCTTCTGGGGCTGCCCATCGACTATGTCGCCACGCGCAACGACAAGGTCGAAGCGGTGACGCTGGACGATGTGAACCGTGTGGCAAACGAATTGCTGGACCCGGAAGGGCTGCAGTTCGTCGTCGTGGGTCAGCCGGAAGGTCTGAGTAGCACCACCAGCAACTGATCGGTCTATGCGCCCGAACGTGATGAAGAGTCTGTTTCCTGAGCCTTCAAGACCTCCGGAAACAGACCAGGGCGTCATTCGCCATATGGTATCCAGATGTTCTTGACCTCTGTCGCGGCCTGCAGAAACGGCATTCCTTCGCCGTCGGCGCCCATCCAGTCGCGGGCATAGCCATTGTTCACCCACGTCCGCTTGATGTTCGACGCGGCGCCCTTTTCGACGATCTTGCTGAATTCCGCCGCCCCGAAGGACCAGACCGCATCCACATCCATGTGCCGTGCCATCGTGTCGGCGACGTCAGCATGCGGCCCGGTCAGGATGTTCACCACGCCTGCAGGCACATCCGAGGTTTCCAGCACCTGTATGAAATCCGTGGCCGACAGCGGATAGGGTTCCGATGCGGCAAGGATCACGCGGTTGCCCATCGCCATCGCCGGTGCCATGACAGAGATCAGACCCAGCAGCGGGGCCTCCGCCGGGCAAAGCGCCGCGATCACCCCCACCGGTTCCTTCATCGCCAGCGCCACCCCCCGGATCGGCACGCCATGCACCTGGCCATCATATTTGTCGGCCCAGGCGGCATAGGTGAACAGCCGCCTGATGCTGGCCTCAACCTCTTTCGCGCCGGTCTTTCCGCCCAGCATCGCATCCAGACGATGCGCGAATTCATCCGCCCGCGCGGCCAGATTTTCGGCCATGTAGTACATGATCTGCGCCCGGAGGTGGCCGGTCGTCTTGCTCCAGCCCTTTGCGGCCTGCGCCGCCTCAACCGCGTTGCGCAAATCCTTGCGGTTGGCAAGGCTCGCATGGCCCAGCAGCGCGCCGTTCTTTGCCCAGACCGGGGTTGAATACCCACCATCGGGCCGCGTCTGCTTGCCCCCGATATAGAGTTTGGCTGTTCGGTCGATCGGGTCCTCCGGGGCGCCCTCGCCGGTGTGGGGCTCAATCCCTTTCAGGGGCTTGGGCGTGGTTTTCGAACGTGTGTAGGCTGTCAGCCCCTCCCAGCCGCCCTCGCGGCCGAAACCGCTTTCGCGGACGCCGCCGAAACCGGCTGCGGCATCCATCAGGTTGGTGCCGTTGATCCAGACAATTCCCGCCGCCAGCTGCGGCGCGATGTCCAGCGCCAGGTTGATGTTCTCGGACCACAGGGTCGCCGCCAGCCCGTAGCGCGTGTTGTTGGCCAGACTCACCGCCTCCGCCGGGGTGCGGAAGGTCGTTGAGACCAGCACAGGGCCAAAAATCTCTTCCTGCATCAGCGCATCCGCCGGGTTCAGGCCGGTGATCAGCGTCGGCGGGTAATAGCAGCCGTTTTCCGGCAGTGCGATGTCCGCGACAAAGCGTTCCCCGGCGGTGTTCGCTGCGACCATCTCGCTGACCGATTTCAACTGTACCGGATCGACGAGCGAGCCGACGTCGATGCTCTTGTCCAGCGGATTGCCGACGCGAAGCTTGGCCATGCGGGCGCGCAGCTTGGCATAGAAGGTCTCTGCCACCGGTTCATGCACCAGCAGACGTGATCCCGCGCAGCAAACCTGACCCTGGTTGAACCAGATCGCATCCACCAGCCCCTCGACCGCGCTGTCGAGGTCGGCGTCGTCAAAGACGATGTAGGGCGACTTGCCGCCCAGCTCCAGCGTCAGTGCCTTGCCGCTGCCTGCCGTGGCTTCGCGGATGCGACGCCCGACCGAGGTAGAGCCGGTAAAGGCGATTTTGTCGATGTCGTCGTGGCCCACGATCATCTCGCCCACCGCGCCGTCACCGGTGACGATGTTCACGACACCCTTTGGCAAACCCGCCTGACGGCAGATGTCGGCAAACAGCAGAGCGGTCAGCGAAGTGTATTCCGCGGGCTTCAGAAGCACGGTGTTGCCCATCGCCAGCGCAGGCGCGACTTTCCACGCCAGCATCAGCAGGGGGAAGTTCCAGGGGATGATCTGTCCGCAGACCCCCAGCGCCTGCGCGTCGGGCAGCTCGGCCTCCATCAGTTGCGCCATACCCGCGTGGTAATAGAAATGGCGCTGTGCGAGCGGCACGTCGATGTCGCGCGCTTCGCGGATGGGTTTGCCGTTGTCCAGCACCTCCAGCACCGCGAAAAGGCGCGCGTGTTTCTGCAACAATCGCGCCAGCGCATAGAGATATCGCGCGCGGCCATGGCCGCCCAGCTTCTCCCATTTCGGCTGCGCCTTGCGCGCAGCCTTTACGGCGGCGTCCACATCCGCCTGCATGGCCTGCGTCAGGGTCGCCAGAACCTCGCCCGTTGCCGGGTTGGTGCTGTCGAACCCCTCGCCGGGGTCGGTAAAGGCGCCGTCGATGAAATGGCCAAACCGGCTGCCCTGGTCGACCAGCCACGCCAGCGCATCCGCGGCGCTTTCGGGGGCCGGACCGTAGTCCATGGTGTCAAAGATTTCAGAGACGGTCATATGCGCCCCTTTCCCGTTAATATTTTGTATACGATTTCAACCGGGTTCCCCATGGGCTGCCCTAGCTTGCCGCATGGCGGTAGCCCGCCGAGTAGCTGCCGGTCACGTGATGTTCCAGCTGCCGCTCGATGTCGTTCAGCAACGAGGACGCGCCAAAGCGGAAGAGATCGGGCTGCATCCAGCGGTCGCCCAGTTCCTCCTTCATCAGCGCCAGATAGGTGATCGCGTCCTTGGCCTTGGAAATCCCGCCCGCGGGTTTGTAGCCGATGCGGATGCCGGTGCGGTCGTGGTAATCGCGGATCGCGCGGATCATCACCAGGCTGACCGGCAGGGTCGCGTTGACGCTTTCCTTGCCGGTGGAGGTCTTGATGAAATCCGCCCCTGCCATCATGCAGACAAGGCTGGCGCGGGCCACGTTGCGCAGGGTGCCCAGTTCGCCCGTGGCAAGGATCGCTTTCACATGCGCATCGCCGCAGGCATCGCGCATCGCGCGCATTTCATCGTAGAGCGCCTGCCAGTCGCCGGACAGCACGTGGCGGCGCGAGATCACGATGTCGATCTCCGACGCCCCGGCGGCGACGCTCATCTCGATCTCCTTGAGGCGCAGCTCGAACGGCGAAAGCCCCGCCGGAAATCCGGTGGAGACAGCGGCGACCGGGATGCCCGTGCCATCCAGCGCCGCGACGGCGGGGGCGATCATCTCGTGATAGACGCAGACGGCGCCCGTGGTGATCGGCCCCATGCCCAGCGCG
The DNA here is from genome assembly GCF_009363555.1 of Sulfitobacter sp. THAF37. NCBI lineage: Bacteria > Pseudomonadati > Pseudomonadota > Alphaproteobacteria > Rhodobacterales > Roseobacteraceae > Sulfitobacter > Sulfitobacter sp. THAF37. Next base: position 1,380,494 of record NZ_CP045372.1, read on the forward strand.
TCGAGCAGTGCCGGAGCAACGGGCTGCCGCGCCTTGGCGCAGAGCCGCTCAACCCGGCGCGCGGTGTCGTCGCCCGACAGCGTTGTCAGGTCGATGCAGGTGATCGCCCGCAAAAGCCAGGCGGCCTGGTACGCCTTCTTGACCGATCTGCGGGCTGGCAAGCTCGCCGCGCGCCGCTCGATCGCCGAGGTATTGGCCCGCGCGCCCAGTACCCAGTTCAGGTCCAGCGGCATGCCCGGATTGCGCGGCAGGGCGACCTGCGGCAGATGGGTCTGCTCGGTCCGCGCGAGTTCTGTCTGGGCCTTGGCTGACGATTGTGCCATCGCGTCTCTCCGCTTCGGGGTCAGATGACGAAGGTGCCACGCAGGCCCCCCCTTTGGCAAGCGAACCTGCCGCCACGTTCCTTGCGCAAAAACTGCACAAACAACTTTCTTGGTCTGCACGACGGCTTGGCATCATGCCTCCTGATAATACGAAACGAGGGGCAAGAAAGATGAAGACATTCCTGATCCGCGGCGTGCCGCTGGCGATGCAGCAGGACGGATGGTGGCTGAACGCACCCGCCGATCCGCCAGCATCAGGCAAAGCCCGTGTAACGCGGGCTTCCGTTTGGCACGTGGCGCTGCTGGTGGCGATGATCGCGCTTGGCGATGCGCTGGTCTGGCAGGTGACGCCGGGTCTGTCGCTGGCGGTGTTCGGGGCGGCGATGGTGCTGGCCGCTGTCGTCACCGCCCGGCGCCTTCACCCAAAGCGCCTGGGGGTGGTCGTGGCGGGCAGCCTCTTGTCCTTTCTTCCGCTGGTCGAGCTGGTGCAGCCGCTCTCTCTCGCCATCGCCGTGTTGGGCGGGTCGGTGGTGCTGGCCGTGGTGGCGGGTCTGCAGGGCCGGGATATCCCCCGCGCGGCGCTCCGGCTTTGGCCGGTGGGGATGGAACAGACGGTAGAGGACGGTGCCCGCGCACTGGGGCGCCCCAATACGCACCTGGTGTCCGGCTGGGCCCGGCAGGCGATCCGGCGCTGGCTGGTTCCTGTCCTGCTGGGGGCTGTCTTCATGCTTTTGCTGCTGATGGCGAACCCGATCGCGGACCGCTGGGTGGCCGACGTCGCCGCCTGGGACCCGACCCTGCCGCAGGCCGAGCGGGCGGGCTTCTGGCTGTGCCTGCTGCCGTTGGTCTGGACGGCCCTGCGCCTGTCCGCAATGCGCGAGCGACTGGCGGCGGCACCGGCGCGGCGGCATGCCGGTCCGCGACAGGAAGGGCTGATCAATCCGGCCTCGACCGTGCGGGCGCTGGTTCTGTTCAACGGGGTCTTCCTTGTTCAGACAATGCTGGATGCGATCTACCTCTATGGCGGGGTCGGGCTGCCGCGCGGTATCACCTATGCGGAATACGCCCACCGGGGAGCCTATCCTCTGGTGGTGACTGGCCTGTTGGCGGGTGGCTTTGCCTTGCTGACCCGGCGATGGGTGCAGGGCGATACCTTGTTGCGCGGTCTGCTGCTGGCATGGGTGGCGCAGAATGTAGCGCTGGTGGTTTCGTCGTTGGTGCGGCTGGACCTGTACGTGGGGGTTTACGGGCTGACCCACCTGCGGCTGGCCGCCGCGATCTGGATGGGGATGACTGCTGTCGGGCTGGCACTGATCTTCTGGCAGGTCTGTGCCGGGCGGAACAATCTCTGGCTGATGCTGCGCGGCGGAGGGCTGTCGGTGGCGGTGGTCTACGGCTGCGCCTTCTTCAGCTTTGACGCCGCCATCGCCCGCTACAATCTGACCCATCCTGTCGCGCAGGACCGCGCCTATCTTTGCGGTCTCGGCGCGGCGGCCCGACCGGTGATCGCGGCGGCAGAGGTCGCGCGGCGCCACCGCATCTGTCCGGGCGGCCATCGCATATCCGTGCCGCGAGACTGGCGCGAATGGGGCTTTCGCACCGCACGCGCCCGCAATAGCCTTGCCGCCATCCAGTCGAAGGCCCCCAGATGACCGCCCCGCATATCCTGATCGTAGATGACGACCCCCAAATCCGCACCGTACTGCGCATGGCGCTGACCAAGGCGGGCATGACCAGCGACGAGGCGGGAGACGGCGCCGAGGGACTGACCAAGGCGCAATCGGGCCGCTTTGACCTGGTGGTGCTGGACATCGGCCTGCCGCAGATGGATGGCCTTGCCCTGTGCCGCGCCCTGCGTCGGACCGACCGGACCCCGGTGCTGTTCCTGACCGCGCGGGATGACGAGATCGACCGCGTGCTGGGGTTTGAGCTTGGCGGCGACGACTACGTGAACAAACCTTTTTCGCCCCGCGAGTTGACCGCCCGGATCGGCGCGATCCTGCGGCGCAGTGCCGGGGCGCGGGAAGAATCGAACCACAGGCTGACGCGCGGCATTCTTGCGCTGGACGTCGGGCGGCACGGGTGCACCGTGAACGAACAGGTTGTAACGCTGACGGCGCGCGAGATGAAGATCCTGGCGCAGCTCATGGCAAGGCCCGATCAGGTGATGCCGCGCCGGGCGCTGACCGATGCGGTCTATGGCGCGCATGTCCATGTCTCGGACCGCACGGTCGACAGTCACCTCCGCAACCTGCGCGCCAAGTTGGCCGAGGCAGCCTGCCCTGACGCGATCGAGACGGTGCACGGTGTCGGGATCAGGATGGGTCCATGCCGGGGGACGTAAAGCGCAAATGGCGCCCGCCGCTGGCTTTGATCGTGTGCGGCGCGATGGCGGGCATCGTCGCGGTGCCGGTCCTGGGGCTGAGCTATTTCCGGGTCGCGGGCAACGTGCTGGGTTGGGCAGAGACTGCCTGGCTCATCCTCTGGCTGGCGATCGTGTCGGCGGCAATCCTGGGCTACCTGCTGTGGCGGTTGGTGCTGCGCCCCGTGACCGCGCTGACCGTATACGCCCGCGACATGAAGGCGGGCCGCGCGGGAACCCCGCCCGCGCATTTCGGCACGCCGGAATTCTCGGATCTTGGGCATAGCGTAATCGCTATGGGCGCGACACTGCAGAACCGCGCGGCCACGATGCGGGCCTATGCCGACCACGTCACGCACGAGATGAAGTCGCCCCTGACTGCGATCACCGGGGCCGCCGAGCTGCTGAATGATGCGACCGATGACGAGCGCAGCGCACTGATGGCAACCATCGCCGCGTCTGCGGCGCGCATGGATCAGCTGCTGGGCGACCTTCGCCGACACGCGGCGGCGGGCCTTGCCCGCAGGGGCGGCGAGATTTTGCTGTCTTCGGCGGCGGGGCAGATCACCGACCTGACTGTGACAGTGAACCGCGATGGCAAAGTGCCGATGCCCGAGGAAGATCTGGTGGCGGTGCTGAAGCAGCTTTCTCAGAACGCGGCGACCCATGCGGCGGACCGGATTACGCTGGATTGGGACGCGGGCAGGCTCACGGTTGCCGACAATGGTTCGGGCGTGTCGCAAGGCAATCGTGACCGGCTGTTCGATCCGTTCTTTACCACGACCCGCGCACAGGGCGGTACCGGCATGGGCCTTGCCATCGTGCGGGCGCTGATCGGCGCGCATGGCGGCACCATTGCCCATGTGCCGACACAAAATGGAGCGGTTTTCGAGATATCTTTCTAGGGCGCGGTGAGATTGCGAATTATTCGCAATCTTGTTGACTTAGTTGCGAATCAATCTCATATAGAAGTCATGAAAAACATGATCCCCAATTTCACACTGACACGCCGTGCCACTCTGATGGGGGGGCTTGCGCTGTTTGCCACGCCACCTGCACTGCGCGCAGCGGGCGTGCTGGACGTTGTCGCCACGACAGGCATGATCGCCGATGGCGCCCGGCGTATCGGCGGGGATGCCGTGACCGTCCGGGCCCTGATGGGGCCCGGCGTCGACCCGCATGGATACCGCCAGACCCGCAGTGACATCGTTGCGATGACACGGGCGGACCTGACCCTGTGGCACGGCCTGTTCCTTGAGGCGCAGATGGAGCGGTTTTTTGAGGATCTCGGCGGCAAGCGCCGTGTCGTTGCAGTGGCCGAGGCGCTGGACAGGGGCAGGTTGCTGGAACACGCCGATTACGCGGGGCGATATGACCCGCACGTCTGGATGGCGCCCGATATCTGGACGGATGTGGTCACGAAAATCGCAAGTGCCTTGAAAGAAGCGCGCCCCGACATGGCGGAAGTGTTCGCCGCGAATGCCGCCGCCTACCAAGAAGAGCTGGCACTGCTGTCGTCCTATGCCGGTGACGTCCTGGCCAAGGTGCCGGAAGAGAGCCGCGTGCTGGTCACGGCGCATGACGCCTTCAGCTACTTCGGGCGGGCCTACGGGTTCGAGGTAATCGGTATTCAGGGCATCTCTACCAATTCGGAAGCGGGGCTGAACCGCATCTCCGAACTTGTGGACGTGCTGGTTGACCGCAAGATCGGTGCTGTTTTTGTCGAAACCTCCGTTTCGGACCGCAACATGCGCGCGCTGATCGAAGGTGCGGCGGCGCGGGGCCACGAGGTTGTCATCGGCGGATCGCTTTATTCCGACGCGATGGGGCAGGAAGGCACTTACGAGGGAACCTACATCGGCATGATCGACCATAACGTGACAACCATCGCCCGGGCTCTGGGCGCGGATGTGTCACCCGGCGGCATGACCGGCAAGCTGAGCAGCGGGAGCTGAGCCATGTCCGTCACCCTGGCCAGTGAACGTCACCCTGAGACTGGGCAGACCCGCCGGGAGGACAGCCCGCTGGCAGTCCGGGGCATGACCGTGTCCTATGGTCAGAAGCCCGCGGTCTTCTCTGTCGACATGACGGTGGAACCGGGCAGGATGACGGCGATCATCGGCCCCAACGGGGCGGGGAAATCCACCCTTCTCAAGGCCGCGCTGGGCATTCACAAACCCTTGGCCGGAACCACGACCGTTTTCGGCAAGCCGGTCGACCAGCAGCGGCACCGGATCGCTTATGTCCCGCAGCGGGCCAGTGTGGACTGGGATTTTCCTACCCGCGTGATCGACGTGGTTCTGATGGGGCTTTACCCGCAACTGGGCCTGCTGGGCCGGATCAGGCCCGCACACCGCGCGCGGGCCGAAGACTGCCTGACCCGTGTCGGCATGGAAGATTTCGCCAGCCGCCAGATCGGGCAATTGTCCGGCGGTCAGCAGCAGCGCGTCTTTCTGGCCCGCGCATTGGCGCAGGATGCAGACCTTTACCTGCTGGACGAACCCTTTGCCGGGGTCGATGCCGCTACTGAAAAGGCGATCATCAGTGTGCTGAAATCGCTGCGGGATACCGGCAAGACGGTTGTGGCGGTGCACCATGATCTGTCGACCGTGACCGACTATTTCGACAACGTCTTTCTGATCAACACCCGCCGCATTGCGGAAGGGCCGGTCAAGACGACCTTTGTCACCGCAAACCTTCAGGACGCCTACGGAGGTCGGCTCGCGGGTGCGCAGATGGATGCGCTGGCGCTGACATGATCCGGGATGCGCTGCTGCTGCAACTTGGCTATAACGCGACCCTCGTGACCCTTGGTGCGACCCTGCTGGGCATGGCGGCGGGCGTCGGCGGAACATTTCTGTTCCTGCGCAAGCGCGCGCTGGTCAGCGACGCGATCAGCCATGCCACGCTGCCGGGGGTGGCGCTGGCCTTCATGGTGATGGTGACGCTGGGTGGCACGGGCCGGAACCTTGTCGGATTGCTGTCAGGGGCGGCGCTGTCTGCGGCGGTGGGGCTGTTGCTGGTATCCTGGCTGGGCACGCGGACCCGTCTGGCCGAGGATGCGGCGATCGGGTCGGTCCTGTCGGTCTTTTTCGGGTTCGGTATCGTTCTGCTGACAGTGATCCAGACCATGTCGGCGGGCCAGCAGGCCGGTCTGGAAGGGTTTCTTCTGGGCTCGACCGCCGGCATGCTGCGCAGCGATGCGCTGGTCATCGCGGTTTCCGCTGCTCTTACCCTGGCGCTGGTGCTGCTGATGCGGCGGCCGTTGACGTTGGCCTCATTCGATCCTGACTATGCGGTATCCATCGGCCAGAACGTGCGCCGGACCGATCTTGCCATGATGGGGCTGGTTCTGGCGGTAACGGTTGTCGGCCTGAAGATCGTCGGCTTGATCTTGATCGTGGCGCTGCTGATCATTCCGCCGGTGACGGCCCGGTTCTGGACGGAACGCACCGACAGGGTTGTTCTGATCTCGGGCGCGGTCGGGGGGCTGTCGGCCTATGTCGGGGCGGCGCTTTCGGCCGCGATCCCGGCTGTGCCGACCGGGCCGATCATCGTGCTGGTGGGCTTTGTCCTGTTTATGCTGTCGCTGCTGATGTCACCGGAACGCGGCGTGGTTTCGGCGTTGGCCCGTCACCGGGCGCATCAACGCAGAGTTCATCTGCGGCAGGGGCTGCTGGCTATGGCGCAGGGGCAACCGATCTACGAAAACATGACGCTGCGGCTGTTGCAGCGGCAGGGCTGGGCGCGGCCTGACGGCGTACCGACCGAGCTGGGGCGGGGCCGCGCCGCGCGGGCCCTGCGCGACGAAAGCCGTTGGCAGGTGATCCGCAGCGACCCTGCGTTCGAGGCCGCGACGGCGCAGGACGACGGGCTGACCGACATTGAAACCGTGTTGACCGCGGACCAGCTGGCCGAGGTCGATGCACGCATTCCCAAAGCGGAGGTCATGTCATGAGCGGCGCTGAATTCGTTCCGCTCAGCCTCGTGCCGCTGTTGACCGGCATCTGCGTGGCAATCGCCTGTGCGCTACCCGGTAACTTTCTGGTGCTGCGGCGGCAGGCGCTGATCGGAGACGCGATCAGCCATGTCGTGTTGCCGGGAATCGTCGTCGCCTTTCTGATCGGCGGGACAATCACCACGCTGCCGATGTTGCTGGGCGCTGCCGGGGCGGCGGTGGTCGCCGTCGGCGCGATCGAGGCGGTGCGGCGGCTTGGGCGGATTGAGACCGGTGCCGCGATGGGCGTGGTCTTTACCACCATGTTCGCGGGCGGGGTGCTGTTGTTGGAGCAGTCCGACACGTCGTCAGTGCATCTGGATGTGGAACATGCGCTGTATGGCAATCTGGAGAGCCTGATCTGGCTGGATGCAACCGGATGGTCCTCTTTGCTGGACCCGCAGGCGCTGGCCGGTATTCCGGTGGAACTGCCGCGCATGGCGGCGACGCTGTTTGTGGTGGCGGGGTTCATCGCGCTGTTCTGGCGACCGCTGAAGATCAGCACCTTCGACGAAGGCTTTGCCCGCACCATCGGGCTGCGCACCGGGCCGCTTGGGCTGGCGTTGGTGATCATGGCGGCGATTGCCGCTGTGGCGGCCTTTGACGCGGTGGGCAGTATCATCGTGATCGCCATGTTCATTTGCCCGCCTGCCGCGGCCCGGTTGATGACCAACCGGCTGGAACATCAGATCGCCTGGTCGGTCGGGTTCGCCACGCTTGCCGCTGTGCTGGGTTACGTGCTGGCAGGATACGGCCCGCTGTGGATCGGGCTGCAGGACAGTGTTTCCGCCGCAGGAATGATCGCGACGGTATCGGGCCTGATCCTCGCGGTGACGGCGCTGGTGGGGCCGCACCGGCAGCGCGGTTCAGCTGCCCCTGTAGGTTGAATAACCAAAGGGCGACAGCAAAAGCGGCACATGGTAATGCGCCGTCGCATCCGAAATGCCGAAGCGGATCGGGATGTCCTGGAGGAAACGGGGGTCCTCCGCCGGGCTGCCGATCCGGTCGAGGTAGGCCCCGGCGGCGAAGACCAGTTCATAGGTTCCCGCCGCGAAGCCCTCACGCGGGAGGATCGGCGTATCCGTCCGTCCGTCAGCATTGGTCTGCATCTCGGCCAGCTTGACTCGCGCCTCGCCTTCCAGCCGGTAGAGCGTCACATCCAGCGCCCGCGCAGGCTGGCCCAACGCGGTGTCGAGCACGTGGGTCGTCAGGTATCCGTCTGGCATCGGGGTCTCCTGTGAGTGGTTCGAGAACCGGCTGCAGGATAAGGCCGCAGCAGGCGGCGTCAATGCGCCGTGCTGCCGATTCGGGCTGCATCGGTGGTCGATTCGCATTTTCCGGGCAAAGTGATTCGTTTTCCTTTGACCTGCGAATCATCCTTTGCCTATATATGGGGCCAACCCCGAAGCCTGCACGCCAAACGTGTATATCTTGAGGGGGCTGAATATCGTCTGGGGGGACGCCGCCTTGATTTGTGTCAGGTCCGATTTTTCTGAACAGATTCGCGATAGGCATCCTGCCCCGGCAGTCACTCAGGTTGGCCCGCGCCTAATAATCCCAGTCTAACGCATAAACACAGGCAGCAGCAGTCAATCTGGCGTCGGGCTGCATCCTTGGCGGGATGCAGCCCGACTGCTTTTGCACCCAAAGGCAAATTGCGTCGTTCGCGGGATTTGTGCAGTGTGAGCCGCGCAAGACAAGGACATCCGACATGAACCGCTATCCCCGCGATTTCCACGGCTACGGCCCCACGCCCCCCGACGCCCGATGGCCCGGAGGCGCGCGTATCGCGGTGCAATTCGTGGTGAACTACGAAGAGGGCGGCGAGAATTGCCTGCTGCACGGGGATGTGGCATCCGAAGCCTTCCTGTCGGAGATCGTCGGCGCGCAGCCTTGGCCGGGGCAGCGGCACTGGAACATGGAAAGCATCTATGATTTCGGCGCGCGGGCAGGGTTCTGGCGGCTGCACAGGCTGTTCACCGATGCAGGCATCCCTGTGACCGTCTACGGCGTGGCCAGCGCGCTCGCCCGCGCCCCGGGTCAGGTCGAGGCAATGAAGGACGCCGGCTGGGAAATCGCCAGCCACGGGCTGAAATGGATCGACTACAAGGACCACACCGCAGAGGCCGAAAGGGCCGATATGGCAGAGGCGATCCGCCTGCACACCGAGGTCGTCGGCACCGCGCCGCGGGGCTGGTATTGCGGGCGCACCTCGGTAAACACCGTGTCGTTGGCCGCAGAAACGGGGCAGTTCGATTACGTTTCCGATACCTACGACGATGATCTACCCTACTGGATGGAGGTTGGCGCCCGGGACCAGCTGATCATCCCCTACACGCTCGACTGCAACGACATGCGCTTCGCGACACCACAGGGGTTCAACTCCGGCGACCAGTTCTACGCGTATCTGCGCGATACTTTCGACACGCTCTATGCCGAAGGTGCAGAGGGCGCGGCAAAGATGATGTCGGTCGGGCTGCATTGTCGGCTGGTGGGCCGACCGGGCCGGATCAGGGCGCTGAAACGGTTCGTCGAATACATCAAGGGGTTCGAGGGCGTCTGGACCCCCCGGCGCATCGACATTGCCGATCACTGGCGCGCCGTTCACCCTCCGCAGCGCCGCGCGGTTCGCCCCAGCCTGATGGACCGCGACAGCTTTGTCGCCACCTATGGGGGGGTGTTCGAACATTCCGGCTGGATCGCCGAACGTGCCCATATGCTCGAACTTGGGCCTGCCCATGATACGCCTGCGGGGCTGCACAACGCGCTGGTGCGGATGTTCCGTTCAGCCAGTGAGGAAGAACGCTTGGGGGTCCTGCGGGCGCATCCGGACCTTGCGGGCAAGCTGGCGGCGGCCAAACGGCTGACTGCCGAGAGCACGGCGGAACAGGCCAGTGCCGGTCTGGACGCCCTGACGGATGCGGAACGCGCCCGTTTCGAAGCCTTGAACGCGGATTACATGAGCAAACACCGGTTTCCTTTTATCATTGCGGTCAAGGACCATGACAAAGCGGGTATCCTTCGGGCCTTCGAAGCGCGGCTGGCCAACGATACCGACACCGAGTTCACAACCGCCTGCGGGCAGGTCGAACGAATTGCACGGCTGCGGCTGGAGGACATGTTATGAGCTACGCTTTTCCCCCCGGCGGCTTGCCGGACCAATCGACCGACCCCGAAAGCACTGCGGTTTTCACAAATGCCTATGCGGTGCTGCCAGCTCTGACCCAGCGGGACATTGTCACCAGCTACCTGCCCGGCTGGCGCGACATGCGGATGTGGGTGCTGGCGCGGCCGCTGTCGGGCTTTGCCGAGACCTTTTCGCAATACGCGGTGGAATTGCGGTCCGGTGGCGGGTCCGACGCGCCCGAGACGGACCCGGAGGCGCAGTCGGTGATCTTCGTGGCGCAGGGACAGGTGACGCTGAACATCGACGGCCAGCGGCATGTGCTGGCGTCGGGCGGTTATGCCTACATCCCGCCCGACACTGTCTGGACCATCTGGAACGATGAAGATGTGGCTGCGCAGTTTCACTGGATCAGGAAACGCTATCAGCCCACCGAAGGGGTCGGAATGCCGGAGGCTTTCGTCACGTCCGATGCCGAAGTTGCCCCCATTGAGATGCCCGATTGCGATGGCGTCTGGGCAACGACCCGCTTCGTCGATCCGGCGGACCTGCGCCACGACATGCACGTGAACATCGTGACCTTCAGGCCCGGTGGCCGCATCCCCTTTGCCGAAACCCACGTGATGGAGCACGGGCTCTATGTTCTGGAGGGCACGGCGGATTACCTGTTGAACAAGGATTGGGTCAGTGTCGGGCCCGGCGACTTCATGTGGCTGCGCGCCTTCTGCCCGCAGGCCTGCATCGCCACCGGAGAGGGCCCGTTCCGCTATCTGCTCTACAAGGACGTCAACCGGCACATGCCGCTATGAATGTGCCGCGCGAGATTGTTGCGCAGGCGCTGACCCCTGCCGCTTTTGCCCCTTTCGGAGATGTGCTGGATTGCGCGGGCGCGCCGGACAAGCTGATCAACGCGGGGCTCTGCGGGCGCTACCATGACCGTGCGGCCCTTGATTTCGGGCCGGAGGGGCGCGCCGGACTGAGCATCTTCAATGCGGTGCCGCGTCAACTGCCCTATCTGCTGGACCTGCTGGAGCGGCATCCCGAAGGCTCGCAGGCATTTCTGCCGATGACCTCGAACCCATTCCTTGTAATCGTCGCGCCGGACCGGGGCGACCGACCGGGTGAGCCGCAAGCCTTTCTCACCGCGCCGCATCAGGGGATCAACTTTCACCGGGGAACCTGGCACGGTGTGCTGACGCCTTTGGCGGGGCCGGGTATTTTTGCCGTGGTAGACCGGATCGGGACCACGCCGAACCTTGACGAATACACGTTGGACCGGCCCTATATGATCAGGGCAAAGCCTGCGTAACGGATCGTCCCGTCAGAGGGCGACCTCTTCGACAAGGGACAAGAACATGACATCCACCTCCATCGGGACGCCGGAGCAGCTGCGCGATCCCAATTACACCCCTGCATTGACGCGGGCGATTCCGCTGGGCATCCAGCATGTGCTGGCGATGTTCGTCAGCAATGTGACACCCGCCATCATCATCGCCGGTGCGGCGGGCTTCGGGTTTGGCTCAAACTCGCCCGATTTCCCGGAACTGCTGTACCTGATCCAGATGTCCATGCTGTTTGCCGGGGTTGCGACGCTGCTGCAGACCATCACCATCGGCCCGGTGGGCGCGGCGCTGCCGATCGTGCAGGGCACCTCCTTTGCCTTTATCCCGATCATGATCCCGCTGGTTGCGGGCAAGGGGGTCGACGGGCTGGCCGCCCTGTTCGGCGGCATTGTCGTGGGGGGGCTGTTTCATGCCTGTCTGGGGCTGTTCATCGGCAAGATACGCTTTGCCCTGCCACCGCTGGTGACGGGACTGGTTGTCACAATGATCGGCCTCGCGCTGGTGCAGGTGGGCATCCAGTATGCCGCCGGCGGGGTGCCTGCGATCGGCACGCCGGAATATGGCAGTCTGCTGAACTGGTCGGCGGCGCTGGTGGTGATTGTGGTCACGCTGGGGCTGAAGTTCTTTACCCGCGGGATGCTGTCGATCTCTGCCGTGCTGATCGGGTTGATCGCGGGCTATTTCTATGCCGTCGCGGTTGGCATGTTGTCGTTTGGCGGCGACCGTGGAGTGATCGCCAGCTGGAACAGCGCCGCATGGGTCGCCCTGCCAGACCCGTTCCGCTATGGTTTTGAATTCTCGGCGGCAGCTGTCATCGGGTTCTGTCTGATGGCCTTCATCTCGGCCATCGAAACCGTGGGCGACGTGTCGGGGATCACTAAGGGCGGCGCGGGCCGAGAGGCCACGGAGACCGAGATTGCTGGTGCGACCTATGCCGATGGACTGGGCACCGCCGTTGCCGGTGTCTTTGGCGGCCTGCCCAATACCTCGTTCAGCCAGAACGTCGGTCTGATCGCCATGACCGGCGTGATGAGCCGCCATGTTGTCACCTGCGGCGCGGTCTTCCTGATCATCTGCGGCCTGGTGCCCAAAGTGGGCGGATTGATCCGCACGGTGCCGATCGAAGTACTGGGCGGCGGTGTGATCGTCATGTTCGGCATGGTGGTCGCGGCAGGCATGTCAATGCTGTCAGATGTGGACTGGAACCGGCGCAACATGGTGATCTTTGCGATTTCGATCTCGGTCGGTCTGGGCCTGCAGCTGGAGCCGGGTGCGGTGCAGCATCTGCCCGACACCATGCGCATTCTGATGACCAGCGGGCTGCTGCCTGCGGCGCTGATCGCGATCATCCTGAACCTGGCCCTGCCGGAGGAACTGGCCGAGGAATCCACCGAAGAAGTCTCAGGCGGCCTTCAGGGTCATTCAAGGGGCAGCCTGCCGCACTAGCAAATGGGAGAGGGGCAAGGCGTTGAGCCGCCGCTCCCTTTTTCCGGTTCTGAACTGCAACGCGAAGCTGCGCCGCGATAATCAAAGTTTCCGAAAGGGCAACCATGTACGACCTTGCCGCCATGTCCTCCTGGATCGAGTTCGCGGTCCGCTGGACCCATGTGATCGTGGGCATTGCCTGGATCGGGTCCTCGTTCTACTTCATCGCGCTGGACCTCGGGCTGCACCGGGACCGCGACCTTGCCTCCGGTGCCGATGGCGAGGAATGGCAGGTGCATGGCGGCGGATTTTACCATGTGCAGAAATACCTGATCGCGCCCGACAACATGCCGGACCATCTGGTGTGGTTCAAATGGGAAAGCTATTCGACATGGCTCAGCGGTTTTGCCCTGCTGGTGCTGGTCTATTACCTGGGGGCGGAGTTCTATCTGATCGACCCGGCGGTGATGGAGCTTTCCACCTTTCAGGCGATTGCCATCTCGATGGCGTCGCTGGCGTTTGGTTGGGTCGCCTATGACCGGATCTGCAAGAGCCGGTTTGGCGAGGACAACACCCGGCTGATGATCCTGCTCTACGTGATCCTCGTGGGAATGGCCTGGTTCTACACCTCCGTCTTCTCGGGGCGGGCGGCGCTGCTGCATCTCGGCGCCTTTACCGCGACCATCATGTCGGCCAACGTGTTCTTTATCATCATGCCGAACCAGCGGATCGTGGTCGCGGACCTCAAGGCGGGGCGCAAGCCCGATTCCAAGTACGGCAAGATCGCCAAGCAGCGCAGCACGCACAACAACTACCTGACGCTGCCGGTGATCTTCCTGATGCTGTCGAACCATTATCCGCTGGCCTTTGCATCCGAAATGAACTGGCTGATCGCGTCACTGGTGTTCCTGATGGGGGTGACGATCCGGCATTACTTCAACAGTATGCACGCCCGCGCGGGCGACCCGATCTGGACCTGGCTGGCGACCGCATTGCTGTTCATCGCGATCATGTGGCTGTCCACCGCGCCGATGTTCCGGGCTGATGAGCCGACAGAAGCGACGGGGCCCGCCGCGCAGCGGTTCGCGCAGGCGGATGGGTTTGACCGGGTGCAAGACATCGTGACGGGCCGCTGTTCGATGTGCCATGCGGCAGAGCCATCCTGGGAGGGCCTGCACTGGCCGCCCAAGGGGGTGCGGCTGGAAACCGGGCACCAGATCGCGATGGCGGCGAAACAGATCTATTTGCAGGCCGGTCTGACCCATGCCATGCCGCCCGCGAACCTGAGCTATATGCAGGCCGCCGAACGGGCCGAGATCGTGGCCTGGTACAGGTCCGCGACGTCCCGCTGACCGCCGGTTTCCCGCTGGCAGAATCGCGGTATCCCATGCTAGGTCTTGGGGCATGTCAGTCGCCAACCCCCAGATAGCCGAAAATCGCCCCGTCATCCGCCAATTGGATGATGCCGCGATCAACCGCATTGCCGCGGGCGAGGTGGTGGAGCGGCCCGCCTCTGCGGTCAAGGAACTGGTGGAGAACGCTATCGACGCGGGCGCACGGCGCATCACGGTGGAATACGCCGATGGCGGCAAGACATTGATCCGCGTGACCGACGACGGCTGCGGCATGACGTCCGAGGATCTGGCGTTGGCGCTGTCGCGCCATGCGACGTCCAAGATCGACGGATCGGACCTTTTGAACATCCGGACCTTCGGCTTCAGGGGTGAGGCGCTGCCGTCGCTGGGGGCGGTGGGCAGGCTGTGCATCACCAGCCGCGCGGCGGGTCATGACGGGGCCGAGATCACGGTGGCGGGTGGCAAGCAGGGCGACCTTCGGCCAGCGGCGCTGAATGGCGGTACGGTTGTCACCCTGCGCGACCTGTTCCACGCCACGCCCGCGCGGCTGAAGTTCCTGCGGACCGACCGGGCGGAGGCCCAGGCGATTGGCGACGTGATCAAGCGACTTGCCATGGCCGAACCCTTTGTCCGCTTCACCCTGCGGGACGTGTCGGGCGACGGACCGGGCCGCGAGGTGTTTCGCGCCGATGCCGAACAGGGAGACATGTTCGAGGCGCTGCATGGCCGTCTGGCGCAGGTGCTGGGTCGCGAATTTGCCGAGAATGCGCTGCCGATCGACGCGCAGCGCGAGGGGCTGCATCTGACCGGCTTTGCCGCGCTCCCGACATACTCTCGCGGCTCGGCGGTGGCGCAGTATCTTTTCGTCAATGGCCGCCCGGTGCGGGACAAGCTGCTGATCGGCGCGCTGCGCGGCGCCTACCACGATTTCCTGAGCCGCGACCGGCATCCGGCGGCGGCGCTGTTCATCGACTGCGACCCGATGCTGGTGGACGTCAACGTGCACCCGGCGAAATCCGAGGTGCGGTTTCGCGATCCGGGCTTGGCGCGTGGATTGATCGTGTCGGCCCTGCGCCATGCGCTGGCAGAGGCGGGGCACCGCGCCTCCACCACCGTTGCGGGGGCGACGCTTGGCGCGATGCGGCCCGAACCCACGGGCGCGCGGGTCTATCAGATGGACCGGCCCAGCCTTGGCGCAAGGGGGGCGGCGCATCAGGCGCAGGCCCCTGCCGGCTTTGCCGAGACGGCTGGCATGTGGGGACGGGTGGAGACACCCGCCGAGCCTGTGAGCGAAGCCGTTGAGCCGGCACAGGACTATCCGCTGGGCACCGCACGCGGGCAGGTGCATGAGAATTACATCATTGCCCAGACGGCGACGGGCATGGTCATCGTGGACCAGCATGCCGCGCATGAGCGGCTGGTCTATGAAAAGCTCAAACGCCAGATGGCAGAAAATGGCGTGGCGGCGCAGGCGCTGCTGATCCCGGAGATTGTGGAGCTTTCGACGGGAGATTGCGCGCGCCTGCTGGAGGTCGCCGACGATCTGGCGCGGCTGGGTCTGGGGATCGAGGCATTCGGCGGCAACGCCCTTGCGGTGCGTGAGACGCCCGCGATCCTGGGCACGGTCAATGCCCGCGCGATGCTGCTGGATATACTGGACGAACTGGCCGACCAGAGCGACAGCACCATCCTACAGGCCCGGATCGAGGCGATCCTGAGCCGCATCGCCTGCCACGGTTCGATCCGCTCGGGCCGCTGGATGCGGGCGGAAGAAATGAACGCCCTGCTGCGCGAGATGGAGGCGACGCCCCATTCCGGCCAATGCAACCACGGGCGACCCACCTATGTCGAGCTCAAGCTGGCCGATATCGAACGGCTGTTCGGGCGCACATGATCGAGATCGGCGGCGAAATCTACCAGTGGAATGATCCGCTCGGGCTGGCTGTCCTTGGGGCGGCGGCGCTGGTGGCGCTGATCGTGATCCTGCTGATCGTGGCGGTACGCGCCGCCGGGCGGACGGCGCGTCTGGCGGCACCGCTTTCACAGCAGATGCAGGTGCTGGGTGGCCATGTGCAGCAGCTTGGCGCGGGGCAGGAGCAGCTGCGCGGCGGTTTGCAGATGGTGTCCGACACCCAGGCCAATGCGCAAAGCCAGCTGATCCAGTCGGTCGAGACGCGGCTGAACACCGTGCAGTTGCAGATGCAGGAGCGGCTGGCAGACAACGCCGCCCGGTCCCAGCGTGCCCTGGCCGAGATGCAGGAACGCATGAACCAGACCCTGCATGGGTCAGCCAAACAGACCACGACCAGCCTGACCCAGTTGCAGGAACGTCTGGCGGCCATCGACAAGGCGCAGGACAATATCACCAAGCTGTCGGGCGATGTGCTGTCCTTGCAGGACATCCTGAGCAACAAGCAGACCCGCGGCGCGTTCGGAGAAATCCAGCTGCGCGATATCGTGTCCAAGCAGCTGCCGTCGGACAGCTACAGCCTCCAACACACCTTGCCGAACGGCAAGCGGGCCGATTGCCTGATCCACCTGCCCAACCCGCCGGGTCCCATCGTGATCGACAGCAAGTTTCCCTTGGAAGCCTACGAGGCCCTGCGCAATGCCAAGACAGACTGGGACCTGAAGAACGCGGTCGCGGCGATGAAAGTGGCGGTAAAGAAGCACATCCGCGATATTTCCGAGAAATACATCCTCGAAGGCGAAACGGCAGACGGTGCGCTGATGTTCCTGCCGTCAGAGGCGGTCTATGCCGAGCTGCACGCCAATTTCCCCGAACTGATCCGCGAAGGGTTTGCCGCACGGGTCTGGATCGTGTCGCCCACCACCTGCATGGCCACGTTGAACACCATGCGCGCCATTCTCAAGGATGCGCGGATGCGCGAGCAGGCCGGTGCCATCCGCAAGGAACTGGGCGCGCTGCATGCCGATGTCGAGCGGCTGGTGACACGGGTCGGCAATCTGGACCGTCATTTCGGACAGGCCCGCAAGGATGTGGACGAGATCATGATCAGCTCGGAGAAGGCATCCAAACGTGCAGGGCGTCTGCACAACTTTGATTTCGAGGAACTGGCAAAGGACGAGCCGCCGCGCATGGCCGTGCCTCTGGAAAAGAAGTAGCGCCGCTATCCCGGACACGGTGCTCTCACGAAGACGTCAGAATCTTGAACCCTCAATATCCGGGCTATTCTCTGAAACATGGGCGCAGATGCTGAATATGCGCTCTCGCGGGCAGTTGCGCTTTGCCAAGGTCCGATTATTTGCAACTCTTGGCGGTGCGGTCTCGTACATACGGGGTAACATATCCGGCAAACGACCAACGACAGACAGGAACACATTACCCTATGCCATTTGAAGCTGTAGCAATGGAGCCGGTGCAAGGCGGATCGCCCCGGCGCAGGATTGCCGTGATCGGCGCTGGGATTTCGGGCATGGGGGCAGCGCACAGGCTGGCGGACACGCATGACGTCACACTGTTTGAAAGCGGTGCGCGGCTTGGTGGCCACGCGCGCACGGTGATCGCGGGCAAGAACGGTGATCAGCCTGTGGACACCGGGTTCATCGTGTTCAACTACGCCAACTACCCCAACCTTGCCGCCCTGTTCGAGGAACTGGACGTGCCGGTGGTGCCGTCGAACATGAGCTTCGGCGCATCCATCGACGGGGGGCGGATCGAATACGCCCTGACCAGCCTCAACGCGGTCTTCGCGCAGCGCCGCAACGTATTGAACCCGCGTTTCATAGCCATGCTGCGCGACATTCTAAGGTTCAACAAACATGCAACCCGCATCGCCGGCGAGGACCAGAGCCGGACCATCGGGGAGTTTCTGTCCGTTCTGGGAACGGGCCGGTATTTCAAGGACTATTACCTGTCTCCGCTTTCTGGCGCCATCTGGTCCACGCCCACCGAAAAGATCATGGATTTCCCCGCCTATGCCATGGTGGATTTCTTTCGCAATCATGCGCTTCTGGGCTATTCGGGTCAGCACCAGTGGTACACGGTTCAGGGCGGCTCTTTGAGCTATGTCAGCCGACTTGACACCGCGATGCGGGCCATGGGCGTGAACATCCGCCTGAGCGCCCCGGTGCAGGCGGTGCGGCGGCTGGCGCCTGGCGTGGACGTAAAGACGTCGGGCGGCGAATGGGAACATTTCGACGAGGTCGTCTTTGCCACACATTCCGACGATACGCTGGCGCTGCTGGCCGACGCGGATGGGGCGGAGCAGGCCAATCTGGGGGCGATCCGGTATCAGCCCAACGATGTCACCCTGCATGCCGACGACCGGATGATGCCGCGGCGGCGATCCACCTGGGCTTCGTGGGTCTACACCGAAGACCGCGCTGCAAAATCCGACCGGATCGACCTGACCTATTGGATGAACTCGCTGCAGCAGATCCCAATGGACGACCCGCATTTCGTGACCCTGAACACCAAGCGCACGATTCGCGAAGAACTGATCTACGATCAAGTTACCCTGCGCCATCCGGTCTACGACCTGGCGGCGCTGCACGCGCAGAAGCAGATCGCGGCGCTGAACGGCAATCGCAACACCTGGTTCTGCGGCGCCTGGATGCGCAACGGCTTCCACGAAGACGGTCTGGCCAGCGCGCTGGACGTGGCCGACCGGATCGAACGCGGTGCCGCCCTGCCCATCGCCGCCGAATGACAGGTATGGTCGAGCATATCGCCGGACAGACCTTTCACGGGCGCAAGGGAGCCGTCGAAAACGCCTTTCGCTATTCCATCGACTATGTGCTCTGCGATGCGGAAGCACCGCCAAGAACGCCGCTGCTGTTCCGCCGCAACCGGGTTGGGGTAACGTCATTGCTGGACCGTGACCACGGCGGGGCACCGCATCAGGGGCGCGGTGCCACCTGGGTACGCGAGGTGCTTGCGGCGCATGGCATCGCGGGCATCGCAACCATCGAGCTTCTCGCGCAGCCAAGGGTGTTGGGGTTCGTCTTCAACCCGGTGAGCTTCTGGCTTTGCCGCGACGGGAAGGGCGCGCTGACCTGCGTGATCGCCGAGGTCACGAATACATATGGCGACAGGCATTGCTACCTGTGTCACCACGACGATCTGCGACCAATCACGGCCGAGGACCAACTGAAGGCAACCAAGGTCTTTCACGTCTCGCCATTCCAGCCGATCGAAGGGTCCTATACCTTTCGGTTCGATATCAAGGCCGATAGGATCGGCATATGGATCGACTACAGCGCCGGGAACGGCGGACTGGTCGCCACGTTGACCGGCAAGCGCAAACCGCTGACCAACGCGGGCATCCTGCGCGCGATGCTGCGGCGCCCGCTGGGCGCCCGGCGGGTTCTGGCGCTGATCCACTGGCAGGCGATCAAGCTGTGGTGGAAAGGCGCGACATTTCGCGCACGCCCCCTGCCACCCGAGAAAGAAGTCAGCCGCTGATGAGGCTCTTGGCGCAGCGGCTGCCCGCTTATGCGCTGTTTGCGGCGCTGCTGTCCGCCGCGGGACTGCCCATCTATATCCACGCGCCCAAATTCTATGTCGATGAATACGGCGTTTCGCTGGCGGCGCTGGGTGCGGTGCTGTTCGGGTTGCGCCTGCTGGATGTGGTGCAGGACCCGCTACTGGGCTGGCTGTCGGAACGTCTGCGGGCGCATCGCGGGGTTGCGGTGGCGCTGGGTGCTGGCGTGATGGCCATTGCCATGCTGGGCCTCTTTGCGGTGCCGCCACCGATCCTGCCCATTGTCTGGTTCGGCCTCACGCTGACGCTGGTCTTCTCGGGCTTCAGCTTTCTGACCATCTGTTTCTACGCGCAGGGCGTGTCGAAGGCTGACAGCCTGCCGGGGCGGGGGCATCTGTTGCTGGCCCGGTGGCGAGAAACCGGTGCGCTGCTGGGGGTTTGTGCGGCCTCGGTGGCTCCGGTGGCGCTGGGCGCGGTTCTGGGCGCACCCTTTGCCGGGTTCGCGGTGGGTTTCGCGGTGCTGGCGCTGGCCAGTGTTCTGGCGATGGCGGGCGAATGGCGCGACGTCGGCCTGCCACCAGCGACGGGCTTTGCCACTGTGCTGCGTGATCCTGTGGCGCGGCAGCTGCTGTTGATCGCGCTCTTCAATGCCGCGCCGGTCGCGGTGACATCGACCCTGTTCCTGTTCTACGTGGAAATCGCGCTTGAGGCGCAGGGATGGGAAGGGCCGCTTTTGTTGTTGTTCTTTCTGTCCGCTGCGGGGGCTGCCCCGCTTTGGGGCAAGCTGGCCGAGACCTTTGGCGGCAAGCGCGTGCTGCTGGCGGCGATGGCGCTGGGCATCCTGTCTTTCGGCGGCGCACTTTTTCTGGGGCCGGGCGACATCTGGATATTCGCCGTGGTCTGCGTCGCATCCGGCGCGGTGCTGGGGGCGGACCTGACGCTGCTGCCAGCCATGTTCGCCAGCCGCATGGCCCGTATTTCACCCTCAGCCGCCGAGGGGTTCGGCTTGTGGTCGTTTGTATCCAAGTTCACGTTGGCATTCGCCGCTGTCGCCCTACTTCCCCTGCTGGAGGCGGCGGGACTGCGCGGCGGCGCCGACGAGAGTCCGCAGCAGGCGGTCAGATTGCTGACCATCTTCTATGCTGGTGTTCCCTGCGTCCTGAAGTTGCTCGCGATTGGGCTTCTGAGCCGTTTGAAGACATCCGAGGACGTCTGATGGAGAATTTTATCTTTCTTGCACTTGGGATCGCTCTGGCGATGTTCGGGGTGCTGGTGCGACGGCGTTTTGCCGAATTTCCGGGTCAAAGCCCGGACGACTACAGCGAGGGATTCCCGGCCTTCGATCTGAAGAAACACCTGACGGGCAAAATGGTCTGCGAAGGGGTGATCTTCGGGCCTCTGGGGCGCATGACGAGTTCCTTCGTGGCGGATTTCGATATCTCGTGGTCCGGTGACACCGGCCTGATGGCCGAGCGGTTCCGCTATAACGACGGGTCCATCCAGCACCGGGAATGGCATATCACGCTGGGCGAAGACGGTGCATTCGCCGTCAGGGCGGACGACGTGCCGGGTGTGGGCAGCGGTCATCTCTCTGGCTCGACCGCACAGCTGCGCTACGAAATTGTTCTGCCGCCGGAAAGTGGCGGACACCGGTTGCGGGCGGAGGACTGGATGTATCTGACGCCGGACGGAACAATCGTGAACCGCAGTCAGTTCCGCAAGTACGGATTCAAGGTGGCGGAACTCGTCGCAACGATCAGACCGAAGGAGTGACCATGAAGAGCTTTCAGTCGAAACGTTATTGGCTGGTCGGCGCCAGCGACGGTTTGGGTGCGGCGTTGGCCCGCAAACTGAGCCGCGCCGGGGCCGAAGTGATCGTCTCGGCCCGGTCGGAGGAAAAGCTGGCCGATCTGGTGAAGGAACTGCCGGGCAAGGCGAGCTACCAGCTGATCGACGTGACGGATGACGAAAGCGTCCGATCCGCGACCGAAGCGGTGGGCGAGATCGACGGCATTGTCTACCTCGCCGGGGCCTACTGGCCTTTCAGCGCGCGGGAGTGGAATGCCGAACAGGCGACGACCATGGCGGACGTGAATTTTACCGGTCTGATGCGGGTGATGGGGCAGGTCGTGCCCGCGATGGTCGCGCGGGATGCAGGCCATATCGTCATCACGTCCAGCCTGACGGGTTTTCGCGGCCTGCCCGGCTCCATCGGATATACGGCGTCCAAGGCCGGGACGATGTCACTGGCGGAGTGTATGCACGCCGACCTGCGCAAGACCGGGGTACAGGTACAGGTCATCAACCCGGGCTTTATCAAGACCCAGCTGACCGACAAGAACGACTTTCACATGCCTTTTATCATGGAGCCGGAAGAGGCCGCGCAGGAGGTGGTCGAGCACATGGGGACTGACACTTTCAAGAAGAGCTTTCCCTGGCTGTTCTCTCTGGTGTTCCGGGTCAGCCAGTTTCTGCCGGACTGGCTGTATTTCCGCATCTTCTCCTGAAGGGCGGGGTCATAGCATCCCGGTTTCCCGCATCTTTTTGACGCTGGCGCGCGCTTCCATCCGGGCCAGGAACGCTTCGATGCGGGGAAAATCCGACACGATGACCTCGTCTCCCCTGAGCCAGTTGCAGACGATGAACAGGTAGGGGTCCGCGATGCTCAGCGCATCGCCGCAGACGTAGTCTCCGCGCAGGCAGTCGGCCTCGACATACTCGGCGCAGGCGCGCATGGTTTGCGGCACTTTCGCCGTCATGTCGTCGAAGCTGGCTTGTGAGTCCGCCCAACGATGGCCGCGCATCTTGTGTGCGTGGGCGACATGCATCGTGGACGCGATGTAGTACATCACCCCGCGCATGTGAACCGCCGTCACCGCGTCCGGCGGCAGCAGCCCCGCATCCGGTGCGATCGCGGCGATGTATTCCAGCAGCGCACCGGTTTCGGTCATGATCCTGCCGGCGTCGTCCACCAGCGCAGGCACGCGGCCTTTCGGGTTCACGCTGAGGTAGGGCGGTTTCGTCTGTTCGGCGCTGGCGAAATCGACCTTGATCGGGTCAAAGGGCAGGCCCGCTTCTTCGAGTGCGATTGCAACCGCGATGGAGATCGTACCGGGGGTGTAGTAGAGTTTCAGCATCGGAACCGTTCCTTCAGATATGGGTTTGCGCGCTGCGCCGGTCGGGCCGGTCCAGATGCGGCACGGCATTGAACAGCACAGGCGACCAGTGCCCGCCGATCGGAAACAGCCGGTGCATGGACGTATGCATGATCGCCAGCGCGATGCGGGCCATCGCCGGGATGCCAAGGCCCATCGCCTGGGCCATCACCATAGAGATCAAGCCGCCGGATGTGACGACCAGCGCGGGCCCCTGACCGGCAGCGATTTCCCTCAGCGCATCTTCGATTCGACTATGGAAATTGTCCCAGGTTTCCGGCGCCTCCTCGATCATGCCGTCCTGCCAGTGCTGGAATACCGTGGGAAGATGCGAGGTGAACGCGCCCTGTTCCGCGGGAAACGCGATGCCGTGTTGCGCCTCAAGCAGGGTGGCAAGCGTGAAATACTCCAGCTCGTTCAGACGCGGGTCGCGAATGGGGTCCAGACCGGTCCCCATCCCCTCGGCGGTTTCCACATGCCGGGTCAGCGTGCCGGTATAGAGCCGGGTGTGGTGGGTTTCGCTCTCGCGCAGGTGGTCGCCCAGCCATGCGGCCTGTTCGTGGCCCAGCGGGCTGAGCTTGTCGTAGCTCAGTTCGTCCTTGGCCTGCGAATTGGCCTGACCATGACGGATAAGCGTGATGTGAGACATGTGGCACCTGATCTTTTCCGCCTTGATAGGCGACGGGGCAGCCGGGGGAAAGTGCGGTATAGACCCGGAACCGGCCAAGCGCGCGAAACCGTGACCCCTATCGGAAACCCTACGTGGCGCAAAACCGGGTGGGTGTGTCGGGAATGGGACTCCTGCAGTGGCACGGTTTTCGCTATATGTCGGGCACAGATGCGAGGAGACGGCGATGGCTGAGAAGATCACATTCACGCTCGACGGTGAAACCGTGGAGGCAGAAGCCGGCCTGACAATCTGGGAGGTCGCGAACGGGCGCGGGCTGAAGATCCCGCATTTGTGCCACAAGCCCGCTCCCGGTTATCGCCCGGATGGCAACTGCCGGGCCTGCATGGTCGAGATCGAAGGTGAGCGCGTGCTGGCGGCCAGCTGCATCCGTGAACCGCAGGAGGGCATGGTCGTCACCACCAACAACGCCCGCGCGGAAAACGCCCGCAAGATGGTCGTGGAGTTGCTGATGGCAGATCATCCCGCGCAGGAGGTCAGCCACGACAAGTCCAGCCACATGTGGGACATGGCGGCGATGAACGGGGTCGAAGCCAGCCGCTTCCCGAAGCTGGAAGAAGGCCGCATCCCCCTGCTGGACGACAGCCACGTCGCGATGCGCGTCAACCTGGACGCCTGCATCCAGTGCGGGCTGTGTGTGCGGGCCTGCCGCGAAGTGCAGGTGAACGACGTGATCGGCATGTCTGGCCGGGGCCACGACGCCTATCCGACCTTCGACATGGCCGATCCGATGGGGGCCTCCACCTGTGTGGCCTGCGGCGAATGCGTGCAGGCCTGCCCCACCGGCGCGCTGATGGAAGCGACCGTGCTGGACGAAAATCAGGTCGGGGATTCCGCCGATTTCGATTCTGAAGTGGACAGCATTTGTCCCTTCTGCGGCGTGGGCTGTCAGATTTCGCTCAAAGTCAAGGATGGCAAGGTCAAATATGTCGACGGCATCAACGGCCCCGCCAACGAGGGTCGGCTGTGCGTGAAGGGGCGCTTTGGGTTCGACTATATCCACCACGACCACCGCCTGACAAAGCCTCTGATCCGCCGCGAGGACGCGCCGCCCAAGGGGCTGAACGTCGACCCCGGCAATTGGTCGCAGTTCTTTCGCGAGGCCAGCTGGGACGAGGCGCTGGATTTCGCCGCCAAGGGGCTCAAGGACATCGGCGGCAAGGGGGTCGCCGGATTCGGTTCGGCCAAATGCACCAACGAAGAGGCGTATCTGTTCCAGAAACTGATCCGCCAGGGGTTTGGCCACAACAACGTCGATCACTGCACCCGGCTTTGCCATGCTTCCAGTGTGGCGGCGCTGATGGAAAACGTCGGTTCCGGCGCGGTGACTGCGACCTTCAACGAAATCGAGAACGCGGATGTGGCGATTGCCATCGGCTGCAACCCGATCGAGAACCACCCCGTTGCCGCGACCTATTTCAAGCAGTTCACCAAGCGCGGCGGCAAGCTGATCGTGATGGACCCGCGCGGCCAAGCGCTGAAACGGTTCTCCAGCCACATGCTGCAGTTCCGGCCCGGCACCGATGTGTCGATGCTGAACGCGATCATGCATGTGATCGTGGAAGAAGGGCTGTATGATCAGCAGTACATCGAAGCCTACACCGAGAACTGGGAGGCGGAGAAAGAGCATCTGAAGGATTTCTCCCCCGAGAAGATGGCCCCGATCTGTGGCATAGACGCCGAAACCCTGCGCGACGTGGCGCGGACCTTTGCCGGGGCAAATGCTGCAATGATCTTCTGGGGCATGGGGGTCAGCCAGCACATCCACGGCACCGACAACTCGCGCTGCCTGATTTCACTGGCGCTGATGACGGGGCAGGTGGGCCGCCCCGGCGCCGGGCTGCACCCCCTGCGGGGACAGAACAACGTGCAGGGCGCGTCCGATGCGGGTCTGATCCCGATGTTCCTGCCAGACTACCAGTCGGTCATGGACGACGGTGTGCGGTCGGCGTTTGCCGAGGTCTGGAAATCCGGCGATTTCTCTGCCGAGAAGGGGCTGACCGTGACCGAGATCATGGATGCGGTCCATGATGGCGATATTCGCGGCATGTATGTGCTGGGCGAAAACCCCGCCATGTCCGACCCGGATGTGGAGCATGCGCGCGACGCGCTGGCCAAGCTGGATCATCTGGTTGTGCAGGACATCTTCATCACCGAGACGGCGAATTATGCCGATGTGATCCTGCCCGCCAGCGCCTTTGCCGAAAAATCCGGAACCGTGACGAATACCAACCGGCAGGTCCAGATGGGCCGGGCGGCGGTGGCGCCTCCGGGCGAGGCGCGCGAGGACTGGTGGATCGAGGTGGAGCTGGCCAAGCGTCTGGGGCTTGGCTGGACCTACGAGAACCCGGCGGATGTTTTTGCCGAGATGAAGCTGAACATGCGCTCGCTGAACAATATTACCTGGGACAGGCTGGCACGGGAAAACGCGGTGACTTACCCGTCGCTGAGCGAGACTGATCCCGGCCAGGCGATTGTCTTTGCCGACGGGTTCCCACGCCCGGATGGCCGCGCGAAGTTCACGCCCGCGTCGATCATCCCGCCGGACGATGTGCCAGACGCGGAGTTCCCGATGATCCTGACCACCGGGCGGCAGCTGGAGCACTGGCATACGGGTTCCATGACACGTCGGGCCAGCGTGCTGGACGGTCTGGAACCGGAGGCGAATTGTTCGCTGCACCCCAGCACCCTGCGCAAGCTGGGGGTGACGGCCGGAGAGCACGTGCGGCTGAGCACCAAGCGCGGCAGCATCGAGATCATGGCGCGCGAGGACCGGGCCGTGTCGCCCGACATGGTGTTCCTGCCCTTTGCCTATGTCGAGGCGGCGGCGAACATCCTGACCAACCCGGCGGTGGACCCCTACGGCAAGATCCCCGAGTTCAAGTTCTCGGCCGTCCGGGTCGAACCGGTACAGGATACCGTCGGGGCGGAGTGAGCGGCTTGCAGATGCGATCTGCCGGTGCGCGCCCCTGTGGGGCGCGCATTCGATTTTATCCTTGCTGATGAGGGGCGCTGCCCCTCAAACTCCCCGGAGTATTTTGGGCAAAAAGAAAGGGGGGCGTCGTGCAGATCAACAGCGACAGATTTCTGGCGGACCTTCATGCCTTGCGGGCCATAGGCGCAGCGGGTGTCGGCAAGGGGGTGGTGCGGCCCGCGTATACGGAAGCCGACGTTGCGGCGCGGCGCTGGCTCGCGGAGCGGTTCCAGGACGCAGGGCTGGAAGTTGCGGTCGACGGGATGGGCAATCTTTTCGGCCTGACCGAGGGGCCATCTCTGTTGATGGGATCACATTCGGACAGCCAGCCCGAGGGCGGCTGGCTGGACGGCGCGCTGGGCGTGGTGGCGGCGCTGGAGGTGGCGCGGGCCAGCCGTGAGGCGGGCGGGCCCGCGGTTTCGGTGGTATCGTTTCAGGACGAGGAAGGGCGTTTCGGTGTCACCACGGGCTCCGCCGTCTGGTCGGGGCATCTGTCGCAGCCTGAGGCGGATGTGCTGACCGATCACGCGGGTGTCGCGCTGGCCGATGCGCGGGCGGCGATGGGCAAGATGGTCACCGGGCCGGTGGACCCGGCGCGCTTCACCGGTTTCATCGAAATGCACATCGAGCAGGGGCCGACGCTCGACAGTGCCGGAGAGCAGATCGGCGTGGTGTCGGACATTGTCGGTATTCGGGACATGAAGGTGACATTCGAGGGTCAGCAGAATCACGCGGGCACCACGCCGATGCATTTGCGCAAGGACGCTTTTCAGGCGGTGTCGGCGTTCAACAGCTTGCTTGAGGAGCGGTTCCGGAACGTGGTGTCCCCGGCGACGGTCTGGACCATCGGGCATGTATCGCTGCATCCGAATGCATCGTCGATCGTGCCGGGGCGGGCGGTGTTTTCGATGCAATGGCGCGACGGGGACAGCGACCGGCTGTCCCGGATGGAAGCGATTATCCGCGATACCGCGCAGCAAGTGGCGCAGGACCGGGGGATGGAGCTGTCTTATGGGCCGCTGCTGGGGCTCGATCCGGTGAAAATGGATGCCCGGCTGCGGGGCGCGCTGGAAGCGGGGGCCGAAGCGGTGGCGCCGGGAAAGTGGCGGGCGATGCCCTCTGGCGCGTTGCACGATGCCACCAATGTCTCGCGGCTGATGCCGGTGGCGATGTTGTTCGTGCCGTCGATCAACGGGATCAGCCATGCGTTCGAGGAAGACACGGCGGAGGAGGACCTTGTCGCCGGGGTGGAGGTGCTGGCGCGTGCCGTGTCCGCTTTGGGCTGATGCATCAGCGGCCCAGGACCTTGGCAAAGCTGACGGAGGTCGGGCGGGTGAAGCCCGGATGCGCGGTGCGCGCCGTTTCGGTGTACCCGCAAGCGACGAAGAGCGCGTGGTTCTCCACCAGTTCGACGCGGCATTGCAGCTCTATTACCGGCAGGCCCAGCGCCCGCGCGCGGGTTTCAGCGTGGTCGATCATATGCCGGGCCAGGCCCTGCCGCCGGGCCTTTGGGTCCACGGCCAGCTTTCCCAGGTAGAGCGCCGCCGGTTTCGGCGTCAGGATCACGCAGGCCAGGGGTGGGGTGCCCAGCGACCACACTTCGGCGCGGGCGGCATCCTTGCGCAGGCTTTCCAGCGTCATCCTCTGCATGGAGGACGGCGGGTCGATCCGGTTTTCCATCTGGGCAAAGGCCGCGCGGATCAGCCCGAGAACCCCTGGCAACGCCGGGTCGTCCGGCCCAAGTCGCCGCGGGGTCAGCTCCATGTAACGTCGCCCAGGAAAATGTAGCCGGCGCCATAGATCGTCTTGATCAATTGCGGGTTCTTCGGATCCTCGCTGAGCTTGGTCCGGAGGCGGGAAATGCGCACGTCCATCGCCCGGTCGAAGCTCTCCGACGCCGCGCCGCCCAGGCTTTCCTGCATCTGCGCCCGGCTGATCAGGCGCTTCGGGCTGTCGAGAAACAGGCGCAGGACCTCGCCTTCGGCATGGGAAAACGGGGTTTCGTCGCCTTCCGCGTTCTCCAGCACGTAGCGGTCGAAATGCGCGGTCCAGCCGTTGAACCGGGCGGTACTGCCGGATTGGGGGCTGGGCCGGGCGCCGCGCAGGCGGGCGCGGATGCGCGCGACAACCTCGGCCGGCTCGAAAGGTTTGATGATGTAGTCGTCCGCGCCCAGTTCAAGGCCGGTCACGCGGTCCTGTACTTCGGCCCGGCCCGAGATGATGATCACGATTGCGCCCTGTTCCAGCGCGAGGCGGTGCACCAGTGTCAGCCCATCCGTGTCCGGCAGGCTGAGGTCCACCAGGCAGACATCGGGGCGGTACCTGGCCAGGGCCGCTTCGAACGCGCGGGCGCGGCCAAAACTGAGCGTGTCGAAGCCCGCCTCCTCCAATGCTTCGCCCAGCATGGTGCGGATCTCGGGTTCGTCGTCGAGGATGGTAACGAGCGGGCGGTCCTTGGCGGTCATGGTCATGCGCCTTTTTGCAGGGCCGGCTGGATCAGCGCGGCGAGGTCCTGGTCATCAAAGGGTTTGCGCAGCACCGGGGCAAGGCGCTGGGCCGCCGTGAACAGCTGGTGGTCTGCGGGCAGGGAAGTCATCAGGCAGATCGGCGTGGTTCCCGCGATGCGCCTGGCGAGGTCAAGGCCTGTCGCCTCTCCCATCAGCTGGATATCGGAGAGCACGAAGGCGATGTCGGGCAGATCGGCGAGCAGCGCCGTCGCCTCGTCTGCGCTCGTCGCCTCGATGACCGAATGGCCGATGCCGGTCAGCATGTCCCGGACCGAGGCGCGGATGTCGTCGTGGTCCTCCACCAGCAGGACGAGCCCGCCGGTGGCCGGGATCGCGGCCCGGTAGGGCAGGCGCAGGGTCACTTGCGCGCCGCCTGCGGGGTCATTGGACAGGCGCAGGTTTCCGCCAGCGGATTTGGTCATGTCGTAGACCATCGGCAGGCCCAGCCCTGATCCTTCGCTGCCTTTGGTGGTGAAGAACGGGTCGAGACCGCGTTCCAGGGCCGAGGGCGAGAACCCCGGTCCGCTGTCCGTCACCACCCATTCGATCCAGGTATCATGCACCAGGCGCTGGGTCAGGCTGATGGTGCCGGTCGTGCCGATGGCATCGCGGGCGTTGAGGATCAGGTTCAGCAGGCTGTCGTTCAGGCGGCCCCGATCCAGCAGGGCGGTGATGCCCGGTGCTTCGTTCGTGATGAGAAGCCGGACATTGGCGGGAAGCGTCGGGGCGGCCAGAGTGTGAAGGTCGGCGATCAGGGCGTCGAGATCGACCGAGACGGGGCGCAGATTTCCCGGCCCGGTCATGTCGGCGATGGTGGACAGCAGCGCGCCGCCCCGGCGGGCGGCGGCGAGGGTGCCGTGGATCAGCGTTCCTCCCTCGGCCGGGAGGCCGGGAAGGCGGGCCAGCCGCGACTGAAGGCCCATAATAATCGTCAGCAGGTTCGAGAAATCATGCGCCAGACCCGAGATCATCTGCGCGGCCAATTCACGTTTGCGGGTCTGCTGCAGGGCTTCGCGGGTCTGTGTCTCTTCGGTGATGTCCATCGACATGACGTAGGCACCGGCCTGACCGTCCGGGGTAAAGGACCCGCGAATGCGCCGCGCGCTTTCCGGGTCGGTGAATTCAACGATGGAAGACTCGCCCCGGAGGGCCCGTTCCAGATCCGGCTTGATCCGGGAAAAGGCACGGGGACCGAGCGCCTCGGAGATATGCAGGCCGACTATGTTGCGGGGCCTGCCGGGCATCACACTGCTGAGACGGCGGTTGGAGTAGGTGTAGCGCGCCCCGGCGTCCACGTGGGCGATATGCGCGGGCATCATCTCGGTCGTGAGGCGCGTGCGGGCTTCGCTTTCGGTCAATTGCCGCTTGGTCTCTTCCAGGGCGGAAATCATCGCGGCGCGTTCGCGGTTGGTTTGCGACAGTTGTTCGGCGTGCGCGAGCACCTGATCCGAAAGCGCACCGGCCCTTGCGCGCAGCAGAGCCTCCTGCGTCTTGGCGGCGGTGATGTCGGTGTAGACCGTGACCCAGCCCCCCTGGGGCAGCGGCGATCCTTCGACAGAGATGGTGCGCCCGTTGGCGCGGGTCCGCTCCATGTAGTGGGGTTCGAACGCGCGGGCCTGTTCGACGCGTTCTTGCACGAAGGTCTCGATGTCCGCGACTTCGCCGTATTCGCCTTTGGTCGCGAGGTGATGGATCGTCTCTCTGAAGGTGGCGCCCGGAGTGACCAGCCTGTCGGGCAGATCGAACATTTGCTGAAACGGCGCGTTGCACACCGCGAGCCGCAGGTTGGAATCGTAGATCGTCAAGGCCTGGGCGATCAGGTTCAGGCCCGCGGTTGTCATCGCCTTGGTCTGGTCGTCGGTGATTTGCATGGCCCCTCCCTGTTTGGAGGTAGCACCGCCATCGACCCCGCGCCAAGCGCAATTCGATCTGGTTACAATTCGAAAGGATTTGGAAATCATCGGGAAAAATTTGACCTCCAGCATCAAATCCTCACCTTGGAGGGGTGAAAGAATCGCGCAAAGTGATCGCGCCGCCTGAAGGCGGCACTGGGAGGAGAAGAATTTGGCCAAGCCGCTGACGCGCGCCGACGGACCCGCATCCGTGCCGGCCCTGTTGCACCGCAATGCACGGGAGTTCGCAAACGCGCCCGCGTATCGCGAAAAGGAATACGGCATCTGGCAGAGCTGGACCTGGTCGCAGACCCGCGACGAGGTCGAGGCGCTGGCCCTGGGGCTGATGGAGATGGGCGCGCAGGAGGGCGACTTCATCGCGATCATCGGGCGCAACCGGCCCTATCTGTATTGGGTCATGATGGCCGCGCAGATGGTGGGGGCAATTCCCGTCCCGCTGTACCAGGACTCCAACGCGGACGAGATGGCCTATGTCATGGACCACTGCGGGGCGCGGTTTGCCGTGGTGGGCGATCAGGAACAGGTGGACAAGATCATCGAAGTGCAGGACCGGCTGACCGGGTTCGAGCAGATGATCTATCTCGATCCGCGCGGCCTGCGGAAATACGACCATTCCGCCCTGACCCAGTACAGCAGGGTACAGGAAATCGGGCGCGAGACCCGCGAGAAGCACATCAAGGAGATGGAAGCGCGTCAGGCCAGGCTGGACTACGACAGTACCGGTGTGATGCTCTATACCTCCGGCACCACGGGCAAGCCCAAGGGCGTGGTGCTGTCCAACCGCAACATCATCGAAACGGCGAAATCCTCGTCCGAGTTCGACGGGCTGCGCCAGACCGATGACATCCTCGCCTATCTGCCGATGGCCTGGGTGGGCGATTTCATCTTTTCCGTGGGTCAGGCGCTTTGGACCGGGTTCTGCACCAATTGTCCCGAATCGGCGGACACGATGCATGTGGACCTGCGCGAGATCGGGCCGACTTACTACTTCGCACCGCCACGGGTGTTCGAAACGCAATTGACCAACGTGATGATCCGCATGGAGGATTCGGGCCGGTTGAAGAAATGGCTTTTCGACACCTTCATGGCCCATGCCCGAAAGGTCGGCCCGGCTATTCTGGACGGCGGCAGGGTGGGCACCTGGGATCGCCTGAAGTACAGGTTGGGCGAAATGCTGATCTATGGCCCGCTCAAGAATACCCTGGGCCTGAGCCGGGTGCGCGTGGGCTACACCGCGGGCGAAGCGATCGGGCCCGAGATTTTCGACTTCTACCGGTCACTGGGGATCAATCTCAAACAGCTCTACGGTCAGACCGAGGCGACGGTTTTCATCACCGCGCAGCCGGACGGCGAGGTGCGCAGCGACACCGTTGGTGTGCCGTCACCCGGTGTCGAGCTGAAGATCGCGGAGAATGGCGAGGTTTTCTACCGGTCGCCTGGCGTCTTCGTCGAATACTACAAGAACCCGGAAAGCACTGCGGACACCAAGGATCCCGAAGGCTGGGTCGCCACCGGCGACGCCGGTTTCATCGAAGAGGACACCGGCCACCTGCGGATCATCGACCGGGCCAAGGACGTGGGCAAGATGGCGGACGGATCGCTGTTCGCGCCGAAGTACGTCGAGAACAAGCTGAAGTTCTTTCCCAACATCCTTGAGGCCGTGGTCTTTGGCAACGGTCGCACCGAATGCACCGCCTTTATCAACATCGACCTGACGGCGGTGGGCAACTGGGCCGAGCGCAACAACATCGGCTATGCGTCCTATCAGGAGCTGGCGCGCCATCCGCAGGTGATGGATACGATCCAGTCCCATGTGGAGGAGGTCAACGCCAGCATTGCCGAGGATGAGATGCTATCGGGCTGCCAGGTCCACCGGTTTGTCGTGCTACACAAGGAATTGGACGCCGACGACGGCGAATTGACCCGCACCCGCAAGGTGCGTCGAAAGATCATCAGCGAGAAATACGACGACATCGTTGTGGCGCTCTATGATGGGTCGAAAACGATCAGTACCGAGACCGAGGTGACATACGAGGACGGGCGCAAGGGCAGCATCAAGGCGACGCTGGAAGTCCGCGATGCGAAGGTGTTCGCGGATAACCGCAAGAAAATGGCGGCAGAGTGATGGAGATGCGCCGCGCGCGTGCCGCGACGCCCCGCCCGCCATCCCGCGCCGGGTGTGCCGTGAAACAGGATAAGGGGAGCAAGCTGTGAAGGATAACGCAGAAAGCTACCAGACCGCCGACGGCCGCACCATCGGCCCGGTCGTGATGGAGATGAAGAACATCACGCTGCGCTTTGGCGGGGTAGAGGCGATCAAGGACATATCCTTTGACATCCGGGAGGGCGAGATCCGTGCGATCATCGGCCCGAACGGCGCCGGGAAATCGTCGATGCTGAACGTCATCTCCGGCTTCTACGTCCCGCAGGAAGGCGAAGTCTGGTACAAGGGCTCCCGCCGCCCGGCGATGAAACCGTTCCAGGTGGCGGAGCAGGGCATCGCCCGGACGTTCCAGAACATCGCGCTCTTCGAAGGGATGAGCGTGCTGGACAACGTGATGACCGGTCGCCTGCCGCATATGAGCACCGGCATGTTCTGGCAGAGCCTTTGGAAGGGCAAGGCCGAGCGGGAAGAGATCGAGAACCGGGAAGCCGCCGAAAAGATCATCGACTTTCTGGAGATCCAGGCGATCCGCAAGACGCCGGTGGCACGTTTGCCCTATGGCTTGAAGAAACGTGTCGAACTGGCCCGCGCGCTGGCCGCCGAGCCGTCGATCCTGCTGCTGGATGAGCCGATGGCGGGCATGAACGTCGAGGAGAAGGAGGACATGAGCCGCTTTATCCTGGACGTAAACGACGAATTCGGCACCACCATCGCGCTGATCGAGCACGACATGGGCGTGGTCATGGACCTCTCCGACCGGGTGGTGGTGATGGATTACGGCAAGAAGATCGGTGACGGCACCCCGACAGAGGTGCGCAACAACCAGGACGTGATCGACGCTTATTTGGGGGTAGCCCATGACTGATAATGCCGAGCGGACAATCTGCGCCCTGCTACGGTTTGACGGAGGGCCGATCAATGCCTGAGCAGCTGGTTTATACCGCCGAAGTCTTTCTGAACGGCCTGATGGCAGGCGTGCTTTATGCGCTGGTCGCGCTGGGTTTCGTGCTGATCTACAAGGCCTCGGGCATCTTCAACTATGCGCAGGGCGTCATGGCGCTGTTCGCTGCGATGACACTGGTGGGCATTCAGAACGGGCAGGTGCCCTTTGCGCATCTGATCAACGCGATCTTCGGCACCGATGTGCACGGTTTCGGGTGGACGGTGCACAGTTTCCTCGCCATCCTGCTGACGGTTCTGGTGATGATCGTGCTCGCCTGGGCGGTGCAAAGGTTCGTATTCCGGCACCTGGTCGGGCAGGAACCGATCATCCTGTTCATGGCCACCATCGGCCTGGCCTATTTCCTCGAAGGGGTCGCGGACCTGATGTGGGGATCCGAGCTCAAGGCGCTGGACGTATGTGCGGCCCAAGGAGCCTGTCTGCCGCAGGGCATGAACATGTGGCTGGACGAAACCACCTATGAAGCGTTTGGCACGGGCGTCTTTATCGACAACCTGGATATCGTCGCCTCTATCGTGGCCGCGGTGCTGGTGATCGGGCTGGTCGTGTTCGCACAGTACACGAAACAGGGCCGCGCGATGCGGGCCGTGGCGGATGACCATCAGGCGGCGCTGTCGGTGGGTGTGTCGCTGAACTACATATGGGTCTTGGTCTGGTCGCTTGCGGGATTCGTGGCGCTGGTGGCCGGGATCATGTGGGGGGCAAAGTCGGGCGTGCAGTTCTCGCTGTCGCTGATTGCGCTCAAGGCGCTGCCGGTGCTGATGCTGGGCGGGTTCACCTCGATCCCCGGCGCCATCGTGGGCGGGCTGATCATCGGCGTGGGCGAGAAGCTGTTCGAATTTCTGATCGGGGCGCCGTACCTCGGCGGGGCCACGGAGAACTGGTTCGCCTACATGCTGGCGCTGCTGTTCCTGGTGTTCCGCCCGCAGGGCCTGTTCGGGGAGCGGATCATTGAGCGGGTTTGACAAATTATGCCTATAGAAAATGTGCGTCGCTACAAACAAAGGGGAGCTGCAGACTGCGGAATAGCCTGCTTGCGAATGATATCGCGAGTTTCGTTTGAAGAGGCTCGGAATGCCTTCAGAAACCCCGATGTGATCGAGCGAAAGGGCGCTGACGATACAGAGATCCGTCAAGCCTTTGAAGAAATGGGCTATCGGGTGGGTTACTCTAGAAAGTTAAGTGGCTCAGCTGAAGAAAAAGAGCGGTATCTCAGGGAACTAAATGAGACGTGCTTGGTCGAATATAAAACACACTGGCTCGTTTGGGACGCTGCAAACGAGCGACTCCTTTGCCCCCAGGATCCTGAGCCGAATTGGCGTCGCGTAGTTGGGTGTTATACTGTCAGAGAGGCCGATTGATGTTCTACCGTGAAGCGGGCGATTTCCGGACCACCTATGCCGAAGATCAGCAGACCTTTCCGATCAGGTTCGACCGGTATCGCTATTATCTGGTCCTGTTTGCGGCGATTTTCGTCGTGCCCTTCGTCATCAACGACTACTGGGCCAACTCGCTGCTGCTGCCCTTCCTGATCTATGCCATTGCAGCGATCGGGCTGAACATACTCGTAGGGTATTGCGGACAGGTGAGCCTGGGCACCGGGGGGTTCATGGCGGTAGGGGCCTATGCCTGCTACAAGCTGATGACGGCGATGCCCGACGTCAGCATGTTCGTTCATGTGATCCTGGCAGGGGTGATCACCGCCGGGGTTGGGGTGCTGTTCGGCCTGCCGTCCCTGCGGATCAAGGGGTTCTACCTGGCGGTGGCGACGCTGGCGGCGCAGTTCTTTCTGGTCTGGCTCTTCAACCGGTTTCCGTGGTTCTACAACTACTCGGCCTCGGGCCAGATCAACGCGCCGGAGCGGGACGTGTTTGGCGTTGTCATCACCGGCCCCAATGCCGAAGCTTGGGCAACCTACGCGTTCTGCCTGATTTTCACGATCTTCAGCGCCATCGTGGCGCGGAATTTGACGCGCGGGTCGGTGGGGCGCAAGTGGATGGCGATCCGCGACATGGACATCGCGGCCGAGATCATCGGTGTGAACCCGCTGCGGGCCAAGCTGACGGCCTTTGCGGTCTCGTCGTTCTTCATCGGGATTTCCGGGGCATTGTTCTTTGCGATCTATCTGGGCGCGGTCGAGGTGGGCGAGGCTTTCGGCATCCAGAAATCCTTCCTGGTGCTCTTCATGATCATCATCGGCGGGCTGGGCAGTATCTTCGGATCCTTCGCGGGGGCGGCCTTCCTGGTGCTGTTGCCGGTCCTTCTGAAGGTTGTCGGCGTGGATTGGCTGGGCTGGCCGACCGACATCGTGGCGCATCTGCAGCTGGTGATCGTGGGGGCGCTGATCGTGCTGTTCCTGATCGCCGAGCCGCATGGCATCGCGCAGCTCTGGCGCGTGGCCAAGGAAAAACTCAGATTGTGGCCCTTCCCGCATTAGGATCGGGACTACTGAACCGAGGTGGGGCGGAACCCTGCCCTCAAACGTAACAAGTCGGAAATTATCCAAGGGAGGAAACACCGATGAAACTGAAACTGGCAACACTGGCGGTCGCGGGCATGATGGCCGCCGCCCCGGCGATGGCGGAACTCGTCTTTCCGTCGCTGAGCTATCGGACCGGCCCCTACGCCGCGGGCGGGATCCCCTTTGCTGACGGGTACGCCGACTATTTCACCATGCTGAACGAACGTGATGGCGGCATCAACGGGGTGATGACAAGCGTTCCGGAATGCGAGACGGCCTATAACACCGAGAAGGGTGTGGAGTGCTATGAATCGCTGAAGGACAGTGGCGGTCTGGTTTATCAACCGCTGTCGACCGGAATCACCTATCAGCTGATCCCCAAAACGACGGCTGATGACATCCCGATGCACACGATGGGCTATGGCCGGACCTCGGCCAAGAACGGCGAAGTGTTCACCCACACGTTCAACTATCCCGCCAACTATTGGGACGGTGCGTCGGGCGCCATCAATTATCTGCTGGAGGAGAACGGCGGCGACCTGAGCGGCAAGAAGATCGCGCTGGTCTACCACAACTCCGCCTATGGCAAGGAACCGATCCGGACCCTTCAGGAACTGAGCAAAAAGCACGGCTTCGAACTGTCGGAAGTGCCGGTCGATCATCCGGGCCAGGAACAGAAATCCCAGTGGCTGCAGATTCGCCGGGACAAGCCCGATTACGTGATCATGTACGGCTGGGGTGTGATGAACCAGGTCGCGGTTCAGGAAGCGGCGAACATCCGGTTTCCGATGGAAAACTTCATCGGCATCTGGTGGTCCGGTTCCGAAAATGACGTGCTGGCAGCCGGTGCAGCGGCGGATGGCTACAAGGCGCTGACCTTCCACGGCGTGGGCAGCGACTTCCCGGTCTTCGACGACATTCAGACACATGTTGTTGACAAGGGCTTGGCCGCCGGTGCTGGCGACCAAATCGGCACCGTGCTGTATAACCGTGGCCTCTATGCCGCGATGCTGGCTGCCGAAGCTGCCAAGAACGCAATGGAGATCCATGACACCAAGGACATCACGCCTGCAATGATGCGTGACGGCATGGAAGCCCTCGACATGACCGAAGAGAAAATGACCGAGCTGGGTCTGCCCGGCTTTGGCCCGACCTTCAAGGTGAGCTGCGAGAACCATGGCGGCAACGGTCTTGTCGGTGTGACGCAGTGGGACGCGGAAGCCAAGGAGTGGACGCTGATCTCTGACTTCTCGGAAACCGACCGCGACGTGATCGGCCCGCTGATCGAGGAAGACTCGACCGCCTATGCGGCCGAGAACAACATCGAGCCTGGCTGCAGCTAAGGCGCAGTTTCCGGCCCGCGCCATGGTGCGGGCCGGGCATCATCCCCGATCCTGTTGGAAAGACGAAACCCATGCTGGACGACACCGATACCGCTGACGTGGCCGTGGACAACGTGCTGGAAGTCAACAACATCGAGGTAATCTACAACCATGTGATCCTCGTGCTGAAAGGCGTCAGCCTGAACGTGCCCAAGGGCGGCATCACCGCGCTGCTGGGCGGCAACGGGGCGGGCAAGACGACCACGCTCAAGGCGATCTCGGGGTTGCTGGCGAGCGAGCGGGGCGAGGTCACGAAAGGGTCGATCAAATATCGTGGCGCACCCATCCACCATGCCGACCCTGCCGAGACGGTAAAGAAGGGGGTCGTCCAGGTGATGGAAGGTCGCCACTGTTTCGAACACCTGACCATCGAGGAGAATCTGCTGACGGGCGCCTATACCCGCACCGATGGCACCGGCGCTATCAATGCCGATCTTGAAATGGTCTATAATTACTTTCCGCGCCTGAAAGAGCGGCGGAGGTCCCAGGCGGGCTATACCTCGGGCGGGGAGCAGCAGATGTGCGCCGTCGGACGTGCGCTGATGAGCCGCCCGGAAACGATCCTGCTGGACGAGCCGTCGATGGGCCTGGCCCCGCAGCTGGTAGAGCAGATTTTCGAGATCGTGAGGTCGATCAACGACGAGCAGGGCGTGACGTTTCTGCTGGCCGAGCAGAACACCAATGTGGCCCTGCGCTTTGCCCACTACGGCTATATCCTGGAATCCGGCCGTGTGGTCATGGACGGCCCCGCAGCCGACCTGCGCGAAAATCAGGACGTGAAAGAGTTCTACCTCGGTCTGTCGGACGAAGGCCGCAAGAGCTACCGCGAGGTGCGCAGCTACCGCCGCCGCAAACGCTGGCTATCCTGACGGCCGGCAAAGGCCGCGTAGGCAGAAACGAACGTCATCGGGGCGCCATGCTCCTCATTCAAGTTCAAGAGCAACAAGGGTCGAAGTCATGTCCGATTCCCATTTCGATGATCTGGAAACCCGCAGCGCCGACGCACGGGCGGCAGCGCAGGCCGGACAACTGCGGCAAATCCTGGCAGGCATCACCGGTGCGCCGGAGAGCTGGCGCATGGCGGCCGCGGGGGTTTCGGGGCCGGATGACTTGCCGAAACTGCCGGTCCTGCGCAAGTCCGACCTCAGCGGCTGGCAAAAGGCGGCCCCGCCGTTCGGCGGGATCGCGGTGCATAACGCGACGCATGTGTTCCAGTCGCCAGGCCCGATCTACGAACCCGGTGGCAGCAGCCCCGATTGGTTTCGCATGGGCCGCTTCCTGCATGCGGCGGGATTGGGGCCGGAAGACATCGTTCAGAATTGCTTTGGCTACCATCTGACCCCAGCGGGCCATATGTTCGAAAGCGGTGCGCGGGCAGTGGGCGCAATGGTCTTGCCCGCTGGTGTCGGCCAGACCGAATTGCAAGTCACCGCGGCCCGAGACATCGGCACCACGGCCTACGCGGGGACACCGGATTATCTGAAGGTGATCCTGGAGAAAGCTGATGAGATGGGGGTGAAACTGGGCATCACCAAAGCTGCGGTGGGCGGCGGTGCGCTGTTTCCCTCGCTGCGGCAGTACTACACCGATCGGGGTATTGCCTGCCTGCAATGCTATGCAACCGCCGACCTCGGCAATGTCGCCTATGAAAGCCAGGCGATGGAAGGAATGATCGTGGACGAAGGCGTGATCGTCGAAATCGTGACCCCCGGCACCGGCGATCCGGTCGCAGCGGGCGAGGTCGGCGAGGTCGTCGTCACGTCCTTGAACCCGGATTACCCCCTGATCCGCTTCGCCACCGGCGATCTGTCAGCAGTCATGGAGGGGCAAAGTCCTTGCGGGCGGACGAATATGCGCATCAAGGGTTGGATGGGCCGCGCCGATCAGACCACCAAGATCAAGGGCATGTTCGTGCGCCCGGAACAGGTCGCGGCGCTGGTGGCCCAGCACGATGAAATCAGCAAGGCGCGCGTCGTTGCCAGCCGCGCGGGCGAAAAAGACGTCATGACCGTTCACATTGAGGCGGCGGGCGGAGATGCAGCCCTCTATGCACAGTCGGTCACAAATCTGCTGAAGCTGAAGGGCGAGGTCATCGTAGTCGACCCCGGAACCCTGCCCAAAGACGGGCTGGTGATCGAGGATCAGCGAAATTACGACTGAGTTACAGCGCCGTCGCCGCCATCCAGATCGCCATTGCGACCATCATCAGGTTCTCGGTGAGCGAGATAAACCCTAACGGCACATTGCTGTCGCCGCCAACACAGGCGCATTTCAATTCGCGTTTGTCGATATAGACCGCCTTGAATACTGACAACGCGCCGATTGTGCCGATGAAGAGTGCGACCGGGGCAGACAGCCAGGTGGCGACGCCTGCCAGCATCAATACACCTGCCAGCCCCTCGGCATATGGATAGATTTTCCCGTAGGGCACCCAACGGCGCGCCAAAAGATCGTAGTTCAGGAACATGGTGGAGAAACTCTCGACGTCCTGAAGCTTTTGCAGGGCGAGCAGGCACATCGCAATCGCGATGAACTTGGGGATGACCATGACGGTCAGAAGTGTTCCGAAAGACAGCCAGCACAGCGCCATGCTCATGGCGAAAGCCATGGCGAACAATGCGATGACCGGCCGATAGCTCTTGCCGTCGTCCTTCGCGCTGTCGTGGCCAAGGTGAACGCGCAGGTCGTCGTAGCCGCCGATCCGTTTGCCGCCGATGTAGACCTGCGGGGTCGTATCGACATTTTCCCGCTCCTGAAAGCGGTCGGTTTCTTCGCGGGTTTCGAGATGGTGATCTTCGACCGCAAACCCTTCGCGCTCAAGAAGGTCTTTCGCTTTCAAACCGAAGGGGCACAGATGGTCAGGCATGACCATACGATAAAGCTTGGCCGTTTGGTGCGTGGACGTGCGTTCATCAGTCATACCAGATGAACCCGGGGGTGCGTTGAATTGTTCCGGTCTGAAGACTGGCTGGGTCTGGCAATCCTGACTGAAATCATCGAAATAGGGGCATGACCCAGACGACAGCTCTGACCCTGCAAAAGCACGCCGCCCAGACGGACCGAACGCGAAGCTTGGCCGTCGCTGCGGTGTTTGTCGCCGTGACCTGTGCCTTGCCGATGATCGCAGTGCTGATCGCGGCGCTCAGCGGAGGGACGGACACAGTGCGGCACCTCATCTCGACGGTGCTGGGGGGCTATACCTGGACGACCTTCAAACTGGTCGTGCTGGTTGCAGCGGGCACCTTTGCCGTTGGGGTCGGCGCGGCCTGGCTGGTGACGATGACCCGCTTTCCCGGGGTGCGTCTGTTCGAGATCCTGCTGGTTCTGCCACTGGCCTTTCCGGCCTATGTGCTGGCCTACGCATATACCTATATCCTGGATCACCCCGGGATCGTGCAAAGCATGCTGCGCGACGTGACCGGATGGGGGCCGCGGGACTACTGGTTTCCTGATGTCCGCTCGTTGGGCGGGGCAGCGATCATGCTGATTCTGGTGCTGTACCCCTATGTCTATCTGCTGGCCCGGGCGGCGTTCCTCCAGCAGAGCGGGACGACCTTCCTTGCGGCGCGGGCGCTGGGGTCTTCTGCCTTTGCGGCGTTCTTCAAGGTCAGCCTTCCGCTGGCGCGCCCCGCGATTGCGGGGGGTGTCCTGCTGGCGGTGATGGAAACCATCGCGGATTTCGGCACTGTCGCCTATTTCGGCGTACAGACCTTTGCCACCGGCATCTATACCTCCTGGTTCTCTCTGTATGACCGGGCGGGGGCGGCGCAGCTGGCGCTGTGCCTGCTGTCGGTTGCCCTGTTGCTGGCGATGCTTGAGCGGGTTCAGCGGGGCAAGGCCAAATACCATGACCCCGCGAAACGCGCCCCCAGCATGCCCCCGATCAGACTGCAGGGCTTTGCGGGAATCGCGGCGCTCTTGCTTTGTGGCATTCCGGTCATCTTTGGCGCGGTGTTGCCGGTCATCATCCTGTTCACGATGGGCCTGGGGGCCGAGCAGGACCTGTTGAGCCCCCGCTATCTGGGTTTCATGCGGAACTCCGTCACGCTTGCGGGTGTGGCGGCCGTGGTCACGGTGATCGGTGCGGTCTGCGTGGGGTTCTTTCGCAGGCTGCGGCCCGGACGGTTGTCACGCGGGGCAGCCTATGTGGCGCGGCTGGGCTACGCGGTGCCGGGCGGGGTGATCGCGGTAGGGCTGATGGTGCCCTTCGCCGCCTTCGACAACGCGCTGGACGCCTGGATGCGCGCGACTTTCAACATCTCTACCGGGTTGCTGATAACGGGGTCGATCTGGCTGCTGGTGGCGGCCTACATGGTGCGTTTCATGGCGGCGGCGCTTGGCGCCTACGAAGGCGGACAGGCGATGGTTCATGCCAATATGGACGCCGCCGCGCGGTCATTGGGCGAAGGGCCGATGGGCACGCTGCGCCGGGTTCATCTGCCGATCCTCGCGCCCAGCTTGCTGACCGCGCTCCTGATCGTCTTTGTCGATGTCATGAAAGAGCTGCCCGCGACGCTGATCATGCGGCCGTTCAACTACGATACCCTTGCGGTACAGGCCTATCGGCTGGCAAGCGACGAACGGCTGGGTGGCGCGGCGGTGCCCAGCCTTGTGATCGTAGCGATGGGGCTGCTGCCCGTGATCCTGATCTGCCGCCAGGTGGGCCGGGGCAGGCGGGTCTGAGGCGCGGCGCGCCCCGGACCCTGTGCAGCCGAACCTAGCCTTCGTTGTCCTGCAGCTTGTCCTGCGTCCGGGTTTCAAAGTCGCTCGCATCGTGCCGCTCGCGCAGTTGCATCGACAGATCGTCGCCGAAAGCACGGTTGACCATGCGGCCCCGCTTGACCGCCGGACGGGCGTCGATGGCCTCTGCCCAGCGCAGGACGTTCTTGTAGGACTTCACGTCAAGGAAGGTTCCGGCATCGTAGAGACGCCCCAGCACGAGTTGGCCATACCACGCCCAGATTGCCATGTCGGCAATGGAATAGCTGCCCGCCATCCAGTCCTTGTCCGCCAGATGCCGGTCCAGCACGTCAAGCTGGCGCTTGGTTTCCATCGTGAAGCGGTCGATGGGGTATTTCCATTTCTCGGGCGCATAGGCGTAGAAATGGCCGAACCCGCCACCGAGGTAGGGCGCGCTGCCCATTTGCCAGAACAGCCAGCTGAACATCTCGGTCCGGTCCGAAGGGGTCTCGGGGATGAATGCACCGAATTTTTCCGCCAGGTGCATCATGATCGACGCCGATTCGAAGACGCGCTGCGGCGCGTCGCCGGAGTGATCCATCAATGCCGGAATCTTGGAATTCGGGTTAGCCTCGACAAAGCCGGAGCCGAATTGATTGCCTTCGGAAATGTCGATGATCCAGGCGTCATATTCCGCGCCCTGGTGCCCTGCGGCAAGCAGTTCCTCGAACAGGACAGTCACCTTTACCCCGTTGGGCGTGGCAAGTGAGTAGAGCTGGAAGGGATGTTTGCCGACGGGCAGTTCCTTGTCATGGGTCGGCCCCGCGATCGGGCGGTTGATCGACGCGAAGCGCCCGCCGCTGGCTTCGTCCTGGGTCCAGACCTCTGGGGGGGTATAGGTTTTCATGTGGTGGCCTTTTCTGTTTGCAGCTTTTCTGGCACCCTATTCCTTGTCGCCCCGGTGGCAAGGCCGGGGCGACGCTGCTGAACCAGCTGTGAGACATCCGATGGCCATGCCGTTGCGTCGAAATCTGACCTATCTCCTGATTGTCCTGGCCTGGCTGCTGGCCGTCCTGGCAACGCCCTCCCGCGCGACGCCGGAACCGGGGCTGATGTGGAACCGCTCTGGCTTGCCTGCGGTGTTTCCGCTGCAGCTGCGCACGCACCCCGGGTTGGACTACCTGCTGATGCTGACACCGGTAAACGAAGATGCCGCGGTATTGGCGGCCTATGCGCGGGGTGGGGAATTTTTCCGCGTTCTGGTGCCGCCGGGCGAATTCGAGGTCTCCATTGCCGCAGGGCGGGAATGGCAGGGTGAGAAGCGTCTCTTTGGCCCTGATACGCGCTTTTTCAACCTTGAGGCGCCGCTGACCTTTCGGGTGAAAGGGTTGAGTCGGCGTCAGGGCCATGTGATCGACCTGCGGCGGGTATTGGAAGATCCCGAAGCCATCGAGACGGCGTCGAGGAGCCTGTGCCAGACGCTCCGGCTTGCGCCGGACGAGAGGTGGCTGGCGGTGCCCGGTCCGGACCCGGACGGACCCGA
This sequence comes from Sulfitobacter sp. THAF37, assembly GCF_009363555.1. NCBI lineage: Bacteria > Pseudomonadati > Pseudomonadota > Alphaproteobacteria > Rhodobacterales > Roseobacteraceae > Sulfitobacter > Sulfitobacter sp. THAF37. The sequence continues at coordinate 1,424,298 of NZ_CP045372.1, forward strand.
CGACAGGATTCCGCGTTACGAGGTGCGCCCCAGGCTGTGCTGACCCCAAAAGAAAAAGGCTGCCCCGGAGGACAGCCTTGAACAGCAATTGCTGGCAAAGTTCAGCCCTGGCGGGCTTTGAACCGGCGCTGCGTCTTGTTGATCACGTAAACGCGGCCTTTGCGACGCACAACGCGGCAATCACGGTGCCGGTTCTTGAGCGAGCGGAGCGAGTTGCGAACTTTCATGTCCACCTCCATCTTTCTGTCTGGCGCGAACCAGCGCCGGGTTGCGGGCAGCCAGACACGCCTGGGCGTCCGGCCGGTGAATTTCGGTGGTGGGCGATACTGGGATCGAACCAGTGACCCCTTCGATGTCAACGAAGTGCTCTACCGCTGAGCTAATCACCCACACTGAAACACGGGATAAACACGGCCCCAAACAAAATGGGGCGCGAAAACCCGCGCCGTGAGGGGTGCTATAAAAGGAGTCGGAGCCATGATCAAGGGCTTTTGGCATCTCAATTTTCTGCGCTATGTTCGAACCGAAAGGGGCCGCCATGCCAAAGTCCGCCTATGAAGTTCTGCACCCTGAGCGCAACCGGTCCTGTGTGGTCTTTGCCTCGCCCCACTCGGGGCGGGATTACCCCTGGTCCTTTCTGCGCAATACAGTGCTGGACGAACACGCGATCCGGTCTTCCGAGGATGCTTTCGTCGACATGCTGTTTGACAGTGCCCCGCGTTTCGGTGCCGCTTTCATAAAGGCTGGCGCGCCTCGGGCCTTTGTCGATCTGAATCGGTCGTCCGATGAACTGGATCCGGCCCTGATCGAAGGGGTGCGCCGACAGGGGCACAACCCGCGGGTGGCGTCCGGCCTTGGCGTGGTGCCGCGCGTGGTGGCGAATGGGCGGGCGATCTATCGTGGCAAGATCACGCTGGAAGAAGCGCAGCGTCGCATCGACAGGTATTGGCAGCCGTATCACGACATGCTGCAAAAGCTGTTGGACACCGCGCACCGGCGGCACGGGCAGGCGGTGCTGCTGGATTGCCATTCCATGCCGCACGAGGCGATGGATGGTGTGGCGCGGTCCGGCATGCGCCGTCCGGACGTTGTGCTGGGCGACCGTTTTGGTGCCTCGGCGACCGCTGAGGTGGTGGATCGCATCGAAGCGGCCTTTGCGGCAGCTGGCTTTGTCGTGACCAGAAACACCCCCTTTGCCGGGGCCTATATCACTCAGGCCTATGGACGTCCGTCGCGCGGGCAGCATGCCGTTCAGGTGGAAATCGACCGTTCGGTTTATATGAACGAGGCGCTGATCCGGCCCAATGGCGATTTCGAAGCCGTGCGCGGGGCGTTGCAGCAGGTGGTGCGCGAAATTGCGCAGATCGGTCAGGGGCGTCAGCCGCTCGCGGCGGAATAGCTGCTTACCTTCTTTTCGGCCAGAAAGGCCATGCCAAGGCAGAGCAGCCCGAGCCCTGTCGCCACGGTGCGTGCCTGATTCCAGAATTGCCAGTCGGCGGAGTATTCCTGCCAGATTCGGCGGGCATCCTCGATATCTTCGGGAACGCTGAGCGCACCGAGAGCCTCGTTCATCGGCACGTTAACGGCCATCGTCAGAAGAACACCGGGAAATACCACCAACAGGGTGGTGGCCAGGGTCCAATACGCGGCGGTTCGCTGCGCTGACGAAAACAGGCACAGCGTGGTGATCGCCAGCGCCACAGGCGTTCCAAAAAAGGCGGGCGCGAAAACCGCGTTTCGCACGGAGGCGTTCATGGCCTGCATCGCCGAGATGGCAACCCGCGGGTCCGCCTGATCCAGGCCCCACATCGTCGAGCAGACCCAAGCATAGAAGAAGCCGAAGAGCGCCCCGCACAGGAGCAGAGACAACATCAACAATGGGCGGGTCAGGGTAGAGGTCATCGTATTTCCGTATTTATGTGTACGCTTTGTTATCCGTACTTGTATGTACGGTTATCTGTCAAGAGGGATCAGGCATGGTGCGCGTCGGGACAAACGCGCAGATTTGCGGCGGTCGGACAGGCTGTGTTCGGGTTGGTGCAAGGCGAATCGCAGTCCGGCGCAAAGGGCGCCCGCATAGGCGGTGCGTGGGGTGTTAATTCAATTAGCTTGCCTGTGCCGTGGCCAGCGGCTGCACGTCAGCGTAGCGCCCGCCCCTTGACGATGGCCTTTTCCCCGAAGCGGCGCCGGATGCTGTCGGTGGCTCTTTCCGCGCGGCTGCGCTGTCCGGCCTGCGGGTCCAGCAGATCGCCCGCCAGGTCCGCACCATCGGGTGTGCCGAGATCCGAAATGCCGACGCCAATCAGCCGGAAGGGACCGGGATCGTCCAGTTGGACGAACAGGGCGTGGGCCTGACGGTAGATGCGATCGGCAAGCTGAGTGTGATCCGGCAGGGACACCCGGCGCGTGACCGTCTTGAAATTCGCGTGCTTCAGTTTCAGCGTCACGATACGTCCGGCCATCCCCTTGGCCTTGGCCCGGTCCGCCACCTGCACCGACAGGCGCCAGATATGACCGTCGAGGATATCGGCATCGCCCGTATCCTCCCCGAAAGTCGTCTCCTTGGAGATCGATTTGACCGGCTCATGCGCGGACACGCGGCGGCGATCCTGCCCGCGCGCCAGATGCCACAGCCGTTCGCCCATGCCGCCGAAACGCAGGATCAGGTCGTCCTTTTCCCAGCGCAGGAGATCCGAAAAGGTGCGCACGCCAGCCTTTTCCAGCGCCGCCTGCGTCACCGCCCCGACGCCCCAGATCATGCTGACGGGCTTGTCCCGCAGAAAGGCGCCGGTCTCGGCCCGCCCGATTACGGAAAAGCCATGCGGTTTGTCGATGTCCGAAGCGATCTTGGCCAGAAACTTGTTGTGGCTCAACCCGATGGAGCCGGTCAGCCCCAGCTCGGTTTTCATGCGCCGCACCAGCCGCGCCAGCATCATGGCGGGTGCCGCACCGTGCAGCCGAGTGGTGCCTGTCATGTCCAGAAACGCCTCGTCCAGCGAGAGGGGTTCGATGGCCGGGGTCAGATCCTGCATCATCTCGCGGATGGCGCGCGAGGCTTCGACATAGGCTGCCATCCGGGGCTTTATGATCACCGCCTCGGGACACAGCTGAAGTGCCTTGAACATCGGCATGGCAGATCGCACGCCCCGGATGCGCGCCACGTAGCACGCGGTAGAGACGACGCCGCGCCGTCCGCCGCCGATGATCACGGGCTTGCCCGCCAGCGCCGGGTTGTCTCGCTTCTCCACCGAGGCGTAGAAGGCGTCGCAATCCATGTGGGCGATGGTCAGTTCCATCAACTCGGGGTGGGTCAGGACGCGCGGGCTGCCGCAGGCGGTGCAGCGCGCCACGGCAGGCAGTTCTTTCAGACAGTCACGACAGAGGCTCGCCATCTTGGCACACACGACAAAAGGGTTATGTAGGCAATGTAGCGTTCGTGCGAAGGAAAGAACATGGGGCACGAAGACGCCTTTGACGGTGCCAAGCTCGCCCTGTTCATCGGCGGGAAACTGGCCGTGATCCTGCGGGATGACATCCCCGAACTGCCCTTTGCGGGGTATTGGGATCTGCCCGGAGGGGGGCGGGAAGGCGCGGAAGGGCCGCTGGCCTGTGCCTTGCGTGAATGTCGCGAGGAACTGGGCCTGCAGGTGCCCGAAGAGGCGGTCACATGGCAGCAGCGGTTCACCGAGGATGGCCGGGTCAAGTGGTTCTTCGTCGCGGAGCAGCCGTCACGGATTGCCGAGGACATCGTGTTTGGCGATGAAGGTCAGTGCTGGACCCTGATGACACCCGAAGAATTCCTGATGCACCCCAAAGCGGTGCCGGCGTTTCAGGCCCGGCTTCGCTTGTTCCTCAATCCCGGCAGAAGAGATGAGGTCTGAATCGCCATGCGTTTTTGCAAGAAAGCCCCCCGCTGTCTGAAGCGGGGGGAGTTGACGAACTTCAGGAAGAACCAGTTCGTCGGGGAGTATCACCTGGCAAAAGGTTAACACTACCTCGCCATTTCCACCTAGTCGGGAATTCCTGACCCCGCCGATCAGAACGCCCTTGTTGTCATTTATGTTACAGTCTGTGGTTGAATTCTGGGCGGGCCAGGCGGCGTTTCACTTCACCGCAGGGCGTTTGGCCGCACCACCTGTGGGCTGCGCATCTCCGCCAGAATGTCCTCTGTTGCCTGCCGGGGGTCGGGCGCCTGCCATACCGGGCGACCGACAACCACGTGGTCTGCCCCCGCCGCGATGGCCTGGGCAGGTGTCATGATGCGTTTCTGATCCCCTGCGGCACTGCCCACGGGCCGAACGCCGGGGGTAACGATCAGCTTGCCCGCCGCTTCGGGCAGGGCGCGGACCATGGCCGCCTCGTGCGGGGAACATATGATGCCATCCGCCCCGGCCTCAAAGGCATGCGCAGCGCGGGTCTGGACAAGGTCGGCGATGGTCCCGTCGCGGATCAGGGCGCCGTCCAGATCGGCGCGGTCCAGAGATGTGAGTATGGTAACGGCGAGGATCTTGGTCTCGCGCTGGCCCACACCCGCGCGCGCGGCGGACACGACGTAGGGGTCGCCATGCACGGTCAGGAAATCAAGGTCGAACTGGGCCAGGCCGCGCACTGCCGCCTCGACCGTGGCCCCGATGTCAAAGAGCTTCATGTCGAGAAAGATGCGCTTGCCATGCTCCTGCTTGAGTTCATTGGCCAGCGCGAAACCGCCACCCGTCAGCATGCCCAGGCCGATCTTGTAGAAACTGACTGCATCCCCCAGCTTTTCCGCAAGGGACAGCCCCGAAAGGGCATCGGGAACATCAAGGGCAACGATCAGGCGGTCATCGGTCATCTGGGATCCTTGGCTGGCGCGGGCAAACGCCTGGGACGTAGACGGTTTCAGCGCAGCCTGTCCAGTGAAAACGCGGCGATACAATAGGCGCCAGTGTATTCCGGCAAAAAAAGACCCGGATCCGCTTGTGCGCGATCCGGGTCAGTGTGTCAGAGACAGTGCAGGCAGGCATTCGTCTCTGATGGTGGGGCGGCTACGGGACAGAATAGCAGCGGCACCCCACAATTCGCGCGGTCAGGCAGGTGATGCGCGAAAACTCATTCGGTAGGTCAGGCGGCGCGGTTGCCGGGGAGGGCTATCAGGCTTTCCAGCCAACGCCGCGGGTCGAAGCTTGGCCGACCGGCACGCTGTTTGGCGGCGCGACGGACCCTCTCGGAGTACATTCCCGTACCCCTGTCGTCGCGGCGTTCGGCCTGCGTGCGAAGCCCTTTGGCTGCCTGTTCGAAGCTCATGGTGATCGGGGCGCTGATGGCGCAGGGATATTTCCGGCTTTTGCCATCGCGGGTCACTGTGACCAGCGCCTCGAAGGTCTGCTCCGCAGGATTATAGATCACGTCTGACAACTGAATACTGGTATTCTGCATGATGGTTACCTCGTGGGTTCATGATCACTATCGCATGACGTCTTATTTTCTAAAGGTATAAACGATTGTGTTGCGAAATGGTTTCATCTTTCTCACCGCTTTCTGTTAATAAACAGGATTTATCCTTTAATAACAGTAAAATAATTGTGCATAACTTTTTTGTTGCAGATATCTAAAGTGGTGATAACCGGACGTTTCTTCTGCAATCTCAACGCGTTCAGGTTGTGGGCAGCGTCCGCCGAAGCCACAACATGTAGTGGCCCTGCGCGAACTTAATATGACGTCAGGCTCTTGATTTCAGCGGCCTGCTCCCCAAATCCAGATCGAGGTCCGACAGGATGCATGCCGCCAAGCCGGGTGTATCCGCCCACGGACGCTTTGCAAAAGGAGAGACCCATGGACTTTAGCAAGTTCACGGAAAGATCGCGCGGCTTCATCCAGGCTGCGCAAACGATAGCCATTCGCGAAAGCCACCAACGGCTGGCTCCCGAACATGTACTGACGGCACTGCTTGATGACGATCAGGGCTTTGCAGCCAATCTGATTTCGGCTGCGGGCGGCGATATCCGTCGCGTGACCGAAAACCTTGCGCTGGCGTTGGGTAAGCTGCCCAAGGTGACGGGGGATGCGGCACAGGTGTATCTGGACAATTCCACAGCCAAGGTGCTGGCCGAGGCAGAGGCGCTGGCCAAGAAGGCGGGCGACAGTTTCGTTCCGGTCGAGCGGTTGCTGATGGCGCTGTGCATGGTCAAATCTGCGGCCAAATCCGCACTGGAAGCCGGGCAGGTGTCGGCGCAGGCGTTGAACGGCGCTATTAACGATGTACGCAAAGGGCGCACGGCGGACACGGCAAGTGCCGAGGACGGCTATGAAGCCTTGAAGAAGTACAGCACGGATCTGACCGCCCGCGCCGAGGAAGGCCGCATCGACCCGATCATCGGGCGCGATGAGGAAATCCGCCGCGCCATGCAGGTGCTGTCCCGTCGTACAAAGAACAACCCGGTCCTGATCGGTGAACCCGGCGTCGGCAAGACGGCGATTGCCGAAGGTCTTGCCCTGCGTATCGTCGATGGCGACGTGCCTGAAAGCCTGCGCAACAAGCGGTTGCTCGCGCTGGATATGGGCGCGCTGATTGCCGGGGCGAAATATCGTGGCGAATTCGAGGAGCGGCTCAAGGCCGTGCTGACCGAAGTGACCGAGGCCGCGGGCGAAATCATCCTGTTCATAGATGAGATGCACACGCTTGTGGGGGCCGGCAAGACGGATGGCGCGATGGACGCATCCAACCTGCTGAAACCTGCGCTGGCGCGCGGTGAGCTGCATTGCGTGGGCGCCACGACGTTGGACGAATATCGCAAGTACGTGGAGAAAGACGCGGCACTTGCCCGCCGGTTTCAGCCTGTCATGGTGCAGGAGCCGACGGTCGAGGATACCGTGTCCATCCTGCGGGGCATCAAGGAAAAGTACGAGCTGCACCACGGGGTGCGGATCAGCGACTCCGCTCTTGTGGCAGCGGCGACGCTCAGCAACCGTTACATCACCGACCGGTTCCTGCCGGACAAGGCGATTGACCTGATGGACGAAGCCGCCAGCCGGCTGCGCATGGAAGTTGACAGCAAGCCCGAGGAGCTGGACGCGCTCGACCGCCAGGTCCTGCAGCTTCAAATCGAGGAAGAGGCGCTCAAGCTGGAGGACGATCAGGCGTCCAAGGACCGGCTGGCAACCCTTCAGAAGGATCTGTCCGAGCTGCAGGAGCGGGCATCGGAGATGACCGCCGCCTGGCAGGCCGAGCGTGACAAGCTGGCCGGTGCCCGCGACATCAAGGAAAAGCTGGACCGTGCCCGCGCGGATCTGGACATTGCCAAGCGCGAGGGCAATCTCGCCCGTGCGGGTGAATTGTCCTATGGTGTGATCCCACAGCTTGAGAAGGATCTTGAGGCCGCTGAATCCCGCGAGGACGGCATGATGGTCGAAGAGGCGGTGCGCCCCGAGCAGATCGCAAGCGTGGTCGAACGCTGGACCGGCGTGCCCGCAGGCAAGATGCTGGAGGGCGAGCGGGACAAGCTGCTGCGCATGGAGGATCAGCTGCACGCCCGCGTGATCGGACAGGATTCCGCTGTCAAAGCGGTGGCAAATGCCGTGCGCCGTGCACGGGCCGGTCTGAATGACGAGAACCGCCCGCTGGGCAGCTTCCTGTTCCTGGGGCCGACCGGTGTGGGCAAGACCGAGCTGACCAAGGCGGTGGCGGAGTTCCTCTTTGACGATGACAACGCCATGGTGCGCATCGACATGTCCGAATTCATGGAAAAGCACTCTGTCGCGCGGCTGATCGGCGCCCCTCCGGGGTATGTCGGATATGACGAGGGTGGCGTCCTGACCGAAGCGGTGCGGCGCAGGCCTTATCAGGTCGTGCTGTTCGACGAGGTCGAAAAAGCGCATCCCGATGTGTTCAACGTGCTGCTTCAGGTGCTGGACGACGGGGTTCTGACAGACGGGCAGGGTCATAGGGTCGATTTCAAGCAGACACTGATCGTCCTGACGTCGAACCTGGGTGCGCAGGCATTGAGCCAGCTGCCCGAGGGTGGCGACATGGCACGGGCCAAGCGTGACGTGATGGATGCCGTGCGGGCGCACTTCCGCCCCGAGTTCCTGAACCGGCTGGACGAGACGATCATTTTCGACCGGCTGAGCCGGGAAAACATGACCGGGATCGTCGATGTGCAGCTTCAGCGCCTGCTCAAGCGGCTTGCCGGACGCAAGATCGTGCTCGACCTCGACGATGGGGCGAAGAAGTGGTTGGGCGACGAAGGGTATGACCCGGTGTTCGGGGCCCGGCCGCTCAAGCGGGTGATCCAGCGCACACTTCAGGATCCGCTGGCAGAGATGATCCTGGCAGGCGACGTGCGGGACGGCGACAGGATCACCGTCACCGCGGGCGCCGATGGGCTGATTATCGGGGACCGGGTTGCCGCCAGCAACCGGCCCAAGCCGGACGACGCCACGGTGCATTGAGCCGCGCTATATATATGCAAGCGAAAAAGGCCGGGGTTTTCCCGGCCTTTTCAGTCGGTGACGGGGCAGGAGGGCGGCGAGAAAGCCGCGTGTTTCTGCACTCAGTCGTTTGAGACCTTCCATTCTTCAGTTGGAAACTCCTGACCGGGGTTCCGCGAGGTTCAAAAGGTCGCCGCGGCGGCTTTTTTTCTGTCTCACGGCCGACCTGACGGCAAAGCGGGTTCACAGGCGGTGACCTTACCGCGACCTCTGCGCCTCTGGCCTTCGGGCAGGCCGGTGCCGCGCGGACGGGGGCTGACAATCTGGTGTTCTGGGTGAAATGTAATGCGAAAGTCTTTGGTATTGCGGCTCTGCAACCCTACCTCTTGTGCAACGGAGTAAGAGGAGGAGGCCCCGATGGCCCATCGCTGGATCAATACGCTGAAGGAAAACGACGTCACCCCGGAGGCCGTATATCTGAACCGCAGACAGCTGATGGCGGGTGCGGTCGCGGGCATGGGGCTGGCCGGTATGGGGGGCAGCCGGGCCATGGCGCAGGACGCGCTTGAGCCCAACAGCTTCGAAGACATCACCAATTACAACAACTACTACGAATTCGGCACCGGCAAGGGTGATCCGGCCCGTTATGCCGATGCGCTGACGACCGAACCCTGGTCGGTCAAGATCGACGGTCTTGTCGACAAGCCGGGCGATTACGCCTTTGAAGACATCATGAAGGCGATGACGATTGAGGAACGGATCTATCGGTTCCGCTGTGTCGAGGCCTGGTCGATGGTGGTGCCGTGGAACGGTTTCGAACTTGCCGACCTGCTCGACATGGCCGGGGTTCAGTCCGGCGCCAAATATGTCGCCTTCGAGACGGCGCTACGCCCTGACGAGATGCCGGGCGTAAGCTTTCCGGTCCTGGATTGGCCCTATGTCGAGGGGCTTCGCCTGGACGAGGCGATGCATCCGCTGACCATCATGGCGACCGGCATTTACGGCAAGGACATTCCAAATCAGAACGGCGCACCGTTGCGCCTGGTCGTGCCGTGGAAGTACGGGTTCAAGTCGATCAAGTCGATCGTGCGGATCACGCTGACCGACAGCGAACCGCCGACCGCCTGGAACAAGGCCAATCCGCGCGAATACGGGTTCTACAGCAACGTGAACCCCGAGGTGAGCCACCCGCGCTGGTCGCAAGCGACAGAACGCCCGCTGGGCGGCGGCCTGTTCGCTGGCCGCAAGGATACGCTGATGTTCAACGGCTACGGTGACGAAGTTGCCAGCCTGTACGAAGGCATGGACCTGGTCCAGAATTTCTGATGCGGTTCTGCGCAGTACAACGCGGTGCGGGCAATCCGACCGACGCGCCGTATTTGCCGACAAAGGCAGGCAGGGGCATGCTCCGATGAACGGCTTCATCGACCGCTTTAACGGCGCCGCCCGTCGCATCCCGACGTGGGTTGTATATAGTGTGCTGCTGGTCCCCGCGATCTGGCTCTTTTACAAAGGGGTGACTGGGGATCTGGGCGCCGACCCGGTCAAGTCGCTGGAGCATGAGTTTGGCGAAATCGCGCTTCAGCTTCTTATCGCTGGTTTGTGCATCACACCTCTGCGCCGCTTTCTCGGCCTGAATCTTCTCCGGTTCCGCAGGGCCATCGGTCTTCTGGCCTTTACCTACGTTACATTGCATCTGCTGACTTGGGCGTTTCTGGACGTGCAGGCGCTGTCCCGGGTGGTCGAAGACATCATCAAGCGTCCCTATATCACGATCGGCATGGCGGCGTTCATCGTGCTGCTGCCGCTCGCGGCAACGTCGAACAACTGGTCCGTGCGCAAGCTGGGTCCGAAATGGCGCCAACTGCACAAGCTGACGTACCTGGCCGTGATACTCGGCGGCATTCACTACGTCTGGCTCGTGAAGGGAATTCAACTGGAGCCGCTGATCTACATGGCCGTAATTCTGGGGCTGCTTGCCCTGAGGCTGCCGTTTGCAGCCAAAACGCGCACTGCCCGCGGGTGAACCGGTGGTCTGTTCCACTTCGGCTTAGCCAGAGCCGCGAATCCGGGATCGATTTCGCCACTTAATCGCGCTTTCCGCTCCCTCTTTAGGCGATATTCGAAGAATCCCAGGCGGCAAGTGGCGATTCACGGCGGGGATTTACGTGAATCGCCGGGTCGGCTTACCCCGAATCCGCAGTCGAACCCGGTGACTCGCCCCCGACTCGGGCGTGAATCGCGGAATCACGACCGAGAATGTTCGCGCAAACGGGGTGAGTCTCGATCCCGCTTGG